>JAQWLT010000016.1 GCA_029247205.1 Phycisphaerales bacterium | reverse complement strand
CGCCACTGGTCAAGATGGCAACAGTGGGGCGGCGATGCACGGAGAGGTGTTCGCATCCAACCATTGCGGCAATGCCTATCTCTGCAGGGCCGATACGAGTGCGTGGTGTCAGCACGACATCTCCCTTCGCTGCGTCGGCTGCCCGTGGATGGATATTCGCTCCGCGACCGGGGACCGGTGCTGTGATCTGCATCGACTCGCATCGGCCAGCACGATTGGTGTATTCCACTGGCACCACAGTGTCGCAGTCGGTCGGCACAGCCGCGCCAGTTGAAATGAGCACACAGGCACCTGCTGCAACGATCACTCGTGGGTCATCGCCCGCTCGCACTTCATTGGAGACCACCATGGCCTCGGTCGACTCTCCGTGTCGGAAGGCGTAGCCATCCATTGCAGATCGATTGAAGGGTGGCAGGTCGCGATCTGCGTTGATGTGCTCTGCCAAGATGCGTCCGCCCGCGGCAGCGAGTGGCACCTGTTCAACCGCAAGCGGGCTGTGATCATGCTCACTGAGCATGGCCATGGCGGTGTCAAAGTCGATCAGTGCAGGCATGGCGTTTGGTCAGTCCACATCGAGCATCAGCGGGATGCAGGAATCGCCCGTTGCAAGTACACGCTTCAAGTAGGGGCGGCACATGCCACAACTGCCGCCGCATCCGTATTGGTCTTCAATATCAGTGAGATCGGTACTTGCTCGATCAGCAGCCCAGGCAAGGATCTCAGTAAATGGGACGTCGTGGCAGATACAGCGATCAACTGTGGGTACCGGCGGCTTTCGTCGTGGATGTGGTGATGCGTCTGCCATGTGTTCTTCAGCGGGGATCATACGAGCGGGCGTCGTCTGAGAGAAACCCATTCATTGGCCACGCAAGTGAGTCGGTCAGCCAACTCGGTAAATCGTCAAAGTGCTGGCCCTGATGAGCATGGTGCTGCGTTGTGACATGTCCATCAATCCAGGCGATATTGGTGCGTCCATCAGGGAAGGACTGGCCGCCTGCATAAGCGGTGTCGTATCCAGCACCAATATTGACCGGCGAACGCATGAACTTATTCACGCCGCCAAGTCGCCCGCCTGTGCCGAAGAGTGCTGTCGTGCTGCTGCGGTGGCACTGGGCGAGCGTGAGTTCACGCATGCCATCGAGGTTGGCTTTCTCGATGACGAGATCCCACGCGCCTTTTTCGGCGTCGGCTGAAGTTGGCATGCGAGACTCGGCGGCGACGAAGGCGACGTTGTAGTTGTATCCCGTCGTTGGATCGCCAGTCCACGATGCCAATTCATGTTCGGCGGTCGGACACTGCAAGACTTTCGACTCGCTACCTCTGTCGGTATAGGTCCACAATTCGCCAGGTCGCACATGACCGCTTGCTGTGGTTTGCCAGTCCCACGCGCGGACGTCTCCGCTCAAGGCGTTTCGATTGCTTCCATACAAGAGCCCGGGTGGGAAGCGACCATCGCGTTCGATGGCAAAGAGGGCGGCAGCTCGCGCAAGTTGCCTCAAGTTGTTGCGGCAATGCGTGCGTTGTGTTGCGGATGACACTTGTTGGAGCGAGGGGATAGCCATACTCGCCAAGATGCCAAGGATCACAATGACGACGAGTACTTCGGCGATGGTCAATCCGCGGCGATTCATATCCACGACTCGAGCACGATCAAGAGATCGTCAACACTCACTATGCCGTCGTGGTTGAGATCTGCCGATCCACCTGTACTTCCCCAAGAGCTGATGACCAACAGCAGGTCATCCACATTGACCAGTCCGTCGCCGGTGGGGTCAGGATTGATCCACACGCCCGCGTCGACGACCGCGTCGAGTTCAGCTGAGAGGAAAGCATCTATGGGTACATCAATGCGGACATAACGAATAAAGTCTAAGCCTAGTGGGGTGAGATCAATTCCTACGCCGCCAGCGGACTGGTCATACCGTTTGACCAGCGATGCGTAGTCCAGCCCATTGACTTCAGCAAGGGTGAGCGTCGGATCGATCGCACGCGTGGGATCTGTCACGTATTGGCCCGGTGTTTCAGAGTACGGCGAGGAATCAACAAAGGCCATAGTTGGCCAGAGTCCGTCCGCCAGTGTGTCCGCGGCAACATGCCACTGCACTGCATCCGTGCTCACCGACACTGAACCTCCATCGGCGCCAAAGAGTCCGCCACACACTCCCGATGGCCAGAGTACATCGATGAGGCCTGCATTCCCGAAGATGATGAGATCGATCCCGAAGAGGTTGTCGGGAGCATTCAGAACGGGTTCATCAAACGACAACACAATGGAACCACCGGCACCGATGGACACAATTTCATCTGGTCGCCAGGCGGGGGAAAATGGTGAAACGACATGGGTGGTTTCAGTGTCCTCTCCGGTCAACAATTCGGGCGGTCCAAGCGTGACGGTTGGCTGGTCATAACCGGGTGCGCCGCCAAGGCCGGCATCAAAGGACACGACCTCGTCGGCCCATGGGTTTGGGATGGCGATCGTGATGGCCAGAAGAGCCATGGGAATAGCAATAGTCATATGGGACCGACTCATGGCGTCCCAAGTCGCGTGGGACGACTCCCAATTCATATCCCGGCGTCGGGGTTGAATCGGCAGGTCGATCACCGGGAGTGTGGTGAGCGGAGTCTGCCGACCCGGTTCGCGCGGGTCGAGCGTCAGCCATCGTGGGCAGGTCTTCCGGCTCTGGGGGCGGCCTCGGTGGTGGACGACTGCCCCAGAGGGGCTGGATCGACTGGCCGTGGCGAGGCCTCATCCCATTACGGCGGCGCGTCCGCGGTGGTCTTTCACCACACTTCCCGTACGCCACGATGCTCGTGGAGCATAGCAAGGACGCGATTCAGATGAAGACCAGTTCCTCGAATCGCTTGCCCGACCTTGTCGGCCTGACTATCCTCGCTGTTCCCCGCGATGAGGACCCCTGTGGGGTCTGTCCAAGCGATCGGTATTGGAGCCAGTTTTTATGCTTATGCGTATCCGTCTTGCCATCCTGTCCACCCTTCTGATGACAGGCTTGTGCATGTCCTCAATGCCTGCTGCAGCCGCAGATGCATCGCCAACAGTCATGCTTGATGACTTTGTGCACTATGCCCTGACGGCACAAGTCGAGATGGCTCGCTCCAACGGCGAGGCGTTGCTCAATAGTGAACTGAGTGACAAAGACTTGGCTGAGTTGGTTGATGAGGACCCCCGCATGCGAGACCGCTTGCCGGTGGCGATTCGGTGGGCACGCGAGGTGCCGTCGCTCGCTGATATTGCATCTGCGATGGAGTCGCGTGTCGAGAAGGGTCGTATGGATATGGCTCGGGACATCGATCGGATCAACGAGGCAATTCAAATGCTTGGCGGCACGCGTCGAGCTCGTTCCCTTGCGCATGCTCGTCTTGTAGAAGCAGGGGAATTTGCGGTTCCACCGATGCTTGTGGCGATGAGCGACCCCGGTACATCAACCGAGATTCAATTGGGCCTCAACAACACACTTCCAACACTTGGACGTGAAGCTGTGCTGCCCTTGTCGGCCGCGCTTCCCAATGTGCCAGCAAGTCAGCAGGTTCTGATCATTAACACGTTGGCCGATATTGGCTACCCACATGCTGGTGCTACGTTAATTGCGGTTGGAAAGAATCCGAAGGCAACAGACGTTGTAGTTTCGGCTGCAGCACGTGCGATTCAACGGCTCGGTTGGGAAGACCCCAATGTCGACCTCGCATCGCTTCATGTGCAACTCGCCGAAGACTACTTGCGAGAGATGGAGCATCTCCGAGCTCGGCCTGCCTTGGTACAGGATGCAGACGGCAATCTGGTGCCGATGCAGACGGTCTGGGGCTGGGATACCCATGGCGGACTGGTCAGCCAACTCGTGCCCACAGATCTGTACTGGCCGACAATGGCGGTGCGGCATGCTGCCAAGGCCCGCGAAATTGACCCCAATAATGGCCCAGCCTTGGTAACTTTCGTTGCAGGTAATCTGCGGCTTGAGAATCGAGTGGGCGAGCGAGATGTTGTGTTGCCGGTGCCTCAGTTGGATCGAAGCCCCAGCTTCCATGCCACTGTCCACGGCCCAGCCGTCGCTAGAGAAGTGCTGCTGATGGCGATCGATCAGGACGACAATGATATGGCCCGCGATGCGTTGGCTGCGCTTGCCCGTACGGGCGGTGCTGCAAGCCTGCTTGGCGGTGGTGAGCGTGAGGCTATTACCGAGGCCTTGGCACATGCTGATCAACGCGTTCGATATGACGCGGCCCTGGTCGTATCGCGAGCAATGCCGGACCAATCCTTTGCAGGCAGCAACCGCGTGGTTCCCCTCCTTGGTGCCGCAGTGCAGGGTGGTGCTGGTAGACAGTCTGTTGTGGTTGGAGGTACGCCTGCCGAGCAGAAGAGGGGCGAAGGCCGCTTAGAGGCTGCGGGCTATCAAGTGGCCGGGACTGGGCAGACTTGGGCCGATCTGACGACATCAACTCGAGCGGGGGGGATAGATCTGGCCGTCGTGTATGCAACAAACGCACAACACAGCACATGGGCGCAACTCGCCGATGCTGGTGTGCCAATCGTGCTGATTGTCCCATCTGATGATCTTGCCACGACGCGTCAGATGAGCGCCGGCATGCCCGGCATTGGCGTGCTCAAGAATGGTGCTTCAGACGCTGCGTTCACAAGTGTGCTTGCTTCGCTTGGATTGGGCACACCACTTGATGACGCTGACCGCCGATTCTATGCGAGCGAAAGTCTTTCCGCCTTGCGTGATCTGGCGATGTCACGCCCGGCCGGACTCGATGCCGCTGAGGCCACACCCCAACTGGAACAGGCACTTATGAGTGATGCCGGTCCGCAGCAGTTGATGGTGGCCGAAGTGCTCGCCGTGATCAACGATTCATCAGCCCAGCAGGCGATTGTCAATGCAGCGCTCAAAGCGACCGATGAATGGCAGCAGACGTCGCTACTGGACTTGGCGGCAGCTTCAGCCAGACGATACGGCGATCACCTGTCGTCTCGTCAAGTTGCCGACCTTCGCGACTTCATCGGATCCGCCCGTGGCGAGGTTGCTGATGCCGCCGCGCGACTCTACGGCGCATTGGATCGCGGCGATGTGGTCTCGGTAGATACTGCCGTTGTAGGGTCCTGAGCCGCGCAACGATGTCCTGATAGGCCAAGTGCTTCCTCTGTGCTCAGGCGGTATCCTTCCCGCCTCAGGCCACCCTAGCTCAGTTGGTAGAGCGGAGCTTTCGTAAAGCTCAGGTCAGCGGTTCGAGTCCGCTGGGTGGCTCTTCTGCACGACACCGCGGCATGTTGCGCGGCGCTGTTCGCGGAACGTCGTATTGGATGCGCTCTCGGACAGCCTCGCCCGCTCGCATCTGTCCTGGCATGGAGCGTCGAACTCAGGCTCGTGTATGCATCTGCAGATGGCCGTACGATCCATCGCTATTGAAATTGAATAGCCTCAATCTCATTTCAATGCCTTACAAACTCAGGAACACGATCCCCAGTTCTCCAGCACCATGAGCAGGTCTAGGACATCGGTAATGCCGTCGGTATTGCAATCCCCATACCCGTCATCGTCGCCCCACAAGAAATCTATGATGAACACGACATCAACCTCATTGACGGTTGGATTTGCAGGATCTTCATCGAAGACATTCCCCGGGCACTCGCAGAAGTCGATCGACCCATTCTCGTTCCCATCCCATCCAGCGAACCTGCACAAATCACAGACGTCGTCCTCGCCATTGGCATTGCAATCACGAGTCGGTACAAGCCATACGCTTCGGTTCTGTGGGCCACTCTCTACGCCCTCGGCAATCACGTAATGCCCTTCTACGGCAAAATCAAAGGATCGTGTGGAATCCGCCACATCGGCTCTCGAAATTTCGGTCAACACGTACCCGTCGATGAACTCGATCAGGCCGATTGCGGATTCGCCCGTCACGGTATCCGCCACCGAGAGATACAGACCTTGTGCGGTCATGACCAACTCATCGATGACGTTGCCGAGTGCGTCACCCCGAGGATTGCCGCCTGGTGGGTTAAAGGGTGCCCAAGTTTCGGTGCCCGAGTCATACACTTGGATTTCAACGGACGAAGGGTGCGGCGTATCAAGCCCTCCTGTGCTGTACGCCAAGTAATCGCCGTACGCTGCAACTTGCTGCCCTGCGTGGAGGAACGCCTCTTGGGCTACTGGGGAGACCTTGTTGCCGAATACCCAGTTCGCTCCTTCATCAACTTTCCAGACCCAGATTCCGCCCTGCTCATTGTATTTGTTGTCGAAGGTTACTTCCGGAGTGCCGACAGCAAGTGTGGTGGATGTCAGCGACAGATCTATTGCATTCGAAACCTGGCCCAACCCAATAGAATCCGAATCTGACCAGCCTGTGGCATCCCTCTTGAAAATGCGGAGATTCATTCCGTTTTGCGCATTCTGTTCAGCAGCAACCATCCAAGGTAGTGCCATTTCAAGTTGGCCAGTAAAGGAGTAGCCGGGAGATGGTTGAAAAGTTGCATCCAACTGCCAGAAATCTTCTTCATTGACACCTGTGCTCAGATAGACACTGAGCAATCCGCTTTCGCCTGCGTTCGGCGCGATCGATGCAAGGTTGTTTGTCTGAAACGCAATGGCATGTCCAAATTCATCGCCTGCAGACTGACCCCATAACACCTGCTCGCGTTCCCAAGTACCAAGAATGGCATCACACGCGTTTCCTGATTCGACCCACTCCACAATGGCCACAGCCCCAATCGCGTTCTCTGCGCTTCCACTCCCGATTGCAATCTTCCCCAGACTCATCTCTACTGACAGTGGGTAGTCAGTTTGGCCCAAAGAATTGGTCATCTCTTCTAGAAATCCGGAGTAACAAATGTTGCCCGCCAAGGCTGGCGAAGCAATCGCTAGAATCATGGCGATGCGGATAGGCCGTTCCAAAATCATGCGTGATCCTTCCATTGGCTGATCTCAAATCATCATACTGTTGGAATGAGAGATACTGATGGAATTAGGGCTAATGCGGATGGATTCCTATTGGGGTTTTTTAGGTTGTAGGGCAGCATTTTCACGTGCCTTGAAACCCGAGTAACCGATCGAGTCGGGGTGTCCCGATCATGCTCCTAGAACCCTCGGGGTATGATACTTTTGAATTTATAAGAAGCCGCTGTTCTTTCTTGCTTGGTGAACCAAGCGGAGCGTTTGTCAAGCTCAGGTCAGCGGTTTGGGCCCACTGCAAGGCTCTTGAACATACCGATGGTGTGTAAGTAAATGCCCATAGCCTGAAGGAGCTACGACACATGCTGTACCCCATGATGAATACCATTCTGCCCGTTTTGATGATTGTTGGCGCAGCTTCGCAGGCCTTGGGCCAGGAACCCACACCCGCGGCCACAGAGATGAGTGAACCCAGCGCTGAGACAATTATCAACAGGTACCTTGAGGTCACCGGCGGGAGACCTGCCTGGGAAGCAATCCAGAGTCTGCGTGGCCTGGGCACCCTTGAGGTACTCGGTGCTGGGCTGACTGGCAATGTCGCCATATTCCAGACGAGGGCTGGGTTCTACCGCTCTGTCGATACCGGCATAGGCGGTGCTCAAGTGACAGTGCGAAACGGGGATCAGGCTTGGTCCGTCGGCCCAAATGGTGTTGTTGCTCAGATGCAAGGCGAAGAACTTCAGAAACTGCTTCAAGACAAGGATTTCAATCCGCTATTGAACATCTCGGCTCTGTACGAATCGGTGTCGCTTGCTGGTGTCGAAGAAGTCGATGGTTCGCAGGCGTGGAAGGTGCAGTGCTTGCCTATTGGGGGCATTGGCGGCGAGGAGATGCGGTTCTTCGATATCGAATCTGGGCTGCAGGTCAAGGTTGTCGATCGGGGGGCGGG
This sequence comes from Phycisphaerales bacterium, assembly GCA_029247205.1. Lineage (GTDB taxonomy): Bacteria > Planctomycetota > Phycisphaerae > Phycisphaerales > SM1A02 > UBA12567. Next base: position 33,358 of record JAQWLT010000016.1, on the reverse strand, counting down.
TTCTGCGGGGGCGATTCCAACCGAGATCTACCTCGGTGACTATCGTGCAGTTGGCGAACTTCGTATCGCATTCAGCACCACGATTTCAATTGGTCGAAGCCGCATTCGAATTGCACTTGACGCGATGCAGGCCAATGCAGCAATTCCATTGTGTCTGTTTGAGGAACCAAGCGGTGAGCAAGCCGAAGTAGTGCTTCCAGATCCCACGAAGGTGATGGAGGATTTCATGCGGGTGGAAATTCCATCACTTACGCCGCAACAGACACAGGGATGGCTTCGCCGTCTGACAAGTGCACGCCAAGCAATCAATGACGAGACGACTCCAAATGCCAAGGCTGTGGATCGGACGCTGATGGAATTTCAGCTTGCTTGTGCAACGCATTTGAGAGCTATAGCGGCCCCATCGCCGTAGAGCAGGGGAGCGTGTTCTGGTCTGCTTCCCGGTGCTGCAAAAAGAAAGCGGGCGCCGGTCAGAGACCGACGCCCGCCAATCAAGCACGCTGTACTTCGATCAACCAGTGCAACCGAAGTCTTCGATCACCGCCAACAGATCGTCGACGTCATACCCGTTTCCGAAGTTCTTGATGATGGTCAGGATGTCATCGACATCCGTATCACCGTCACCGTCGGTATCACCGGTGCAACCGCTGTCGCATTCGTCGGGAATGCCGTTTCCATTGGCGTCCTCACTCGTGCCGTTTGCGATATCGCATGCATCGGGCACTTCGTTGAGGTTGCAGTCGAGTTCACCTTGATAGGTGATCGTGCCACCAGAGGCTTCCTGCCAGACAACCTCGCCATCGGTACGACCTTGGAAGAGGGCATCAAGCATGATCTCTGAGGAGAGATCCATCGTTGTCAGGCGTGCGATCCACACACCGTTCCGCTCGGAGCAGTCCTGACTGATGAAACTTGTGGATGCGCCGGCCGGATCGTCTGGAACGAGGAACCACACTCCGTTGTCAGCGGACAAGTCGCCACCGCCCTCAAAGTTGGTCCAATCGATTCCGACCTGATTGAGATCATTGATGGGATAGGGGTTGCCACTTGAATCGACCGAGCCAATTCCAACGCGACTATCCCATTCCAGGTCTGGAGCGAATTCATAGAAGTCAGGATTCACATCTTTCGAAGTGGGGCCACCACCATTGTCTTGATAGAAAGCCGAAGTGCTCACAATCGTCTTCAACTGTTCGTTGTTGCCAGCGACGGCATCCAATCGCCACGCGTCGGGCGTCTCAAGATAGACGTCCACCGAGTAGTGCGACTGGTCAAGTGCAGTTCGATCGATGCCAGTAACACGCCATGCGATGGCGATTTCATCATTACCGGTTGGACAAGGGGCTGGATTCTCGTTGCATGAGCGCCCCAGATGCCAGACGCCTCCAAGTGCATTTTTGCACCAGTCCTGGGTGGTATTGTCGGTGCAAGTCCAATGAGTTGTCTCATTGACGCAGCATGCACCTGTTGAGTTGCTACCACAGGGGTCGTCATCGCAGTTGGTGTCGTCACCTTGGTAGGTGCCGTTCTCCGACGTGCACTCTTGCTCGGTCTTGATGTAACACTCGTCTGCGATGCAACATGCGCCAGTGGCTGGTGCTGCACACGGGTCTGGCGAGCAGGGAACGCCGTCACCTTGATAGGTGCCATTGCCTGAGGAGCAGGCTGCTTCGGTTACATAACTGCACTGATTATTGATACAGCAAGCACCCTGTTCAGGCTGACCAAGATCGGCATCGATCGTCAGCGTGCCAGCACCAGTTGCTCCTTGCCAGCCACCAATTCGGATGTAATAACTCTGTCCGCCAGAGATTGTTACACCATCAATTTGCGAGTGAAAGTCCTGACATCCAGAACTGTCGGCATAGTCACCATTGCAGGCGATTTGTGACAGGTTGGAGCAAGATGTGCCTTCGTAGAGGACCATGGACGTGTCATACGAATTGGTATCACACGTGCTGAACATCGCGGTGCCATCTGCGCCGGGCGTCCAGACGAACCAGAAGTCAGCGGTGCCGTCCCAGTCGAGGTACGTGCCTTCGCACTGGGTCTCGTTAGGATCGCCATAACCACTGTCTGACAGGGCGGAGGTATCGAAGGCGTTGCTGCCCTCGTTTGCTGCGACTGCGTCGCCACAGGCGTCGCCGTCACCGCCACTGCCACCGCATGGGCTACCCGAGCAGTCGGTGCCTTCGCCTTGCCAAGCACCGCTACAGTTTGCTTCAGTAACGATCGAGCAGGATGTGCCGACGCAGCATGCGCCAGTTGGGTCGCTGCCACCACATGGATCGTTTGAGCAACTTGTGCCATCGCCGAGGTAGTCGCCGCCACATTCAGCTTCGGTCACGACCGTGCAGGACGTACCAACGCAGCAGCCGCCGGTTGGGTCCTAATCACAGACGCAGTCGCCACCGTCACAATTGAATTCTGCGCAGTTGAGATAGATGGCAACGCCATTCCATGTGTAGGCGCCATCATCGCAGTAGCTGTCACCAACCCATTCGGCTGGGCAGCAGTTGCCATTGCAGTCTTCAATTTCACCAGTAAGGCAGTCGCCTCCGCCACCACCGCCGCCAGCGCAGACATTGTCTCGCGTCGACACAAAAGCAGCCTTGTCGATACGGGTGCCGTAGTTCAAGCAGCTTTCAGAGCAGTGTGTGACCACGCCGACGATCTCGCCGTTGTAGAGGATGGAGGAACCGGAGTTACCAAACGTTACGTCGAGGTCGTAGTAGAGCGTGTCGGAGTCGGTGTCTTCGAGCGGCCCTTCGCAGAACTGCTGCACTTGGCTGCGGACGCATTCTTCATCAACGCCGTAGCCATTGACAGTCAGGTTGCCCGAGCTGGGCACGGAACCGATGTTGACAAAGGCTCCGTATCGCTCATAGGGGGTTTGCCCTTCGCTATTGGTACCTGCCTTGATGGCACCGTAGTCGTCGCCAACGCCGCCGTTGACGCCGTCAAGACCGGTAATTGGGAACTGATCAGCGACTGGAGGTGCGTTGGTGTTGCAATTATTGCTTGAGGCAGGCACGTTGAATTCGAGCACATCACCCGAGGACAAGCAGTGGCCCGCCGTGACAAAGCATGAATCAGCGTTGTACATCGTTGCGCTACAGCCGGTGGGCATGAGGCGGGCGAATCGATTATCACTTGATGGCACGCGATCGTCATTGCCGCAAATGCCGCAGCCGCCAACGCGGTCTGGGTGTATTGGTTCCCATGTAGCGGTGTCAACCGAGATGGCATTGCGTGTCAAGCCACCAGCAATGACTTCAACACGCAGCGAGTTGCCGTTGAAGTAGGCGGAAGTACCTTTCCACTGTGAGTAATTCGCAGCGTCCAACTCTTGCACTTCGCCATCGCGAAGGCTGGTGACGCGAATGAAGGAACCTTCGCCAAGACGAGTGTCTTGGCCAAAGTGCAGTCGCAGCCATCCGGCGTTGGCTACGGAGACAATGTCGTCATAGACGACGGCCGGGGCTTTGTCAGTGTTGTTGAGTTCATACCCACGAGCGCCAATCCAAGCGTGTTGTCCGACCGGATAATTGAGGACAGAACCGTCCTCAGGGGCGGAACTGGCCTTGGGGCCTGCAGTCGTTATGGCGACTGGTATCGCCAACAAAAGCGTCGCCGCAGCAACGCGTCTCATCCAATATGCCATTTAAGGGCTCCTCTCCTGGTCTGGGGTAAACCCCACCCACCTCAACCCTATCACATCGCATCGGTGAAACAAGTGCCAATACAGGCTAGATTGAGCTGATTAATTGGCTCTGGTAGGCTGCCCATGACTTGAAGAGGGAGTCTGAATCATGTGTTTGATCGCATCGGCATCGCAATTTGAGCAGGTTATTGGCCGTCTGCATCCGATTCTTCTGCACTTCCCATTGGCCCTCATTCTGGTGGCGGCGTTCATCGAAGGGGCCCGCTACATGCTCGGCAAGCGAGACTTGGCATCGCCAGCGGCCTCGGTTTGCCTTTGGATTGGGTTTCTGATGGCCATTCCAACTGTCTGGTCGGGCTGGGAATTGGCTGAATACGGTGGCGATACAGGCACCTTGGTGGGGCTGCATCGCTGGACAGCCATCGCCAGTCTTGGTGTCATGGCATTAGCAGTGGGGGCGTGGATCATGCGGCGGTTTCGGGGCGCCGATTGGGCCGGGACTCATGTAGCGTTCTTGGTTGTGGCAGCCACGCTTGTGGGGGTGGCAGGACATTTTGGGGCTGAAATGGTGTGGGGCGAGAATTGGTTATTCGGGCCACTCACCGCGGAGTCGACTGAGGAGTCTTCCGAGTCCGACCAGCAGCAAGCCACGCCATTCCCATCCGAGATCAAGCCAGTTCCTGAGCAGTCCACGGGTGTGGGCTGGTCAGATGTCGAGCCCATCTTCTTAGCGCACTGTCAGAAGTGCCATGGGCCCAAGCGACAGAAGAGCGGCTTGCAACTCGTGCCATGGCCAACGATGTTCGCCGGGACAGCAGCGGAGCAAGTCGTCAATCCAGGCAAGCCAAATAGCAGTTCGTTGTATCACGCGATTACGCTTCCGATGGAAGATGAAGGTCATATGCCTCCCGCGGGCAAAGGCGACTCACTCACTGACGAGCAGATCGGCCGAATTGCGAAGTGGATCACCGATGGAGCGACTGGCCCGGATGGCCAGCGGCCGCCTGAGCCATCGCCAGCGGCTGGAGCAGGCATCTGATGCGGGCATGCCTGAAGAAATCGATTGCTATCGGAGTGTGTGCACTTGCTGCGATGCTCGTCATGGGCTGTGGCCCAGATGAAACAGACCCTCTGCAATCAAGCCGCAATGCATGGAAGTCACAGCAAGCTGAGCGGCAGCAATCGGTCCGCGAAGCGCAGCGACAAACTGCTGAACTGATGCGTGACCTAGGAGTGTCGCGGCCATGATTCAGCGAGGCGTAGTGCGATTACTCGTATTCATTGGCATTCTGGTTCTGCTCAATGTCTGCTTTGGATTCTTTGGCGTGCACGAGCACATCGATATCGTTGGCAGCATCATCTTGACCTTGGTGCTGTCGTTTGGGCTGACTCTGTTTTTAGGGCGGCGATCCACCACCAGAGAGTGATCTACAAGCGATCGACCAATGCGTGCAGATCCTTTTTGACCGCCTCACGTGCGTGGGGACCAAGCCGCTCCATGATCTCGGTGAGTTCGATGAATCGTTTGCGTACCTCTTGTGGGGCGAGTCCCGACGCTGCAACGCGAGCAAATGGGGTCATGCCAGTAGTGGTCACCCCTCGAAGTGTTTTTTTGTTTTTGCTTGGCCGTCGGCCCCGCGTTGCTTGAATGCCGAATTTCTTGAACGCCTTGCTAATGGTCAGCATTGAGCAGCCAAGTTCGGTGGCGATTTCCTTTTGGGTGCGTCCATCTCGCTCGTAGAGTTTGCGGAGTACCGACTCGTCGTGCCACAGTTTTGCTGAGCCTTCGCGGCTGCCCGATGTTGGCATTCTTCTGATGACTTGTGCAGTGGGGGTATTCATGCTGTGCCTTTCACGCACTCGGTCGTTTGGATCCACTTGATATTGCACCCCAAGGAGGGGTGTTGTGGTTGAGTTACGGGAAAGTCTTGGCAGAGAGCATTCATTGCGCTGCGGAGATCATCGCCTGTGACGGGGATGTCATTGCCTGGGCGGCTGCCGTCGAGTTGCCCTCGATACACCAAGACCCCTTTGCTGTCATAGAGGAAGTAGTCGGGTGTGCACGCTGCACCAAAGTCCCTTGCCACTTGTTGCGATTGATCGTAGAGATAGGGGAATGTAATGCCATGCGTCGCGGCGAATGACGGCATCAGTGGGGGGGCATCGGCTGGGTAGTGTTCAACGTCATTGCTATTGATGCCGACGATGGAGATGCCGCGATCAGGGAACGTCTTGCCCAGTCTGCCAAGTTCATCACCGACGTGAATCACAAATGGACAGTGGTTACAGAGGAAAATGACAAGCGTTCCACGCGAGCCGGAGAGATCCGAGGATGTATATATGGAACCATCCGCGTCCGGCAGGGTGAATGTCGGCATGGGAGTGCCGAGGGCGACCATCATTGAAGGAGTTCGTGCCAAAGAATATGGTTCTCAAAGGTTCCCCCCAGTGAGTAATGGACTATAGCACAGTCAAATGCTTCTCAGTCCACAATGATTGATATCAATCGTTTATCATTCGTCGCTTCCCACTCTTGTTCTATTTTCTCTAACGAAGCGGAAGCACTTCCAAATGAAGATTCATGAGTTCCAGGCGCGTGCGCTCTTGTGTGGGGCTGACATTCCAGTCCCTGACGGCGAAATGGTGACGACAGTCGATGATGCTGTCTCCGCTGCCGAGCAGTTGCTCACAGAGTCACCGCCCGTGATTGTGGTCAAGGCCCAGGTGCATGCAGGTGGCCGCGGTAAGGCTGGCTTTGTCAAGGTTGTCAAGACGCTCGATGAAGTGCGAGAGGCTGCTGAGTTCATGCTCGGCAATCGCATGGTGTCTCCCCAGACACCACCTGCTGGCTTGGAAGTTGATCGACTGTTGATTGCGGCCGGCGTTGATATCGAACGCGAGATTTATTTGGCTATCACGACCGACCGTGGGCGACGTACCAACACGCTCATCGCTTCGGCTGAGGGCGGCGTTGAGATTGAGCAGGTTGCTGAAGAAAGACCTGAAGCCATTCTTACAATTCCCATGCACCCCCTCGATGGGCTCTGCCCATTCCAGGCGAGAGATCTTGCATTTGCCTTGGGTTTAAAGGGCAAGCAGGTTCGTCAGTTCACCACCCTTGCGATCAATCTTGCGAATTTGTTCTTGGAGACTGACGCATCGATCGCCGAGATCAATCCACTTGTGATTACACCAGCGTGCGATGCGTATCCCGACGGGCAAGTCATTGCAATCGATGCGAAGTTCAACTTCGACGACAACGCGATGTTCCGGCAGCAGTCGATTGCGGCCCTCTTCGACCCGAAGGAAGAAGACCCCGATGAGATGCGAGCACATGACGCCGGTCTGAGTTTCGTGGCATTGGAGGGCGACATTGGATGCCTTGTCAATGGTGCTGGGCTCGCGATGAGCACGATGGACATCATCAAATTGCACGGCGGCGAGCCTGCCAACTTTCTTGATGTGGGCGGCGACGCGAGCCAGGAAGCGGTGACCGAGGCATTTCGTATCATTCTTGGCGAGGAGTCGGTGAAGGGCGTTCTGGTGAATATCTTTGGCGGCATCATGCAGTGTGATCGCATCGCCCGGGCGATTGTGGCAGCTGCAGAGGAAGTTGGCTTCAAGGTGCCACTCATTGTTCGATTGGAGGGCACCAATGTAGACGCGGCGCGTGCGGTGTTGGCCGAAGCGCAGGAGCGTTTGCCAACCATGCGAACGGCAACCGATCTTGGAGATGCTGCTCGGCAGGTGTGTGCGGCTGTCGGCTGAGCTCACGGAGGGGGCGTTCTTGAGACAAGTCTAATCGGCGTGCCAGAGGAGTCTCTGGCACGCTTCCATTTGTTCGTCTCGATAGTTGTCGATACCTATCGACATCACAAATTCGCTGTTCCTGACCTCCCAGGGGTTGCTGAGGCGTATTGGTGGGTGTCCAAACATTCTCAAACATCTAGGCAATCCAAGTGCAGATGCTTTATGTTTCCATGATCGTGCAAGGTTCGCCACTTCATCCAACTCTTGGCAATGCACGGATTGCATCAATTGATGTACTCCGTGGCGTCGCTGTGTTGGGGATCCTTCTACTCAATGTCCGCACCTTTGCTCTGCCTGCAGCGGCCTACACATCGCCTGTATTTGGTGGCAGTGAGACGCCTCTTGACCTCGCCGTGTTCTCGGTTGTGCAGATGCTCGCCGACATGAAGTTCATGGCCATCTTCTCCCTCCTCTTTGGGGCTGGGCTGGTCTTGTTCACGCAGCGGGCTGAGTCGTCCACTGGCCAAAGCGGATCGATTTGGTATCGCCGCATGGCATGGCTTCTTGTCATCGGGCTGTGCCACGCCTGGCTGTTGTGGTGGGGCGACATTCTCGTGGCGTACGCCTTGTGTGGCATGCTTGTCTATCCGCTTCGCAGGCTATCGGTACGCACACAGGCACTGATGGGGTTTGGGCTGCTCGCTGCGGGCTCATTGATTTGGTTGGGTATCGGCGCACTTGTTCAGTTGGGTGGCCCAGATATCGTCGCTGAAGTGGTCGCAAGTCCCGATAGTGTTGCGACAGAAACGGCCGTCTGGCAAGGATCTTGGTGGGGACAAACACCCAAGCGGTTGGGGATCGCCGTGGCGATGGAGACCTGGATCTTTGCCATGTGGCTCATGTGGAGATGCGGCGGGCTCATGCTGCTTGGCATGGCGATCTTCCGCAGCGGGTGGCTTCAGCGATCGGCAAGCGTCCGCCGACCACTGTTGATGGTGTTGGTTGGATTTGGCGTCGGGTTATTTGTGGTGACCATTGGCATGGCCGCCAATCGGGCGGATGGATGGATCGGAGTCGATGTCATGTTTGCCAACAGCCTCTGGAATTATTGGGGCAGTATCGGGGTGGCGGCAGGTTGGATGGGGCTTGTGATTTTGATGTGCGGCGTGCATGTGTTCGAACCCATTCGAAGCGTGCTTGCCGCGGTAGGCCGAATGGCGCTCAGTAACTATCTCGCACAAAGCGTGATATGTGGGGTGATTTTCTATGGGTGGGGCTTTGGCTGGCACGGTGAAGTCGGGTATGCCGCCCAACTCCTGGTCGTCGCCGCGATCTGGGCCGCGCAGTGTATTTGGTCGCCGCTTTGGCTTTCACGTTTTCGATTTGGTCCAATGGAGTGGCTGTGGAGATCACTCACATACTGGAAACTGCAACCAATCCGAAAACGATCGCTACCATCGCAGGCGTGACTGTTGCCTCGACATCTTTAGGCGCTCTGTGCACGGACTTCTATGTCAATCAGCGGGTTGGCCTGACGATGGATCTTCCGTCGCATCGTGAGTCGGTACTGGACCTTTTTGGCCGTATCCGAAAGGAGATGCCTGAACTTGATCGCTTCCGTCGATACGCAGGTGAATTGGCATTGGAATCACCCGAAATCGCTGGCCGATACGCATGGGTTGCGCTGCAACGCACAAGCGTTCGCAGCGGCTGGGTCAATCCAGACGATCTCGATGGGCCCTATCAACTGCATCGGCTGCTTCTTGAAACAGCGCCCTACTTTTTGTCAATCACGCCCCTCGACGTTGAGTCGATTGAGTTGGTATTCGGGTTTGATCTTGAAGTGACAGGTAACCGCAACGAAATTGTGTTCGACGCCCTCTTGTCCGGTTCTGCGCTTGCCGAAGTGGTTCAGCAGGATCGCGAACATCTTGCCGATGTGCAGCCGTTCCTTGCATTGTCCCTCGACGAAGGCAACCGGACGCAGGCCAGTGTGGAAGTCAAGACGCGAGGCGGTCATCGTGAGGGGCTGAATACCGAAGGCAACGAACCGCTCAGCGTGTACCTCACGGTTCGGCGAAATGGTCCATTCCGAGACCTCAAAGAATTGCCAGACGTGTTTGCCATGCTCGCCGGTCACGCTGAGCGAATGGTTGAGGATCGTGTCATCCCAAGCATCCTGATGCCACTACACGCTCGTAGCATGAGCGGCTGAAATCGTGCGTCAAGAAAAACGTTGATATTCACAGTGCTCGCGCGTTACTACCTTAGTCGTGCAGTCGATCATTCCAGCGCCGACTTTCGAACGACGATCTAGATCCGTTGAAGCAATCGCAATGAGACCGCGATCAACCGCAGTCCAAAGGGCCTGGTTGAACGGCAGGTCAGGTTCGCCCAATCATGTTGCGTACATGTGCCGGATCTTCAACTTGATGGGTTAAGCAACTTAATCGTGCGCTCTCAAGCGCAATGGCTGCTTCAAGTGAAATCGGAGGTGGTGGCTTGCCTGCTGCAAGGCGGCGAAGGTGCCAGCCAGCCAGTTCGCCCGCATTGGCTTGGCCCTCGGTGGGCGGTGCTTCTTGGCTTTGCCCTTCAGGATCTGTCCATGACACACCTTCGTCAGTGACGATGATTCGTCCGCCTTCTCCCAGAATCACAACCCGCCGCACCCAGGTGCCACCACCGTCGCTGACGGTGATGGAAGCGGCTCGCTCAGTACCAAACCGCATGGCTGCTGTTAAATGTCCCGATCGTTCGACTGTGGGATCTGCCGAAACAGGGAGCGGACCAGCATGCGCGGCCCAAACTTCGTCGGGCTCGCCAAGTAAGTGTGTCACGAGGTCAAATGCATCAAGTGCGAGTGATGCGCGAGATGTCTGGTGGTCACCGGCGGTTGCTGATACGTGCACGCAATGCACCAAACCAAAACCTTCAAGGGCTGTGGCCGCCGATTGAAATGCAGCGCCGCCGCGAAGAAGTGGAATGAAGTGGGCGGGCATGCCCCCGTCTGGCTCGCTGAGCAAGTCAGCGAGCGCCGCTGGTGGGGGGGATGAGGTAGCCACCGGCATGGTCGCGGCGCGTACGAGTCCTCGCGCGTCGGCATCAAGTGTTTGCGGTGCCGCGAGCCATACGACATCTGCATTACTGCGGAGGATTTTGCGGAGATCCGTGCATGTAGGAGCGGAGAGCAATGATCCCAGTGCAGTGGCGCCGTGCTCATCCTCACATCCAACCAAAACGACTTCGAGCGGCTCGCCTTGGGGGCATTCGGTGATAGCCCGTTCAAGCAGGCAGCTCTGATTTTGCTGGGCCCAGATGGCGATTCGTGGCATGGCGAAAGCCTACCATGGCCACCGACCATCTATTTGTGGTGTGCCGGGCTCATACTTTCGCTGGGGCAAAGGACGCTCTACAATTCCCACGTGAACAGGCGGCCGCCGTCGCCTGAGGGCCCTTGGTCTTCATGTGATGGAGGAAAGTCCGGACACGACAGGACACGGTGGTGGGTAACGCCCACCGACTCGCGTTGAGTTAGGGAAAGTGCCACAGAAAATATACCGCCTACTTCGGTGGGTAAGGGTGAAAAGGTGCGGTAAGAGCGCACCGCTTGGCTGGTGACAGTCGAGGCATGGCAAACCACACCGCGTGCAAACGCAAGCAGTTCTCGCAGGACACTTCGGTGTTCTGGCCCGTGTCCGCGGGATGAGAACGGGTCGCGTGCTCGAGGCGCTCGGCAACGAGTGCTCTAGATGAATGGTCGCCGCCCAGCCAAGCCATCAGTGATCGCGAGGCAGGGAACAGGATCCGGCTTATGTTCACATACGAACAACAGGGTGGGCTTCGGCCCGCCCTGTTGTTCGTATGGTGACTTTTCTTGGCACCTGCAACAACCCAGCCACGACGTCTCGCCTACTTGCGGCCCTTCAGCAGAACTGGAACGTCAACAGACTTACTATCACGGGTCACCGTAATCGTGACCTCATCGCCGGGCTTGTGATTGCGGAGATGCTTCATGAGGTCGGCGCCACCTTCAACTTCCTGGGCATCCCACGCAGTGATGACATCGCCCTGGCGAAGTCCCGCATCATGGGCGCTTGTGCCCTCAGTCACTGCATCAATGAGTACTCCGGGCTCATCAGCTGTGCTGTATGAGGGCATGATGCCAAGACGTACATTTGCACCGTTGTTTCGAGAGGCTGTGCCCTCCGTGGCCGATCTAAATGTGAACATCTCTTCGCGGTGCGTTGTTTCGTCAAGAATGACCTCGCATAAGTCAATGATTCGAAGCGTCCCTTCAGGGTTGACTCGCCACGAGACGTCCTCGGGCGTGTGATAGTCGTCATGAAGGCCTGTGAAGAAGAACAACACTGGCACGTCGGCTCGATAAAAGTTCGAGTGATCTGAGGGGCCTAGCCCGCTCGGCGTAGTCTTGACCGTTAATCCAGTTGGTTCAACCAGTCGCGGCAACATTTCATCGAACTCTTCGGCTGTCCCGGTGCCGGTCAGCGCCACCGTACTTCCACGCAAGCGACCCATCATGTCGAGGTTGAGCATCAAACTTGTTTGATCCAAGTCAATTGGTGGGTTCTCGACAAAGGACGCCGACCCATGTAGTCCGGCTTCCTCGCCACTGAACGCCGCAAAGAGCACCGATCGCCGATCGCGTTCATCCTCGGCAGCGGCCTTGGTAAGTCGATCTACCAAGATGAGAATGGAACCAATGCCGGAAGCGTTGTCGTCTGCGCCCGGATGCACGCGGTCATCACCAGGAGCCCGCGATCCGGTGTAGCCATGGCCAATGTGATCGTAGTGACCACCGACAACAACCCACTCATCTGCAAGTGCGCCAGTGCCTGGCAATACGCCGGCGATGTTCCACGTGTTGTAGCCCGGAGTTTCGACCGCAGTGGCGATCTCGACCTTTCGCCATAGCGGGAAGTGACGCACACTTCCCGTCTCGTTGGCAGTGTGCTGAATCTCTGCGAGGTCCGCTTGTTCGCCTGAGGCAATGGCGAGTAAGGCATCTGCCGTTTCTGCAGTGACGTGAATGAATGGAATCCCCTGGGTGGATCCAAAACCAGTTGAGGAGCGAGGCGACTCAAGGGCTGGCCGGCTCCCGGAAGCACCTTGTGGGTTCACTAAAATCACAGCTGCGGCGCCGCGATCTGTGAGGGAACGGAGCTTTGTACGCATGGCTGCGTGTGGTGAGAAACGGTTGTCCGCCCACTGGCTGTTGCCATCTTCGTCTAGAGGCTCGTATCGCAGCAATAGCACGGCGCGACCGGTGAGGTCATCGTCTTCACCAAACGATGTGAAGCCGTCGGGGCCATTTTCAATGCCAAACCCAGCAACGCTCAGTGGAAGTCGCACGTCAGCGGTGCCACTCGGGGCGAGTACCTGAAAGTCAACTCCGTGCTCAAAAGTTTTGCGGCCAGATTTCAGTTTCGACGTTGTCACGGTTGGGACCGTTCGGCCAACAGTGAATTCAAACCCTTGCCGCCACTGAGGTCCGTCTGGGCCCTGAAACCCGGGTGTGAGTCCTGCTCGATCGTAGTACCAAGTGATGTATTCGGCCGCGAGTTCATCGCCCCGCGTGCCGGGCTGGCGACCACCGAACCATGGGTTACTGAGTGTTTGCACATGCTGGTACCACAACGCAGCATCGGGATGCAAGCTGTCGAGGTAGGCGGCGAGGTCAAAGTCGTTTGGGTCCCAGTCCGGGCGGAATCCGTCAATGCCATCGTTATTCGGAATCACCACGCCGCCACCGGGCGGAGCAGCAAGCGATGGGACGTGCACCAAGATGAGGGCTAGAACGGCAATGCGCATGTAGTGCATGCAGGGCTCCTGATTGAGAGGAGCCATGGTAGGTGAGTTAATCCGGTTAGGAGAGCAGCGTCGAGAGTCCCAGCAGTCCCCACAGAACGCCCGCCGCAGCAAGCCCAGCAAGGAGGTCGTCGACTAAAACACCCCAGCCGCCTCGCAACTGCTGGCTCTGCTCGATTGGGGGAGGCTTCAGAATGTCGAAGGCCCTGAATAGCAAGAACGCCACGATCGCTTGAGTCAAGCTGTCCTGCCAATCAGGGTCATGCCATGGAAGCAAGAGGAGGCACAAGGACATGCCTGCAACCTCGTCACACACGACTTGTCCAGGATCAGGTACGCCAAAGTGCTTCGCATACCAGTCTGCGAGCCCGATGCAGATGACCGATCCGAGGGCGAGCAGAATTGCCAGACCAACCACCACTGCCGTCCAGCCAAAGGGAGCGAAGGCAGCAGCAAGCACCACGGGTGGAATCGAACCCCATGTGCCCGGTGCTGGTTTGATGAGCCCCAGACCTCCGGCTGTCACCATCAGCAGTCGCATCATGGCGCGTTCCGGGTCTCTCGCATCAGTGCGGGCAGGGCGGCCAGATAGGGCAGGCCGGACCAAGCTGTTATCAGCACGGTGAACCACATCAATCCCTTGATTGTCCAGGCGGACCACTCGGCGTCACCGGGGGGGGCGACTGCAATCAAGGCCATCACGGTTGGAATCGATACGGATTGCAATATCATTTTGGCCTTGCCACTCCACTTGGCGCCAAAGGCAATGCCGCGGGATTCGGCCATGCCGCGCACACTGGTCACGAATAGTTCGCGACCGAGCATCACGACGACCATCCATGGGGCTAGGCCAGTTGCCAGCCAAATGGTTCGATTCTCTTCGGACCATGTTGCTATCTCAAAGCCGGGTCCGGCGAGGCACACCATGGCGCCGAGCACCAAGAGTTTGTCGCAGAATGGGTCCATCACTCTGCCAAACGCTGACACGACGCTCCAGCGGCGGGCAAGAAATCCGTCAAGAAAGTCGGTTGCAGCGGCCAGGATAAAGAGTGCAATGGCTGCCCAGAGCCACCCCACTCCTTGGTCTGGATACCGGTAGAGACCGATCGCCACAAAGAACATCACTGCCATCACGGCTCGGGCCATCGTCAGCAGGTTTGGGATATGTCGAAGGGCTGGGTCGGGCATGACTGGAATCGTACCGTGGCGCGGTAGGAACTTGGCTACTTGAGTATGTGCGGCAAACCCCCATACCGGTGCTCTGGTGCTATTCTCCCCGTCTTCTGTAGCGGGACGGGCTCGTGAGCTCATTTCCCATCACTGCATGGATCCCCACTAGGCGAGTACATCGCCGCATCACAAGGTCACGGATGGACCCCATCCTTCCTTACATCGCAACGGCAGTGGGGGCAATCGGACTGCTGATCGTGTTGTCGGCTCGGACGGCGCCAGTGCGGGGGGTTGGCGGGCTGATCGGCCTTGCTGGCCTTGCTTGGTTGTTTGTGCTCGCTGGGAGTCTCCCAGATGGCATCCAAGACGCTGTTGAAGAGGGCTTCTTCCTCGTATTCGCATTGATGGCTGTGGCCTCGGCCGTTCAAATGATCAGTCAGCGTCGCCCCGTCTACGCGGCACTGTTCTTTGTACTCGTTGTGCTGAGTGTCTGTGGTGTACTGGTCATGCTCGAGGCCTTCTTCATGGCCTTCGCCTTGGTCATTGTCTACGCCGGAGCGATCCTGATTACCTACATGTTTGTGTTGATGCTCGCGCAGCAGGCGACCGACACCGAGCATATAGGCGAGATTCCTCAATACGACCGCGAGTCGCGAGACCCGCGCGCCGCTGTGTTGGTCGCAGCCATGTTCATGGCGACGGTCGTTGCGGCAGCGTTTACAGGACTCGGTGATCTCACGCCCGCTGGCGACGCACAGGCACGGCTGCAGGCTGATGCTGCACTCTTGCGATCTCTTCCCAAGCAAGTCGAGCGTTTGGCTGCGAAGTCCAATGGGTTTACGCTCAATACTGACCTTGCCTCCTCGCTTCGCGTTGAGGGCGATGAACTGGTACTTGCTGGCACCAACGCGGACGGCGGTGCGGCGACCATACTGCTGTCGTCTCCCGGAAATACCTCGCATGTAGGCTGGTCGCTGGTGGCGTCCTTTCCAGCCAGTCTTGAACTGGCCGGTGTCATTCTGTTGATGGCCATGTTCGGAGCAGTCGTACTTGCTCGACGGCAGGTCGAGCATGCCGAGCAAGAGTTGGCTGAGGCAATAGGCGCTGGACGAGGCGGCTATGGCGAGTCTCAAGAGGTGGACGAATGAGTTTGCTTGCTTCAGAGGCATTCAGCCAAGCTTCGCTCGCTCACGCCATCTTGCTCAGTGGGGCACTCTTGTCGATCGGTATTGCAGGCTTTCTATCTCGCCGCAATCTGATTGTCATGTTCCTCTGTACTGAGTTGATGTTTCAAGCGGTTATCGTGGCGATGGTTGCCTTTGGCCGTTGGTATTGGGACTTCTCCGGGCAAGTTTTTGTGATATTCATTCTGACCGTGGCTGCTGCCGAAGCGGCACTCGCGCTGGCCTTGGTCGTATTGTTGTATCGGCGTCGATCGACGCTTGATGCCGAAGTGTGGACGGAGCTTCGAGAGTGACGCCAATATTGACGTTCATTCCGAAGCTCTCGATGTCTGCGCCTGCGGTCCCGGTATCTGATGCAATCATCTCGCCGAATCTTTCATGGGCCGGGTTGATTCTCCTCTTGCCGCTTGTGTCCTTAGTCCTCTGCGGACTGTGTGCGGCGATGCGAGTGAAGTCAAAGTTACCTGCGGTCATTACCGCTGCGTCGTTGGCCGGGGCCTTTGTGACATCGGTCTTCCTCTACCTCAACTACGAACCACCAGGCGAAGTCATTCCACTGCTCGACTGGATGAATCTCACGTGGGGTGAGGGACGATTTGAGTCATTCACGGCGAATTTCTCGCTCTACATCGACTCGCTCTCACTGCTTTGGATCATGTTTGTGACGGGGCTCGGCACGCTCATCACGATCTATGCCAGCGAGTACATGGAGCCGGACCTTGGGAAGGGCTATAGCCGGTTCTTCGCTGGCGTCAGCGTATTCTTGTTTGCGATGGCCGCCTTGGTGCTGTCTGACAACCTCCTCATGCTCTACCTCGGCTGGGAAGGTGTTGGATTCGCCTCGTACTGGCTGATCGGCTACTACTTCGAGCGTCCCGCAGCGGTCGCGGCAGCGAAGAAGGCATTCATTGTCAATCGCATCGGCGATCTTGGATTGGCGTTGGCGATCTACCTGATCTGGACCACATTCGGCACGGTGCAGTACGACGAGTTGTCGACCATCTTTGCTGCTGGTTCCATGAACCCTGAGTTCGAGGGATGGACGACTTCTGCGATTCCATTCCTGCTCATGCTGGCAGCCTTTGGCAAGTCGGCGCAATTGCCCTTGTACGTGTGGTTACCTGACGCGATGGAGGGCCCGACGCCGGTGTCGGCGCTCATCCACGCTGCGACGATGGTGACAGCTGGCATCTACCTCATCGCGAGAACCTATCAATTCTTCTTACTTGAGCCTGTGTCGCTGCATGTCATTGCTTGGGTTGGTGGCTTGACAGCATTGCTTGCCGCCACCATTGGCATGGCGCAGCATGACATTAAACGCATCATGGCGTATTCGACTGTGTCTCAGTTGGGATACATGTTCCTTGGGCTTGGTGTGTTGACGACCTATGGAGCCGCGTACCACGTCTTTACGCATGCCTTCTTCAAGGCACTCTTATTCCTGACGTGCGGGGCGATCATGCACGGCTTTGCCGGGCAGTTGGACTTGCGGAAAATTTCAGGTCTCCGGCATATGAAGGGCTGGCGCATCACCGCATGGACGATGCTCATTGGTTGCCTTGCCTTGGCTGGATTCCCGCTGACAAGTGGCTTTTTCTCGAAGGACGCCATTTTGGCTGAGGCCTTCGTGACACAAGGTCCGGGCTTTGAGATTCTCGGATGGATGGCCATCTTCACCGCTGGCCTGACGGCGTATTACACGTTCCGGGTGTGGTTCCGCGTGTGTGCTGGTCCGGCCTCGTTCGAGCCGGGTGACGAACAGCATGATGATCACGGCGGCGCATTCCATCCACACGCGCCTCGCTTTGCAATCAATATGGTGCTGGTGCTTCTGGCGGTCGGATCGCTGGTAGCGGCTGTGCCATACTTCATGTCGAATCAGGCAGACGACCGACTGGTCGGCGGCTGGGTTGCTGACATGGTGCACGACTCACCTGCTCGTGGTGGTATTCCTGGTTTCAGTGAGACTCATGCTGTCCATGCGATCGCAGACTCACATGAGGCAGCCGCGCACGCTGGCGAGGCAGCACATCCAACGCTCTTTGGCATGGACCCACATGCGGCGATGTACTGGATATCCGGCACCGTTGGCATTGTTGGCTTGCTTCTTGCTGCGTGGCTGCATTTGTGGCGTCGATCTGCAGCAGATGCCATCAAGGCCTGGTTGTACAGTCAATTCTGGATTGCATGGCTTCCTCGGGCGATGGAACGAAAGTGGTACGTGGACGAGTTTTACCACGCCGTCATTCGCGCTCCGCTGTGGATTTTAGGACACATCTTTTATGTGTTCGATCGATTCATTATTGATGGAGTATGTGTTGACGGGATCGCTCGCATTCCACGTGGCGTCGCTCGTTGGCTGCAGCCTTTGCAGGCTGGTGCGGTCCAGTCGCTTGCCGTGGTCATGGCTGGCGGTGCGGCGATCATTCTGCTGCTGATGGCGCTCTTCATGCAGTTTGGCTGGTTTGGGGGGCAAGTCTGATGTTGGGCGTCCTCTTGATGGTGGTTCCGTTGGTTGGTGCCGTGGCGATTGCATTGTCGCCATCGCGAGCGGCGAAGGGCATCGCGTTGGTTGCGACTCTTGCCGGGCTAGGTATTGCAATACTTGCTGCGATTGACTTTAGTGACTGGGGCACGGGCGGCTGGGGCCTTGAGTACAACCTACCTCTGCTGCCAGCAATGGGCATCAGTCTTGCGTTGGGCGCTGACTCGGTGTCAATGCTCTTGATGCTGCTCACAACCCTCTTGATGCCGCTGGCGATTTTAGGTTCATGGACTGCCGTAAGCGATCGCTTGCGTGAGTACTACGGTTGGCTCTTGCTACTTTCGACGGCGATGATCGGCGTGTTCCTCGCTCGCGATCTTCTTGTGTTCTACATCTGCTTCGAGTTCACACTCGTGCCGATGTATTTCTTGATTGCAATCTACGGCAGCACCAATCGTGCATGGGCGAGTTTAAAGTTCTTCATCTACACATTCCTTGGTTCACTCTTCGCGTTGGCAGGCTTTCTCTATGTGGCATGGGCCAATGCAGAACATGCAGGGGCATGGTCCTTTGCAATTCCGGACCTCGTGCACTTCGCATCCACTGGTTTGACCACTGGTGAGCAGGGCTGGATATTGCTTGCCTTAATGGCTGGGTTTGCGGTGAAGATCCCACTCTTCCCGGTGCATACATGGTTGCCCCTAGCACATACTGAAGCCCCGACAGCCGGTTCGGTCTTGCTCGCAGGCGTGCTCTTGAAACTTGGCACCTATGGTCTGTTTCGATTTGTATTGCCGATGGTGCCTGCCGCAGTTGTTGAGTGGGCGCCATTCATGGGCGTTCTTGCCATCATCGGCATTCTGTATGCCGCCCTGATTTGCTGGGTGCAGACGGATGTAAAGAAACTGGTCGCGTACTCGTCGGTCAGTCACCTCGGGTTCTGTGTGCTTGGTCTGCTGGCGCTGAACCCTTTGGGACTTCAAGGCTCGGTGCTCTACATGATCAATCACGGTCTCTCCACTGGTGCGTTGTTCTTCTTGATTGGCATGATGTATGAGCGGTATCACACGCGGGATATGGGCACCATTGGTGGGCTTGGGTCGAAGATGCCAGTGTGGTCCTTCTTCATGGTGTTCTTCGTGTTGGCATCTGTCGGCCTGCCGGGACTGAATGGGTTTGTAAGTGAGTTCTTGTGTCTGCTCGGCACCTTTGCTGCAGGTGGTACTGGCGCGTATCCGGGTGTTCTCGGCCCATGGTTTGCTGCGGCTGCAGCACTGGGCATGGTGTTCGCTGCGATGTACCTGTTACTGATGGTTGGCAAGATCGTGTTCGGCTCGCTTCGCGAACCATCCGGTGTGCACTCCGACTTGCCAGCCGACCTCAATGCACGTGAAATTCTGGTGCTGGTGCCACTTGCGATTGGTTGCGTTGTTCTTGGCGTGCAACCTGACTTTGTGATGCACGCGATAGAGGGTTCGATCGCCGACACGCTTGCGAGTTATCCGACGGCAGTGACTGATGCAACCGAAATTTTAGTAGGCCGTGGAGGAATGCCATGACCGAGCGACTCTGGTTCTTAATTCCAGAATTCGTGGTCCTGGTTGGCGCAGTGAGTTGCGCGATTCTGGGTGTTTCACGCAGCGTTACCGTGCGGCGATCGCTTCCGATTGTGGCATTCATCACATTGATTATTGCCTTTCTCGCTTCGAGCTATGTCTATTCCCCAGCTTCGATGGAAATTGCGATTGGGCCTGGCGCCGTACCATTGCCGTGGCTTGGTCGGGTAGTTATCCCAGTGGTTGTGATCGTCGGAGTCTTGCTTGTCATGGTGCAGGCGGGTTTCATTGATCGATCCTATGAGGGTGAAATCGCGGCGGGGGAAGCTCGATTTAATCCACTTCGGACATCGCGTGGTGAGTACTACGCCTTCTTCTTGTTGAGCCTTTGCGGATTGATGCTGACAGCAGCAGCGCCAGATTTGGTGTGGTTATTCCTCGCACTGGAACTGACATCGTTGCCGACCTATGTCATGGTGGCGATCAGCCGAAACGATCGGCGAGCCCAAGAAGCCGCCATGAAGTATTTCTTTCTTGGCGCGCTCTCGGTAGCGATCTTTCTGTTCGGCTTTGCGCTGCTATACGGCGCAACCGGCACAATGGAACTTATGGCGATGAAGGATGTGTTGGTAGCACGAGCTGCCGATACAGGGAGCATTGGCTCTCTTGCCACGCTAGGTCTCTTGCTTTCGATTCTTGGCATTGCTTTCAAGCTTGCTGCGGCGCCACTGCACTTGTACGCGCCTGATGTCTACGAAGGTGCTGCATCTCAGGTCACGGCCTTTCTTGGCTTTGTTCCCAAGGCAGGTGGTGCGATTGCGCTGATGCTGATTCTTTCTGTCACGGGATGGATGGACGATGGGGGCATGCTTCCGGACCCGATCTTGGTGACGTTGTGGGTCATGGCAGTGTTGACGATGACGCTCGGAAATATTGGCGCGCTCTTGCAGACACGCATCAAGCGCATGCTGGCGTACAGTTCGATTTCACACAGCGGATACATCCTCATTGGCATCATTGCCGGGCCAGGCGCAGGCTTTGTCGCGGTGCTGGTGTACTTGCTTGCCTACGGCATCGGCAACACCGCGACCTTTGCCGTGCTTTCAAGTTTGAGGCGAGGAGACTGTGAGGTTGAGTCAATCGACGATCTTGCCGGTTTGAGAGAGAAGCATCCCGGTCTCGCATGGGCAATGGCGATCTCGGCCGGGTCGCTTCTGGGCTTCCCGCCACTGCTTGGCTTCTGGGGCAAACTGCTGTTGTTCATTGCCGGTGTGGCATCGGGCCATTTGGTTCTGGTTGTGATTGCCGGCGTCAATAGTGCCATCAGCGCTTGGTACTACCTCCGAATGGTGGCATTGCCGCTGACCGGTGCGGCATCAAGTGCCAGTGGCAGTATTGAACGCCGTGAGTATGGTGGACCGCGATTGGCAGCCCTTGCATCTGTCGTGCTACTCATCTTGCTGCCGCTATTGCTGCAGTCAATGATGGACGAGTCGGCTGATGGGGTGTTGAGTTTGGAAGAGCTCACCGAAGTGCAGCAGTCGCAGGTTGCGGCGGTCTACGACTTGCCTTGATCGGTGGCCTTCTTGGGCTTGGTCATGCCCTGCACAATCAGACCAATCGCAGTCAATCCAAGCCATGCAAGTGAGACGGTGGTGCCGCCAGTTGCGCCGGCAAGCCACTCGGGCAGCATGTCCCACTCGGTGAGGAGACGTGGCGTGGCAGCAAGAACGAGCCCTCCACCAGCAGCAGCTGTCAACATGATGGCGCCCAAGGTTCCAAAGAGCGTCGAGCAGACGAGTCCACCAAGTGCCGCTGCACCGGCGAAGAGCAACACCGCCAAGCGTGGATCGGGAGGCAATTGTTCCCATGCATCCTTGAACGGAATAAGCCGCTCATTGCTGGCGATCTGCCTGCCTGCCAGGGCGAGCGGGGAAGTCATCGACACTGGGATGACTGCAGGGGGGGGTGCGGTGTCGGGAGTATCCCCTTGATCGGTAGGAGGGGGCGGTTGTAATGGCAGCCCAAAGAGGGTGGCCACCGGTGGCGGGGGTACGCCATCTTCGGTCAAGTGAAGTACAGACCAACTGGAAGTGGCCGCGAGCAAGGCCAGCGTGGCAGCAAGCATGCCGCCGGCAAGGAGTCGGTAGGCAAGCAGGGCCACACATGCAACGAGGATGCCCCCCACCAGCGGAGCAGCCCAGGGCGGCCCGATGCCAGTCTCCATCCAGATGAGTAAACCTCCGAGTGCTCCCAGGCCAAGCCCCAACGCGCCCACCGCCGGCCTGAGAATCCATCCGCCTGCCGCCCAGAGGATGAAGCCCACCAGAAAGGCAGCGATGGCCCACAAGAGGTCGCCCGAGAGAGCTTCGGTCGGGATGGCGGAAATGAGGTGCATAGAAGATGAATATCGGGCCACAGCTTGTTCGGAATGGAGGATTGTGTATTTTGTTTCGTCTGCCGATTCTCATTTTCGAGTTCGCAGGGCGGTGGACGGCCCCTGATATCATTCCCGATATGCCAACCATGGAATTTTCGTCCACGGTCGCCTCGGTAGTACTCGCCGCGATGACTTTGGGCCCGACCCTCGCAATGTCAGACGAACACCCTTCTACGACGCATGAGTTCCCAGCAAACAGGTTGGTCGATGAGACCAGCCCATACCTGCTGCAGCACGCTTACAACCCCGTGGACTGGTATCCATGGGGCGAAGAGGCCTTTGAGGCCGCTCGCAGCGAGAACAAGCCGATCTTTCTCAGCATCGGGTACTCGACGTGCTATTGGTGCCATGTGATGGAACGGGAAGCTTTCGAGAACCCAGCCGTCGCCGCGGTGCTCAACGAGTATTACATCCCGATCAAAGTGGACCGTGAGGAACGGCCGGACGTCGATGACATTTACATGACTGCCGTGCAGGTCATGACCCGCCATGGCGGCTGGCCTCTGTCGGTGTGGATTGATCCAGATTCGCTCATGCCCTTCTTTGGTGGCACTTACTTTCCGCCCCAAGATCAGGGCGAGCGGCCAGGCTTTATGACGCTCTTGCACGCCATTCATCAGGCATGGCTTGAGAAGCAGCCTGAGATGCAAGAGCAAGCCGCCCGCGTTGGCGCGGCGGTGCAGCGTCGTATGGAAGCGACCGAAGAACGTGTACTGCCCGACGCCGATGTTGTAGAGCAAGCGATTGCGCAGTTGATGTCGAGCTATGACAAGACCGATGCTGGCTATGGCGATGCGCCAAAGTTCCCGATGCCGGTCCATCTTGATCTCCTGCTGGAGACAGGGTGGGACCGACCAGATGTTGCGGCATCACTGAAGCACACGCTTGATCGCATGGCGATGGGTGGAATGTATGATCAAGTTGGTGGTGGCTTCCATCGGTACAGCACCGACGGTCAGTGGCTGGTACCGCACTTCGAGAAGATGCTGTACGACAACGGCATGTTGGCATCGGTCTATGTCGAAGCCTACAACCGCACAGGCGACGCCTATTACGCCGCAATTGCGACCGAGACGCTCGACTACATCCTTCGCGAAATGGTGGATGAGACAGGGGCATACTGGTCAGCGCAGGACGCCGAGTCGAATGCAAGGGAAGGCGAGTCGTATCTCTGGACGCCGGAGGAGATTCGTTCGGTTCTTGCAGAATCGGGGCATCCCGCCGAATGGGGCGATTTTGCGATGACGGTGTACGGGCTCGACCAAGGGACCAATTTCCGCGATCCACATCATCCAGGTGAGCCGCCCTCGAATGTTTTGTTCTTGCCAGACCACCCGCGGCAGTTGGCTGTCGAGATGAAACTTGAGATTCCAGAGTTTCATGACCGCGTTACCAAGATCAATGCGGTCCTTCTTGCAAAGCGAGACGGTCGCGATCAACCCTCGACGGATGACAAAGTGCTTGTCGGCTGGAATGGTTTGATGATTGGCGGTATGGCTGATGCTGGGCGAATTCTCAAGGAGCAGCGATATCTGGACTCCGCTCGCGGGGCTGCCGATTGGATCAAAGCCTCGATGTGGACCGAGTCCGACGGTTTGCGTCGCACAGCCCGTGGCGGCCGCGTATCTGATATCGATGGTTTCCTCGAAGACTACGCCTTTCTGATTCGTGGCTTGTTGCGTTTGTATCGAGCCACCGGTTCCGCTGAAGATCTTGCGTGGGCCCAGACACTGATGGCGCAGGCTCGGGCGAAGTTCTTTGACGCAGAAAATGGATGGTACGACGTGCCAGCAGGGGATAAAAATCTCTTTGTTCGTGGACGTTCTCTCTATGACGGGGCAGTGCCGAGCGGTACGTCTGTCATGCTCGACAACGAGCGGAGGCTCCATGAAGTGACAGGCGATGATCAGTGGCTTGTTGCAGCATCGGAGACTATTCGGCCGATTGCTGGCCCGCTCAATCGCTCGCCCCGTGGGGCAGCCCAAGCTGTGGCGGCCTTGCACCACTTGCGAAAGATATCGCCCGAGCGATTCAATGGATCGACTCTCGCGGCGAGTTCCCCTGGCCCGATCACCGTAAGCGTGGAGCCTACTGCGACCAAACTGAATCAAGAAGGCACGGCGGGTCTCACAGTTTTGTTTGACATCAAAGCCCCATGGCATGTGGCCTTGCCGGGCTCCAAGGGCGTCAGCCCGTTGCGTATTGACTCTGCAACGGCGGGCGTGCTGGTCGAGGCAAGCTGGCCAGAGGGCCTCGTCTTCGATGGACCAGGCGGTTCGATTCGTGTTCTTGAGGGTGACAGTCGCGTGCCAATCAAGTTGACACGCACCGACGCCAAGGTGTCAACAATGCAACTTTCTATCTCTTGGCAGGCCTGTGATAACAGCATGTGTTTGCGACCTGAGACGCAAATTGTGACGGTTTCATTGGATACGGCAAACTGAGCATGGGTCGTGACGACATGAAGTGTCCGCTGGACATTGCACTGCTGACAACCGGCGGAACGATTGAGAAAACGTACGACCCAGTGCAGGGTGTGTTTTCAAACGATGTGAGTGTGCTCGATGCCATGCTGGCCGAACTCAACTTAGAGGGCGTCGAGTTGCATCGTCACACGGTCATGAACAAGGACAGTCTCGACATGACCGACGGCGACCATGCGGCCATTGTTGACCTGGCTCTGTCCGAGGCGGGACTGCGGGATGGTGTCGTGATCATTCACGGCACTGATCGACTCGCCATGACTGGCGAGATGCTGACTTCTATGGCCGTAGACCTCAGTGTGCCAATTGTGCTGACTGGCGCAATGCTCCCCTGGATTATTAGTACAACTGATGCCAAGCAGAATCTCATCGAGGCGTTGCTTGCGGTTCAATTGCTTGCCCCGGGTGTGTATGTTTGTATGCACAACCGAGCCCTTCAATTTCCTGGAATTGTCAAAGACCGTGCACGCCTGCGATTTGCAAGAGCGTGCGACTGTGAACACGAGGATGTGTGACGATGAGTAGCAATAAGTCAAATAGTGCACCAGGCGGAATCGAATCACCAATGCATAGCAGCAAGTATCGCACGGCGCCAACGCCCACGAAGAAGTTGCCTGGTGGCATTCCCTACATCATCGGGAACGAGGCTGCGGAGCGTTTCTCCTTCTACGGCATGAAGGGGATTCTCGCGATCTTCATGACGACGTATCTATTCCTCATGCCGGGGCAATGGCTTGGTACGGCGATGAGCGAAGTTGATGCGGCGAAATGGTTTCATGTGTTTGTTATCGCCGTGTACTGGACACCTCTTCTGGGGGCGTTCATTGCGGATGCATTTCTCGGCAAGTACCTCACGATCATGCTGTTGTCGATCGTCTACTGCATTGGCCATGGAGCGTTGGCCTTGATGGGCATGGAACTGCCCTTTATGGATGAGCCGCTCAATCCAAGTTTGTTTCTCGTACTTGGTCTCATCCTCATCGCCCTTGGCGCCGGTGGCATCAAGCCCTGCGTGTCGGCCCATGTCGGTGACCAGTTCGGCGAGTCGAACGCGCACTGGTTGACCAAGATCTACATGGTGTTCTACTTGTCGATCAACGTCGGTGCTGCCATTTCAAACATGCTGACTCCTTGGTTACTCAAGTGGCATGGGCCACACTGGGCATTTGGTGTGCCCGGAGTACTCATGGCGATCGCAACAATCATGTTCTGGATGGGGCGACACAAGTTCATTCACGTGCCACCTCGGGGAATGGCTTTCATCCGTGAGGTCTTCAGTTTCCAAGGCATTAAAATCATCCTGAAACTTGGGATCATCTATGTCTTCGTGGCCGTGTTCTGGGCCCTCTTCGACCAAACAGGTTCAATGTGGGTGTTCCAGGCGGAGGACATGAACCGCTATTGGCTGGGCATCCACTGGTTGCCATCCCAGATTCAGCTCATTAATCCGGTCATGATTCTGATCTTGGTTCCGCTCTTTGGTTGGGTGGTGTACCCGTTGCTCAACAAGGTCTGGCCGCTTACGCCGCTGCGCAAGATCAGTCTCGGGTTCTTCATTATGGCGGTTGGGTTCTCGGTCATTGCGATTGCACAGCAACTCATCGATGTGGGCCAGACGCCGTCGATCGGCTGGCAGGTGCTGGCCTACGCGCTCATTACCACGGCTGAAGTCATGGTGTCCATCACTTGTCTTGAGTTCTCGTACACCCAGGCGCCTCGAAAGATGAAGTCCATCATCATGGGGCTCTTCCTCTTCTCTGTAACGCTCGGCAACACAATCACCGCCGGCGTGCTCATGGTCATCGCGGTGCCCTCAGGCACTCAGGTCATGACTCAGGCTCATGAGAAGATCACCGCTTGGATGGATACGCACGATGGGGCGCTTCCAGATGAAGCCCAAGCGAATCAGCTGCTTGATGGCCTGCGCGATTCAGCCGGCCTGCAGCCGCCCTTCTATTCTCTCACTGAATCTGGTTTCACGATTGGGCTTCCACTGGGGGATGGATCTGTTGGTGCCTTTACCAGTGGCAACCTGTTCTACCTCGTTGACGGTACTAAGGACCACATGGAATGGCCGGCGATCGTGGAGCTCAATGTTGCGGCCGATCAGGTGGAAACCTTCTGGAAAGAGAACGGCTTCCTCCCATCGAACGAACAAGGCGCGGAACTAGTCAAGGAAGACATGGATCCATGGGGCCAGGCTCTCGTCTATAGGCTGAGTAACCGGAAGGAGTTCACTGTAGGCAGCCTCGGCCCCGACGGTGATCTGTTGACTTCAAGTGCCATCGTGCTCAATGGGACCATCGTAGAACCGCCGACTCCGGAAGAGGAGGGGACATGGCTCGCACGGCGCCGTGCCGAGTTGGGGATCAATTCAGAATCAGCTGATTCCGGTGAGATCACACTGAGCCGCGACACCCAGATCGGTGGCCAGCTTCGCCTTCACGGCGCGTCCTTCTTCTGGTTCTTTACGTGGCTGATGCTCGGCACCGCCGTGGCCTTCGTGCCAGTGGCGTACCTCTATAAGCCGCGGACCTACCTTATGGAAGAATCGCCTCGCGAGTAAGTCTTGAATACCAGTTGAATACGCTGTGTCAGGTTCTTGTGACACAGAACTGCTTGCGGTGTCTACTGATCCGAGGGGGCTTCGCGTCGCGGACGCATGCCGCGAATACGTACCACATTGGAGCCTGGATCAAGCAATAAGAATGGCCGCATTGGGTCGGTCGTGCCGCGAGCAAAGACAGGCACATGGTCAACGCGGACGACATTTCGCAGGTCGTTCTTGCCTTGCCAGTGTAGGCCGCCGGGCATCGTCAGTAGGAAGTCGCCCTGATCGTCATGCACAGCATCGATGGAATTTGGTGCCAGCGGTACGACACGGTCTGAATTTATTCCGGTTGGCATCCACACCACCATTCGCTGCTCGATGGGGTGATAGAAGATGATCTGTTCAACAAGTTGGCTTGGTAAGCCGCGAACGGTTGTTCGATTGGCAGTGGCTTTGAAGGCATCCCAGCGGTTGGCTCCGCTCATGATCAGTATTTGACTCGCCGGTCCGGCCATGGTTTCTGGTGAGTCGCCATCCATGGACACCAAGGTGAGGACACCGCCATCGCCGAGTCGCCACGCCGAAAGCCGCGTACTGTGAAGGCTCCACATTGGAAGCAGCCATTCACCTTTATTCGCCGGTATCTCAAATATTCCGGATTCAGAAAATTGGACAGCCAAGGCGAATCGTTTTTCGTTGCGTTCGCGCGTACACCACGCCAGTCGTCCCCTTGGTCCAATCACAGGCATGGTATTGACCGCATCGTTTTTGACAAGCCAGGTCAATTCTGATGTGCGCCAATCAACCTTGCCAATCCATCTGGTGCCATTGGCTTGTGGCGCCTCAACCAAGAATCCCTCATTATCAGCGGCGTCGGTCAGTACTAGAGGCAACTCAAGTACGGCATGTTCACGAAGGCCTGAGTAGCCAGTAAGCAGCTCCCATATTTCAATGCGGCTACCGATGGGTGGGGTAGCCCCTGGAAGACCCATGCGAGCGGCATTGCTTGGGGACTTGCCTGAACTGGTAGCGATCCATTGTCCGTCTGGACTTACCAGCGGCAAGATCGTCGCGTTCCATGGAAGGGAGCCGATGGACCAAGCTTCACCCTTGAAAGAACCTCTCGAGGCGTCATTCATCAACTGCTGTTGTGCAGCGATTTCATTCAGCGCATTGACCTGACTTGCATTGAGTGGCTGGCGTTTGGGCCAAGTTGATTCCGAGCAAGCCGCCAACAGGCAGATCGAGAGGCCAACGGATGCGATGCATGCTTGAGTAGACATCACTTCTTGTCGCCATCCCTTGGAGTCAACTCAATCAGGATTGGTTGGAATGCATCGATGCGATTCTGCGCCTCCATTTGATCTGGAAGAATGACGCGTCCGCCTTCCTCTGACGTCGTGCGGAGGCCAAGTCGCTCGTGTACATTCAAATTGACAATCTGTTCACCTTCTTCAATCTGCTCGGCAAGTGGGCGGGCGACATCTTCAAGGCGGCGAATATCTGCAAGGTTGAAGTTGTCATAGTTATCGACTGGCCGGTGGACGACGGTGGGCGTGATAAAGGCGATCAGCTCGGTGCGTTCAAGCCGTTCATCTCGGAACTGGAAGAGTTGTCCGATGATTGGAATATCTGCGAGCAATGGGATGCGATCTAGCTTGACTTGCTCGAATTCCTTGAGGAGGCCGCCTAAGACGATCGTTTGCCCGTCGAGCAGAATGGCATGCGTGGTGACCTGTTTACGATCAAAGATCTCGCTTGATGTTTGACCAACATTGACAGCGCCCTTGGCCTGTGATAACTCTAGGCTGACGGCGAGGTCAACAGCGCCTTCTTCGGTGATGCGAGGGCGGACATTCAGAAAGACGCCAATGTTTTTGTACTCAATAGTGGTCGTCAGATTTTGCAGACCCGTTGAAGCCGATACCGAGCCAGTGGCGACGGGATACTCCTGTCCAGCGAAGAAGACAGCTTCTTCGTTGTCTGCGGTGAAGACTCTCGGTTCTTGAATGACACGCGTATTCGTGACGGAGTTGAGCGCCTCGATAATCACATTGATGCTAAATGGATCCAGCTTTAGCTGGTTAGTTTGAGTTCCATCGAGCATATTGGTCAAGAAGTCGATGGCTGGCAAAGTTAGCCCAACAGTGCCGTCGACTAACGCGCCAGTGTTGGCTGTCCATCCGCGGCCGAGTTTCATGCCGAGATTCAGCGAGTCTCCCAAGTCAACTTCGACGATCGTTGCCGAAAGCAGTACTTGCCGGCGAGGTTGATCGAATGCTTCGATGAGCTTTCGCATGGGTTCCCGGTAGGCCGCTGGAGCGAGAATGGCCAACGCATTTTGGCGAACAATTGGTACAACTCGTACTTTGCCAATGAGCGACGACTCTGGCGACTGCTCGTCGTTTTGTGCATTTCCCCATGGGAATTGAAGGTCAGAATTGGTGCCGCTCGTATCGGGGCCAGAGACATTGATGCCGTCGCTGCTGCTGGAGAATCCCTCAGCGGTGAGTCCTGTTGCGGGCCTTGGGAGTGAGACGCGGCCTCCTGCCTTGGCAAGCAGAATATTGATCTCCTCAGTCAGCTCAACTGCATCGGCATATTTCAGTGGCACAATTTCGGGAAGACCAGCATCTGCAGCCTGGTCGATTTCTGTGATGACGCTCTCGATGAACGAGAAACTCTGCTCGGTCTTGGCCAGTACGAGCAGGGCGTTGCGATCAGGGAATGCCTCAAACTGGTACACCCCTGCGAGGCCAGCTGTGGCGTCGCTTCGTTGGTTTTGGCTCTGGCCACGGCCACCTGTTGAGCCACCAGAACTTGTCGATCCTCCGCCGAGCACGGCTGTCAGGAGGTCCTTGACCTTGATCGGATCAGTGTGTTTGAGAATGAAGAGCCTGCTTGTGCCATCGGGTCGTGGAAGATCCCACTGCGTCATGATGAGTGAAGCGACTTCGTCAACTGTCTTCCGCTCGCCCTGAACCGTGACGGTGTTCTGTTGCTCATTGACTGTTATTCGAAGTTCGGCTTCTGGCACGCCAGTTGTTGAGGTTGTGGTTGAATTGGCGCGGTTACTCGATCGATTGTTGGCATTGCGGCCTGAAGAACGGTTCTGACTCGAGGAACCACCACTAGACCCACTCGCCTGTTCAAAGAGTTCCAGCACATTGGTCTCGATTTCACGGGCATCTGCGTAGCGAAGACGGAAGGTTTCGATCACAGGCTTGAGCCATTGGCGATCGATGTCCTTGATGATCTTTTCTACTTGCTGGCACAACGCGACATCGCCGAGCATCATGATCTGGTTCGACAGGTCATCTTCCTTGATACGGGCCCACTCTTCCGGGAAGAAGTCAGCGAGGTCGTCCTTGATTTGCCCCGCGTCAGTATTTTCGATCTGGAAGATTTTAAAGATCAGCCCGCCTCGGTCTGGCCGATCAACAATCGACTCGCTCGCTGAGACCACTTCAATCTCACCGAGTTGCGTCACCATCTTGTCGAGTTCGCCAATGAAGATCACGCGGCTTCGTTCGATGATGCCGATGTTGTTCATTCGCAAGTATGTGAAGATGAAGTCTAGGGCCTCGGGACGAGACATCGGTTGATCGGCCACGATGTTGTACGTTGAGCCGCCGCGACTTGATGTGGGTAGATCGACAGGCATGACGATCTTGCCGGTCTCAAGTGCAATGAACTCAATGAGTTCCTCTAACTTGACATCCTTGAATGCAAGCACAACGGGCTCGTCCTTGACTGGCCGCCGATCGCTGCGGAGGCCATCAATACTCCAGACAATTGTTGGGGTCTTTTCCTCTGCATCCGCGGTCAATTCTTCCTCTACTTCTTCGAGGATGAGCTCTTCAACTGCTTCGTTTTCCAACTCAGATGCATTCTCTTCGGCTTCAGTTGAGCTTGGATCTTCTGCTGAGGCCTCTTCAAGGATTGCTTCCGATGTTTCTTCCGGGGGCGTGATGGGCTCGGCAGCGGGAGGAGGCGTTGGGTCAGGCCGTCCACTCTGCGCAAGGAGCGGGCTGCACAGCACGACTGCAAGCAGTGGTGCGATCAGTCGAGGGCAGGCTGAAATTGATTCCACAGTGGATCCTCTCTGCATTTGAGCAGGCTCAACGCGGGTGTCGGCGAGATATTCCTCGGCTCGGAACTGATTCATTCAGTTAGTGTCCTGATTTGGGGGATCTGTGCCAAGAGAGGCCTCAGATGCCGCGGGGGGGGACTCTGCGGGCGTCGTGCCCGGACGGTCTTCTTCAACAGTGATGGTCGGGGAAGTTGATGGCAAGTTGATCGTGTCAGAGAGCGGATGATTGGACCAGGGGTCTTGCGGCTTCTCGAAGAGCGTGACCGTGAACGGTCCGCCCTTCTTCCACATCAGTTCTGCGGCCCTCGGCGCATCAACCGATACAACCTTGATGTCATTCATGCTGCGACCAACGGGGATGACCATTAGGCCGTCATCGGCGCGGAAGAGCACGTCACTTCCGTAGATGGCGATGATGTCGGGGCCACCATAGCTCTTGGGTGTGTTGTCGATTTTCGGTCTGTCGACTGGCTTCGGCGCTTCACGCGGTTTGCAGGTGTCGGGTTCACAGCTTGTGTCGCGGCCTTGGAAACGTCCACCACGGTCGCGGCAGGCGTCTCGTCGCATGACCGTGCACTCTTCCTCGACACAGCAGGCACCAGTGGGTTCAGGTGGCTTGGGCTTTGGCGGCGCGGCTGGTTCAAAGAAGAAGGAACGACCGTGCACGCGATTGAGATCCGTCCGGTGGGCGACGTCATGCGTGGCAATGAGTTTCTTGTAGCTGTCGTCATTCAATACGTTGCCCCCGCCAAGTGAGCCAAGAGAGCCGAGCAGGGGGGCGAGCAGCCATATGCCAACGATGAGTAGGCCTCCAATACACGCAAGGCTCACACCGAGCGGTCCTTGGATGGTCTCGCGATCAATCATCTTCGCCTACCCCCGCGTACCCAAGCTTCAATTGTCAACTCAATAGCAAGTATGCGGCCGCCCAACTTGGAGCGTTGTACGCGAGCATTGCTGATTGCTTCAATGGCCGGGCTGTCCTCTATGGCGCCGATTATTTCGATTGCATTCTCATGTTCGGCCTCGAATCCCAGTGTGGCCTTGATGCGATCAATACCAGGAAGCGAGCTTCCCCCGACTTTCACTGCACTCGACGCTTCGTTGAACTTATAGCCACGCACGCCGAACTCGCTCATGATGGCGTTGACTGCTTCAAGCATGTCTTGCGATTCGGTTGATCGTTGCAGAGGCGAGGCAAGGGGCCCAAAGGCCACCACGTTTGATCGTTGCGCAGCAGCCTGCGACGCCGCTTTTTCTACGCGGGCGGTTTGGGTGGATATATCGTTTGCCGCATTGTTCCAGCCAGCAGAAATAGGGTCGATGACACTTGACCACAACAAGAAGATGATGAGCACAATGCCAAGCCCAAAGATGAGACGGCTGCTTCGAGACATTTTCTCGAACTCACTCTGCGCCCTACTCATGAGGTCCGTTCCGTTAGTCACGGTGAACCTCCCGTAGTTTGGATAGTGCGGAGATGGTCGAATAGTCGTTTCCAGTAGGCTGCAAGTTCTGCTTCGAGGTCAGGGTCGGTTACGCGAGCGCGTGCAGCGGAGACTTCCTTCACCTTGGCAAGTGTCTCGGGCTTGTTGAGCGTTGCAATCTGTTCATCTGTGAGGATTTCTGGCATGGCGCCCATGTCTTCGGCCGAGAGATCGCCACTTCGGGCACCTTCTCCAGCGACGCTTTGTGAGTCAGTGTCGCGTGCAGAGAAGTCGCCGCCACCACGATCGGGGCGGGCACCGCCGGCAAGCGGACCTGTGCGACGGGGAACCGTGCTTGGCGGTGTCGTACTTGCTGGCTGGCTTGGGCGAGTGGCCGACCCGGAGGGTGTGGCCGTTTGAGGTGTGGAACTACCACCTGCAGCAAGGGGGCCACTCTCATTCCTTGTCGATGAGGCTTGGCCGTTCTCTGCTGGGGGCACACTGCTTCCTGCTTCGCCAGGCTTCCACAAGCCTGCAATACTCGGTCTCGGATCGGGGCCACCCTCGGCGGTAGTGGGAAGGGAGTATCGCCGCTGCTGATGCGTCCATGCCGCGAAGTCGAGTTCGGTGGCATAGGACGGTCTCAGCGACGTCTGGCCAATCACTGCATTGAGCGAGAAGGATCGCTCGCCAAGATTTGACTGTCCACCCCATTCAACTGTGACGTCC
>JAQWLT010000003.1 GCA_029247205.1 Phycisphaerales bacterium | reverse complement strand
TGGGACTTCATGAGTCCGATCAGCTCTGCTGCGGCGACGCCAGCGTAGGTGGTGGCGTCTCCACTGATTCGTACGGGCTCGCCAGCGCCCATCTTGATGCTCTCGATCTTGACGCCAAGTGGCGTTGCTGCTGCGATGTCGGCGAGCAATTTTGTTACAGGAAGTGAACCTGTTCCAAGTTGGGCATACAAACGGTTGCGTTGTTCGGCTGTTGCTGCTGAACTGACGGCCATTTCTAAATCGCCATGGCTCATAGAGAGTAAGGCGTATCGAACACCATTGGTCAACAGTGGTCCGAAGACCAGCACCAAGACCAATGCAATTGCAAGTTTGATGGCAACCTGTGTCGTTGACAGTGACTCGGTCATACGCTCGCCGAAAGAGGGTTCGTGATTTGGCAGGGTTGCTCGAAGTACCGTGAGCGGTGCGTAATCATCTGCAGTCGCGAGCGCGCAGGCGACGACGATGCCAAAGCGGTCGATGTCATCTGGCATTGTGTCCCCGCATCGTCGCTTCATGTCCGCTTCAATCTGCGGAGGAAGCGAGAGTTGGATGCCCGCTGCTGGTTGTGGCATGTCGGTAGTCAGCGTCGTGGCATCGTCTGCGGACCAGCCTGCCTGCACGGCGGATTCCAGGATGAATCTTTGCCGAGCTTCGGCAGATGAAAGGTCTGTAATGCGGGTTGATCGAACGGTCACCCGCTCGCCACCTGCGAGCACAATGGCTGTGCTGCCGTCGGCTGGATCGTGCCACAGAATGGGTTGGTCGGGTCTGTGCATGCCGAGTAGCGAAAGCAAGCCTGCAATATCAGGAACAGCAAGCGTCATTTCGTCCGCGCCAGCCGGAATGCGAATCGATTGCCGAGGAGGCCATGCCAGTCCTACGCCGACTCGCTCGGCATCCGGATGGCTTGTTTGCAGCAGTGTGGCTGCTTGTCTGTGCAGTGGGGCGGTGTCGCTAAGCCGTTCGGCCATGTTTTTATGCAGTTCGTGGTCTTGAGCAGCCTCATCGCCTCGTCCGAGCCGCATCGTTCGGCAAATCACCGCGCTTGCGGGAATGACGAATCGGCTTGCGACATCGCTTTGATCTCGCCATGCTTCGGCTTGCGATTCATCGAGCCTGATGGCCTCGTGAATGGCAATGCCTGTCGGTGTCGGGGTGTAGCGGATGCCCGACCAAGCACCATCGACCCAGTGCATCAAGGCCATCATGGAGCCACTTTGTGGAGCGGTTGAAGTGTCTGGGTCAAGCCTGCTCATTGGGTGTGGAGGATATCCGAATGGGGCCATACGCGGTCCCATTCGAGGACCATCCTCGAGGGCCGAGTGGTGCCTGTCAGTTCTCTCGATACTCGAGAATTCGGACCGGCAGCGAGGAACGATCGACTACCACATTGATTTCAGCAACCTCGCCGGTTGCGGCGCTTTCTCCACGCGAAGAGATGGTGAAGACGTTGCTGCTCGTTCCAAAGATTGGCAGAATTTGTTCAAGCGTCGCTTGTTCGGCCCCTTCGAGGTCCCAGAAGTCGACCTGGCTCGGGAGGCCATTGACGCGGCGGGTTCGCAGACTCAGCAAACTGTCCACAAGACGCTCTGTACCCTCAAACATCGCGTAGAGCGTCTCAGGAGGGACTGTATTGATGTTCAGTTGCCCCCAGTTCCGCCGATGGTGGGGCGTAAGGCTTGTTTCTGAGAGCACCAGAGCAATCTCGTCGGGCGTGAAGGGCTCTTCTGCCGTTGCATTTTCGGCTCCCTCGCCTTCCTCCAGTGGGGCTTGTGGGATGCCAAGGTCAGTTACCAAATTGGTGGCGCTGAACTCTCCGTTCACGGCGTCGTTGATCAGTCGCTGGGCTTTCTCCGGGGTGAGTTCGACCCCGAGCGCCGCAAACCGTTCGACGAGTTCGTCGGAGTCGGTAGCCAAGAGCCAGATTCGAGAAAGGCCACTGTTAGTCGCGCCGTCGGCAACTGACCGCACAGTGAGCATTCTGGCCCAGCCGCCATCAAGCACGCCGGACTCGTTGTCCCAAGGCGGTGTCTCGTCGCCATCATTCTCAGAGGGGTCCAGTAACGAGTTCATATTCCAGTCCTCGCCGCGAATATCAGAAGGTTCGATGCCTGCGACAAGTTCCAACTCAGTCACACTTTGCAGTGGAGCATTCCGTGGCTCGTAGCGGGAGTCGAGCGACTGGTAGTAGTCACGTTCGACTCCAAACTCGCTCGGCTCGTCATCCTCATCGATCCAGTCTTCGATGGCTTCAAACACACCCCATGAAAGCGGCCCAAACATGACGTCGATATAGGCGCGATGGTCGCCGTTGACATTGAGTTTGGCGTGTTCGTCCAGTGGGCCAGCGAAAGGACGCGGGCTATCTCCCGCGGCATGTTGAATGATCCATGACCCACCGGTCAATGCGCCAGCGTGAACAATTTCAAGATCACGGATGAGGGCATAGGCATCAACTGGAACTGGGTAGCGAGTGTGATACGCCAGCGTCGCGATGGTCGACTCGGCGCCAGCCCGGGCTGCCCACCGAGCCCGAATGCGTTCGGTCGTGTCACGGCCAACCATCGTCATTCGAGTCGTGCCGACTTGTAATGAAGCGACGAGAAGAGCTGTGATTGTGATTCCCCACAACACAGCAACCATGGCAGTACCACGTGGATGATTCATCGGGGGCCCCCTGAGCCACTGCTTGCGCCACCGCCTTCGAGGCGTGCATTCCCGTCCGGTCCAATGATGACGGTGCCAGCAGGAGTTTCAATTGTCCGCGATCCGCCGCCAGTGCCGACACCGGTTTGTGCTGCGCCGCCAGTTTCAAGCGCACTTCCATCACCTGCCGCTGTGCTTCGTGGTATCGGTGGGGCGTTCCCGGTTGCAATGGCCTCAGTCACATCTTCGAGTAATGCGGGGTCGAGCAAGAATCGATCAGTGATTTCTTCGGCAAGTCTGACATCTGCAACTTCCAATGGCATTCGACTTCGATCTATCGGAACAACAGTTCGCAGTGTTGCAATTGGTTGGTCGGTTGTAGGTTGGCCCGCTATTGCACCAGTTGCCGTCACGGTGACACGAAATGCCCATGGAATACCGCTTTCATCACTGTCCCATTCATCTAGCCATTCCATGCCATTCCAGGCAGTGATATCAAGGCCCATGATGCCTTCGACGACGGGCGTCACAATGCCACCACCTTCCGGGTATGCATCTGGCATTGGGTCACGTCGTTGCCAAAGCATTGGGCCAAGTTCGTCGTTTTCGACGCGGTAGTGCGTCTCAAACTCCATGCCGTCGCCGTTGTATTGCAGGTCACGTGTTGCCTGCATTCGGTTGTTGAAGACCAAGATTTCATCGCGAGAAACTTGTTCGCCTTCTCGGACGACCCAATTCTCGGTGAGTAGCACACGGGTGTAGAAGAGGTCTTCTCGCCGAAGTAAGGAGACCAGATCACGGCGGATCATGCGAAGTGCGGCGTCTGCACGGAGATGGGCGTCGACTCGTCCGCGGGTGGTGTTGCGCGACTTGACCACTTGCTGCATGGCCATGCCCATGGCGACGAGCACCATGGCAAGCAAGATGCCCGCGAGAATGAACTCAAGCATTGTGAAGCCACGTCGAAGCGAGCGATGTCTCCGGTGGAGGCTCATGAACCGCTCCCCTCGGTTGCAATCGGATCTTCTTCTCCCCACACACGTTCTTCTCGGTCAAGGGGATCGATGGGCTTCCAGTTGTACGGGTCGTCCTCGATCTCGCCTTGTCGCGGCGCAATTCGAGTCTCGATGCTGACTGACATCGGCCCACTCCGATCCTGCCAAGTGACGGTGGCTGTTGCGTGCCATGCTTCCCAATCACTTGGTTGCTGCAGTTCGAGTGTCCAACTGAATCGCTCGAAGGGTGGCTCGAAGTAGCCATCCATTGGCTCTGCGAGCAGGTACTTTCGTGGTCCCATGGCAACCACCATCGCAAGGGCCTCGTCAGCGAGCCACGATGCGGCCAATCGACGTTCGCCGGTTTGCTCAGCGCGTAATGCTCCACTGGCAATCGACAGCGTCACTGCCAAGCCGACGCCCAGCATGAGCGCTGCGAGCATGACGTCGAGTAAAGCGACGCCTCGGCGGTGGTCGGATACTCGAGGCACTACCAGTCTTCTTGCCAACTGCCGGACTTGTCCAGGTCAACAGGAGTACGCGAAATCGTTTCGATGGATTCATTTCGTATTGAATCCATGCGGATCGGCCGCCATGAATTGCTTGGCAGGATGAATTGGACCGAACGAGGATTGCGGTAGTCGGTGCTTTGCATGGAGACTTCGATTCGGGGTCGAGGTTGCCCAGGCAGATTTGTTAACGGCCGGTCTGCAGGGTCTACAGAATCGCCATCGGCGGAGAACTCCATGCTCGTACCTTCAATGAAGGTAGGTAGGCGAATTTCCTGAACTGAGGTGTCGTATTCCCACCCGTCGTTGAACTCTCCCCGTTCACCTCGACGGACAACGAGTCGGAGGCTATTGCGTTCTGGATCGAGCAAGATCCCGACAGGCTCATCGGCAAACTCACTTCGCATGGCGAACATCAACAATAAGTCGCTGACGCGTTCTGACGCAAGATCAAACTCTCGGTTGGCTGCACCGGTGAGTCGACTTACCAACACAATCGCCAGCATTGCCATCAGTACGGTGACAACGATGACCTCGATCAGTGTGAAGCCGCGGCGAATGATCATGGACCTACTGTGTGATGTCCGCGTTGCCCTGATCGCCACCAGGGGCACCATCAGCGCCAAGTGACAACACATCAAAGTCATAATTTTCGTTGCCGGGGGCGACCAAGACGAATGGATTGCCCCATGGGTCGATGACGTCCGTAGATTTTGGCAAGTACGGACCGCCTGGACCGCCGCCATCATCAGACCGAAGTGTCAGGATGGAGAGATCAAAGTCGTCCTCAGGTGCGGTGCCTGTGTCGATCATGTACAGCGTGTAAGCCTGACTGATTTTGGCAGCCTGACTCTTGCCGATCTCGGATTGTCCACGGCTAAAGATGCCGGTGACCCGGGTTGCTACGACGGTCATCAAGAGTGCCAGTACGGTCACGATGACGATGACCTCAACGAGCGTAAAGCCTCGGCGTGCAATTCGGCGTGTATGGGAGTATGAGCGGTGCATGGGAGGTTCCTCCGATGGTGGTTTAGCCGGCCAGGTTCTGAAGTTCAAGAAGGGGCAAGAGAATGGCAGAGAGCACAAAGGCGCCAAGCCCGGCCATGATGATGATGAGCAGTGGTGGGAATGCTTTCGTGAAGATCTTGATCGATACATTGACTTGGCGATCAAATGCGGTCGCGGCATGCGAAAGCATTTTCTCGAGTTTGCCTGATCGTTCGCCAAGGTTGACGACCTGCACAAGAAGGGGTGGGAAGAGCCCTGACTGTTCCAATGGCTCGGCCAGTGGTCGCCCCTCTGTGACTTGCGCGTGTACGCCGTCGATTGCATTCATCATCGCCGTGTTGACGAGCGTGTCGCGAGTGATGTCGAGGCAATCAAGCAGTGGAAGACCCGCGGATGCAAGCGTGCCCATGGTTCGAGTGAATCGGGCGACAGCGATATCACGTAGTAGTTTGCCAAGGACCGGAATCCGTAGTTTCCAGCCGTCCCACTTAAGTCTATTTTCAGGCGCTGCAATCCAGAATCTCCAGCCCATGACTGCCAGTACCACGATGGCGATGCAGGCCATCCACCACGCAGTGAGAAAGTCCGCAAGGTCAAGCAAGATGCGCGTCGGCAGTGGCAGCGTCGTGACGCCTGCTGCAATCAGTGGCTCCATGAGTCGGGGAATGAGTACGGTGACCAGAATGATTGCACTGGACAGGATGAGCGCCGCTACGATCAATGGATAGAACACTGCTCCAAGTACTTCGCGGCGAAGTTCAATGCCACGCTCAAGCAGGTCAGCGAGTTGATGGAGCACCACGCTTGTTTGACCCGAGGCGTCCGCGGCGCGAAGCATGCCGGAGATGAGATCGTCAAACGGAGGCCCATACGAAACTGCTGCCTTATGCAGTGACTCGCCCGCCTCAACGCGGTCGATGAGATGGTCAAGCACAGCCACTGGGCCGCGGCCCTTGGCTTGGCGTCGAATAGTGCGAAGGGCCTGCATCAGTGGGAGGCCGGCCTCGAGTGCCGTTGCAAGTTCACGGACGAGATTGGCAACCTCGGTCCGCTTCATATTTGGCCTGCCTGTTCGGCGTTTGTGGATGGCAGTGGGTGCGGCTAAAACGCGAGGAGTGGCCGATGGGCTTGTGGCGACAATGGAGGTCGCCGTCTCGCCGCGTTGCAGCAGTTGACGCGTTGCGTCGGCGCGGCTCGTCGCGTCAATGTGCCCGCGGTGAGGCTTGCCAGACCTGGTGATGGCTTCGTACTCGAATGTTGTCATGGCCTACTCGAAGACTTCCTCGGCATCTTGTGTGGAGCGAAGCACTTCATGGATCGTCGTGACGCCCTCGCGGGCACGGTCCATACCGTCCTCCCGCATGGTTTTGAAGCCCTCAGGTAAGACATCAGTGAGCGCTGAAGCCGATGCGCCTGAGGCGATCGTGCGGCGGAGTTCACTGTGGATCGGCAGTAGTTCAAAGAAGCCGACTCGTCCGCGGAATCCGGTGCCACTGCACTTGTCGCAGCCAGTTCCGTGCCAGGCGTGTCCTTCAAACTCTGCGAGTTCATCTGGTTTGATGCGGGCGGCAAGATCGTCTGGCATCGGTACGCGTATGCGGCAGTGCTCACAGATGCGACGTCCGAGGCGTTGAGCAAGAAGCCCTTCGAGGACAGACGCCACGAGGTATGACTCGGCGCCCATGTCCACCAGTCGGCCGATTGAACTGATGGCGTCATTGGTATGCAGGGTTGAGAGGATCAGATGGCCGGTCAACGCGGATGCGACGGCGATGTCAGCGGTTTCACCATCGCGGATTTCCCCAACCAGAACGATGTCAGGATCTTGTCGTAGGATTGAACGAAGCCCAGATGCAAATGTGAGCCCTCGCTTGGCATTGACGGGTATCTGGTTGATGCCTGCCAACTCGTATTCAACAGGATCTTCGATCGTGATGATCTTCTTGCTTGGGTCAAAGATTCGCATCAGCGAGGCATAGAGCGTGGTTGTCTTGCCCGAACCGGTTGGGCCGGTATTGAGCAGGATGCCGTGTGGTTTGGCAAGCAGCCGGTCCATTGAGGCTTGTAATGATGGCCGCAGGCCAAGCGTATCAAAGTCGAGTCGAAGTTGGCTCTTGTCGAGAATACGCATGACAACCGACTCGCCATAGAGTGTCGGCACCGTCGAGACGCGGATATCGATCTTCCGGCCTTCGTATCGAAGCGAAATCTTGCCATCCTGCGGAATGTACCGCTCAGCAATATTCATGCCGGCCATGATTTTGATGCGACCAATCAACGCTGGCTGTAAGTGTTTGGGTGGAGGTGGCTGCGGGTGCAGCACGCCGTCGATGCGATACCGAACGGTCAATTCTTGTTCGAAAGGTTCGACGTGCACATCACTCGTGCGCGACTGAATCGCTTCAATGAGCACAAGGTTGACAAGGTTGACCAGCGTCGGTTCCTCGGCCATCCGGTGGATGTCGTCGGTTTCGAATGCGTCGAGATTGTGTTCAAGATCATCGCCACTTTCATCCGTCTGCCCACCGAGCAGGTCTGCCATCTTGGATGCAGTTGTGCCGTAGTGCAGGCGGAGTAGTTCTGCAAAGATGCCGGGCTCCATGCCCTCCCGTTCCACCTCGAGCCCGCAAAGAATGGAAATTTCGTCGGCCGACTCTGTGTCAAGTGGGTCGAACATGGCCAACACAAGGTGTCCATCTCGCAGCGTGATTGGGACAACTCGCAAGCGTACGGCCGTCTCCGGTTCGACAAGTGAGATGGCGTTGGGATCTGCCTCGACGGGTTTCTCGTGCCATGGCAGACCGAGCAACCGAGCTCGCTCGCGAATAGCAGAGGCTTGCTCATCGATCGTCCGAGCGGCAGTCAGCGTCTCTTCGGACGGCTCACCTGAATCCTGCTGAAACTGTTTGGGGTCTCGGTCCATGGATCAGTCATTGCCTCGTGGGCCACCGGTGAGTCCTGATGGCTTTGAGATACCACCGCTACGCTTCTTGCCAACGTAGTCAGGAGTCCCTGCTGTACGGCCAGTTGGGCGAATGCTGCTACCGCCATTATTTTGATCACCGACATCGGTAGGCTTGGGACGAGGTAGGAAGCGGGTTGCGCCGTCGAGTTCGGCGAAGAGGTCATCGCCAAGCAGATCACGCAGTAACTGTACATAGCGGCTGCCGAGTTCACGTCGCTCCTGATAGACAGTGCGTGTTGGATCCTGCGGACGGATGAGCGTCTCCCCCTTGGTCCGACGAATGCGGTTCTCAATCTTGGAATTTTCTAACTCGGGCTCCCACTCGCGAGTCATATCAAGCAGTGCGGTATTGATTACCCGGAGTTCTTCGTGATAGGACGCAAGCAGATCTTGAACCGCTGTCAGAAGTGAAGCGTTTTCTTTGACAGTTGTATTGTTGAGGGCTGCGCTGAAAATACGTTCGGCTGGGGTCTTGCGGTACACGCGGCCATAGCCCCGCTTGAGCGCCTCTCGTTGGAAGGCGGCGCCATCTGAGCCAAGCAGGGGGTAAATGCGTTCAATAGCTACATCAGTGGTATCGCGAAGGACGATACGTGCTTTCAATTCCTTCTGTCGCCGGCGAATGTCATCATTTCCGCTAGCGTTTATGTTTATTTGCTCGAAGAGATTCAGCCCCTGATTGGTGGCATCGGCTCGTGTGTGCAGGGCATCGGCAATCGCTAATTCCCACTCCAGCATGGCAACGCTCAGCGGAGAGTTTTCTACTGGTTCGATTGACATATCACGAAGCACATGTTGCAGGTTGGTGCTCTCGCCAGAGAGTTTGCCTTCAGGCAGCGCCTTCTCGCGTTCGAGTCGTCGGTTGAATGATCCCCACGCAGCTTGCTGTTCAGCGTCGAGGATGATTCGAATATTCTCGACGAGTTGTCTGCCGAGGATGTCACGTTTGCCTGCCCATCCTTGAATCGGCGCGAGTACGGCCTGCACGATGGCGTCTTTGTTGTCGCCGAGTTCACCAACATTGTGTGCAACATCTTCGACTTCGAGTTGCATATCGTCGAGGCCGAGTTGGAAGTCCCGATCGTAGTCCTCGAAGATCATCTCGGAGATCGCTGCCTGCTCATCTGTCAGGTTGAGCCCTTCGATGAATAGGAGTAGATCGCGGCTGAAGTATTCGGGTTTGAGAATGGAGGGGATACTGCCAAGTCCTTGGGCGAGCACGGACGTGCTCATGAAAAGCAGTCCAAGGAGGGCGGCACTGGGCCGGACAGAAATCAAGGTGAGTGGTCTACAGAGTGATCGAATCCGCGGCATAGTGGGTGGTCGCTCCAAATGGCTCATGTGTAGATCTTGCGAGGTGGATCAGGGGCTTCAACGGAGCAACAGACGATCTATCGCACCAAATTCAGGGAAGCGGCGTGATTGTACATCCAGCGTCGCTGTAGAGGGTCTCAGGGCGTCTTGGGATAGATTCGCCTAGAGATCTGAGACGGTTCGCTGCTCGATACGTCGCTCGGGCACCGTTTGAATGATCCGATCCACAAAAATTCCAGGCGTATGGATGCCGTCGGGATCCAGCGTTCCCACCGGGACGATTTCCTCTACCTCGGCAACCGTGGTCTTTCCACACATGGCGACCGCAGGATTGAAGTTGCGAGCTGTCTTGCGGTAGATCAAGTTGCCGACTTCATCGGCCTTCCATGCCTTCACAAGGGCTACATCAACCCGAATACCGGATTCGAGGATGTGGGTGACGCCCTCAAACTCACGATGTTCTTTCCCTTCAGCGACCACCGTGCCCACGCCAGTCCGCGTATAGAACCCAGGAATACCAGCTCCGCCAGCTCGCATTCGCTCGGCCAGCGTGCCCTGTGGCGTGAATTCGAGTTCCAGTTCCCCGGCGAGGTACTGCCTTGCAAATTCATCGTTCTCGCCCACATATGAACTGACCATCTTGGATATCTGGCGTGATTGTAAAAGGAGTCCGAGGCCCCAGTCATCGACGCCTGCGTTGTTTGAGACAGCGGTGAGTCCAGTGACTCCTGAATCGCGAAGTGCGATGATCAGTTGTTCTGGGATGCCACACAGACCAAATCCGCCAACAGCAAGTGTCATGTCGTTGCATAGGAGGCCATCAAGGGCACTGGTACTAGTGGCGAATCTCTTGTCTGGCATGCTATTCTTCCGATCTGACTTGACTTGAGAAGAGTTGACAACAGGGGGCTAACAGGAGCAACGTCGTTATGTCTGAATCTATGACCACTTCGCAGGATAGCGTGATGGCCCGCTTGCGGACCGAGACGCGTCCCGCGCATGATCGTATTGAGGCAGTGCCATTTAGCACTGCAATCCTTGAGGAACGGCTCGGCCGCTCACGATTCGCTGGACAGTTGGTGTGCTGGCATCGTGTCCACACTGCCATGGAGTCGACGCTCTCCGCGAGTGACGACCCTGCCGTCA
This sequence comes from Phycisphaerales bacterium, assembly GCA_029247205.1. Classification (GTDB taxonomy): domain Bacteria; phylum Planctomycetota; class Phycisphaerae; order Phycisphaerales; family SM1A02; genus UBA12567. The sequence continues at coordinate 20,006 of JAQWLT010000003.1, read as the reverse complement.
CCGCTGTATGGAATACAGGTATGGCACGAGCAGACTTACTTGAGGCCGACTTGTCACACCATGGCAGCCCAGCGGTGCCTGCTGCTGCGGACGATGCCACAACCGCAACGGTTGACTGGCTCACTTCACTGGGATCGACCGATCCGCGAGCGTTGCTGGGATGTCTGTATGTGCTAGAAGGCTCGAAGATGGGCGGGACTATTCTGCGTAAGCGTTTGCAGTCTGCGTATGGATGCGAGCCTGAACATCTGTCCTACTTCTGGTCCTCCGGTGTTTCGCCAATGCCCGACTTCGTTGCATTCAAGGAGCGCATGGAGTCGGTCCTAGCCGATCGCGGTGATCAAGATCGTGTTGTTGCTGCTGCATCGGACATGTTTGACCATCTCACCGACGTCCTGTTGGGTCTTGTGCAGGATGAGGAGTCAGACGGGCTTACGCCCGAGGCATGAAGCCTGCGGCCCAACGCACGTTGGTCATCAGCCTATTGATCGCCATTGGCGCATTTCCAGATGCGTTGGTGCCTATTGCGCTGAAGTCTGCAGTCGTTGATCGATGGGGTGTGTCACTGGCTGACGCGCATTGGTTCGCAGCTGCGGCCTTGCTCGGCGCACTACTTTCGCTGCCAGCACTTCGTCCATTGATGAGGCATTGGTCTGCGGCCAAGACAATTGGGGCTGTGTCGGTCGCCAATGCACTTGCACTCTTTGCGTTGGCTTCCCCTGTGTCCTTTCAAGCGGCGATGGGCTTGCGGGTCATCACCGGTGCCATGGACATGATCACGTTGGCGATTCTGCTTGGTCTGCTTGAGCGAGGAAACCCTGACCGGGCTGGACATCGGTACGGCCCGGCGACGCTTGCAATCATGCTTGGTCTTGGGTGCGGCTTTGTTGTTGGAGGGCAACTTGCAGCCAGTATGTCCGAAGGCGTGTTTTATGTGGGGGCCGTATTCTCACTGTTGTTGGCAGTTGCAGCGGGTGGATCACGGGGGCTTCTTCAGGGTGTGAGCAGCAAGTCGGAGACGCCAGTTGTGCAGTCGCGGTACTGGCCGACGCTGTGTTTTAGTTTCAGTGACCGGGCGCTGTCGGCAGTGCTTACGATTACAGGCTCGCTTTATTTTATTGGCGAAATGGACTTGCAACCAGAGCTTGTCGGAGGGGCACTGGGCCTGACCTTGCTGGCCATCTCGCTCGGTGCTTGGCCAGCCGGTGTTTTAGCCGACCGCATTGGTCCTTTGCCGGTGCGAATTGTTTCAGTCATCGGCTATGCATCAGCATTTTCGCTGCTGGCTGTTGCATCGTGGGTGCCGCACTGGATCGTGCTGGTTCTACTTGGAACGCTGGGCATCTTTGGCGCGGGGCTCGCGCCTTCGATGTACATGCTCGCGGCCCAGCGGCAGCGTGGCGCCGTAGGGATGGGAGGCGTGCAGGCCGCAGGATCAGCGGGCTATCTCTGCGGAGTTTTGTCAGCCGGCATACTCCTGAGTTTGCGAGAAACCATCTCGTTACCCGGGATATTTCAAATGATATTCCTCGGTTTCGCGACGGCGTATCTGCTGCTCAACTTACTTGCTGTTGCAGGTATGGCGGGCTGGAGGTCGCGGCGGCTCGCTATCTAGCGATAGCGAATCCATTTCACCATGCCGAGCAGTGATGGGGGCTTGCCTTGCATCAAGACGCCAATGCGGAATATCCGGCCCGCTGCCCAAATCATCATTGACGCGGAGGCTGCGGCCCACACGATGGCGAGTATGAGTTCCGCGGTTGGCAGAGGTTCCGGCGCCGCGGAGATTCGAAGCACCATGACAAAGGGTGACACTGGCGGGATGAAACTAGCCACAACCGCAATTGTTCCGTTGGGATCCTCGGTTACGACCGTCATGAGGAGCATGGGCAGAATGAGAATGGCCATGGCCGGTCCCATGAGTGACTGGGCTTCAGTGATGTCACTGACGGCGCTTCCAATGCCCGCCATGATTGCGGCCACCATGAGGTAGGCAAAGATGAAGAAGAGTCCAGCAAATACGATGTCTCCAACCGACACGAGGTCGAGCGCCGCGAACAAGGTAATCACGACGGCGGTCACGATGACATACATGCCAAGCATCACCGCTGATACTGCGGCAAAGCCCAGTATCTTGCCCGCCAGCAATTCAGTCGGACTGATCGCGCTGAGCAGAACCTCCATTGCGCGAGTGGACTTTTCTTCGATCGTCGACATCATCAGGTAGTTGCCGCCAGTGAAGGTCACGACCCACAACAAGATCATGAAGCCCATCGGCACGACCATACGAGTGATGTTCGATTCTTCCTTTTCTCCGCCTTCACTACCGAGTCGGATCGTGCCAGTTTGGGGTCGATCCATTGCTGTTCGGACGATGTCTGGGGAGAGGCCAAGGTCAAGGAGTCGGGTATCGATGGCTGACTGACGTGCACTGGATTTCAGTAAGTCCAGATGGCTTGGTGGTGCTTCGGGCGCAACCCAGATGGACAGTTTTCCCCCATCTTCGGCGTCGGCCTTGAGCGTGCCTTCATCGATCACTATCAGTCCAGCGGCATCGCCGTTGCGAATTGCCTTCTTGATGTCGTCAACCTTGGATTCAGGCTGTGATTCGACAGTAAGTTTTGAGGTGTCCGGGCGACGCTCATTGGCCTGGATCGTAGTGGATTGTGCGACGGCAGATTCGAGTACTTCATCAGCCGAAGCAGTGTTGAGCGACGGTAGGGTTGGAGTCGATGTCTCGGGTGGTGCAATGGTCTCTCGAAGTTGATTGAGATAAACATCGTTTCCACCCACAACCATAAGTGAGCCTTGTAGTGGCGGGATCGTCGGCTTGAGAAAGATCCCCGCGCCGATTGAAACCACGACGAGCAGCACTGGTACAACCACCGATCCGAGGAAGAATGCTTTAGTCAGCACTGTGTGCTTGAATTCACGTATGGCAACGATGAGTATTTTGCTCATGTCGTTGCGCCCTCGGTCACCAGTGAGGTGAAGATCTCTTCAAGCGTCGGCTCGCGGCGGGAGATCGATTGTACGTCGACCGCATCAAGTGTTGCTCGCATGACTGTTCGCTCATCGCAGCGCTCGTCGAGATGGAGGTCAATCCGGCCGGGCTGATCTGCGACGTGCTCAGCGCGAGTGCCAGGGATCGGGGGTAGCGAGCATATGCCATCGACTTCGACCGAGACGATCCGTTGCCGAAAACGTTCGCGAATGGCGGCGAGATTATCGTCGAGCAGTTTGACACCTCTGTCTATGAGAAAGATGCGATCGCATAGCAGTTCGGCTTGATGCAGTACGTGCGTTGAGAACACAATCGTTCGTCCCTCAGAGTGTAGGTCCCGAATGACTCCCGATAGAAGTGCCGCATTGACTGGGTCAAGTCCTGAAAACGGTTCATCTAACACAATGAGCCCTGGGTTGTGCAGAACTGCGGCTGTAAATTGGACCTTCTGCTGTTGTCCTTTTGAAAGTTCTTCGCAACGACGGGTGAGCGCTTCTGGCAACTCAAGTCGCTCGAGCCAAGCGGCTGCAGCCCGGTCTGCGTCTTTTCGGCTCAGGTTTTTGAGTCTACCGATATAGCGGAGTAGGTCCCGCACACGCATGCGTCGGTACAGGCCGCGTTCCTCAGGCAAGTAGCCAATGCGGTCCTTGGCATCGAGGGCAGAGTGGCCGAGCACGCTGACTGATCCCTCATCGGCATAGATAATTGACATGATCATGCGAATGGTTGTCGTTTTTCCTGCGCCATTGGGGCCAAGGAAGCCAATGAGGCAGCCTGCAGGTACCTCGAGGTCGAGGTTATTCACCGCGGTTACGTCGCCAAAGCATTTGGTCACGCCGCTGACGCGAATGGCAGGTGGTTGTTCACTCATTGGCGGGCGGGTCCTGGAGGTTCGGTGGCTCAAAGCGATTTGCGTCAGTTGGTTCGAGCGATACTGAGTCAAAGACGAGTTGGAGTCGAACGTCGGCGTGGTTGATTGCGACTTTGCGGAAGAGCATAAGCGGGCCGATGGGTTGCCAGTTAGAAAATCGAATGGTTACATCAGCTGGTCCAAGTGGTCCTCGTTCAATGAGTCGTACGCCCAGCAGATAGTGAGAGTCGGCGCTAAAGAAGAGGTGGTGTGGACGATCGTCAGCATCGATCATTCGAACTTCAAAAGCATCAATACCGTTGAAACTGGATCGACCGATCGTTGTAAAGGTGCGAGCCCGAGTTGGAAGTGTGAGAGCAAGTTCAAACCAATTGGCACGCCGACGTCTGGCCTCAATAGTCTTGATGTCAAGCTCACGCTGCTGCGTTTCGTCGTCGAGTTGGATGATTTCCCATCCCACTCGTCCATTGCTACCAAACATGCTCTTGCCAAGGTCGGGAAACTCCATGGTGAAGACGCAGCGGCCGCCGCTGGCGATCGCCCAGTGGAAGTGGCCAGGTTCGGGAACGCCAGGCAATTGAATTCGTCCATTCGCAGACATATCGGTGATATTGCGGATGGCGGCTTCTCCGCCGACTGCTCGGATAAATCGTTGTAGCAGCACGCTGCCCTCAGGAAGAGTGGGCTGAACGGGCTGGCCAAGTGTTATGGCGACCGCCATTGTGAGCAATGTGGAGGCAAGGGTCATTGGAGAAGTGTCATCATACGCGTAGGATGTATCTGGAGGCGGCTTGATCCGCTTATGCGGATAGTCGGTTGAAGGATCATCTGGTTGGCGCTATCCTTCCCAGCATGACTACTCGCCTGCTCGATGTGCTTGACCAACGCTCACTCGTGCTCGACGGTGCAATGGGCTCTACTTTGCAAGAGATCGATCTTGATGTCGATCGTGATTACCTCGGCCATGAGAATTGCGTGGACCTGTTGGTTCGCGCTCGCCCTGAACTCATTCAGTCGATTCATGAGTCCTATCTCGCTGTCGGATGTGATGCAGTGGAGACGAATACCTTCGGTGCAAATCGACTGGTCTTGTCTGAGTTCGATCCTGCCTTGGCGGAGTGGACTTATGACCTGAACCGCGAAGCCGCAGAAATCGCGAGGGCCGCGTGTGACGCTCATGCTTCGCAGAGTCATCCTCGATTTGTCATTGGATCAATGGGTCCAGGAACGCGTTTGATTTCACTCGGTCAAGCTTCATGGGACGACATGCTTGCCTCCTATGCCGATCAGGCCAGAGGTTTGATTGCTGGCGGAGCCGATGCGCTTCTTATTGAAACTGCACAGGATCTCTTGCAGGTCAAGTGTGCGATCAATGCATGCCTGTTGGCGCTCGATGAAGCAGATCGTTCTCCCACATCGCTTCCGATATTTGTCAGCCTGACGATTGAAGCGACGGGCACAATGCTGCTCGGCACCGATATCGCCGCTGCAGCGACGGCGTTGCGTAGTTTTCCAATAGCAAGCCTCGGTCTGAATTGCGCAACCGGACCTCGCGAGATGCTTCCGCATATCGAGTATTTATGTAAGCACTGGGATCGTCGGGTTTCATGCGTACCCAATGCAGGTTTGCCAGTGCTCATTGAGGGTCGCGCGGAGTTCCCTCTTGCCCCTGACCCGCTCGCTGAAACCGTGGCAGATCTCGTGGGTCGTTTGGGCGTGGACATCATTGGTGGCTGCTGTGGCACAGGGCCTGCTCATATCGAGCGACTTGTCCGCTTGGCAGCAACGGTCTCGCGGGCCGAGCGTGTTATCGAAACGCCAGGGGCGTCTTGCACAAGTTTGTACACGCCGATGCAGTACAGGCAAGAACAGTCGTTTTTCATTGTAGGCGAACGGATGAACTCGTCAGGTAGCCGTAAGTTCAAGGGGCTTCTTGAGAATGATGACTTTGACGCAATGGTTTCGCTGGGGCGACAGCAAGTTCGCGAAGGCGCCAATTGTTTGGATATTAATGTCGACTACGCGGGCCGGGATGGCGTCGCGGACATGGCACGTATTGTCGCTGAGACGATGCGGCAGGTGGATGCACCGATCATGATCGATTCGACGCAGCCTTCGCTCATCGAAGCGGGGTTGCGTCACGCGGGTGGCCGCTCAATTATCAACTCCGCGAACTTCGAGGATGGTGACGAGAAGTTTGACAGTCTGTGCAAACTCGCAGCAACATTTGGGGCTGGAATCGTTATCGGGACAATCGACGAAGACCCCGAAGAGGCAATGGCTCGTACGGGTAATCGAAAATTTGAAATCGCTCGCCGCGGTATTGCTCGCGCTACAGAGGTGCATGGGTTAGCGGTAGATGACATCTTCATAGATCCGCTTGTTTTGCCGGTGTCGACTGGCATGGACAATGATCGTCGAAGTGCCCTTGAACTTGTTGATGGCGTGCGCCGTATCGCGACGGCGTGGCCGGACGTCCAAATTACGTGCGGTCTGTCCAATTGCTCATTCGGCCTTAAGCCCGCAGCGAGGCAGGTGCTGAACTCGGTGCTTCTGTGGGAACTCCTTGACGCTGGACTCACCAGCGCTATCGTGCACGCGTCCAAGATTCAGCCAATGAACCGGATTGATGCCGAGCGGAAGCAGGCAGCGCTCAATCTCATCTATGACCGGAGGGCATTGACGTCTGGTGGAACGGGACTTCCTGCTGGGATCACCGATGAGTCGCACGACCCGCTGCAGCACTTCATTGGACTTTTCTCTGATGACGACGTGGCTGTCAAGAGTGGTCCAATCGTTGAGCGATCCCTTGAAGAGATGTTGCAGGCGCATATCGTCGATGGAGAGAAGCGAGATCTTGAGACTCATCTTGAGACTGCAATGCAGCAGTATTCGGCAATGGACATTATCAATGATCACTTGCTCGCAGGCATGAAAACTGTGGGTGAACTTTTTGGTTCCGGTCAAATGCAGTTGCCATTTGTCTTGCAATCAGCCGAAGTCATGAAGCGCGCAGTGGCCTATCTGGAGCCGCATCTCGATCAAGTCGATGGCCTGCGTAAAGGTCGAGTCGTGTTAGCCACCGTAAAGGGTGATGTGCACGATATTGGAAAGAATCTCGTTGACATCATTTTGTCCAATAACGGATGGGAAGTCGAGAACATTGGCATCAAGCGAACGATTGACGAGATTACAGAGGCTTGGCGGCGTACTGGCGCCAACGCAATCGGCATGTCCGGCTTACTTGTCAAGAGCGTGATGGTGATGGAAGAAAATCTCAAGAAGCTCAATGAAATGGAGATCGACGTGCCGGTACTCCTCGGAGGCGCGGCCTTGTCGCGGCATTACTGCGAGTCACATCTACGTGAAATCTACGGCGGGCCTGTGTACTACGGCAAGGATGCGTTTGACGGTCTTCGCATTTGCGATGCATTGGCAGATGGACGCGGTAGTGCGATCGATACTGAAATTGACAGGCGGCTATCTGTTCGTGCTGCGGCCACCGAGCGGGCCGAGCACATGGAAGCGGCTGAACGAGGCGAGGGCGAAGTTGCCACGATTGAAGTAGGCAGAAGCGACGTTGCAACTGACATTGCAGTGCCAGATGCGCCCTTTCTTGGTGATCGAGTGGTACACGATATTCCGCTCGAAGCGATCTATCCGTATGTCAATACAACGGCGCTCTTTCGCGGTCAGTGGGGTTTCCGTCGTGGGCAGCGAAGTCGCGGGGACTTTCAGCGTATGTTGCACGAAGAGGCAGAACCGGTCTTTGAGCGGTTGAAGAGAGAACTTCGAGAGAACGCGGTGTTGAAACCAGCGCTTGTCTATGGTTGGTTCCCGTGTGGTGCCGATGGCGAGGATCTTGTGGTCTTTGATCCAGTTGACAGTGATGTAGAGGTTGAGCGGTTCACATTCCCACGGCAAGGCAAGCGTCGCCGTCTGTGCATCGCCGACTTTTTCTGCCCGATAGATAAGGGTCAACGGGACGTGCTCGGTTTGTCGTGCGTAACAATGGGCCCGCGAGTGAGTGAGTTGGCGGCCGAGCTGTTTGAACGCAATGAGTACACCGAATATCTCTATGTGCATGGCATGGGCGTGGAGTGTGCCGAGGCGCTCGCAGAACTCTGGCACAAGCGTATGCGTCAAGAACTCAGCATCGATGGGGATGACAGTCCTCACATTGGAAAATTGTTTCAGCAGAACTATCGCGGCAGTCGGTATTCATTCGGTTATCCGGCTTGTCCAGATATGTCGGATCAAGAGCGACTCTTCCGATTGCTCAAGCCTGAGCGAATCGGTTGCGAGTTGACTGAGAACTGGCAGATCGATCCAGAGCAGAGCACGAGCGCGATTATTGTGCATCATCCGGAAGCCAAGTACTTCAACGTTTGACAGTATTCAAAAAGCCAGCGACCGCCGCATCAGAGATGCGACGGTCGCGGTGTTCCATATGGAATTGATATCAACGCGTCTTGGCGTGAGCCTCGTTGACGTTGATGGCCCGGCCATCAAGGTCAGACTCATTGAGAGCCTGAATAGCCTTGTTGCCATCGTCATCGTTCATTTCGACGAAGCCGAAACCGCGGGAGCGGCCGGTGTCGCGATCCATAACGACGTTGGCCGACGTGACGTGGCCGTGCTCGGAGAACATTTCGACGAGATCGTTATCACGAACGCGCCACGGAAGATTGCCTACAAAGAGCTTCACGGGAATAACCTCGAACCAGAGCAGTCACAGGGTCAGAAGAACCGGGTATCCGCCTGTGACGCCAGAAACCGGTACAGCGGCCACATGGCCGCGTTGCGTAGTCTACCTGAGCTCGTGGTCATACGCGAGCCTGTAGCAGTTTGGCATGCCGCTATGAGCAAATTACTGCATAAGCCTAGTCTCAAGGCCTTTTTTAGGGTCTTGGGCAGTCCATACGAGGAGCGATCGCCCCTCGCCAACCGGAGCGATTCGTGGGTATCCGCTGCGGCGACCGAGGGGTACGGTTGCGATGATCTTTGTCTCGCTGGCAGTTTTTCCCGTTCGGGCATGCTGCAGGGTTGCGTCGTCATCGCCAGATTCAATCCAGACTACGTCTGCAATGGTGGCATCACGCCACGCAATTGCGACGCGGCCGATCGCATCTTCAGTACCAAACGATTGGGGTGCAGCAAATGTTTTACCTCCATCGATTGAGTGTGCGGTGAAGACACCAGGGTTCTCGCCGCCCGTGTACCAAGCAATCGCAACTTGTTGGCCTCTCGCGTCAATATCTGGACCGTTGACTGGACAGCCACTGATCTGCCAGTCATCGCGGTGCAAATCTGCGGGCGCGGACCATGTATTTCCATCGAGTCGCACGATCGAGATGTCTCGCCGATCATCGGCGTCGCGGTCGCGGTACGCGGCAAGTACGCCTTGCGGAGTGACCGCCAGCGTGGTCGGACAACACTCACAGGTTCGATTGTCGAGTTGCGAGGACTCGCCGATTGTGTCGGTGATCATTGCGGTGCGAAGCGACATGTCGCCACCACTCTCGTGTCCGTGTCCTTCGCTAGCCATTGCGCGGCCATCGAGCCATATGGCGCGAATGCCGCCTTCGCTTGGAACCATCGATACGAATCCATGCTCGCCTTTCACACGATCATCATTGAGGGTGCCGAGCATTGTCCATGTGTGGCCGCTATCGATCGATCGTGCTACACCGATGTCATAGGCATAGGTGTCACCGCCACTCTTTTGTAACCAAGTCGACACGATTGATCCATCTTCGGAGATTGCGATTTGTGGTGTATCGGCCCAGTTGACAAAGAAGTTGCGTCGCTGGGTGATGGTCTTTGCAGTCGACCAGGTGTTGTCGGTGGCGTTGAATTCACTGATCCGAAGTCGCCAGACGTCATCAGAGGTTGTGTTTGGACCGATTGGGGCAGGTTCCATCCATGTCAGGACGGCGCCGCTGCTGGTTGTGGCAAGCGAAGGAGACATGGCATGAGGACTACAGGGCGGCTGCGGCATTGTGGTGATGGCGGCGAGCAGAATCGGATTGAGCATCATGATGTAGTTGGCTCCGGGACATCGTGTACATGGGTTCGTTTGCCAGCCCACTGGCTGAGCAATTCAACAGCTACTTGCGTACCGATGCCAGCGGCGATTGCGAATTGGCTGGATCCACCGCCAAGGAGTCCGGCGACATAGAGATCCTGGTCGACGTTGTACACGCCATCGTGCGAGAGGCAGATGCGGTTCGACTTCCCGCCGCGAGGGTGTGGCTGTGGTTCACAGGGCAGTCCGCTGAGTTCCCAGCGTTTGTAGCCGGTTGCGAGGACTAAGACATCTGCTTTGAATGCGCAGTCATCGCTGGTATGGACGTTCCAATGTTTGCCATCGCGTTGAGCAGCGCACACGTGTCCGGTGTGTAATGTCGCTGTTGGGTATTGTTGGAACTGCATCCGCATGGTGTGGAGTGCTTGCGTGCCGGTGGTTCCGGGTGTGACACCGGGCACATTGAATAACTGGGCCTTTTCAAGGTCGCTGTTGCCGTCATCGATGACCAAAACACGGCGTTGCTGAAACCAAGGCTTGGCGTGGGCGGAGGCCAGCGTTATGCCGCAGGCGAGTCCGCCAACGCCACCGCCGATGATGATGATGTCGTAGGTGTCCATTGTGCGAAGCGTAGTGGGCTGAGGAGATTTGCGGTGGTGGGGCGTTACTTTGGCCGCGACCAGAAGTCTGTACCCGGAAGTCCATCGATGCTGATGGTGTTCTTCTTGCGGGTTACGTCAGCGATCGCCTCTGGCCCCATCTTGGTAGCGATATCTTGTAATTGAGATCGGTGGCCAACGAATGTGTAGCGAGGTACGCCAAAGCCACATGAGTGCTCCGCGCGGGTAACGTGTAGGCGAATGATCGCTCGCGTTCCGGGTGTTTCTGGGAAGTACGCGGCGAGTGACTGAAAATCTAGATGATCAGGTTCAACAATGTCGCCGCGACCGTGCAGTCGCAGGCTATTGGGTGATTCATCAAACGAGCAGAACAAAATGCATAGTCGCCCGTTCTCGCGAATGTGCGCAGTCGTTTCAATCCCACTTCCCCATAGGTCAAGATACGCAACGGTTTGCGAGTCAAGCACCGCGAAGGTCCCATCAACGCCCTTTGGCGATAGATTCACCAGGCCATCAGCCGCCAACGGCGCAGTGGCGACGAAGAACATCTCTTGTTTGGCAATGAAGGCCCGTTCCTTTGGGCCAATCGGTGAAGAGGATTGCTTTGGCATGATCGATGCAGGTCAGATGCGTTCTGCCATGAAGGCCGAGACTTGGTCGAGCGCAATGCGTTCTTGTTGCTGAGTGTCTCGGTGGCGAACGGTGACGGCTTGATCGCTTGCGGTATCGCCGTCGATCGTGAAGCAGAAGGGGCAGCCTGCTTCATCCATGCGGGCGTAGCGCTTTCCGATGCTCTGCTTGACGTCAGTTACGACGTCCCAACGCTCGCGCAGTTCGCTCCATAGTTTGTGTGCGATTTCGGGCATGCCGTCCTTGCCGACGAGCGGGAAGACCGCAGCTTGAATCGGGGCGATGCTCGGATGGAAGGCCATGTACATCTTGCTCGCACGTTCTGGATCTGGTGTATAGGCCTCGCACAAGAGCGCAAGCGTGCCGCGACTGAGCCCTGCGCTTGGTTCGATGACGTGCGGGATGTACCGCTCGTTCTTCGCCTGATCAAAGTAGCCGAGTTTCTTCTTGCTAAATTCCTGATGACGCGTGAGGTCGTAATTGCCGCGATGTGCCACGCCTTCGAGTTCGCCAAAGTTCGGGGACGTGAAGGGGAATCGATACTCGATATCAAATGTACCGCAGCCTTCCTTGGCATAGTGCGCAAGTTCATCGCTGTCGTGCTTTCGCATCAGAATGTTGTCAGTAGTAAGTCCGATTGACTGCCACCACTTCGATCGAGTTTCGCACCAGAACTCAAACCAGTGTTCGGCCTCGTCCGCGTGGCAGAACCACTCGATCTCCATCTGCTCAAACTCACGGGAGCGGAAAATGAAGTTGCGAGGCGTGACCTCATTACGAAATGCCTTGCCAATCTGCGCGATACCGAACGGCACCTTGACTCGCATCGTGTCGACGACATTTCCGAAGTTCAGGAAAATCCCCTGAGCTGTTTCGGGTCGTAGGTACACCTTGCTGTCGTCACTCTTGACTGCGCCAGTTGAAGTTTCGAACATCAGATTGAATTGCCGCGGTTCAGTCAGCGTTCCTACGCTCTTGGTGTCCGGCCCAACGGTGATCGCAAGTTCATCAGTGGAGAGGCTTGTCAACGCGCACGTATCAAGATCATCATCTGATATGTCTCGCTTGATGTACTTGCTAAGTTTCTTCTTGGCAGACTCAAGCGAATCATCATCGCCTTCAATGAACGCATAAATTTGTCCAGTGGCGTCACCCTTGAGTCCAATACAACACACATGGTCAGCGCGGTATCGCGACTTCGTTTCGCGACAGTCGACCATTGGGTCATTGAAGCCACCTACATGTCCAGATGCTTCCCACACCTTCGAGTTCTGAATGATCGACGAGTCGAGTCCAACGATGCTGATCTCGTTTCCGTCTGGTCCTATCGGCGGACGCTTGACCATGTCCTGCCACCAACGGTCGCGGAGGTTGTTCTTGAGAGCGGTGCCGAGTGGTCCGTAGTCCCAGAATCCATTGATGCCGCCATAGATTTCACTTGCCGGAAAGATAAATCCGCGACGTTTGCACAGCGAGACGAGTTCATCCATTGAGTACGTTTGGGTGGTATCTGACATGGGGACCGAATGATACAGCCCGGCGGCACAGGATTAGCCAGTAGTTGCAGTCGTTCTTGTAGTGGCGAGGCGAATCGCTAAATTCAATGCTGCCTTCATGGACGAGGGGTCGGCGAGCCAGCGGCCGGCGATATCAAAGGCCGTGCCGTGGTCTGGACTTGTGCGGATGAATGGCAGTCCGACGCTCCAATTGACTGCTGCGCCTTGGCCGAGCAGTTTCAGTGGAATAAGTCCCTGGTCGTGATACATCGCGACGACCAAATCGAACTCACCGTTGACAGCGCGGCGAAAGAGTGTGTCAGCTGGAAATGGTCCGTGTACATCGACATCGTTATTGCGGGCCATAGAGATTGCTGGGCCGATGACCTTCTCTTCTTCCCAGCCCAGCATGCCGCCTTCGCCTGCATGTGGGTTCAAGCCACACACGGCTATTCGTGGCCGCGTAATACCCAATAGTTGGCAGGCTTCTTGGCCTCGGACGATTGCGTCAAAGACCCGTCCGATCGTAAGCATGTCACGCACAGCCATTAAAGGGACGTGAACGGTGACGAGCGATATCTTCAATTGCGGGGAATCAAACACCATTGACACTTGCCTCGCCTTCGCGCGGTGTGCGAGCAACTCGGTATGTCCCGGCCATTTGAAGCCGGCCAGTGACCATGCCTCTTTGCTGATTGGCGCAGTCACGATTGCATCGAGATGGCGGGGGTCGTCGGTCGGTCGTAAGGCGTCGTGTATGGCTAGTTCTACCCACCGTTTCGAGGCGGCGCCAGTGTTCTTGCGTGGTGCATGCTGCACATCAAGGAGATCGCCGTGCTGAGTGTCATCGAGCACAATCGGCGTATCGTAGATGGGGCCTGCTGCACATTGGTCATAGCGAGCGAGAAACCAATCGGCTTGAACGCCAATGCCCTCGGCTGCCAGTACCAGCGGTGCGCCTGCGCCATAGACAACCAGTCGGCTGCGGCTTCGGAGATGCTCGTCGGCCAAGCACCGTGCCACGATCTCGGGGCCAATCCCGGCTGGATCGCCCATCGTGATACCGATCAGTGGTCGTTTTTCATGCTGCTCGCTCATGGACCGTCTACTGTACGGCAAGCCATGAACAAACCGATGGATTTAGTCGCGAAGGCCGCAGCGGAACGATTTTATGCCAGAGCTGCGGCAACCCTTCACGAGGCGATTACGCAGGCATGTTCTGAAGCTGGAGCACATGTGCAGCCTTCGTTGCGGGCCGTGCGTCGTCACCTGGAGGCAATTGAACAGGCCGATGTGGGTGTTCGGGCCTGGCAAGAAGCCCGTATGCAGAGACTTGAGGCAATCGATGAGTTGCTTCAAACCATTGCCTATGTGGCTGATGAGTGCACTTGCTATGTCACAGGGCGAGCTGGGCAAGGCCATGTTGATGACACCGGGCCCGCAATCTTGCGGGTCGTTGGAGCGGCGTCTGCACCACAGGTCTTGGACGCGCTTGAGTCGCATGGCCTGCCGCCGATGGAAGTTTCGAGTCTTGCGACACGCATGGGGTCTCTCGCCGTTGCTCATATCATTGATGGATTACTGCATGTGGACCTGCTCTTTTTGCCGGACGAACCAGCCTCGCATGAACCATGCAGCATTGTTGATGGCAGGGTGGTGCCGATGGTGGATGTCGCCGGGTTCTCGCGACTGATTCAGGCTCTCCGGACTGCTTCTGCACGGGCTACATGACTCGACGAGCAGAGAAACTGAAAGTCCTCTCGCTTACCCAATCCCGCCCTTGAGCGGCCCATTTCCGAACTTCGCGCGAAGCTTTCTCAGGGCAGGATCCTCGGCTCTGGCGTTGTGGCCCTCTCCTCCGTCTCCGCTTTCGCCCGTGGTCTGTTTGATTGACAGCCCAATTCGTTTGGTATCTGGATCGATCTTGAGAATCTTGACATCGATCACCTCGCCCTCTCGAACCACTTGATTCGGCCTTGAAATACGCTTGTGGGCCATTTCGGAGATATGAACCAGCCCCTCGATGCCCTCGGCAATCTTGACGAAGGCTCCGAATTCTGCCAGTCGCGTCACGGTACCCGAGACAATCGCGCCTTCCTTCAGGTCACCGGCGGCAGCTGTGAATGGGTCTGACACGAGTTGCTTCATGCCGAGTCCGATGCGAGGTGGGTCTTTGTCGAGGTCAATCTTCAGGACCTGCACGCGGACGGCTTGACCTTCCTTCGCAACGTCGCTTGGGCTCTTGATGCGATCCCACGACATGTCAGACACATGCACCAAGCCATCGACGCCGCCGATATCAACAAACACCCCGTACTGCTGCACGCTCGTGATGACTCCATCAAAGGATTGCCCTGTTTGCAGGGTGGCCATGAGTGTGTCGCGTTGTTCTTTGCGTTCGGCGTGCATGATGCTTTTACGACTGAGCACCATGCGGTCGCGTTGGCGGTCCAGTTCCATCACTTCGCATGGAAGCTTTTTGCCGACGTATTCACTGAGGTCGGGTATATGTCTCAGGTCAACTTGCCCCGCTGGCATGAATGCCTTGTGGCCGGCGACTTCCATTTCGAGTCCGCCCTTGTTTGTGCCGGTGCACATGGCCTCGATCACTTGGCCTTCGCCGATATCGGTCCACTTTGCCTTTGAAATAGAACCGCGACGCGACAAGATGAGCATGTCGTCATCGGTATCGCGGCGGTCAATGGTGAAGGAGTGCTTACTTCCAAGCGGTGGTGGACTTTCGAAGGCCGATAATGGACAGACGCCACTCGTGCGTGGACCAAACTCCACCAGTACTTCTTCACCGCGAATCTGCACGACGGTTCCTTGCCGCTCTGGTCGTGCACCGCGAGTGGAGGGTGTGGTCGGTTCAGTCGCATCGATTTCGGTCATCGAAACGTTTTGCAAGGCTGCTTCGATTTCGGCTTCGAGGGCTGGGTCGAGCGGCGAGCCATTCGGGTTCGCAAGAGGCATTGGTTCTTTTCCTTCGTATCTTCCGTCTCTGGGCGAAACTTCTGTCCTGCCTCAAGGCAGAACCAGAAGCGACCTTCCAATAGCACATCGGGAGGTCTCCAGTGCATCATCCTCGATTCCGTGCATGATTGCACGCACGATTTGCGAGCGTACGAACTCTCCCTCGGTCATCCACCATCGCGCAGTGATCGCATCGCTTCATTCAATGGTATTTGTGCACTGGATCGGCCTTCTCTAGAAGTAGACGGGCATCAAAACCGATACCGCATGGCCAATCTGTCGGGTTGCTTCTTTCGTAGAAAGCGTTACTGCGGCCTTCAAGCCCTGACAGATGATCTGATCGGCATCAGTCTCCACCTTGCGGCGGCTGGCTTGTCAAGACTTGCCTGTCGCCACGATCGCATCGTAGTGCTGATCTGCATGGCGACCTTACAAAG
This sequence comes from Phycisphaerales bacterium, assembly GCA_029247205.1. Lineage (GTDB taxonomy): Bacteria > Planctomycetota > Phycisphaerae > Phycisphaerales > SM1A02 > UBA12567. Next base: position 3,947 of record JAQWLT010000003.1, on the reverse strand, counting down.
CAGGGAAGGGGAAAGATATGTGCACATGGGGCATCGACGATGGCCTGCTCGCGCGGATATGATCCGATCCCTTCACCCCCGGCGTCCAATGGCGGATCCGCAGCTGGGTATTTTGCGAATCGTGTTCCCGGAGGGGGGCACCACACAGGACACCCGAATGGCCACCGCACATGCAGCTTGGGGGATCGAGATCGGCGCCTATGCCATCAAGGCGATTCGCTTGGAGCGGGTCGGTGGCGAGGTCGAGGTCTCAGACTTTGCTGTCATCCCCCATCGTAAGGTCCTCACGACGCCCGATATTGATGTGGCTGATGTGGTCCGACTGAGTCTGGGTCAGTTGATCAGCGAGAAGTCGCTCGAAGATGAGTTGATTGTAATGTCCATTCCTGGGCACTCTTCATTTGTCCGGTTTGCGAAGTTGCCGCCGGTTGAGCCGAAGAAGATTCCAGACATCGTTCGCTTTGAGGCTGTGCAGCAGATCCCCTTTCCAATTGAGGAAGTTGAGTGGGACTATCAAACATTTAGTAGTGATGAGTCGCCAGAGGTCGAGGTCGCGCTCTTTGCAGTGACTCGTGAGAAGGTCGACGAATTACTCGACTTGTACGGTGAAGTTGGCTTGAGTCCAGAGGTACTTACGCTTAGTCCGGTCGCTCTGTTTAATGCGATGCATTACGACCAGAAGCTTGGTGATGCGGCGGGCGCGACGGTGTTCATTGATATCGGCACGAAGGCGACGGATGTGGTCATTGCCGACAGTGATCGATGTTGGATTCGCACCTTCCCGATCGGCGGAAACCACTTCACTATAGCGATTGCTGAGGCTTTTCAAATTTCCCATAGCAAAGCCGAAGGCCTTAAGAAAGAAGTTTCTTCGAGCAAGTATGCCAAGCAAATCATGGCCGCCATGCGACCAGTGTTCACGGATCTATTGCAAGACTTGCAGCGATCCCTTGGGTACTTTACGAGTACCCGGCCGGACGTCCAGATCACCAAGATGGTTGGCACCGGTTCGACATTTCGTATTCCAGGGCTTCGGAAGTTTGTTGGCCAGCAGCTGCAAGAGAACGTGTTGCGGCTTGACGAATTTCGCCGCATCCGTGTCGAAGGTAAGGGGGCTGCCTCATTTGCTGAACACGTCGTCAACTTGGCAACCGCCTATGGCTTGGCGATTCAAGGACTTGGTCACGCCACACTCGATGCCAATCTGGTTCCATCTCGTATTCGACGCGAGCAGGTTTGGCATAAGAAGACAAAATGGTTCGTTGCAGCTGCGGCGATTGCAGTAGTCGCGGGTGGCGTAAGTTTCATCCGCCCTTTGACCGAGAAGGCTGCACTTGGCGAGCGTGCACCGTCAATCGTGCAGAAGTCGCTTGACATGGCTAAGGGTGTTCAAGGTCGCTACAAGCAGGCCGAACGCGATTTTAGATCAATGGTCGGTGCGGATTGGGCGATGAGTTTGCTCGATCGTCGCGATGTGTGGCCATGGATTCTCAGCGACGCGGCGAAGGCACTCGCTGCGGCCGAGCCGCAGCCGGTGTTAGCTGGCAATGACCTTGAGGCAGCGATGGGCATCGATCCAAATGTGCGGCGACTCGTCGAACTGATCGATCTTCGGGGCGAACTGGTGCCGAGTGGTGGAGCGAATGCCGGGGGCGGCAGTGGAAAGGCATCGGCGAGTGGGGGGGCACCACGAATAAAGATCTCAATGAGTGTCGATGTGACGCATGATGAACCGGTTCGATTTGTGGCGGACCACGTCGTGAAGTGGCTGAAGGACCAAGGCAACGTAGAACTGGCCGGTCGCCCGTACCGAATCGTGGCGGCCAGCACAGATCGAGGCGGGATGACCAGCCGGATCATTGCGCCTGATACGCCTGCGGGCCGTGGAGGTGGGGGACTCGGCGGTCCGGGTGGTGGCGGTGGAAGTGGAGGCGGAGGCGGCGGACTTGGCCTTGGTGGCGGTGGCGGTGGCCCAGGTCCCGGCGGCGGCGGGCTTGGCCTCGGCGGCGGCGGTGGTGGTCCCGGTGGTCCTGGTGGCCCAAGTGGCGGCGGTGGTGGAGGCCGCGGTGGTGGCGGTCGCGGTGGTGGCAGTGGTGGTGGCAGTGGTGGTGGCAAGATCGATGACATGGCACCGCTCCCAAGTCCTCCGCGGCGATTTCCCGAAGGCACCAAGATCTACACCTTGCCGATCTTTTTTGAAGTTGAACTCATGGCTCCTGGCATGAGTGTGGCGACCATGTTGCACGAAGCCAGCAGGGAGGTTCAGTCATGAACGGCCGTGTCATTATGCAGTGGATCAAGGCAAATCTGGTCATTGTGATCTGTGCAGTGGTGATCTTGGGTAGCCTGACAGTGGCGCCAATTATCGCGGGTGGCATGAATGAAGAGTTGGCGGACGAGGCCAAGAGCCGACTTCGTAAACTCGATGATCTCGAACGCAGCTCTAAGTCAGCATTTGCCTGGCCTGGCGCAAGCGAGTCGACCCAATTGCTCCTTACGGAACCTATTGTCGAGGCCTACAAGATGGCTGCGGCCGAGCGAACCGACCAGTCAGAGGGCGTGATTACGATTGTGCAATCGAGCAATCGAGGTGGAGCAGATGTGGTTATGCCACAGCTCTTTCCGACTCCTCAGAACCTCGAACGAGATCTGCAGGTTCTTCCTCCAGAGTTGCACAAGCGCATCATGGCTGGCTATGACCGCATCTTGGCAACAGTTCACGCTGGGACGGCACCAACCAACGAAGAGTTGTCGGCTGAACTCAATACCAAGCGTACTGACTTCATAGATCGTCAATTTCGAAAGACAGTGGGCGAGCGTCTGTCGAAGGAAGAGGAAGAGTCGCTCAAGGACTTTCTCATTGGTCAGCGGCGAGCGATTTGTCGCGATCGTGCCAACGAGATTGGACTCTATCTTTCCAAGGAGACGCTCTCTCCGCCGGACTATTCCAATACACAAAAGCCAACGCTTGATGAGATGTTTGCGTGGCAATGGCGGCTCTGGGTATTGGACCGCGTTGCCAAGTCGATTGAATCCATCAATGGCAGCAACTCTGAGCCTATGGCCCCGATTCATTCGCTCAATCGCCTTGATGTCCGGGGATTGCTGTCAACTCAAACGCCGGCTGCAGGCGATCGATCCTTCGGAGATGGTTCGAGGAGTGGGTCTGGCGAAAGCGGCAATGGCGTGCCTGGCGCGGGGACGCGTGACTACAGCAAGTCGATTACGGGCCGGGTGACCAACGATGCATTCGACGTGGTTCTGGTTGATCTCGACATGATTGTGGCAACCGATCGAATTGACGAAGTGCTCGCTGGATTCACGGTTCCAGTTGTAATGTCGGTGCTTGACGTCGAGGTCGCTCAAGCTGACGCATTCGCTGCGTTGAAGGTTGGAGAGTACCTTGGCGAGGGTGCCGTTTCTCGTTTGGTCGTAACGGTCGAAACATTGTGGCTGCGTGATTGGTCTGGCGAACTCATGCCGAACGAAGCAAGAACAAAAATCGGCATGGCGGCGAGACCGTCAGCCGAGGGAGCGCCGGAAGAGTCGTATTGACGTACTCAATGGAATTGCACACACAATGAAAAACACCTTCCTTCGATTGGTTGAACAGTACATCGAGTACGCGGTACTCGGAATCGTTCTCATTGTCTTTTGCATCTACCTCGCGATGCAATTTGTAGGCGACCCCAATGCGGCAGCGGCAGGCAAGAGTAGTGTGTCAATCAGCCCGGCTGATATCAACGGAACGCTTCAGGTGAAGGCGAAGGAGTTGCAGGACGCCATGGGCGTCACGGGGCTGCAGGGCCTTGTTCCGCCAGAATCACCTGACTTGCTCGAGCGATACGAGGCTGCCGCTAGCAAGGCTGTGGTCTCTTCGACATGGTCGAGTTTCGCAGTTGCTCCTCGCGGTGCAGTTGATGAGGAAGGTGGGCAGGTTGCCATTG
>JAQWLT010000064.1 GCA_029247205.1 Phycisphaerales bacterium | reverse complement strand
TGGTGTGGTTCATGGCTGACATCTCAAGTTTCTGGGGCTTTCTCAGCATTGCCGTGGTGTACTCGATGATCTACACGCCCACGCTGGCCCTGACCAATTCGCTCGCATTTCACCACATGCCCGATCGCGATCGCGACTTCGGCAAGGTGCGCGTGTGGGGCACGATCGGCTGGGTGGTGGTAGGCATCGGCATCGGCCAGTGGCTGCTCTATCAGTACACGCCAGTGGATGCTGACGCGGCGCAGAAGACAGCCGAGCAGGCAATCGGCATGCACGACGCCTTCCGGTTGAGCGCCGTGCTCGGTGTGCTCATGGGTGTGTATTGCTTCTTTCTGCCGCGAACGCCACCGCAGCGTGGCGAACAGAAATTCGCTGTCGCTGAAACCCTCAAGGAAGTTCGCCGTAACCCGCTGCTCATGCTATTCCTGATCGCGGTTCCGGTGAGCATGATTCATCAGTTCTACTTCGTGTACACATCGCAGTTCCTCGGCGCGTATCAGAATGAAGCCGGGGCAACTGCCGAGGCAATCAACAAAGTGCTCGGCGTCGGTGGCGGCGGCCTGATGACGATTGGTCAGATGACCGAAATTCTGGTGTTGGCGATCATTCCGCTTGTGGCCGCGAAGTGGTCGCGTAAGACGCTGCTGATGATCGGCCTGTGCGCCTACGCGTTGCGAATGTTCCTGTTTTCACAGGTTCAATGGCTACACGTCGACATGGGAATTCCAGAGCTGGCGACGCTCATCGCAGGGGTGAGTCTGCACGGCCTATGTTTCGGGTGCTTCATCTTCGTGGCGTTCATGGTGGTCGATGAGGAAACGACGAAGGATGTCAAAGCGACCGCGCAGAACCTATTCAACCTCGTCATCGTCGGAATCGGCATCGTGGCGGGCAGTCTGGTTGCCGGATATATCGGCGAGTGGGCCACGCATGCAGTCATGGAGGGCGGCTCGCCCGTCATCGGCGGGGACGGCAACCCCGTCATGGCCAAGGACTGGTCACAACTCTTCTCAGTGCCGATGTATGCGGCCTTGGCGTGTCTTGCCCTGATGCTGGTGTTCTATCCGCGTCATCAAAGAGGCACGTAAAGAGCCACTATTTGTTTTCTGAGCATCGGCTCGCTCAGCGGGTCGAGTGGAGTGAGCGAATCGGAATGGTATTACTCGGTTCTGTTATTGAACCGGATGTCGATGCCGTTTGAGGAATGCAGTAATAGGTTCGATGGCCTCGTTGCTCACCGGTCCGAGTCGGTTGTCCTGCTCTGGCCCTAATTGGTGACCGATGCCGGGAAGTATGCGGACCTCAACAGATGTGAGTGTGCCAGCATCGATCAGATCCTGCAAAATTGGCGCATGGTGCGACTGGGCGTCATCAAGGCTGCCGTACAAAATCAATGTCGGAAGGGGGCGTTTGGCGAGGGCATCTTCGCCAAACGGGATTCCATGTGAATCCGGCCCCTCTTGGGGGGGCATGGCGGCTCGCTGAACTCTGGCCAGGATGGCAGAGGCTTCCCACAGGCGAAGTGTCCCATCCTGATCAAGGTCGGAAGACTCAGGAATCTCTGCGCCCTGCACCCGCTCGTCTCCGTTGGTGTCGTGTGCCTTCAATTGGGCGTGCGCCTTGAGTTGGTTGAGATTGCGGCCGGGATCATCAGGTCCGGTTCGGGTCATTTGGGCTGGTGCCAGCAGCACAAGACCCACGACTGCGGGATCGTCCGCTGCCTGAGCGCACGACCGTTGCCCGCCCATGCTGTGGCCCAGCAGCACCAAACGGTCACTCGCTGTCGCCGGGTGGGCACGAATGCGTGTGGCAGCGAGTTTCGCAAGGCTGAGTAATTCGGTGGGTGTCATCATGGTCATCTCGTATGGCCATCGGTCACGCTTTGGATCTTCGCGGGCAATGGTCGAGTAGTGCATGACGGCATGGCCATCTGCTGCGAGCGCATTGGCAATGCGAGGCGCGTCGCGATGCGTCGTGCCGTCGATCGTCATGGGTATGACATCGCCATTCCACTCAAGCGTTGCTGGGACCGTCCAGCCCAGATCGTTGCCGACGCCCCCGCCAATCATGAGTACCACCAGCCCGCTTCGCTCGCCGCTTGGTACAACAAGCCGCGCGTCGTAGGTCCCGTCACGGGGACCGCTGAATGACAGGTTGTGAATCGCCGGCTCGCCGACTGCGAGCACACACGTTACGAGGCCAAGCATCAGGCCGGATCGACGTTGTGATAGGCCTCGATCAGCGCTACTTCACCCTCTTTACCGCCAATGCTCTTGCCGTGCTCCATGCCGATGATGGCATCACACCCACGTTCGTTCATATGTTTAAAGACATTGGTGTAATTGATCTCGCCTGTACCGGGTTCTCGTCGTCCTGGGTTATCGCCGACCTGAAAGTAGGGGATGAGATCCCACGCTGCATTCATATGATCGATGAGATTGCCTTCGCTGGCCTGTTGGTGATAGATGTCCTGCAAGATTTTGCACGATGGTGAGTCAACCGCGTTCATGATGGCGATCGACTGCGGCGTGAACCGAAGGAATAGCCCGTGGTGATCCCGCCAGTTCAGCGGTTCACACACCATGGTGATGTCGTGTTCTTCGAGTACGCCCGCGGCTTGCTTGAGGGACTCCACAACGTTGGCGGTTTGAACAGCTTCTGGAATGCCCTCCGCAACCTTGCCAGGTACAACAGTGATCCAGTTGGCATTGACACGCTTGGCAACTTCAATTGAGTCGCGAGCATTCTGGACGAATCGCTGTCGCTCGTCCTCGGTGCCCGTTGTCAAACTTGGGCGCCAGGCGCCGTCCATATTCATGACAAAAACGCCCATCCGCATGTCATGGCGTTCAAGGGCATCGGCAATGCGTTGCTGTTCCTCGATCGATCGGCCCCGCATGCCGTTATCTTCGATCGAGCGGAAGCCTGCTTCGGCCATGAAGTCGATTTGATCAACTGGATCTTCACCAGCGTGGTGGCTGAACATCCCAAAGTGCGGCGCATAGTCAAGTGTGAATGTATTCCCAGTATTGTCAGACTTGCGAGGCCAAGGTGATTGTCCTTGCGGGTCTCCGAGTTGGTTGCCCATGCCCATAGCACTCCCAGCAACGCCAGCAACGCCGGCTGCAACAAAGCTTCGTCGATCCAACATTCAGCTCTCCTTTACCCAAAGTGAATCATGTGGGTCTGTGCGGCCAGGAACAGGGATGGCCGGCACATCTAATGTTGTAAAGGAATAGCTCGGTGGCGAGAGGTCCATATTGGAGTTCAGGACTTCGTCCCACGTCAATTCCCGTCCGCTATAGGCGCTCATGCGACCCATGATCGCGGTGAGTGTTGACTCGGCGATCCGTCGCGCCTCGTTGAGCCGTACCTGCTCGCCACGAATGCTTGCATGCAAGTCGCGGTGCTCTTGCACATAGGGATTCGGATTCTCGGCGGTGAAAGACCAATTGCGACCGCCTTCGAACCGGGTTTGCCCGCTGGTGCTGACACTGCGTCCCTTGGTGCCCTGAATCACTTCTTCAACGCGGCTTGCACTGCCGTCGGCTTGTCGGGCCATACTCAGTGCATGTACGCCGCCCGGGTATTCATAGTCAATAGCAAAGTGATCGAAGCAATGGCCGTACTCGGGCTGCGTGCGGCTTTGTCGCCCGCCCATCCCCATGCAACGAATCGGATGTGAACCAAGTGCCCAGTTCACCGCGTCAAGATTGTGCACATGCTGTTCGGTGATGTGGTCGCCGCTGAGCCATGTGAAGTACAGCCAGTTCCGAAGTTGCCACTCCATGTCAGACCAGTCGTCATTGCGCCCACGATTCCAGAGCCCACCTTGGTTCCAGTAGCAGCGAGCAGCCACGGGTTCGCCGATTTCGCCGTCTCGAATTCGTCGCATCATGTCCAGATAGCACGCCTCATGCCGACGCTGCGTACCCGCCACGACAGACAGCCCTCGTTGGTCAGCGACGTCGCCGGCGGCCATCACAATACGCACGCCAGCAGGATCAACCGCGACGGGCTTCTCCATGAATACATGTTTGTCGTTGGCGATCGCTTCGGCAAACATCATCGGGCGGAAGTGCGGTGGCGTTGCCAGAATGACAATGTCAATCTCTGGGCGGGCCATGAGTTTCTTGTACGCGTCCCAGCCGACGTAGCAATCTTCATCAGTTAAGGCGACGCGATCACCAAGTTGTTCAAGGTGTCCGCGACAACTAGCCAATCGATCAGGAAAGAGGTCGGCGATCGCCGCGACTTCGACATCGGGCGATGCTGACGTCGCATTGAAGAGTGCGCCGGTTCCACGGCCGCCGCAGCCGACGAGTCCAACACGCAGTCGATCGGTGCCGGCAGCCCATGTGGAACGGGAGAGCAACGATGCCGCAGCCGTGCTCGCAATGGAAGTGTTGAGAAACAGTCGGCGGTCCATCATTTAGGCTCCAGCAGTTGTGAGTTCGTTCCAGGACACAACATTTCCTGGTACAGACACGGATGGAGTTGGGAGATCACCGAGTGTGTAACTCGCAGGGCCAAGGCGTTCCTCGCTCTCCATGGCCTCATCCCACTCAACGGGCTGACCCGAGTACGCGCTCATGCGACCCATGATCGCCATGAGCGTGCTGCCCATCATTTGATCAACATCGTCGATGCGTCCGCGTGTGCCGCGAATCGCTTGGAAGAGTTCATCATGCTCAACCTGATACATATTCGGGTTTGGGCCTTCATACGACCAGGGGTGCGAGCCTTTAATCTCTTGATTTGGGCCCCATGAGTTCACATAGCAGTTGCCGTGTGTTCCAATGAGGTACTCGGTGTTGTCATTCCAGCAGCCGGGCATTTGTCGGCAGTCATGGAAGCAGCGTGAGCCGTCGTCATAGACGTACATGACCGAGAAGTGGTCGTACACATTGCCGGACTCTGGGCTCACTCGCATTTGCCGACCGCCCAGTGAGATGGCCTTTGCTGGCGGCACATCACCCTTCGCCCAGTTGATCTTGTCAATGGCATGGCATGCTTGCTCGGCGATGTGGTCACCGCTGAGCCAATTGAAGTGCTGCCAATTGCGGAGTTGCCACTCCATGTCGCTCCAGCCCTCTTGTCGCGGTTTGGTGCCAAGTGGCGCGGTGAGATAGGTGGAGTGCACGCATGTCACATCGCCGATCGCGCCGTTGTGAATGCGTTTGTAACACGCTCTATTCGGAAGGTTGTATCGCCAGCAGAAGCCGCCCATGACATTGAGATTCTTGTCGCGAGCAATTTTGGCGTCGTCTAGTACTGATCGTACGCCAGTGCCATCGACCGCCATGGGTTTTTCCATAAAGATGTGCTTGCCGCCAGCGACTGCCGCCTTGAAGTGTTGAGGCCGAAAATGGGGAGGCGTCGTGAGAATGACCATGTCGACATCGCTGTCGATGACCTTTTGATAAGCATCGAAACCGGTGAACTGTCGAGCCTCGGGCACATCTGCGCGATCTGAGAATTGCTTCTCAAGATGGCTGTGGCTCGATGTGAGCCGGTCTGGGAAGGCGTCGCCCATGGCGTAGAGCACGACACCGGGGTCAGCCTTGAGGGCTTGACTGGCCGCGCCTGTCCCTCGTCCACCGCAGCCAATGAGACCAATGCGAATCGGAGCATCGCCAGGCACAAGTGAGCCAGCAGATTTGATGTGCTTGCTGGTCGCGCAGCCGGTCGCAAGTGCGCCGACAGCGACTGTTGCGCCGTGGACAAACGTACGGCGTGTCACTGCGTCGTGAATCTGTTCATTCATGAGTTGCTTTCCCTTCTTCTTCTTCTTGTGTGGCTACTCCGCTCTCACAGACAACGCGAAAACCTGCGAAGGGCGCGTCAGAGAGCCACCAAATACTCTTCGGGATCTGTGGGTCGGTGTCATTCCATTCCGGCACCGGAATTTTCTGCATGCTGCATGGACTACCTGCTGCGTCTTTGTAGCAGCCACCCATGAGCACCCAGTTGTCATCGCCGGCACGACACCATTCAGCGACATTGCCACGGAGATCATTCAGGCCATTCGCATCGATTTTGCGCGAGCCGATCGCATGCGTCTTTTTCTGGGCATTCCCAGCATGCCATGCATGGTCGTCAATGGTGTCGCTGGTAATGCCAGATGCCTCGCACAGTGACGTCCACTCTTGAACAGTTGGTAGTCGCCACTGTTTGCCTGTTTTGTCAGTCAGCCAGAGGCAGAATGCTTCGGCACCTCGGCGAGAAACGCTGAGTGCTGGGTAGCCTGCATGGCCCCAGCCTCGGTCAGCCATCAAGTACGGCTTGGTGGGTCGTGTGACACCATCCTTTTCCTCTGATGATGGTTCGGGCGTATCGAGCCGGTAGACCAAGGCGTCATATAAGTCCCAACTAACCTCGTCGCGTGAAACCCAAAGCGTTGGGTCACTCTCTGGAACGGGCACCATGTCGATTGACAGTGCCGTGCCTGCGACCGGCTGGCTCCACGGCCCGTTCGGCTGGGTGCTTGGCTCGGCTGCAGAGTGCGTAACCGTCAGTATGAGTAGGGTGTACACGAGTGCTTGCATGTTGCGATCCATACTACAACTGTTCTTGATGCTGCTCTGCGGTTGTGGACCTGTCCACAGCCGCTATGAGTATGGGGCCATTCGCATGGCGACGAGGGCAAGGATCGTCATGTATGCCCAAGACGAGTCGGTCGCCGCCGCTGCTGCGGCAGCAGCCTTCGCTCGGATGGCGGATATTGAATCACTTCTCAGCGACTACCGGCTCGAGAGCGAAGTCATGACGCTTCGAAAGGCCGTCCCCAGCGTCTGGGTAGATGTCAGTAAGGATCTCTCCGCTGTACTCGCCGAGGCAGCCAGAGCAAGATGGCAATCGGATGGAGCCTTTGACATTGGATGTGGGCGGATGACCTCCTCATGGCGATTGGCCCGTTCCAGTGGTGAGCAGCCACAAGACTGGTCTCGATGGGTGCAGAGTTACGGGCCGGGTGCTGGCCGCCTTGAAGTGCAACAACACCAAGTTCGGTTTGAGGCTCCGATTCCGTGGATTGACTGCGGCGGTATTGGCAAGGGCTTTGCGGCGGATCAGGCGATCATCACGCTCATGGCTTACGGGATTGACGTGGCCTTGGTTGAACTTGGCGGAGACATGGCCATCGGCGGCTCACCGCCGGGTACGGATGGCTGGTCGATTGAATTCAATATTGGCGACCTACCCGTGCAGTCTGCTCCGCTTCAGCTTTCATGGTGCGGGGTGGCGACATCTGGCGCAGGTGAGCAACACATCAGAACAGGCGAGCAGTTTGTTTCGCATGTCATCGATCCGCGTACCGGCGTATGGGTCGGGCGACATGCCAACATTACGGTCATTGCGCCCACCGCCGCACAGGCCGACGCATTGGCGTCGGCTGGATGTGTGATTGGCCGTGCGGCCTTGAGGGAGCAATTGATCGATCAGCCTCTCATTCGCGTGTACTGACTCCCCCCGAGTGCCGAACCTGTCAACGGCGTGCCGAAGTGGCAGCACCTGAGCTGAGAGGCCTATAGGCTGGCCATACACAGTTCAAATCGCTGCATCAAGTGGGGTGTACGCCTGTCTGCCACGCTTGCTCGTCAGTCTGTGGGCATCGTGCGAGCAACCCAGTGGCGAATCATGCTGCGCTCAAATTGAACTCCAGAACCACGAATAAACCATTCTAAACGCGAACGAGCGTCCAACTTGATGGTGAGAACCGGCAATGCCGCTCATTTGGCACGCCGCTTGAATGGTCTTTCATCGAACTCGCACAGTGCGAGCAAAGGGCCAGCAGGCCCGGGAGCTCAGCCATGACCTACCAAACGCAAACCGACGCGAAGACGGAAACCATGGGCAGCAAGGTGGCACAGTCCACCAATCGCACGACGACCATCGCGGTCCGCACACTGCCCAACAATTGGATCGAGATCACGGCTGATCTTCCAGGGGCTGGCCTTGAGGTGAACGGTGTTCGACTTCGAGGCCGAGTCATCTCTATCGAGGCCGTGCGGCCACGATTTACCGTCGGCCTCAATCCTCAAAGTGACATCGAGAAGATCACCACTCGTATCGTGCTTCGAGAACGCCCCAGGGGGCCTATTGCTGCGACCCGTTGTGCAGGCGGCTCGGTTCTAGTGCGTGTTCCAACATCGATTTCCAAGAAGGATGCTCGATGCACCACTGATGCCTTCGGAGCCATCCCGGCCGACCGCTTCGCAGAAGCGCGGCACAGTAATCATGAACCACTCAGCTTTCTTTCACAGGCTGCCGATGTCTTCCCGCGACGTAGCGGGGGCGTATCGGCTTCCTGAGTGACCTCAACTTTAAGGAGCTCTAAAATGACTATCAAGATTCAAGCCAAAAACAACGCCGGTTGCACCACGTCCTACACGGATCGCAGCCGCACCGGATTCGCTGCCGAACGTCTCGGCGTTGGCGAATGGACTAACACCACAGCCATGGGCACTGGTTACGGCGTGACGCCGATCGTCACAGAGAATGGCTTCGGTGGCTTTACAGCACCTGTCGGGTTCAACCAATGGATGCCCGGCCAGGTTGCTGGTACATGCACCAACGGCTTTGGCGTCTCGCCAATGCAAGCCGTCAACGGTCTCGGCACACTCGGTATGTCCGGCTTCGGCCAGTCAATGCCCACACATCTGGGCTACACCGCAGGTCCAGCCTTTCAGGCACCGCTGCCAGGTGTGACTGGTCTTCCAATGCAGGCCATCGTTCAGCGTATCGCAGCGATCGACCCTCGCCTTGCCCAAGTTGCCCTGCAAATCGCGAGCATCGACCCGATGTTTCTCAACACACTTACCAAGGTGAGTGTCGGATGCCCATGGACAGCTGCCAAGTTTATTTGGGTAGCCACGATGGACTTTAGCCTTGCTCAAAGTCTGTTGAAACTCGCTCTTATGAACCCACAACAGGCTGTCACGCTGGCCAGCAACGCCATGACCAACCCTGTTGCAGTCAAGAACCAACTTGCCAATCAGGCATGGAACGGCGTCGGCTCTGCCAACGGACTCAAGGCCACCCGCGGCGTCGCAGCAAACACGATTCCTGTAGATATCTATGACAACGGTGTCGCCTACGTCATCGAAGCTGCAGTTCCAGGCGTGTCAGTTGAAAACGTCGAAGTTAACGCAATCAACGGCCGCCTTGTCATTGAAGCCGCCATGGTTCGTTCAAACGCCTGTAGGGCTTCGATGTCATCAATTCTTCGCGAGAAGGTTGCACCCCAGATCCTCCGTCGCGAGTTCGCCATCGGCAACGATGTACTCGCAACCAACATCTCGGCATGCATCGCTGATGGCATCTTGAGCATCGAACTTCCCAAGAAGTCCGATTTGACAGTCAACAGTGTTTGTGATCGTGAGACGAGTTTCGTCTGCTGATCAAGTGTGAGAAGTTGAACGTACCGGCGACGCCGGCGTGCATATGCACGTCGGCGTCGCTGCATGAGGTGTTCGAAGAGGCTGGTCTTGTCATGTTGGCATGCGATTCCTTGGTTGGCAGGCACGCTCGCCATGCGGTGCGAACAGGACATTTCTGGATGTGTTTGGGATTGGCACGCCAGTTGCCTGTTCTCTTCTCGATACCGGCATCGTGCCGGCACTAACGAAACTGCCGAGGCCACACGCTTCGGACTTCATCAATGGAGGAATTCCCATGAACACTCAAACCATTCTTACTCCAGCAGCCAACGCCATGGACTCGCTTCGCCAAGAAATCGACCGTATTTACGATCGAGTGACGACGACATCACTCGCTTCGCATTTGCCTACTCGCTTTCTTCACTCCCTGCGGGCGCATCCTGCCATCAACATGCTCGAGGATGATGACAACCTGTACATCGAAGCAGAGCTGCCAGGTGTACAGCTGTCGGATCTCGAGATCAATGCGTCTGACCACTCCATCACAATCTCTGGCACACGATTACTGGACAACCCCGCCAACGGCACAAGCATCCGCCGTGAGCGATCGACCATTAAGTTTGCACGCACCATGAAGATGCCTGTCCATGTCGAAGCAGATCACATCGACGCCAGTTTTGCTGGCGGCATTCTGACCGTGAAACTTCCAAAGGCCCGTCCGGAACGCACACGCCGCATCGATATCCAAGAGGCCTGAACCAACGACCGACTTCCCTGAAAGGAGTATTCATATGAACAACACGACAAACAACACGACCTGCTGCAGTGATACGAACACAGACACTTGCACGACCAATGACACGATCAAGCGAACGCAGAACTATCGGGCTCCCGTCGACGTCTTCGAGACCAACGCAACCTTCCGCGTGCTTGCGGACATGCCGGGCGCTTGCTCGGACAGCATCGAAATTTCAGTTGAAGACAACATGCTGACAATTACTGCCAAGGTCGAGAACCGATATGACGGACTCGGGACACTCAACTATCAGGAGTATGGAGTAGGCGACTTTCACCGCTCCTTCCGAATCGGTGATGGCATCGACGCCGAAAGTATCAATGCGATTTATCGAGATGGCGTTCTCGAGGTGACACTTCCCAAAACTGAGGCGGTCAAGCCACGCCGGATTGACATTCGCACGGCCTAGGCACATTTCACTTTTCCTCTTTGGGTCGCTGACCACCTTCCCCCAGTGACTCCACACCACGGGATTCGGCACATGCCGGATCCCGTGGTGTCTTCATGCTCGGTACGATGTGGGTTGAAGGAGAGCAACTCAATGGCCGATTCAGTCAGCGCAACTCAACCCACACCTGCACAAGTGCAAGAGCTCCTTCGGCAAGGGCGCGGCGTGCTCTTGTTTGAAGCGGTGATCTGCATTGTCGGCGGCGCATTCGCCATTCTCTTTCCATTCATTGCTTCTGAGGGCTTAGCACTCATGCTTGGTGTCTTGTGCACCATGCTTGGTGTCTTGGGCATCATTCGGGTGATTTCCGGTGGCGTGGAACATCGGGGCGCAACACTGGTGACGTCCATGATGATTGGTGCCTTGGGTGTATTGCTGCTGATGTGGCCCTTTGAGGGGCTCGAGGCCATCACGCTTGTGCTGGCGATTGCCTCTCTTGTTCGGGGTATTGCAGATCTCAGCGGCTTCCCGCACCGATCGGTCGTGGCTCCCGGCATGCAGATCATCAGTGGTGTTGCGGGAATCGTGGTCGCAGGTTTATTGTTCTGGTGGTATCCGGGTGATGTGCTGTGGGCGCCAGGGCTGCTCTTTGGCATTCAACTTTTGTTCTTCGGCATGATGTTGATGACCCTATGGAATATCGCCGGGGCTCCGGTTGCGAAACCACCGTCAACGAATGTCAAGTCTGATTAGCCTGCGAGACGAGCCTCTTCGAACGCATAGCGAATCTGAGAGAGTGCTCGCTGTTCGATCTGCCGCACCCGCTCACGAGTCAGGCCTACCTCACGACCGGTTTCTTTGAGTGTTCGCGGTGGTGTGCCATCGAGGCCGAATCGCATGCACATGATGCGGGCGTCAACCGAGTCGAGCCCATTGAGTATTCGGCGAATCTTTGCGAGATCGTCCGCCTGTTCCAGGCGAGCAGGTCCAGGCGGGTTGTGATCAGGGCACAGATCAAGGGGGGCCATGGCATCTTCGCGGCGAATTGTGCTTGTTGATACACGCTTGGTGGCGGCCATCGTGCGGTGCACAAGACTCAGTTTGCACAGTGGTACATGCATGGCCGACGCCATTTCAGCGGTCGTCGGTGCTCGGCCGAGATCATTCTGAAGTTGGTGTAGCGTGTCAGCCCACAGCATCATTCGTTTTTGCATGTATGTGGGAACATGCATAGGGTGGCCAACGTCCTCGATGAGTTGTTTGACGGTCTTTCTAATCCACCATGTTGCATAGGTTGAAAACCGATGCCCAAGCGCGGGGTCAAACCGTTCGACCGCCCGAATGAGACCTAGATTGCCTTCGTTGATAAGGTCAGACAGCGGCACGCCTCGAGTGGTGTATCGCTTGGCAATACTGACAACCAGTCGTAGGTTGGCTTGAATCATTGCCGACTTTGCATCGTGACAGGCGTCGTTGATGATGCGCCACGCAAGTTTCCGTTCCTCCAGTGGATCAAGAAGATCGATCCGACTGATGTCGCGAAAGTACGTGTCGAGTTCCGATTGTGTGGGTGATGTGGGCATAGTTGTCTCAGCAAGCCAAGATTGACAGCCTGCGGACCCAGCTACGCATCTCATTCGTCGTATGGTTCGCGCAAAACCACACAGAATCAAAAGTGGAATGTACTACCTACCCCTGGCACGCCTATCTCGCACAATCATTGATGAGAGGCTCTCAGGGCACGCTCACCGAGCGAGTTCGGGCTCTTCGTGTGTGCGTTTTTTGATATTTGCCAAGAAAATCTCTGCGAGTGCTTCATAGATCGATGTTTTGCAGACGAGTGATGAACACTCATACGCAATGATGGAGCACAGCATGAGCGGGAGCGTCATAAACCGAGCATCGGTCATCTCAATCATGATGACAAACACGGTAATTGGGCTTTGCACGACGCCGCAAAAGTAGGCGACCATGAAGAGCATGATGACGAATTGCGGCCGAATGCCATCGAAGATGTCGTTGCATAAGTCTGCGCATAGGTCGCCAAGGCCTGCTCCGACCGAGAGGCTTGGGTCGAACAATCCTCCAGGAATCCCACTCACAAGGCTGAAGAATGAACCGGTGGCCTTGGCTGGGGCATACCACCATGGCGATGGTCCAGTCATCACCCAACGGTCGTAGAACATTCGTTCGCTGGGACTGGCCAGCGTTCGGTAGGCCTCCTCAAGATGCTCGGCCGCTTGCATCGGCTTGCCGTTTGGTCCGAGGAGCGTCTGCCGGTGAGCGAGTGTGGAATAGGCTCGGTGAACCTCATCTGTACTCGCTGATTGTGCGACTCCAAGTGTTTGGTAGTAGTCCGTACCGCGGTACATGAGAATGGCACGAGCTTGCGGGTAGCCACTGCCGTAACTCTGTCCACCTGAAAGCAATCCAGTAACTGCAAGTGCCAGGCCCAAGCATGCGGCGGTGGTCAATCGTCGGCGAGAAAAGCCCTTCGCGATCAGAGGTGTGCCCCACACTACTGCTCGAGCAAATAGTCCGCCAAGGAGTCCACCAATGACTGCGATCACAATGACACAGATCCAGTGAATGGCATTGAAGCCAAATTCGTGCGTGATTTGCCCATAGAAGAGGTAGTTCCATCCGAGGCACATAATCACAACACTCGATGCGATCAGTACCGTTCGCACGATTGTGCTGGCGTTGTCCTTTTCAAAGGATCTGCCGATCTCTTCAAACGCAAAGATCATGCCTGCGATTGGGGCATTGAATGCTGCCGCAATTCCAGCTCCGCCACCCGCGAGAATCATGCCCCGTTGCACGAGGTGATCGGGGAAGCGGCGGATCTTGGTGACTAAGTACATCAGGCAGGCCCCGACATGTACTGATGGCCCCTCTCGGCCGATTGTCATACCCGTAAAGAGGCCGATTGTCAGCAGCAAGATTTTTCCAACGGCGATTTTGAACGACAACATGTATCGTCGAAACGGACTGTCGCGGATTTTGAGACAGGCAATGGCCTGGGGAATGCCAGTCCCTTCTGTGCCCGGAAAGAAACGATCGCGAAGCCAAATGATGAGAACCATGCCCACCACCACAGTTGCCGCAGCGATCCAAATTCCTGTTCCGCCAGGTAGCGTGATCCCGAAGATTGTTTTGCTGGCATTGAGGTTCAGAAATAAGTCCGACCCCACAATGTCTGCCTGCCTGAAGTAGAGGGCAACTCCTCCGGTGAGCAGTGCAGCGAGCAGTAACAGCCCTTGGGTGAGGAGTGCCCCTTTGGAGAGAAAGCGAGCCCGGAAGGTCGCCCAACTTCCATTTGCGCGATCGCTCTTGTCTGAGGGGGGGGGTGTCATGGCTTTGGGGCGAACTCTAGCAGCCTGCCGAGCAATGTTGGGCCTCAGATAAGGTGTCGATCGCTATTTGAGCGTTGTTCTGAGCCTGTAAAGGGCAATTTGAGGTATTTATCAGTCCTACATGAAAGGGATTTGCTTCATGTGCGTTGTCGTTGTGGATGCGACGAAACGCTTCCCTCAAATCACTCTCTCCTCTCTCTCTGACTGGACGGTTCCGAAACTCGGGACCGTCCAGTTGTTTTTCGAGTCTGACAGGGGCTTGCTTAACGCTTAACGATCGCCGCCATCGGCGACCCGCTGGGCCTGCGACTCGGCGTGGTAGGAGCTCCGGACGAGCGGGCCGGACTCGACAACCGTAAATCCGAGTTCGAGCCCCACTTGTTTCCAATGCGCAAAGGTCGCGGGCTCCACCCAACGGTCGACCGGCAGGTGATTGCGGGTGGGCTGAAGGTACTGGCCAATCGTCAGGATGTCGGTGTCCGCTTGTGCTCGGATATCCGCCATGGTGGCGACGATTTCGTCGTCCCGCTCGCCGATCCCCACCATGAGGCTGGTCTTGGCGAGCAGCCCACCCTGTTTGATCTCTGCAAGGACCCGAATGGATCGGTCGTAGTCGGCCTGGGGCCGGACAGCAGGATGCATTCGCCGCACCGTTTCCACATTGTGAGCAAGGATGTCAGGGGCGGCATCAATCACGGTTTGTAGGTCTGAAAGGTTGCCCTTGAAGTCGCCTACGAGGGTCTCGATGCCCAGTTCTGGGCAAGTGGTCCGAGTCTGGCGAATGGTATCGGCCCAAATTGCAGCACCGCCATCAGCGAGGTCATCCCGGTCAACTGACGTAATAACAACGTGCCGCAGGCCCGTTTCGGCCAGCATCTGGGCGACGCGGCGGGGCTCGTCTCGGTCGGTGACAGGGGGTCGCCCCGTCTTGACATTGCAAAAACCGCAGGAGCGAGTGCAAGTGTCTCCGAGAATCATGATTGTGGCGGTGCCACGGCTCCAGCACTCGCCAATATTGGGGCACGATGCTTCTTGGCAAACGGTATGGAGCCCCAGATCTGTAAGTCTGTCTCGGAGAGCCACATAGGCATCGCCTCCGGGTGCCTTGGCTCGGATCCACTCGGGCTTGCGTGGCATGGCAAGCGTGCGATTTGAACCATTTTCTAGAATGCGGTCGCCAAGGCTATAGACAGCCTCGCGTGACTGGCCGCGGGCTGTATCCCCTCCAAGGGCTCGGGGATGGCGGGGGGGCGTCATTGATCGTGGTGATGAGTGGCAGCCCATAGGCTTTGCATTGTACGTCGGCTCGGCATCTTGTCGCCCCTCGCGTGGAGGGTGTTCAAGAATGCTCGCTGCACAGTTGTGTCATAAAAGGGCAGGGAATGTGAATGCAGAGGCCATTCAAGGTCGATAATGGTGGGCCCGATGCTGTCTTGTCGGATAGAGTTCCTCACTTGACTGTCAACAGGGATGTGGGCACTGGAGATTGATTGCGTGATGCATAGGATGGATGAACCAACGGCCCGCCACGGCTATCTCAGCGGTGCTTGGTGCTTGGTGCTGCTCGCGATGGCCATCTTCTCAGCTGGGTGTGAGGTCAACAGCTTCTTTGACCCCTCTAAGACGGGCTACTTCGGCTCTACTCCAGTGACGATGCCGGTGCTGGATCGCATTGCTGCCATCGAACCGAGTGTTGATCTATGGGGCGAGACATCAGCGGTCGCAGCCGCTGACTTGCAATCAAGCGACCTGTCTTATCGCCTCCACCCGGGCGATGTACTCGACATACGAATCTATGGGCTCTACACGCCCGGAGAGTTCTTCCCGTTGAGCTCGAGAGTAGACCAGTCTGGCGATATTCATGTGCCTGAGATCGGTGTTGTGCAAGCCGCTGGTTTGACGGTACCGGAGTTACAGCAAGAATTGGTCGAGATGTTCGGCAAGAAGGTTATGAAAAACCCGACGATCTCAATCAATGTTGCCAATGGGGGCGCACTGACCTACATCATCTTTGGTCATGTCAATACTCCTGGTCGGTTTTCACTCGAAGACCCCACGCTTCGACTATTGAGCGCGTTGACGATGGCGGGGGGGGTGCCACTGTCGACGCGCCGTATTTACATCATTCGGCAGGTAGCGGTCCATCCAAGCCTACATGCGCCGTGGCATCCAACCCGGGGTAGTGAATCTGATGCTTCGGGGATAGTCAAGACCGATGCGCCGGTTGACATTGAGTCTTTGATCAGTCAATTGCAGGATCAGCCTACGAAGAAAGAAGAAATGCCCAAGCCCAGCCCGGGTGCGTGGGCAGCGGCGGGCGCCCCGCCCATCGATGTCGATGATGTCTCGTCTACAAACGTAACACTGCCAACTGTGAAAGGACCTGCTCGCACAGCATCGCTCCCTGTTGGTCGTGAGCCGGCACCTGGCAACAATCCCTTTGTCTATCTTCCGGACCAAGATCGATGGGTCAAGACGCGAGCGTCCACGACATCTGAGTTAGAGGGCAGCAAGCCCCAAGACCTCGTTGTTGAACGTGTCATCGAGGTGCCATATCAGCGTCTTGCCCACGGTGATACCAGTTTGAACTTGGTGATTCGCCCCAGTGATCAGATCTATGTTGACGGGCCACCGGTTGGCTATTGCTATGTCAGCGGGGAGGTTCAAGCACCAAACGCCTACCCGCTTCCATCTGCCGACCCGATGACCCTCAGCCGGCTCATTGCGATGGCCGGAGGTCTTGGCCCGCTCGCTATTCCTGACCGGGTTGATCTGGTTCGGCAAGTCGACGAGGGTCGTGAGGCCACTATTCGGCTTGATTTGGGTGCAATTCGTCGTCGCACAGAACCAGACATTGTGATCAAGCCTAATGATCATATTTTGGTGGGTACGAATTGGATTGCGTATCCCTTGGCAGTATTTCGCAATGGATTACGAATCAACTATGGATTTGGGTTTCTTATGGACCGAAATTTTGGCAATGATGTCTTTGGGGCGCCGCCCTCAAATATTGGCAGATGAGCCTAGCAGACTCCGTATGACCGATGCATGGCGGATTCGGCATGAGCGATGCATGGCGGACTCTGCATGAGTGGAGCGATTGGTAGCACACCTCCGTTGAAGCCTCTCTATCAACCTTCGCCAGTTGTGACGGGTTTGGCGATGGCCGCGATCTTGGCCATCTTCGCCTTCCTCTTTTGGTCCTTTCTTGAACGCCAAATTCGCTTCGCAGTCGAGTTTCAAGCTGACTGGGGGCACACACTGGTCATACCGTTCATCGCTGGTTGGTTTGTATGGCTGAATCGCGAAAAGATTCTGGCCGAGCCGCTTCGCCCGAGTGTCACAGGCCTGGTACTCGTTGTGTTCGGTATGGGGTGGTTTAGTTTGTGCTCTCTCGGGCCTGCAGTATTTCGACACCACAATCTAATGGGCGCAGGCGTCGGCCTGACGATCTTTGGACTTGTGCTTGCCATCTGTGGTTGGCGAGCGATGAAATGGCTTTGGTTTCCGGTTTTCTACTTGGTTGCATTCAGTCAAACGATCTCGGATCGTTTCCTTGAGTTGCTTACATTTGAATTGCAAGGCATCGCGACCATTGGCGCGGAGGTTGGCCTGTCGGTTATTGGATACGACGTTGCTCGCGCAGGGCACACACTCGACATCTACCAAAATGGCGAGATCATTCCAATCAATATTGCTGAGGCATGTTCTGGCATGCGGATGTTGGTTGCATTCCTTGCCCTTGGTGTGGCGATGGCCTACCGCGGGCTTGATAATTTCTGGCTACGCGCTGTGTTGGTGCTGGCGGCCTTCCCCACGGCTATCTTCATCAACATCCTTCGAGTAGTGACCTTGGGCATCTTGGCGACCTACGACTCAGACTTTGCCGCTGGCGACTTCCATTCAATGGTTGGGATGCTTTGGCTTATTCCGGCTTTCTTCATCTATCTCGGGATCATGTGCATCCTGAAGATGATGTTGCTTGATGATGATGATGAGTCTGCTTCAGTTGTCGAAACTGTTCGTCTTCGCTTTGATGGTCGCGTTATTGGAATCTTTGTGGCGTGTGTGTTGACGCTGGTTGCGGGTCAGATTGGTTTCTCGCTCGGGGCAAAAGCCCTGCAGATTCATCTGCAAACAGAGCCAGTGCCGCTACGTCGGTCTCTCTCCTTAGTGCCCTCATCGCTCGGCCAGTGGAGATCGGTGCAGGATGCGCAGCTTGATGCTGCCATGATTGAACAGTTGGGCACACCAAGCTATTTGACCCGCATGTATGTTGATGACATCGATCGACCGAAAAAAGCGTTGCAGCTACATATTGCTTATTACACGGACCAAATCGATGCAATCCCACATGTACCCGATCGCTGCTTGGTTGCTGGTGGGTATGTGCAGCGTTCAGCCGATCCAGTCAATGTTCCAGTAGCGGCGATTACGGTTGAATGGAAGGATGACGAGGTGCATAGGCTTGACGACGTGCCGTATCCGGTCGCTGTCGTGCAAGATGCTGCGATCGATGAGGCGATCGATGTTCGGATGCCAACCGGCGAACCTCGTGTTCGCTACATGGAGTTCGTTAACCCAAAGCAGCCAGATCGCCGCGTACACGCGGGCTATTTCTTTATTGCTAATGGGCGATGGCGACCAACGCCTTATGGCGTCAAGATGGCCTCGTTTATTGGCACTGAAAGCCACGCGTATTACTGCAAAGTCCAGCTTATATCAGAGGGCGATTCGGGCTATGACCAGGCCGCCTTCTTTGAAGATATTGAACCTTTCCTGACCGTGATCATGCCTGAAATAATGCGATCGCTCCCAGACTGGAGTGAAGTCACGGCCTCTCTCGAACAGGCACAACCGAAGTGAGTTCCTCATGAGTAAGTCCAAGAAGTCTACGCGTCGAGGCAAAAAGAAGCGACGCATCAACACTCGACTATTGACCATCGTTTCGCTGGTCACCATCATGGCCGTGGCTGTTGTTGGGGGGCTTATTTATCTGAAATACAAAGGCAGCGTGACTCGTAATCTCGCTGCAGCGAGGGCTCATATTGAGGAGGGCGAGTATGAAATGGCCATGCGCGCCTCGGGCAAGGTTCTTTATCGCGAGACTGGCAATCAAGATGCGCACGCTCTGCGTCTTGCAGCTTT
Organism: Phycisphaerales bacterium; assembly: GCA_029247205.1. GTDB lineage: Bacteria > Planctomycetota > Phycisphaerae > Phycisphaerales > SM1A02 > UBA12567. The sequence goes on along the minus strand of JAQWLT010000064.1, from coordinate 7,327 downwards.
GGAAGGACTCGTTCCTGAAACACCCGAGCGTGCAAGCGCCCTGTATCGGGAGTATCTGAGTGCATTGGCGCAACGTGCTCAGTTCTCACTGGGAGATTCCGCGTTTGCGATGGCCGCCATGAAAGAGTCTTTTTCTGCGGCCATATCACTCGATAGTGACGCCTATTGGACAATGCTCGAAGTGATTGCCGAGGAGCAACGCAAGCGGTTTTCTCCGGGGTCCGAGGCCTATAACCACGCAACCCTTATGCTCGGCCTTGCCCGTATGCGACTTGGCCAAAGCAACTTCCTCGGCGATGTAGATGAAACAGGGCATGTTCGTTTTCCGGGCGAGACCGAATTAACAGAGTTCGTGCAGTTGGAGCCAGAGAGTGATGCGGGATATTCGAGGCTGGCATTCGGCCGCATGGCTGTAGCGCGTCAACTGGGACTGAAGGGTCACACCATGCAGGAAATGAAGAATCTTGCGATGGCGGAGGAGACGTATCAACGCGCGATCGAACTCAATCCAGAGGGGCCCGATACGCTTCTTGCCGTCATTCGTCACCTGTATTTACATAAGTTAATCGGTGATATTCGAGCTGTTTCCGGCGAAAATCTCATCGAATCACGATTGGAAGAACTTGATGAGTTCTTGGTCAAAGCCGAGCGTGTCATCGGTGAGATTGAGGGCATTGAGCAATTTCAAATGTTGGAGTTGGTTCGGTTCCTCACCCTAATCGACTTGGTGGACGGAGATGCTCGCGCGGCCGCAATTCTGGAAGCTTGGATTGCTGAACATCCAGAGGATCTGCATGCATCCGTCATGCTCGCATCGCGAGCACGATCAGCCGGGGACCTCGAGCGTGCTGCAGAGATTGCTGATGTGGTACTTACGTCGGACACACTGCCAGTTTCTCTTGGCTCAAGCAGGCAGCAGTACGACAAGTTGGCAGCTGCAATAGCTCAGTTTGCAATCATCTCGAACAAGCGAGACAGGGCTGATAGTGATCTGCTCGATCGCGACGCTGTTCGGATACGTGATGTAGTGGTCGATCTTGTGGGCGGAAATGCTGAACACCCACTCGTTCTCCAACTTGATGGGCAACTAGAGTATCGGCGAGGCAATTACGTCAAAGCCGTTGCAGCATTCGAAGCTGCACTTCCTGGAATAGACAAGCCGTCTACTGCAGTGTTGCGACAAGCTGCAGACGCGCTTAGGCGTATCGGGCAGGGGGGGCTTGCCGCTACGCGGCTTGAGCAGGCGATCAGCATTGAGCCAAGAAGCATTTCCCATCGCTTCGAACTCGCGTCGCTCTATGCGATACTAAAAAAAGAAGAATTGGGATTGGAAGTGCTCTCAAAGTTGCCCGCGAAGGTGCGAGAAGCGAATCCGGCGATACAGCGGCTTGAACAATCGCTGGCTGTCGGGCGTCTGCGGCCAGAAGAGCGGGTTGCGGCTGCAGAGGCTCTCAATGATCCGGTCTTGAAGGCAATTGCATACGCGGACCAGTGTGACAGAGAAGCCCGGCTTGACGAAGCGATTCCTTTACTCGAGGCACTTATCGAAGAAGGTTATGCTGAAGATCAACGTCTTCTTGTAGCCCTTTCTCAAGTGCATGCAAAGCTCGGTCAAAAGGACGCTGCCAAAGGTTGGATTTCCAAGGCCCTTGAATTGCAGCCGACGAATAGTCGTTTGCAGGGCCTCCTCAGGCAGCTCTCAATTGAAGATCCCATTGAGTTGATGAAGGAGTCGTTGAGGGAAAATCACACAGAGGACGAAGCGAGAGATGTGGCGATTTGCATTTTCTTGCAGGAGTTTGCCAAGAGCCACGATGCAAAGGCAGGCCAGATTGAGAAATCGGATCCAGAGCAATCTGCTGAGTATCGTGCGCTCGCCGTTCGGGCACGTGCTGAGAGTGAGGCGCTGGAACCTATTCTGTTGGCGGCCATTGATCGAAATCAGCAAGCCTTTGCGTATGTGTTTGAGACACTGTTGTCTGAGCAGAAGTTTGCTGAGGCTGAACAGATGCTTCCGGCTGCGAGCCGTCTTCTGAACGAGGGCGTAGGCGGCGCAAGCCTTCCCGAGGCTAGATTGCTGTTCGCCCGTGGACAAGCCAAGATGGCACTCGGCGAGGATGGCCTTGATGACCTCAAGCGAAGCGCTATTGCTGCCCGCCGTGCTACCGAAGTAATGGGATGGCATAACGAGGCTTGGAGGGTGCTTGCTGAAAGTATGTATGCAATTGGCGAATGGGAGGAGTCTCGGATTGCATATGAACAACTTATCGCACGCGACCCCACTGCGATTGATGCCATTCGCAATCTTGCTGCACTGCATCTCCAAGAGGGCGGTGACCCAACTCGCGCTGTCTCGCTGTTGGCTGATGCTTCCCGTAGATTCTCTGGCGATAGATCTGTGCGTGAGTCCTGGCTTGTGCTTGAAGCCGCTCACGGCAATCCCGCATTGGCCTTGTTCGAGCGGCAGCGGGCGTGGATCGAATCGCCTGAAGATCGCAACGCTGCCCTGTGGTACGCGGGCATGCTGGCGTCTTTGACTCCCGATCGTAGTCTGTATTTGGATGAACAGGGGCAGCCGGTGATCTCGGGCCGTGCGTGGTTGGGCATGAGTAAAAGTAATCAAGATCAGTTATTGGATCAGCTGCATGCCGATTGGCGCAAGAAACTTGAAGTCATTGCGGACAAGCTTGCGAAAGGGTCAGACGCAACGCTTCGCGAGGCGATTCAACATGCAACGGTGCTTCGTGAAGCAGGTCGCCACAGCGAGATGCTGGTCGTTCTGAAGAGGTACCTTGATGAGCAACGCAGTGCAGACAATGCAGTGACGCAAGCAATTCAGGCCGCAGGTTTTCTTGGCCGCTCTGGTCGGTTAATGGAGTCTAAGAATTTGTTGCTTGACTATCGCGATGACCAAGATCTGAAGACTCTCGAAGTCGATATTGCACTCGGTAGTTTGCTGCACAGTATCGGGGACTGCGAGGGCGCTTTGCCGTTCTTGGCAGCGTCAGGAGAAGCTCAAGGCAATCTTGAAATGAAGTTTCGTGAGATCGACTGCCTGAATCGACTTGGTCGATTAGATGAAAGCGAAGCCTTGATTGCTACGTTGTCGGCGGAGTCGCCGAACAACTATCAAATTGTGATGTTGAATGCAGGATTGCAGCGAGCTCGTGGCACGATCGCCGAAGCATCAGGAGATATGGAAGAAGCAATCGCTTTCCGCCAGGCATTTCGCGCAGCTCTGAACCAAGCGAGCGACATTGATCCAGAACGTGCGGGGCCATATGCCGAGTTAGTTCGTAGTTTAGTGTTGGAGTATCGCCGAACACTCGATCGCGATCTCCTTGAGCAGGCAATGCGGTATCTCGATGCTTCAACTGGAACTGTACAGACGTCAGAGATGCTTGCTATCGAGCGAGCGAATGTGCTTGAAGAGATGGGCGACCCAAGGCGGGCTGCAATTGATCTTGGTGACTACCTTCGCCGCTTCCCCGAATCACGAAAAGCCCGACGACGTTTGGCCGAGTCCTTTGTGGCTGCTGGCACTCCTGGCCGCGCTTTGGAGATCTTGGAACAAGCGATTCGCGATGATCCAAGAGATCCGTATTGGTACGCTTTGCTTGCAGACCACATTCGGCGATCATCCGGTGATATTGAGCAGGCGATATCGCACTACATTGCCTCATGGAACTTGGAACCCAACACCGATCGCTTGATTGCGCTCTTAGACGTGACGCGAACCGATAAGCCATGGGACTATCAGGCGGCGATTAATGCCATTGATGCCAACCGCGACCAACTAGCCAATGATCCTCGGATTGTAGGCTTGCGGGCTCGCGCCGAATCGGGGTTGGGTTTATCTTCTCGCGCCCGAGAGTCATTGCGTGAAGCTTATATGGCTCATGCTTCATCGGTGAAGCGAGGCGATACCCCTCCATTATTCATAGTGGAGTGGTACGAGGATCTGTACACCATCTTCCCTGATGGCGACCCATCCGAGGCGATAGAACTTGTTGATACTGTCACTGGTGGCAACCCGTCACGCTGGGATCGACGGGGTCTTGCTCGTTATTACATGCTCCGTGGTGGCGATGAGATAAGCGACGCAATTGCAATTCTGCAAGGTATCGTGGCTGAGAATGATGTTGAGTTGTTGGCGGCGGATCTTCGTAGTCTTGGATCTGCTCAATTGGCATTCGGCGAAGACCAGGATGCGGCCGAGACATTCAAACGTATTCTCGAGATCACACCGAATGATGCAGTGGCGCTCAATAACTACGCCTACCTACTGGCTGTCATCTTGGGTGATCCTGTGGCGGCCGAACCGCTCGCTCGAAGGGCGGTTGGCTTGCGTCCGCGAGAGCCGATATTCATTGACACCATGGCCACCATTCAGATGAAACTCGGCAATTACCAGGCGGCGTTGTCTAGCCTGCTGGCTCGATTGAGTCTGGAACCGAATAATGGCCAGCTGCTGAGCAATATCGCATTGATGCTTGCGGATGACCTTGATCGGCCCAACGAAGCGGTGCCCTATGCGGAGCGAGCGCTGGCACTGGACCCACGGGGAGCCGAAACGCTCGATGTGGCAGGATGGGTTGAGTGGCGAGCAGGGGATACGGCCAAGGGGCGTGACCGTGTTGGCCAGTCGATTCGCCGTCAGCCCACTGCTAAGGCGCATTTGCACATGGCTCGTATCCTTGTGGCGGCCAATGAGTCCGACAAGGCGAGGGATCACTTACAGCAGGCTGAAAATCTTGCTATTGATGACTCGGTTCGCAAAGAAATACAGAAGGTCCAAGACGATTTAGATACTGGCAACTGATCGGGCCTCGAGTCGTTTATGATGAACACAAGCAGGATGAATAGGCCACTCTCTACACCACCTCCGCGACCGCGACCCTCTTCGTCGCCTCAACGTCGCCCGACCATCGATCCAATTCGGGTCGTGCGCCAGCATGTGATTGGCCTTTTGGTCTCGCTGATTATTGGCGGTTGTCTTGGTGTCGTGTTGTTCTTCCTGCTGATGTGGTTCACGCCCTTCTTCACCTCCGAGGTCCTGTTCGAAGTCCGCCCGGGGCTCGCTGCATCAACCGAAATCGGTACTTCAAAGACACTCAAGGACGATGAGGTTGAGCGTATAGCACGTACCCAAACGGAACTGCTCATGCAGAGAGATGTGTTGCGGCAGGCCATCCTGAGTCCACAGGTCCGCGATACGAATTGGATGACATCGTATTTTCTTGATCCCCAGACGGGACAGCCATTGATTGAACAGGCAGTTGATGAGCTCGAGGAGACACTCCAAACGCCAGTCCTGCGAGGCACGAACTTGTTCGCCATTCGTTGGGCTTGGAGCGTTGCGAGTGATGTCCCGAAGGTGCTCAACTCAATCGCCTCGGCGTACATGGAGAAACTCACAGTCCTTGATGACGCGCAGTTCACGGCGAACGAGAAGCTGTTTGACAACCAACTTCGGCTGCTCCAGATGGGCTTGCGAGATATCGGCGACGACGTGCACACATTTATCGTGGCCAAGGGCATTACCACTCTTGACGACCCACGATTTTCGCAAGTATCTATTGTGGTTCAGGACCTCTCTAAGAATCTCACTGAACTCCAGACTGAGCGTACATCTGTTCAGGCTATGTATCAGCAGACTGCGATGAAACTTGAGGGCACAGTCGAAGCCTCCCATGAGGATATTCTGCTAGTTGAAGCTGACTCGATTGTGCTCCAACAACTCAGTCGTCTCGAATTAATGAAGACGGACGAGCGAATCTTGCGTGAGCAATTCAATGAAGGAATGCCGCAGGTCGAAAGCATTGAATTGCAAGTTCGCAGCCTCGAAGAACAGATCCGTCTGAAGAAGGACGAAGTCCTTCATCGCAATCTAAATGCTCAGCTCAAGACGCTCAGCAGTGAGCGTGAACGCATTGATCGAGTGACTGCGAATATTGAAGAAGAGCTTGCTGCCAAGGATGCGTTGTTGCGAGATCTTGCAGCCGACACGTCTCGCTATCAGGCTATGAAGACCAAACAGCTCAACTATGAGAAGCAGCGAGATGACTCGCAGCAGTTGCTGAGCGAAATTCGGCTCATGAAACTTCGCTCTGATGCCAGCCGAGTACGGCAGATCAGCCTGGCTGAGTTGCCTCGTGAACCAAGCTTCCCGAAGCCAGAGCTCATCATCCCCGGTACGATTGTGGTTTGCTTTGGTATCTTTGTTGGGTGGATCTTCCTTCGCGAATTGCTGGAAAAACGCATTCGCTCGCTCTCCGATCTCGCGGTTATTCCAGGGATCACGGTGCTTGGTGCGGTTGCAGACATTGAGGATGATCCTGCTGAGCCGGAAGATGCTGAAATGGTCTTGCGGGAATTCCCTGATAGCGTGACGGCAGAGTCATGCCGACAAGTGGCAATTGCCCTCTTGCGGACGATGGCGAATCAGGGGCACTCAACCCTGTTGTTGACAGGCGCGATGCCGGGAGCTGGCACAACTACCATTGTGGGCAATATGGCCTGCGCGATTGCGACCGCTGGGCACTCGGTGTGTGTTGTCGATGCTAATTTTAGGCGTCCTCGCCTTGCGGAGACATTCGGTGTGCATGAGGGGGTTTCCGGTCTTGGTGACGCACTCAAGGACTCAGAGGCTCTTGGCCAATCAATCCATGAGACCGAATCGGGCGTGGCAGTTGTCCCTGCTGGCACAGAGTCATCACGACTGGTTGAGCGGTTAGTCGATGAACGCTTTGGTGTGTTCATGGCTAGCGTGCGTACCAAGTTTGACTATGTTCTTGTCGATTCTGCGCCTGCCGTGGCAGCGACAGATGCCATTCAGATTGCGGCTCGGTGCGACGCATCGGTCATCATCGTTCGTGCGGGCAATGAGCAGCGTGGTCTTGTAGCTCGACTTGTCCGTGAACTTTCTGAAGCTTCTGCGGAATTCATCGGCAGTATTCTCAACCGACCACGGCAATCTATTGGTGGGTATTTCCGCCGCAACTATGAGTTGATGGCGACATACGGACAATCCGAGGGCGACGACGAGTCCTGATCATGTTTGGTTCTTCGTGGAGCATGCGTGCCCACACTATGCATCGAACATGGCCCTGGTGAGGAGCGCGAAACGGATGGCCGAACCAAGACAGGTTCTAGTGACTGGAGGGGCGGGCTTTATTGGTAGTCATCTTGTGCCAGTTTTGATTGGTCGTGGTGATCATGTCGTTGTGATCGATGACCTTTCAACTGGTCGGCTGAGCAATCTTGACGGCATTCCAGATGAGCAACTTCAGTTCATTGAAGCGACAGTACATGATCAAGTGGGGGG
>JAQWLT010000050.1 GCA_029247205.1 Phycisphaerales bacterium | reverse complement strand
TATTGCGAGAGCGACGTGGTGAACGACTCCTCCCATGGACCAAGGGCAAGGCTTCCCCCAATGCAATAGTGCCTGCAAAGTCGATGCTGGGCGTTGCGCGGCGGCTCGGTCATGCGTTCACACTTCGATCAACGATTGCGTTAGCAATTGTGACAGTGTTGTTGAGCATTCCAGGCGGGTTTCTGACTAGTTTTTCGACAGTGCTTGTGGTCAGCGAACTTGAATGGGGCATGGAGAAGCATGCAACGTGGACGGGCATTGCAACTTGGGCTGGGCTTGGTGGATCGATTGTTGGCGGCTTACTGGCCGATCGAGTTGGGCCGCGCAAGATGGCACTATTTGCTGGTTGTGGACTTTCGCTGAGTTACCTCGTCTTTGCCGACTCGGCGGGCTTGTGGCATAGCGACTGGTTTATCATCGGCATGATGGTGCTCGATGCACTCATGTCGGGCATGTTGTACGTGTCAATCTTTACGCTCTGCATGCAAGTATCCTGGCCGCTTGTTGCAGCAACGCAGTTTACGGCGTATATGGCCCTGCTTAATTTGTCTCGCTCGGCCGGGCAAGGATTGACGATGCAACTTGATGGGCTCGTGAGCACCCAAGGCGCGTATGTACTGGCAGCGGCACTGCAGTTATTGCCGCTGGCATTTCTTGTGTTGATTGATCCTGATCAGGCTCGACGAGTACTCGGGGACAAGGCCAGGTAGGCCATGCCCGCTCGGTTTTCCTGTCAATGTGCTACGACGAACCCTCTCGCATGCGGTCGAGGCTCTCGGGGAACGGGTAGGTAGCGAACGCACCGGTTGGAGCCTTGTGCCACATCGGCAGCGATGGATAAATATCACCGCGGTAGCCTGCGTTATACATGGCTCGTAAAACAAACTCGAATGGCGGCTCTTCGCCGTGCTCATCAACAAGTCGGTTTGATGTGGCGCCAAGGAATGACACGCTTGCTACAGGTTGTCGGTCATGCCTGCTGCTCAGCATCTTGGAAATAGTACGGAAGCCACGCTCAAAGTCTTCGAGAGTGAAGCAGTCCTGACCCCGAGGTCGCAGGATTGCCAGAACCAAGATGCTGTCGAGATCAAATTTCAGAATGTAGGGTTCGCGGTCACCCCGGCCGTGCAGCGATGCGGACTCTTGAAACACGCGTGCATAGGATGTGGCCGATTCCACCGTCCATTGGCTCGTGCTGATCATTTCGAGCAGTGTGCCAATGATGCCGCGGCTATTGTCGGTATCGTTGATGCCGCAGATGACCGTTCGATAGCGTCCGCCGAGCACATCTCGCAAGAGGCTTTGTCCCCACTGAATACGTATCTCACCTCCGCCGACAGTAGATTCCTTCGGATCTCCAGAAGGAAGAATGACGATGCGGTCACTGCGGCGATCAGCCTCCATGAGGCGGTCCCCGTCCCCTGCGTAGAGGCGAGGCTTGGTCAGTTGGATTGAATTAGACATGTTGTACTCCCTGAGGGGCTGTTGTGACGCACAGGATACGGCTACTCAGCCACCATGGCGAAATCTTAACTGATCGCAGATAGAGAGGGCCCTGCCTATGGTTGTGGGTTACCTTGCAGGGAAGCGGGCATGACATTGTGCCCTACTGTTGGGTGAGAGGATTGAACATGGCACAGATAGAGGTACAAGAGGTCCCATCTTCGGCTCATACCGGGCGATGTAGATTCAGTTCGATATTGCCGGTATGGATCATTGTTCTCATCGGATTGATGCTCTTGTTGTCGGCGACGCTCAATGTGATCGCGCTGTTCCCAGGTGTGCCATTTCTCGAGATTGACACGGTTGTGCTGCCAAGCCTTGCGGGACCATATTCAATTCTGATGGTCATCCAACTTCTGTGGATGCATGGGCTCTATCCTCTCGTCATCTTGGTTGTTGGATTCTCGGTGATCTTTCCGCCGGTCAAATTGGCATTGGTAACAGTCAGTATGGTCAAGCCTATGACGATGGCTCGTCGCGAACGTCTCTTGGGTACGCTTGGGCATCTTGGCCGCTGGAGTCTGCTCGATGTATTTGTGTCGTTGCTTATTCTGCTCGTTCTGAGCCGGCAGGGCTTTGTTGGCGTGGGTGTGCACTACGGTCTTTATTGCTTCCTTCTCGCCATCATTCTGAATATGTCAGCGGGCACGATCCTTCACGAGCTGTGTAGGCGTCGTATGCCTGAAGTGATACAGCCTCCAGACCATGTGCGCCCGCTCATTACCTTCTTAGGTTGGCAGGGCTTGGTCGTCACGATGCTTTCGCTCGTTGCGATCATTATGATTTACCGAGCATTTTCGCAGCCGCTATTTCAGATTAACCAGTTTGGATTGGTCAGCAATGTATGGTCCTTGCGAGGCGGCATCGAGTTTCTCTTCACCGATGACTTACGCTTGTTTGCCGCGATCATGTTGATTTTCTTGGTCATTGCACCACTCTTGGTCATATTCCTTTTGATGGTGTCGCTTTATATGCCGCTGCCACGCAGGTGGCGCCGCCGATGTTATCTATCGACTCGTTATGTCTCCGAGTGGAGCATGATCGATGTATTCGCGCTTGCCATGGTGCTCTATCTCTCTGAACAATCAAACTTTGTTCCCTTGCTTATTGACAAAGGAACTTGGTTCTTGTTTGGTTCCGTCGTTGTATTCAGTGGGGCCACTCTTTGGGCCGAGTTAGTGATGCGACGGGCGATCATTAGCCGCGAAGGTACTGAGAAATCGATCTTTCAGAAACCTCTTCCTGCACCACATCGCGGAGATGACGTGTGAGCTTATCTGCAGAGCTGGGAAGTATCTCAACCCGGCTCTCCAAGTCACTCGCTGAAATTCAACCTGCCGAACCCGTTACGCACGTGCTCGATCCAACGATGTATGCACGTCGTTCCCACGAGGCTTATCTTGAACTGGCGCATTGTGAAATTGATGCGTTGTGGCTTGGGATGAATCCGGGTCCATGGGGCATGGCGCAGACGGGTGTTCCATTTGGTGAGGTGACGCATGTGCGTGATTTTCTTGCCATTGAGGAGCCGGTGGATCGGCCGTCGAACGAGCATCCCAAGCGTCCCGTGATGGGATTTGCTTGTCCTCGCAGCGAAGTGAGTGGCAGAAGGTTGTGGGGATGGGTGGCGAATCGATTTGGGACATCGGATGCATTTCTGAAACGTTTCTTTGTTTGGAATTGGTGCCCGCTTGTATTTCTCGAAGAGGGTGGTCGAAACCGTACGCCAGACAAACTTGATGTAGCGTCAAGACGGCTCTTGGAGTCTGTCTGTGATGCGGCACTTCGAGAGGTTGTCGATGCGCTACGCCCAAAGGGAGTGATTGGTGTTGGCGGATTTGCTCGTAAGCGTGCGGCAATTGCGCTTGCCGAGTACGATCTTCCGATCCATCAGATTCTGCACCCAAGCCCAGCCAGCCCAGCAGCGAATCGCGGATGGGCGCCGCAAATTGAGAAGCAGCTCGAAGATATTGGGCTACACGTGGGTCAGGCAGCCGGCAAGCAAATGATCGACAAGTGAAATGTTGCCACACGTTTACCATCATGATGCAGGTTGGATCTGTCGGTGAGATCGATGGCTGCTGCTGAAACTCTCCTGGCAGCCGCTGTTTCACGCCTATCTTGCCGTTCCCAGTCTGATTGGCGAATCCTGCGGGGCTACGAGCATGCGGACTTGGTTGCGTTGCACGACTTCGTGTGCTGATCGTCCCGTTTCCATGGGCGAAGCATGCACTGCGCGATCAAGAGTGCAACTGCCGCAGCAATCCCTTGCATGATGAATGCTGCGGCCATGCCGCTGGAGCGTGCATTGATGAGATCTGCCGCAAGTGATGGATCAGATGCCCGCAGTGATCTAATCGCAGACACATCGCCTTCGAGCGCGTGGCGTACGGTGTCGCCTAGCTCGCCTGTTGGTAGTGAGTCCGGCATTTTTGCTGCAACAGTCCAGCTGATTGCGAGCACACAGATAACAATGCCAATACTGCCGCCGAGTTGACGCAGCGTCTGCACCATGCCGGACATTTCGCCTCTTTGGTCTGGCGGCGACATTGACAGCACATCTGTATTGGCTGGTGTTGAGGCAAAGGTAGACCCGCCGCCAACAAGCACCATGCCGATGGCCAGAATTGGATAGGACTGCAACAGCACACCAATGACTTCAACGCTCAGGCCAGCAAGTGTGATAATCAGGCCGATGAAGACAGGCTTCGCCGAACCGATGCGATCATAGGTCTTTCCAGCAGAGCGAATGACCAGTACGACTGGTAGTAGGAGTGGCAAACTTCCAAGACCAGCTTGTACAGGTGTGAATGCGAGGACCTCTTGCAAATAGATCGCGCCGTACACGGCCTGCGCTGACATAATTAGTGAGACAAGTCCCAGCACAAGGGTCTGGCCGAGGATGATTCGGGGTGCGATGAGCTGCACTTGTAGTAGTGGGTGTGCGGCTCGACTGGCGTGGAAGACAGCGAAAATGGTAAGCGAGGCGCCGGCAGCAGCGAGGGCAATAGGCAGCCATGTGGCATCTTCGGGTGGGTGTCCAAGCCACTCCAAGCCAAGCACCATGGCCGGCAGCCCAGAGATCAGCAGGATTGCCCCGACGGGGTCGAACCCACGACGATTAGATTTACGTGCTGGCAGGGCGAGCCCAACACTGAGTATGAGAGCAGTGGTGGCTACTGGAATATTCAGCCAAAAGATCCATGGCCAATCTGCCAGTTGCACAATGAGTCCGCCAATAACAGGGCCAGCCATCAGGAATAGCAACGCGACCCCAAAGTAGGTTGCCATGGCACGTCCGCGTTGACCAGCGGGGAATGCGCCGATAACAATCGCGGTGCTGGCTGGCTGCATGAGTCCGGCTGCAGAGCCTTGCACAGCTCGGGCGATGATCAGCATCAAGCCGCTCGTTGCAAAGGCGCAGGTCGCCGATCCGGCGACGAAGAGCAATATGGCGCAACGAAATGTCGGAAGCCTGCCGATCTTGTCGGCGAGCCGTCCGCCGATTGCCAGACTCGACGCGAACGCGATGAGGAATGCATTGACGACCCACGCTGCGGTCGCGGTCGTGAGTTCGAGATCGGATTGAATGGTTGGCAGCGCGACGCCTACGACGGTGGCATCGAGGAAGATCATGGAGAGTGACCCGGTCATCGCTACGAGTGTGCGGCCTGGTCGAGGTGTGAGGGGTTCTGCCATCAGATGGGATGCTCGTCTACCGATCTCGGTTGGTCAAGCCATGGCTCTTTGGGTGGCCCTGGTGTTTGGCGTGACACTGTCAACATTGTCGGTGTTGGCGTGGTTCGTCCTAGCAGCCCTGATTCAACACCTCAATCTTTCTACGATTGGTGTATCGGCACAGCGATTCACTTCATGCCCACCAGTATCAGCATGTAGATATACGACCAGGTAGCCTCACAAGAGCAATAGATCATTTTCAGATGCGTACGTGTCCTCGAGTCTCTTGGTGCACCTGATATCAGGTCTGGCCGATGCCTGTGACAGAGTTGTAGAAGCCAGCCTGATCGGGAGCGTGGGGCAATCAAGGAATCGATCGACTCGCGGACGATGGGGCACGATCAGTACGTTTCTGAGACGTCTGCCTGTCGATCGCAATCTCACTGAAGCATGGTTGATCAGCGTTGTGATTGCCACTGGCCTCGTGCGTGTCAGTCGGCAGTGCTTGGGTATGGGCTGTCTGGCCAGATACTCCATCCGGCGGGCTCTGCGCGGATCTCTTTGCTCGGCATGCGCTGGCCAATCAGGCTTGCTGGAGGCCAGACCATGCACCCATGAACTTGACGAATGAAACAAGAACGCAGCAATTCAGGCCTGTAGCCAGAAGAACGCAGCATTAGACGACGAATCTAGCTTTTATTGACTAGGCTGCGGGGTAGTAAAAATGGCACGATCGGAGCATTTTTGCCAAAAATGCCAGCAAGAGATCGCATTTAGGCAATAATCGCGTAAATAAACCGCGATTTGTTCGTGATGTCGCTATGTCTCAGTATTGCATTCCAATTATTCGCCACCGGCTGGTCTATGTGGTCATTGCAGCTGCAAGGGCGTCTCATTGGGCTCTTGTCAGCCTTATATAGGGCGTCGTCGTTGTTGGTGAGTGCCTCGGATTGGTGTGTGGTCATTCTGTGGCGTTTGAGAGCGTATACTTGACCTTCAGATCCGAATGAGAATATAGGAGCGAGTGTTCAGGCCATGCTTTCAACCACCTCTGAATATGCTCTGCGAATGATGGTGCTGTTGACTGAGCGGAATGGGACGCCCGCCACCTGCGCAAATTTGAGTGGTGCCGGGCGAATTCCCCAGCAGTACGCGGCCAAAGTGCTCAGTCTGCTTCGGCGAGAAGGATTGGTTCGCGGGCAGCGGGGTCGATATGGGGGCTTTGTACTTGGATGCGATGCCAACAAGACGACGCTGCTTGATGTACTCAATGCGATCGACCCGCTGAAACGAATCGAGTCATGCCCACTTGGCCGCTCGGAGCACTCCCATAAGCTTTGCCCGATGCACGCTCAGATCGACAGTTCGATCGGACAGTTAGAGTCCGGGCTCTCTCAACGAACACTGCGTCAACTTGTTGACGAGAGTTATTCTGCTCCGCTTTGCAAAGACAAGATCGTCATGTCTGATCTCACAATTGGCGGGGCATCAACGGGCTGAATCAGCGGCAGCTGCTGGTCGGATAGCATGCGCGATTTACTGGAGATCACGCATGAGTGACGAGCAGCCTTTCGACACGATCATCGAGCCCTTTCGCATCAAGACTGTAGAGCCGCTACGCCGCACAACTCGTGCGCGACGGGAAGAAGCATTGCGCGAAGCGGGCTGGAATCTATTTTCCGTTTGTGGGAAAGATGTCCTGATCGATCTCCTGACCGACTCGGGCACGGGTGCGCTCTCCGCTCGCCAGTGGGGCATGATGATGCAAGGCGACGAGACGTATGCGGGTGCCGACTCGTTCTATCGATTCGAGGCTGCTGTTCAAGATATCACCGGGCTTGAGTACGTCATTCCCACACATCAGGGCCGTGCAGCCGAGCGTATTCTCTTTCGCGCGATGGTGAATGCAGGTGATCTTGTGCTGAACAACACGCACTTTGATACAACCCGCGCAAATATTGAGTACCGAGATGCAGAAGCAGTGGACATCCCTTGCGTTGAAGCGGCAACCAATGATGACTATCCGTTCAAAGGCAATATCGATCTTGTCAGGCTAGACCAGATTCTCACTGAAAATCCTGACCGTGTGCCGTTGGTCATGATCACTGTGACAAACAACTCCGGTGGGGGCCAACCGGTGAGTCTTGCGAATATCCGTGCAGCAAGAGAGATTTGTAATCAGCACGATGTGCCCCTCTTCCTAGATGCGTGCCGATTTGCAGAGAATGCTTGGTTCATTCACTTGAGAGAAGAAGGCCAGGCCAACCGAACACCTATTGAAATTGCTCGTGAAATGTTCTCGCTTGTTGACGGCGCCACGATGAGTGCGAAGAAAGATGGCATGGCGAATATCGGTGGGTTCTTGGCTATGAACGACTCAGAAATAGTCGTTGCATGTCGAAATATGCTGATCTTGACTGAGGGCTTTCCGACCTATGGCGGTCTCGCTGGATATGACCTCGAAGCCGTTGCCGTTGGGCTCTATGAAGCACTCGAAGAAGACTATCTACGCTACCGCATTGCGAGCATTGCTTATCTAGCGGACATTCTTGCGCGTGAAGGCGTGCCAATGATCACGCCTCCTGGCGGGCATGCTTTGTATCTCGATGCAGGTGTGTTATTGCCACACATCCCTTGGAACGAATATCCGGGGTGGTCCCTTGCCATTGCCATCTACTTGGAAGGCGGTATTCGAGGATGCGAAATTGGATCGGTCATGTTTGGACAACAACCAGATGGAAGCGAGCAAGCTGCGCCCCGTGAGCTCGTTCGATTGGCATTTCCTAGGCGATCCTATACGCAGAGCCATGTCGACTACGTGGCGGAAGTCTTGCTGCGTGTGTATGCAAAACGCGATGAGTTGAGGGGCATGCGAATGGTGAACTCGCCTGCTGTGCTGAGGCACTTTAGTGCTCGCTTAGAGCCATTGAGCTAGTCGCACGGTACTTCACCGTCGCTGAAATTCCATGCGCCAGTGCCTTGTCGATGTATGCTTCGCATATGCAATGCATCGCACTTATTGCTATTGGCATTACGAGCCTCAATACAACGAGGCAGCACCTTGATATATCCCTTGACCCGGCGACCGGACAAGTTGAAGGCTCTACGACAATTCAAGTTGGCCAAGGCGGCGACCTTCAGTATGAACTCAACGCAGCTGCTCGTGTTCATTCAGTTTCAGTGAATGGCGAACCTCGAGCCGTTTCTTCGAGTGGTCTCGTCGCGGATATTCCGCAAGGATCGAGCGTGCAAGTCATGTGGTCTGGAACGCATCGTGAAGATGTCGAGGCGGGCGAGAAGGTCGGCCAGATCCACAACTTCTCGGTCAATGCACATGTTGGTGCCGAGGGTGTATTTCTCTCTGATGGAAGCAATTGGTATCCACAACCAGTAGACCAGCAAGGTGTTCCTCTCTTGCGGGAGATGTCTATCGCTATTGAGCCGATTGATGGATGGACGCTCGTCGCATCCGGAGATCCACAGTGTGATGGCGATATGACATCGGCGTGTTGGTCGTATTCGACTCCACGGCCTGTTGATGGCATTGCAGTCGTGGGAAATCAACACATCATCACTGGAAGACGGGTGAAGACTGACTTCGGTACGGTTGAGGTCACGGTCCACTTGCGTCCGGAACATTCAGACAAGTCCGATGATTACCTTGATGCGGCATCTGACTACTTGAAGTTGTACACGCCGCTTATTGGCCCGTATCCGTATCGAAGATTTTCCATTGTCGAGAATTTCTTCTCTTCCGGATTTGCATTTCCTGGATTTACTGTGCTCGGTCCAAGAGTTGTTGGCATGGCGCCGCGATCACTCAAGCCTGGTTATCTCGATCACGAGTTGCTGCACGCCTGGTGGGGGAATGGCGTGTACGTTGATCCGAATGATGGCAACTGGTGCGAAGCCCTGACGAGTTACTGCACTAATTATGGCCGTCGTGTATTGGAAAATGGCGAGGAGGCCGCACGAACCTATCGCCGCGGGCTACTGAACAAGGTATCACTTGATCCATCACTTGATGATGGGCCAGTTGGTAACTTTGGTAGTGCCAACCCGAGTGTGGTTGGGCCCGATCGGTTCGTTGGGTATGACAAGGGCGCCTTTGTATTCATGATGCTCGAGGATATTCTTGATCGAGGCACTGGCCCGCAAGATCATGCTGATAGCGCGATATGGCCTGTACTGCAGGCCCTCGCTCGCGATCACTCTGGCGAACGAATCAGCTGGACTGAGATTCAAGCTGCAGCCGAGGCAAGCGATCCGTCGCAGTCGGCCGGTTGGCTCGACCCATTCTTTGATCGCTGGGTGCGATTGCACTATGTGCCCATGACAACGGCTTCGCTCCACGCAAGTCCCCCGCAAGAGTTAAACGTCATTCGTGATACAGCAGGAGGGTGGATTGAAGTCGATCCAGAATGCCGCTTCTATCGCCTGCTTCCGCGTGATCAAACGAGTCCAACGATCTCAGGCACGATCGGTGGTGGCGTGACCATCACCGTTGACAGTTCTATGCCTGCGGCCAGTGAAGTGACCGCTTGGATGGCGGATGTTGAAGCTGGCGACAATGTACTGCTCATCGGACCGGAGTCTATTGCTGCACACGCAGAGCATATTGCTCGTGCTGCGGACACGATCGTGCTCGATAACGAATCATTTACGATTGATGGCACTCGATGGGCAGGCAAAGATCAATCAATCTTGCACACTATGCATGATCCCGATCATGCAGGTCGTTATATCACGGTCTTCCATAGTAATGGCGAGACGGGCTGGGATCGGTTGCGATACATTTGGTATTACGGCAAGGACACGACCGTTATCTGGGATGGCGACGAGACTGTACTCCGCAGAGCCCATGAACCTGACGCCAGGATTCGTACCGATGGCTAGGCCAATGCACTGTTCGGCACCATCTTTCGCATGACAGATTAAGTGTCTCGCATTCGCATTGTTTTCCTCAGTCCTTCGATTGCAACAGACTGTTGCTTATTGTCTAGTGCTCCCGCGATTGAGAAGTTGCCTACTTCTGCTATCCTCCATCGTTCCCTAGCAAATGGAGACCACTTTGCACAATCGCCACGCATTTCAACTGCTGCACGACCCATTTCTGAACAAGGGAACTGCATTTACTGAGGAAGAGCGACGTGAGAACCATCTTGAGGGTTTGTTGGCGCCAACCGTAGAAACACTCGATGAGCAGGTCCAACGGATCATTGGACAACTTGAACAGTCAGAATCTGATCTTGAGCGCTATATGGAACTTCGTTCCTTGCAGGACCGCAATC
Organism: Phycisphaerales bacterium; assembly: GCA_029247205.1. GTDB lineage: Bacteria > Planctomycetota > Phycisphaerae > Phycisphaerales > SM1A02 > UBA12567. Next base: position 16,262 of record JAQWLT010000050.1, on the reverse strand, counting down.
GAACGCTCTTCTACAAGGTACTCATCAGTGATCCAGACCGATTCTTACCGCTGGTGTACACGCCAACGGTGGGGGAAGCTTGTGAGAAGTTTGGGCACATCTTGCGTCGAAGCCACGGGGTGTATCTTCCGGTGACCGCTAAGGGCCGTCTCAAGGAGTTGCTGGGCAATTGGGGCGAGAGAGACGTGCGGTTCATCGTGGTAACCGATGGATCTCGTATTCTTGGTCTAGGCGATCTTGGGGCCAGTGGCATGGGTATTCCGATCGGGAAGCTTTCGCTCTATACGGCTTGCGCTGGCGTTCCACCAAGACTGACGTTGCCAATTACACTTGATGTAGGAACAGACAACGAGGCATTTCTCCAAGATCCTTTGTATGCCGGCCTACGGCAGAAGCGTGTTGATGATGACGTCTTCTTCGAGTTCGTCGATGAATTCGTCCAGGCAGTTCAGGATCTGTTCCCTCAGTGCTGCATTCAGTTTGAAGACTTCAGCATGAACCACGCAACTCCGCTGCTTGAGAAGTACCGTGACAAGGTTTGCTGTTTCAATGACGATATTCAGGGGACTGCGGGTGTTGCCCTTGCTGGGATCTATGCTGCGTGTCAAGCAAAGAGTGAGCCGATTGGTGATCAGCGAATTTTATTCTTAGGTGGTGGGTCAGCCGGAACTGGGATAGCAGAACTGATTGTTGAGGCAATGTGCTTGGATGGCATGTCTCGTGATGAGGCGCTCACACATGTGCGTCTCTTCGACATCAACGGCCTGCTGGTCAAGTCTCGCGACGATCTACTTCCATTTCAATTGCCATTTGCTGCTGATGCAGAAGAGTGCACTGATTTTCTCGCTGCCATTAAGGACTTTCGTCCAACAGGAATCATTGGTGTATCGACGGTGCATGGTGCATTCAACGAGCAGGTCATTAAGACGATGGCCGAAATCAATGATCGGCCACTCATTTTTCCGTACTCGAATCCCACATCGCGTGCAGAGTGCACGGCGCAAGAGGCATACGATTGGACCGAAGGAAAAGTTCTCTTTGCCAGTGGTACGCCTATGCCGCCCGTAGAACTTCGGGGTAAGACTATGAAGCCATCACAAGGCAACAATGTCTACATCTTTCCTGCAGTTGGCATGGCTATCTTTGCGACGGGCGCCACGCACGTGCCAGAAGAGGCATTCTTGACCGCTGCCCACGCATTGGCAACCCACGTGCCAGCCGAGTATTTCGATCAGGGCATGCTCTACCCTTCTCGCGATGATTTACGGCCTGTGTCACTGAAGGTTGCTGGCGAAGTCGCGCGTACTTTGGAAAAGCTCGGCCACAATCAGCATCATGCCGATGATTGGGATGCGAGAATTTCCGAGTTGGCATATTGCCCCGAGTACACATGTAGCCTACCCAAGTAATCGTGTTTGCATATGGCCGCGAGTTGATGCTCGCTACTTGCTGCCACCTCGATGATCGGCCCGCGTTGGCGAGCCACCTACCCAGACGCTGCTTGCATCGACAATGAAGAGTCCGTCGTCATTTTTGTCTTGCACGATGCCCTCTACCAATACAAACTTTGATCCAGCCAATGATCCTGCGCCTTCGGCTGACATGCGGTATGGCCGACCAGCGTCATCAATGAATCGTACCGTTGCCCGACCCATTCGCAGCCGATCTGGATCTTCACAGCAGTAGTCCCACGGAATGGCGCAATGATCTTCGTCGCCCATTAACTCGCATGACACAAGTCCCGGGTCTGCCACGACGAAGATGGAGGAGTCCTTGACAAACGGCTCACGCATTCCACCAACGCGGCCAAGGAATCGCACAGTCTCGCCTTGCTTTGCTGCAACCATGATCTTGCCCAAGTCGTCGGCATCGGCAGGGCGTGCGGCTACAAACAGACTCGAAGGTATAGTTACTGCACGAGCCGATTCGTTTTGGGCGGATGCCGATTCGTTCTGGGTGCCGGCATTGCCGCATGCGATGAGTGACAATGTTGCGATACATAGAATTGCTTTGGTAATCATGGGAATATAGTACCTCGTATGGTAGGGGTGGTAGAAGAGAGAGGCTCATTCAGCTGCACGAAGTGCTTCTGGAATAGGCCTACGAAGGCAACGCCATGCCGGCACTGCAGCGCCAACAATGCCAAGCATGAGCCCGGCAAGAAGACCGAGGGCCAAGACGCTTGCGTCGACCGTGATGCCAAAGACGCCCATTGAGAATCGAATGACGAACTGGTCCAGTACTAACAAGCCAATGCCGCATGCAATGAGGGCTCCGGTGGCTGATGCCAATACCGATTCTTGCACAAGAGACCAGAAGATGGCAATGCGAGAGTAGCCCAAGGTCTGAAGTGATCCAATTTCTCGCACGCGACCTGCAAATGCGGCGTACATCGTATTGAGTCCTCCAGCAATTCCGCCCACGGCAATGAGCATGGCCGTGACAAGTACGAGCAATCGAATAGGTCGGTAGAAGGCGCCGAGTTGGGCGTAGTAGGCAGTTTCAGAAACGGCAGCAAGTTCAAGATCAAGTCGTGTTGCGGCGAAGGCCTCTAGATCAGCAAGTTCAGCAGAGTCCATACGAAGGATGACACAGGACAGCGAGTCACGCTGCGAGGTAATTTGTAGGTCGGTGATGGAGGTCCACATCTCGCCTTCAATTACACCGCCGTCGGCGCTCATTACTCCCACTACCTCATAGGGTTCATCATCCAGTAGAAACACTGCGCCGAGAATAGACTCAGGTGGGTCGTAGCCAAGTGAACGTGCTGCAAGTCGACCGGCTGTAAGTTCACTGCGACCGGACTCGGGGCCCCGCCCAGCAATGACACGAGCATCTTGGTGTACGAGCCAAGCGGCATCGGTGATCCCTCGGATGACCGCGAGGCGTCCCTCGGCATCGTTTGGGGTTGCGATCGGCATCGCCAAGTGGATCTCTGGAGACACAGCATCAACACCGGCATGAGAGAGTAATCCTTGCACACTCGCTGCAGCAATGCCCGCAGCACGCATTGGTATTTCGCTTCGCTCAATACTCTCTTCGCTCCCGCTGCCAATCAGCATGACTACATCTGATGAGCCACTGACGACCATGGATTTCTGCATTCCCTTGGAGAAACCTGCAGCGGCCAATACCAATAGCACGACAAGACCGCTGCCTCCAACACTCAGCACGAGGCGCATTGGGGAGCGGCCCAGGTTGCGAACAGCATATTCGAAGGGGAGTTGTTTCATCTTAGATAGCTCGGAAGCAGGACGCGATGTCGCGCCGAGCAAGTCGAATGGCGGGGACAATACCGGCGAGTAGTCCCAGTGATATAGCAGCGGTAATGCCAAGTAGTGGTGCGGACCATCCACCAGCGACTTCGACGTTGAGTCCCTCCATCGTCAGACTAAAGTTTCCAAGCTCAATGGCAGCAAAGGCGCCCAGCGCGCCCAGTACGCCGCCTGCAACTCCGAGTGCTGCGCCTTCAATCACAACCATCCATCCGATGAGCGGTCCAGTAAATCCAATCGTTTGCAAAACGGCATGATCGCGAATGCGGTCGCGCATCGACAGAATGATTGCGTTGGCGATGAGTGCAAAAACACTTACCAACGCGCCCCACGCGAGCAAGCCTGCGAAGTCGACAAGTTCAACAATGTCGCGAGCAGCGCGTCCGACAAAGGCCCGTTCTGGTCGGGTTGCGGTGGGGTATTCGTCGTGGGCAAAGAGGAGGTCTATATCGGAAGCAACTGCTTCTAACTGCTTTGGGTCGTCAACTGACACATTGAATTGTGTAACAAGGCCACCGGTTCCTCCGCGACGGGCAGCTTCTTGCAGAAATGGCAGATGCACCCACGCAATATTGCGGTCTTGTGGATGCTGGGTTTGAAGTATTCCTGCGACATAGATCGTAATGCCTGCGGCGCTAAATCGATCACCTACCTGAATGCCACGGCGGGCAGCCAAGGCTTCGCCGACAATGGCCGCATCGCCTCGTCCTTGCCACGCGCTAATTGATCCGCCTTCGATGGTTGCGCCTGATGCAACCGCTTCCATTAGGTCGTCTCGCGGTACGCCGCGAAACGTGACGACATCCAAGGAGGCGCGGCAGTTGGAGACATGAATCTGCATAGGGACCACCGACGCAACGCCAGATAGTCGCTCAATACGGTTCTCATAGAATTCCGGTAGTCGACTTGAAAATGGGCAGAACCGATTTTCTCGGTAGACAATCAATGTCGTATCACCAGCCTGGACTTCTGTTGCCTCACGCACACCTTCACGCATTGCTTCTACCGAGACGAATAGAAACATACCAACACTGATGCCAGCAATGGTCAGCCCGCTTCGCACGCGGCTGCGAGTGATTTGTCGGAAGACGGTTGGCATGACTCGAAGAATGCGCATCATTGGGCTCCTTCTGGGGCATGCTCTACGAGTTGGCCCTTTTCAAGATGCAGCACAGTCTTCGCCCATTCAGTTGTGCGAGGGTCGTGTGTCACCATGACAATTGTTCGGCCAAGTTCACGATTGAGTCGCGAGAGTAGTTCCATGACCGATGTGGCCGAATCGCGATCAAGATCGCCGGTCGGCTCGTCGGCAAGAAGGATTGTGGGCTCTGTTACGATTGCTCTGGCAATCGCAACACGCTGTTCTTGTCCGCCACTGAGTTGACGAGGGTAGTGGGCGTGCCGGTCGGCGATACCAACTTGATCAAGCGCTGCTGACACCTGCTCATGCCGTTGACGTCTGGACAAATTTTGTAATAGCAGCGGAAGTTCGACATTCTCATACGCTGTCAGAACTGGTATCAGGTTGTACAACTGAAATATGTATCCAACGTGTGTGCTTCGCCAGGCTGCGAGCGCACCGCGTGAACGGGAATGTGTTGGCTCGCCTGCGATGGTGAGCGTTCCACTCGTAGGACGATCAATGCCCGCAAGCAAGTTGAGTAGCGTGGTCTTGCCAGACCCGGATGGGCCCATCAAGGCAACAAAGCCACCAGATTCAATGTCTAGATCGAGTTCATTCAGTGGGGTGATGAGTTCATTGCCCCGACGATAGGTGCGTGTCAGTGAACGGCATTCGATAAGCGACATGTCAATTGTCCTCCGCTTCGGCGAGCCACACGTTTGTCCCATCAAGATCGCTTGTTGCGTCGAGGATGACACGATCTCCAGCATTGAGACCGCTGACTACTTCCTGCCAACCATCGATGATCGATGGCCCAAGCACAACTGTCCGGCGAGCAGCAAGCCCGCTGCCACGCTCGTACTGATCAATGATTAGGACCGTACCATCCGCTTGAATCGCTTCTTGTGGCAAGAAGATCCGTGGCACAGTGCGGGTGATTCGTTCGCCGTCGAGGGCCGTTGGTTGGAGAATGCGAACACGTGCAAGCATGTCTGGCTTGAGTAATTCAGATGGGTTGTGAATGCGAACCTTTGCTTCCAGTGTGTTCTTTTGGATGTCAGCACGATGTACAAACCGCGTCACTTCACCGGTGAAGACACGGTTTGGCAGGACATCAACCACGATTTCTGCTGGGTGTCCAACGCCTACGTTGGCCGCATCAGAGAGTGGTACGTCAGCTCGGACCTGCAGTTGTGCAGGGTCGTAGAGATGTACGACGTGTGAGGAGTGTTCGCCATTTCCAAATCGGATGACTGATCCAGGGGATGTCAGACGCTCGATGATGACGCCATTGATGGGTGAAACAATGGTCATACGAGACAACTTCAATGCAGCTTCTTCAACAATCGACTTGGCTACGGCGATATTGGCACGAGCTATTGCTGCTTGAGCAGCAAGCACTTCGCGTTTGGCGTGCAGGCCGTCAATGACAGCATTGGCACCGTCGATTGCAATCGCTAATCGCGCAACGGGTCCTTTTGCAACGGCGCCGCCTTCGATGAGAGCTTCCTTCCGTGTGTACTCATCTATCAGCGACTGCTGGGAAGCATGGGCTGCTGCTAGTTCTGGGTCAATGGTGCTGAGCATCGCTTCAGTGTTTCTTGCTTCTTGTTGAGCAACAAGCAAGTCTGCTTCAGCTTTCGCCAGTGCTATTCTCGCGTCATCGCTGACAAGCTTCGCGACTGCTTGGCCTGCAGTTACATGATCGCCTTCCAGGACAAGCATTTGTTCGACCACGCCCTCAGCGAGCGCTCCGGCATACACGCTGAATGGCTCAGCCTCAACCCAGCCTGGCGCTTGAATGATGCCACCTTCTGATTCGAGTGCAGTCATCGGTTCGTCTGTCTGCACAGAACGAACGACTACAGTCACAGCTTGTACTTCGGTTGCAGGCCGTAGCGCTCGCCATCCTGCGGTGATGAGCAGTGCTGCTGCAAGTCCAAGAACGATGAGCGGAACGGCAATACGTAACAACCACTTGGATGATGGCATAGGAGTCGTGCTATTCATGATGCATCTCCTTGTCGAGTATGCTCAATTGCAAGAGCCTCCGCGGGGAGGAGTTCAAATGTGCCACCAACTGCTCGCCGAAGCTCGATGAGTGATTCGGCTTCTAGCAATTGGTGCCGCACGAGCGATCGCTCAGCTTCAATCAGCGCCTCCTGAGCATGAAGCAACACAACGAGTGTCGTAACACCAGATTGATACGCCGATTCACTCTGCACGACGGCAGCCTTGGCGGCGGGCACTACTCCTTCTTGAGTAATCCGCAACTGTTGAGTGGCTTGTTTCCATCGACTCATGTTCAGTCTGACCTCGTACGCGATATGGTTAGCCGTCTCGATCCAGTTGAGTCGTGCTTGTTCTAGTTGGGCTGCCGCTTTTGCAATTGCTGGCCCGCCATTATCGAGGACGGGAATCGAAATTCTTGCGCCGGGAACGACTGCATCACGACTACTAAAGTTTTGTTGCCAGCCGAGCGTAAAATCGACTGTGGGCAATCTCTTGGTTCCCGCGAGCGACACACTCGCAAGTTGACGGCGAATATGTTGTTCGGCGACTGTCAGATCAAGTCGCTGTTTGGCGGCAAGTCTGAGAAGTGATCGTTCGTCACTTGTCGGGGCAATCAAAGTTTGATCGACGGCACGCCATTGAGTGTCATGATCAGGCCATCCCATCAGCTCAATAAGTGTCAGTTGTCGCTGCTCCAGCTCACGAGTTGCGAAGACTACACTGGAGCGGCCAGATTGCATGTCGATAGTGGCTCTATCGATGTCTAGTTGCGACGCTTCACCGGCCCCATGTAGGTCATGGATCAAGTGAAGGTTGTGCCTTGCAATATCGACATTGGCTACATCAAACGCTAGCAAGTGTTGCGCAGCGACGACTTTGGCGTGCGCTGTGCCAATCTCTGCGGCCAATGAAACGGTGTCACTTGCAGCGCTCAAGATCGCTTCTCGCAGATCTGCTTCTGCCGCTGCGATTCGATCGGGGCGCGTCCACAGCCAGGTCAGTGCCTGTAGCCCTTGTGCCATGGCGGGTGCCCCGGAAAGACCGTCTATAGCGATGCCAACGCCAAACCCGATCGTTGGGTTTGGAGGCAACTCAGACTGCACATAGTCAGCGCGTCGTTCGACGATCTTGGACAGCGAGATTCGCAGCTGAGGGTTATTCTGAATCGCTACAAGTAGGGCGACATCTGCTCGAAGGGGGGTTACGCCGTTCCATGCAGTGCTCCGCTCCTCAATGGGGCGGGACCACGCTGTTTCCGCAGATAAATCAACACGAGCAGAAGCGATGCTCGCAGTCTGCGAGATGTTTTCGGTGGCGTCGAGGCTTGAGCAGCCTGCAAGCATCAGGGATATAAAGACCGTTGGTGTGTATCGCCGCAATCGCGGCGCAATAAGGCAAGTGAGCATAAGAGAGAATCCGATTCACGTTGGTGCACAACATCGCGGCCGCGACATGCGGCGGCGGGTAAGTAGCGCGAGTGTCGCGAATCAGATTTGAAGGATGCAGGCGTGGCGCAGTGGTGGCGCAGAGGTATTCGCATGCCCGGGTGGCACCGCGTCAATCAGGTTCATTTGTACCTGGCACGTGATTGCATCAGCGACTGCGAAGTACGCAGAATCCGGTAGGGCTATACCAATATCATCCGATGGTGGTGTCCAGTTATCGAATGTTGCCGGCGTTTTGACGCAGGAGCACGTATTGCATCCAGACGATTCAGCCGGCAAGGTTGAGCGAGCGTCGGTCTCGCATGCGTCGGCGGAGCAGCAGCACGTGATGGTGGCATCGCTATCGCCACCGGCCACAGCGAAACCATTCATAACACAACAGCACATGGGCATCGCAACTGCGAGCAGCAGAAGGATGCATTGATGGGCCACGCCATGTCGTCGCGAACACATGATGCCTGCAGGTTACCCCAGATGAGGCTTGGAACCAACAAGAGACATCAGAGTTTGGCAGCTACAGCGTAGAGGTGCTAGAAACCGGGAAGTTATGGGCCATGTCCATATATTCATGGAAGATTGGCCTTTCAACCATCAATATTCTGCTGGGGGGCATTGAAACTGCATCTGCGTGGCTGCTTGAGGCTAGCTCGCAGGGCCCATACCAGCGACTCGTCGCCATGCGCTGATCTGACCAATATGGAAGCAGGGGTGGCCGATGAGCATGAATGAGGCGATTGCCCCTAGCGTTCCAAATCGTTTTTCAAATGGTGTCCCATCTGCAGTTGTCTCCAACACATCGGAATCACATGATTCGATGAAATCAGCAGCGGCATTGCATCGAGCTTCGAAGTGTGCCATACAGGCGTCCTTGTCTAGGTAAAGAGATGCATCATCCTTACACTCGCTGCCGTGTTTGTACAGATCGGCTTCGCCTTGGCCAAACTCGACCGTTCCTCCAAGTATCTCGATACATACGCCAGCGTAATAGGCGCAGTGGCCAAGCACGAATGCCGGATGGTTGATGGTTGTGCCTTGGCGATCGGCAAACTTGGCTGGCTCAATGTCATCACATAGCATGTGCGCAAGTGTCAGGGCAAAGCGCGACGGCGCGGTGATGATTGATGCGGTGTGGCATGTGTTTGTGGTCATCGGTGATCTCCTTATTGGGACGTCTACCATAGCATTCGCACCGAATGATCGAGTCGTGGCTACAACTGTTTTGGTAGGATGTTGAGTAATCTACGTCAGTATTTATCACAAGGGGTTCACTAGATGGCAATTCGTGGAATCATTGGTGTGTTGGCGATGGTAGGATTTTTAGCAGGAGGATTCGCATTGGCAGACATCGCCAAGACCACGACGCCTGATGGCGTTCTCGCAGAACTACTTGCTGGTAACACGCGATACCTTGAAGGTCGCATGCAATCGCACAATCTTCCCGCAGCAAGGAAAGGACTTGCTGCTGGCCAAGCTCCGCCGGCAGCGGTTATTCGCTGTGCAGACTCACGAGTCGCGCCAGAGATCGTCTTTGATCAGCCACTTGGCGACTTGTTTGTGTGTGGTGTTGCAGGAAACATACCAACCCCCGAGATCATCGCAAGCCTTGAATATGGTGTAGCCGTCCTTGGTTGCAAGTTGATTGTGGTAATGGGCCACTCTTCCTGTGGCGCCGTTGATGCGGCATTGACACATCGGTATGACACCAATGCGTTGCCTGGTAATCTGCCGGCGTTGATTGACCAGATCGTCATTCCCTGTACGGTCACCTCTGACCCCAACGACCCTGGAGCACTCGATGCCGCCATTGCGTGCAATGCACAAGAGGGCATTGGCGGCATGTTGCGAGGATCGCAGATCATTTCAGATGCTGTGAAGGCAGGAAACCTCAAACTCGTCGCAGGTGTGCAGGATCTCAAGACCGGGCGTTTCACGGTGCTCAAGTAGTTGTCTAACACACATTCTGGTCTGGCCAGCGATATCATGCGAAGTTCATGCAAGACATCAACCGTTCCTATCTCCGCTGGCTGATCATCGCTGGTGTTATTGAAGGCCTGTCCACGTTGGTGCTCTTCTTTGTGGCCATGCCGCTGAAGTACTTTGCCGATATGCCGGCTGCAGTATCCATTGCTGGTCCCGTCCATGGATTCCTATTCTTGGGCTTAGTGTTGATGTTTTGGATCGGCAAGGCAGCAGTCCCTTTGCCGACACGGCTCGTCGTGTGGGGCATGCTCGGCGCCGTTATTCCATTTGTGCCCTTCATTGTGGACGTACCGCTGTACAAGATGCTTCAACGTGAGCAGCCACAGTCCTGAAGCCGCTCGATTGAGCGTGTGCATACGCAGGGCCTGCTAGCGATCGCCAGATTGCCGAATACTGCTTCCGCCACCACTGCCCTGCGAAGGTCGAATGCCACCTTCGTGACTGGTTCCTCCACCTGCTGAAGCGTTTGCGCTGTCGGTGATCTCAAGATCACCAGCTTCAATAAGTTTCTTCACAGGCGGGTGTTCAGCGGACTTGGAGGTTATTTGCCCGGTGCCCCCAATACCCAGAAAGAGCCGCTTTCCAGCGGGTAGTTTGATCTTGAGTGGTCGATTCGTTGTGTTTTTAATTTCCATGTCGTGTGCACGATAGCGGGTGTGGCGAGTTGAGGGGACCTCACCGATCGTATTCAGGTCGAGGGAAGAGATTCGCACCCCCAATATTCAGCTTGGAAAGTTGGACATTCTCAGCTCAGATGTTTCCAACGAACTCATGAACTTGAGGGGGGGCAATTGTTGTTGGGTGTGATGCTGTCGAGCCAGTGCTCGATGACCACAAGATGATTGGGTGGGCCATCGTTCACGCCAGGCTCGATGGTATAGCCTCGGCCGTGATGGTCGTTGGCGTAGGCGAGCGTATCTTCTGAATGGATCCATTGATAACTGGCAGGCTGACCCACGAGAAGCGTGCCAGTGTCATCTTTGGTGACAGTCATCGTCCATCCCTGTGAATTGGTATCTAAGAACAGCAGTGACAGGCCATCATCGGCAGTCTGAATCCACTGATGTCCCATGACAGGTAGAACTATTGTGGTGTATTGGCCGCCTGAAGTAGCTGCGCCAAGTACTGCGGAATGGTGCTGGTCGTGTCAGGTATTGTTGCCGAACCGATCCACAGGAAACAAGTATCAATATCGAGTGCCTTAATCCATGAGATCTGCTGCCAAAGGTCTGCAGCAGAAACGATGTCAGTATGGCATTTGGAATTACCGTTGTAAACGTTCGGGGTGATAAGTGGTATGACTGGTATCTTGCTGCCAGTGGAGTTGACAAACGATTTGGCTGCGTTAACAGACAATTGAGTCATCGTCTGGATCCTCGACATGTAGGTTGCATAATCCTGCTCGCAATATCGTATGTAACAGTTTGCGCAGATGTAATCGACCTCGTCAAAGGCACCAAGTTGGCCAGCTTTCACGATCCCCGCGAGCTGTTGCTTCCATTTTGTGCTCGTAGAGAAGGGGCTAGATGGAACGGGCACGCCATAGAGACAGATCTTGGCATCGGGGCCCAGCAGCTCTCTGGCTACCGTAATTCGAAGCTTGTAGGCCGCAATAATCTCCTCCATTCGATCACCTGCATCATCCTCATCTTCAGTGAGGTGTATGCCCCATTGCTTGGGCGGTACGGGCTTCTCCATGTCCAGGATAATGTAGTCGGTTGTGTTCGCCAGATTATTACTCGTGACGTACTTGCCGAATACGGCCGTGAGTTGGGCATGCGTATAAGCAAGATACGCATTCAGATCGGTCCCATTGCCCGCCTTCAAAGCAGAACCGTAGACAACGAAAGAGTTGTTTGTGACACCAGAAGTCAATAACTCACTTGGATTGCTGTAGTACGTTCCCTGCATTGTGAGAATAAGACCATTGAGGTCCGTATCGGCAATCACTCTTAGTGATGCCGAGGACTTCGCCAAACCGATGGGTGCAAGTATTGCCAGTAAAGCCAAGAAAACAATATTGAACTTGTGCATGACCACTCCAATGCACGGGCTCTTTCAAGAAGTCTGCCCGCTTGAATTGAATTAGTAAAGAATCTCATTCATGAGTAGTTTCTTTTTTTAACCAAAGAACACCGAATCACGCGGTATGAACTTAAGGACATGAGCCCCATACGCGGATCAAGAGCAACAAATCAGTCAAGTCAATCTCGCCGTCGTTGTTGAGATCTGCATCAGAAGTACCTGAGCCATAAGCGGCTAGAATCTGAAGCAGGTCAGCAATTTCAACAACGCCATTCCCATCGAGGTCGGCGCGGCATTGACAACCATCCGGGACGCCATCCTCATCGACATCAGTCTCAGATCCCTGGGCTATTTCAATTGGATCTGTCGTGCCATCCATGTCGCAATCTGATTCGCATTGATCAGGCACGCCATCGGAGTCGACATCGGTAAGGGTGCCCTCATCCAAGTCTTGGAAATCAGAAACACCATTACTATTGCAGTCATCGCACTCTATAAAGAAGAGGTTTTGATAGGCATCAATCCATGCCCCGGCCACATTGTCAACTTGATTGCTGCACACCTGAACGAAATGCAGAGTTGGCTCACTCGTGTAGCCTCCAAATAGACCGCCGCCATCTTGGCCGGCGTTATTTTCAGATATGAGACAGGATTCAATTCGTGGATGGGCATTGTTGAAGCAGTACACGCCACCACCATCATCCAAGGCGGCATTGGCATGAATTGTACTATTCAGAATACTCGGGATGCCGTCAAAGCAAGCTACTCCGCCACCATCCCAGCCAGCCGTGTTGTCGGCAATGTGGCAGGCTTCGATTGTAGGACTGGCATGTTCGCTCATGATCCCGCCACCATCATCAACTGCATGATTCTCAATGATGGTGCAATTTTCGAGAGTCGGGCTGCTTTTGTAACAAAGCACACCAGCTCCTTGAATTGCTGACCCACCTCGAATCGTAAAGCCAGATATGGTTGGATGTGAATCAGAGCCTCCTGCGCAGAGAACGACTCGTCGCTCATCCTCGCCATCGAGGATGGTGTTGTCAGGGCCATCTACTGAAAGCAATGTGATATTCTTACCAGCTAGGTCAATGACCGAGTCCCCTGTTCCTGTCCATGTTCCTGCTGAAACTTGCACAATCTCTTGCTCTCCAGCAGCATTGATTGCGTCCTGGATCGTTGCATACTCACCGGGAACCTCAAGCACACCATCGGCATCAGACGACTCACATGATCCACATGTCGGATTAACGCAATCGTCACCGAGTGCTTCCCAGCGACCGTAGATCTGGGTTGGCTGATTGCCGCACACAATAGTTCCAGCGAACGCCACGAACGATAGGGGGTCACTGTGGATTCCACCACTTTCTTGACCAGCGTTGTTATGACGAATGTTGGAATTGAACCACGATATCCGAGCCTCTGTGAGAAAAATACCGCCGCCTTTTTCAGCGGATGTGTTCGATAACACATTGCATTGCTCAATGAATGCAGTGCTCTCCAGAATCGCTATGCCCCCGCCATCATCAGTAGAAGCGTTCTTGCTCAGTGTCGTTCCTGACATGGCGATGTCGCAGTGGTGCCATGCGGCGAGCCCGCCACCATCGCTATTTGTCGTGTTTGTCGAAACGGTGCAATTCTCCAGATGCAGTTCGCCTCCAAATGCGCCGATGCCCCCGCCCATGCCTTCAGCATGGTTTTCAGTCAAGTTGCACGCTTGAATCACGATGTTGGATTGCCCGGAATAGATTCCGCCGGCAATATCCTGCGATTGATTATTACTGATGATGCAACCGATCAGCGAAGGTTGACCACCTTTGCAGGCTATTCCACCGCCAGCCCACTCAGCAGAATTATCTAAAATAGTACAGCCACTCACCTCTCCATAATGATTGGTCAGATGAAGACCACCCCCAACATTCTCGCTCGTGTTGGAGACAAAGGAGCAATCCGTCAACGTCGGGCTGCCACTGAGGCTGTAGAGGCCTCCGCCATGGGCACTGGTAGAGCACTCGATGAAACGGCAGTTCATGATGGTTGGGCTAGAGTCGTACACCAACGCACCACCACCAGAACTTTCCCAATAGTCTTCCAACTGATTTTCATTGAAGTCAATGGAAGTCCCTCGGCCATTGAAAATCGTCAAGCCATCAATGATCGTGTCCGCTGTTTCTCCGCTGACACAAACCAATCCTCTGGAACTGAATTGGCAGTCAACCACGGTGTTCGAGGGGTCTCCGGATGACTGGATCGTGATGGATTTCCCAAGCGTATCAATGACATGAGAAGCACCACTGCTCTGGTAGGAGCCTTCATGCACAATAATGACATCGTTATCCATTGCTGAAACAATGGCTTGCTGAATGGAATCGAAATCCGCATTCTCATAGTCCGCACCATCATCGTCGACATGCCAAGTGGCACCCAAAGCTGAACTCGCTAGGCAGAGGGGCAGTACAGCGAGACGCTTGCATAGATAAAACATTGTTCCCAGCCCACCCTCTATATTTATTTGCTTTCCGCACGCAACGTAGCGATGCGTTGACGAAACAAATTAATCCACGCCCTTGTCTTACCAGTCTTTGGGTCGTTTGTGAAGTTCTTTCAATAGCATTAACCCGAGGAAGCACTGGAGAGGGCCTAAAAAGGCCAATAGCACGGCTGTATCGCACGATGCTCAATAACACTACCCGTGAATATGGAGGAGTGTTGGGGGGATGACCGGATGGGCCCCAGTTGGCACGGAGAGGTAAGAAAGAAGCCCGTTGCCCAATGGGGTAAATCGAATATGTATCACGTTCGAGTGCCATCAAACGAAAGAACACCCCGCCGAAGTGACGGGGTGTTCTTTGCATTTATGTTGACGGCGTTCAGCAGGCCGAGCCGTAGTACGCCAAGATCTCCAGAATGTCCTCGACCTCATAGTCGGTGCCGAAGCCATCAATGGCTGCGAGGAGGTCGCTCACATCAACGACGAAGTCGCCATTGAGATCGCCTGGGCACACCGGATCGTCATCGTCATCGCATTCGTAGGCAGTAATCAAGATGGCATCTACGCCGGCCTCGACGACCGATTGGGTATCGGACCCAATGTCGGATGCGGTGAAACGTAGCCGGATGGTTTCGGCTCCGGGCGCGATATCGCTCAATTCCCAGCTGACATTGACCCACCCACCATCGACATCGTTGCCAGTTGGGCCTACAGACTCGAGGCTTGTCCAGCTGGCTCCATCAATGCTCAGTTCGACCTCAAGGGTGTCGGTGTATGGGGAAGCCCCATAGCTGTTGTTGAACCAGCGGGCATAAGAGAGCGTCCCTGAAGGCACATTGGAGACAGAAATTTCGCCCGATGTCAATGTCGTTGAGCCTTCGTCGACATCACTATTGCAGCCATCTGAGGAGGAATTGTCAGTGAGCCAACAATTACCAGAGCCGTCGTAGTCGGCCGTTGGATCTCCTCGGTTGCAGTTGATGGGGACGCCTCGGTTCCAGCCGCCATCGGCAGCATCTGTTACGACTGTCCACTCACCGTTGGCCTCACCTTTGTCATCGTAGGCAACGATATTGTTGCCGATCGTGTACATGTATGGGTTCGATGAACCCCCTGATGGGAGTGTCACAGTTCCACTTGTTTCACCTTGGCATGACATGAAGAATCCGGATGTCTGGTCGCAGTCATACCCGGGGACTGTGGCGGAATATGTGCCGAGACCACTCATGGTCATGCCTGTTGAACTCCAGCCGCCAAGTGTGTTTCGGTAGTAGAGCTTGACGGAACCTGGTGTAATGACATCCTCGCGTGCATCAAGGCTTGCGGTGACGTCAAGTGTTGTGTTCGGATCCAACTCTGCAGGCACATTGCTTGTCAACTCGAATCGTGGGCCGAGGAAGGACCCCTCTAGAGCAGCATTTACATCAAGAATGGCGCCTGTTGCAGTAAGGCCATTCCATGCACTGACTGGTCTTGCTGTGGTAAGGATGAGATCGATGATCTCTTCGGCAGAGCTGTCGCCCATGACTGAATACACCAAGCCAACGGCGCCAGCTACATGCGGCGTTGCCATAGACGTTCCGGAATACGAGTCATAGCCATTGCCCGGCACAGTGCTCACCACATCAACGCCAGGGGCAGCAAGATCTACTTCACTTATGTGGTACTGAGAGAAAGATGCTCGATTCTCGTTACTGTCTGAAGCGGCAACACTGATGATGTTTGTGCAGTCGTAGGCCGCGGGATATGAAGCTCCGTTGGAACCACTATTTCCTGCAGCAGCGACAAACACATGGCCGAACTGATCACCGGCATTCTGAATGCCATCGTAGAGCGATTGGGAGAATGCTCCTCCGCCCCAAGAGTTGTTTGAGACTTTGAATTGGTTTGCGGCGCAATACTGCACGGCG
>JAQWLT010000028.1 GCA_029247205.1 Phycisphaerales bacterium | reverse complement strand
GATGCTGCAGCGATTGCATTGTCGGGCGATTTTCAGCGTGAACTGGATGAACTTGAGGCCAAGGCTGACCGAGAAGAGGCTGGTACAGCATCGGAAGAATCTGGTGGTAGTAAGAAGAAACGCCGCCGCCGCCGCCGGCGTCGTCGTAAGCCAGAGCCGCTTATCGAAGTTGCGTCACGGCTGTATGTGCTCGCCAAGGCCATGCAACTGACGAGCAAGGAGATTATTGCGCGGTGGGTAGCTTCTGGTGGTGAGAAAAACACTGGGTTCCAGCTCAATACCCATATGTCCATGATCACGCCTGAGCAGGCATCGACGATTCAAGCTTGGTTCGTTGTTGACGATGACGAACCGGCGAGTCAACAATCGAATCAGACCAAGTCCGCCCAGAGTGATGCGACCGATAAACCCAGGCGACGACGTCGGGGTGTGCCGAAGGTTGAATCCGATGATGCCGTTATTGAATCGAACGAAGACACGCAGCAGTCCGCTGAAGGTGAGTCAAGTTCGACGAGCCGTCGCCGTCGTCGAAGGCGTCGCGGAGGATCTCGCTCGGGTGATGGCGGTGAGAGCAGTACAGCGCGTGAAGGGCAGTCTGTAGAAGAGTCTGACTCGTCAGATAAGCCAGTCGCAAACGAAGCCAAAGCGGTCAAGAAGCGTGTCAGCAAGAAGGCGTCGCAGAAAGCCGATGATGCTGCAGCGAATGCTGAAGAGACCGCGGCTGGGGATGCAAAGTCCAAACGAAAGCGGTCGCGTCGTCGTCGGAAGAAAGACGTATCACCCGATGTGGTAGCAGAGGCCCCTTCGGAGGCTCCTTCAGAGCCTGTTGTAGAGGCAACGCCAGCCAAGCCTCGAAGGCGAACGCTGTATGGGAGTCGGCGAAAGCTCCCACCGGGCGCGGCCAATGATGCCATTACAAAGGTGAACTCTTAGGAATGTCTGACGGGCCGCGAATCCTTGTCTTGGGATCGACCGGGTCAATCGGTTGCAATACGATTGACGTGGTTGAGCAGTTGCGAGCAGTCGGTAGCCACGATTTTCAGATCGTAGGCTTGGCCGCCGGATCCAATGTTGCGTTGCTTGCGGAACAGGTTGCACTTACTGGCGCGAGCCATGTTGCGATCGCAGATGAGCAGGCAGCAGAATCGTGGTCTGGCAAAGCTGACGCACTCGTTGGCTCGAACGCTTCCGCTGAACTCGTTCGATTGCTGGCTCGGCCGGGCGACATTATTGTCGCTGCGATTGTCGGAGCGGCAGGAATTGATGCGGTGCTCGCTGGAATTGAGTGTCGATGCCGTATCGCGCTGGCGAATAAGGAAACACTGGTTGCCGCGGGGTCGATTGTGATACCGGCTGCGGAGGCAGCGGGGGTAGACATTCTTCCAGTTGATAGTGAACACAGTGCGATTTTTCAGTGTCTGCACGGCGAGTGTGAACGAGGCGAGGTGGAACGGATTGTGTTGACCGCTTCAGGTGGTCCATTCCGAGGCCGCACTAAGGACGACATCTACGACGCCACAGTCGAACAGGCGCTGAATCATCCGACTTGGAAGATGGGGCGGAAAGTCACGATTGACTCTGCAACACTTGCCAACAAGGCACTCGAGGTGTTGGAAGCGCACTGGCTCTTTGGGCTTCCTGCAAGCAAGATCGAAGCGATTGTGCATCCACAATCGATCGTTCATGGATTTGTTGAGTTTGTGGATGGGTCGGTACTCTCGCAATCTGGCCCACCAGATATGCGGACGCCCATTCAGCTGGCTCTGACATGGCCTGAACGTGCCAAGGCGACAGGTCGTCAGATGGACTGGGCTGCACTTCGCGAGTTAGTATTTGAACCAATCGATCACGAGACATTTCCAATGATCGAATTGGCATGGCGAGCCATCGATGCGGGTGGTACGGCGGGCGCCGTGCTCAATGCGGCAAATGAGGTGGCTGTCGAGGCTTTCTTGGATGGCGAGATTCGATTCGGCGACATATTCGGTGTGGTGACAGATGCATGCGTGGCATGCCCGCCTCAACCAGCAACCTGTCTTGCGGATATCTGCGAGGCTGATACCACTGCTCGCGCATGGGTTCGTACGAACCTGTTGTCGCGGGCCAAAGCCTAGAGAGTAATGAAACGATGGATCTGCTGATCTCCGGTGCCAATGTGCTGCTGATCATGGTTGGCTTTAGCCTGCTGATCTTCATTCACGAACTTGGGCATTTTCTTGCCGCCAAGTGGGCTGGCATTCGCACGCATGCGTTCGCCATTGGTTTTGGCCCACCTATCTTTAGTTGGCGGAATGGCGTGGGGCTGGTGTGGGGATCGTCTGAGACCGTTATTCGCAAGCGATGCGGACGTAACGCGACACAGATGACCGACCGCGAACTTGCCGAAGAGGGATTGGGTGAAACGGAGTATTCACTTCGGTGGTTACCGCTTGGTGGTTTTGTGCGAATGCTCGGTCAAGATGATCTTGATCCAAGCGATCGTGCGATTGCCGATCGCGGATTTAGCAGTGTCAGCATTGGCAAGCGGATGGTGGTCATCTCAGCTGGCGTCATGATGAACGTGTTGCTTGCGATTGCGTGCTTTGTGATCGCTTTCAGCGTGGGCGTTCCCTTTGAAGCCGCGGTGATTGGTGATGTAGCGCCAAACTCACCAGCGAGCACTGCGATTGCTTCGACCGGAGGCACACATCAGGGCCTGCAACCAGGTGATGTTGTTATTGCGATTGACGGCCAGCCTGCGGACACGTTTATCGACCTTCAGGTGGCGGCGGGTATGTCGCTGCCTGGCGTGCCAATTCAGGTCGAGGTGCAGCGACCAGGTGTTGCTGACCCGATCACATTCTCGGTTGAAGCTGAAGAGAGTGCAGCCACTGGCATGCGGGGGATCGGGGTGATACCAGCGGCATCACTGCATCTTTCGGATATGCGAGACCTGCGGCCCATTGTGAACACCTTGGTGAAATCGGCTGGGTTGGACAAGACGGGCATTGGTCCGGGCTGGTCCATGGTGTCACTGGAAGGCAAGAGCGTTGATAACTACGGTGAATTCGAGCAGGTTGCGATGCTCTCTGGCGGAGGCCCGATCAAGAGCGTTTGGCATGGCCCTGATAGTGAACAGTCGGCCGTTCTTTTTGCGCTTCCGCAGTGGGAGACACTTGCGTATGTCGGGGCAACGGCCGAAATGGCGGTTGGATTTGAGGCTGGAATCGGCGGTTTTGTGCCGTTGATTCAGATCGAACGCCTGCCTGCTGGCAGTTCGAATTTGGATGTGCTGCAAGCGGGGGATGTGATCTTGGCAGTGGCAGGGTCGCGCGGTCCACGGATGCAAACCGTTCGAGATGCGATTGCAAATGCCCCTGGATCCTCAGTTTCGATGCGGATCATGCGTGATGGAATTGAGATTCCCGTTGAGGTGCAGGTTGCCGGAAGTGGAGTGCTTGGGAGTGGGAGCAAGAAAGCTGGTGTGTACCTGAACTATGCGTGGAAGAGCCCGTTGATGGCTGCCCCGATGCTTGCAGTCAAAACTGCAACACTTCAGGCCAAGACCACGCTCGCTGGTGAAGTACCCGACGGCGTGCTCGCGAATAGTCGTTGGGTGTCAATAGATGACGAGCCCGTAGTTGATTGGAGGGACGTGTGGATTGCGTTTCGAAAGGCCTCTCTCGCGGGTAAGCGTGAGCTCACATTGGTCATTGAGAACCCGACCATCGGTCGCGAACAGCGGTCAATTATTATTCCGCTTGCTGAGAATGCGGCATCTCAGATCGCGGTTTTGCAATGGCAGCCGCCGCTCCCTTCGCTGTGTTTTGAATCGATGCTCATTAACCGCAGTAGTGATGGCAATCCGATCCTTGCCGTGCAAATGGGTGTTCAGGAGACATGGAAGTTCATCGTTGTGACCTATCTGACGATCGACCGGTTGGTTCGCGGATCTGTTGGCGTCGATCAATTGCACGGCCCGGTTGGTATTGTGCATGTCGGAACCAAGGTTGCCGACCGAGGTTTCATGTACTTGATCTTCTTCCTTGGAATTATCAGCGTGAATTTGGCCGTGCTGAACTTTCTGCCGCTTCCAATTGTTGATGGTGGAATGTTTCTCTATCTCGTGTACGAGAAGATCCGGGGAGTGCCGCCATCTGTTGGCTTCCAAAATGCGGCCATGCTGGTCGGGTTCGTTTTAATTCTGACTGCCTTTGTCGTGACATTCTTCAACGACATTGGCCGTTTGATTGGCTAGCACAGTAGGCCAAGACTCTTCAGCTCATTCTGGTTCACACAGCGTCGCTTGATCACAAATTGCTCTTTGGTATCGACACGGCGATTCCTCAGCAACGCTGTTCAGTTTGGCGAGAGCTCATTTTGCTTCTTTCTCGCAGACACCCAGCACCATGATCCATAGAGGCGATTTGCAGGCTGTGCTTGAGCATTGGCTGTTGTGAGGAATGGGGGCCAGTCGCGATCGTGGGTTTCTATTGACGTGGTGCAGTGAAGAGTAGTTCTACGTCGGGCTGCACGATGAGGCCGGGAAAGTCAATGCGCGTGCTGTGTGCGCCATTGCCGGTTATTCGGGCTGAGGGGATCAATTTATCGGTTGGTTTGCTCGCCATCGCTGGTTTGCGTACCAGTTCAATCGCACATTGATCGATGTTGGAAGGGTCCTGTTGTCGTAATCGAGTTCTCGGATGCTCTCAGGAGGTGTATACGTGAGTCCATTGTTCGACGTTCATGATGGGGCCCTGCCAGAAGTACTCATTGTTGAGAGTGACCCAGAGGTCGTCAAACTTCTTGTTTCAGCCATTGCTGCGGCGCGTGAGGGACAAGCTGATTGGCCCGACCCTGCGAAAAATGCAGTCGCTGGCTGTGTTGTGGTGGAGAGCCTTTCTGAACTACATCGGCTGGACCTTCGCCGCTTTGGCGCGGCGCTGGTTGCATCTGTCATGCATGATGGGTGTGGACTCGACGTACTGGCCTATCTCCGCGGACTGGCCCCTAATATTCCAGTAGTAATGGTTGGGGGCATTGGAGATTCGACGATTGCTCCTGAAGCAATCCGAGGCGGTGCCTGCGAGTTTGTGTTGCTCACTGGCCATGAGCAGGTGACGATTCCTCTTGCAATACGCAAAGCCATTGTGCATCGGCAACTTCGCCGGGATAAGGAACAACTGCAGCAGACACTGACTCGTTCCATGGGCGAGCTTGCCGAGATGAACCGCCGGCTTGAGTCAAGCGTCGGGCGGCTTGAAGATATGGCTCGCACGGATGACTTAACCGGACTGACAAATCGCCGATGGCTCAATCGAACGCTCGAAGAGCGGTGGTCAGAGTCTGATCGCCATGAACTTGAGCTCGGTTTTTTGATGATTGATCTCGATGGCTTCAAGGGGCTCAATGACACGCTGGGTCACCATCGAGGTGATGATGTACTACGCAGTCTTGGTGTGCTTTTGACTGAGACATGTCGGGAAATTGATGTGCCAGCTCGCTATGGCGGAGACGAGTTTTGTGTATTGCTTCCTCATGCTGATCTACAGGCAACGATTGCCGTGGGTCGGCGGATTGCCGAGCGATTTGAAGCAGCCACAGTCGAATGGGGCTTGACCAAAAGCCAGATTGGCATCTCGATCGGAGTAGCGCAGCGAGGTGTGAGTGGGGCGGGAAGCCCGGAAGAACTCATTTGTCACGCTGACGAGGCGATGTACGCCGCCAAGAAAGCGGGGCGGCAACTCATGCTTCGCAGTGCTCAAGCAGGCGTCCACGCCCTTGTAGCCTGACCGTGGGTCAGTGCCCTTGTTGGATGTCGCGGCGGTGCGCCTTGGCCTTAAGGGCCTGACGCTTGTCGTAGTTTTTCTTGCCAGTACCCAGGCCGATCAGCAACTTTGCTCGACCGTTGAGCCAATGTATCTCAAGGGGAACAATGGTTACGCCTTTGGCTAAGGACGCTCGGGCGAATTTGCGAATCTCGCGTTTATGTGCCAGCAGTTTTCGCGTGCGAATGGGGTTGTGCTGAAAGGCGGGGGCTGCGTTGGGATACTCTGCGATGTGCACGCCATAGAGGTGTAACTGCGGCGGGTCGCCGTCGGCACGAACAAAGCCCTCCTGAAGGCTTGCAAGTCCTTTTCGGAGTGACTTCACTTCGGTTCCTGTCAAACGCATGCCGCACTCGAGCGTATCGGTGATGAGATAGTCAAACCTCGCTCTTCTATTCCGAATGAGTGGTTCGCCATCGCCTTCAGATGATTTCTTGTTTGATTTGGCCATCGCGAAATTCCCGCGGTAAGTGCCTGATCCTAGGCCATGCGTGCGGCTCACCAGCGGGAGAGCGAGTATTCCCGACCATCGATCTGCTGACATGCGCGAGAGAGGACTCGAACCTCCACGGGATTTTACTCCCACCAGCACCTCAAGCTGGCGCGTCTGCCAATTTCGCCACTCGCGCTTAGGTGAAGTCGGGCAGGATACCAGACCACGCCTCCGCAAGCAGGGGGCGAAAGGTCTCTGCCTGTCACACAGCGGCTCGATTCTGCCCCGGCCATGCCCTCCATACGCTCCATATTTTGTGGGTATGCCGTTGAATCGACCGACCGATCATGAGATAGATTCAGTCTTGCCAGAGATTTGAGCTGTCCACTAGAGATGTAGCCAGCGGGCGGCTGCCGTCAAATTGTTTGCGGCTGTAATGATTGGAACGTGCAGTGGCAGGTACGTGTCGATCAGCTGCCCGAGCAGCTTTCCGTCGAGCGATCCTTCGCCAGCGTGCGTGGCCCTCATGAGGTCGCAATCGAGATCCTCCAAGATAAGCAGTGCGGCATGGGCCGCAGCGAACTCGAAGATTCGGACAAGGTGGTCATCTCGCTCGTCGAGCATTGACTCAGCCATCATCGATGCTGGAGACAACGCAAGTTCGACGCCAAGATCACTCTCTCCCAGTTTGCGGGCGCTCATTGCATCACTCAGTACATGGGCAGCGTGTGGACGGAGAAGGGTGCCTCGCGGGAGTGACTCGGTGGCGTGCTCAAGCTGTGCCCAGCCCGTCGCCAGCCATGAACGTGGATCGGCAACAAATCGATCTGGTCCTAGATTGCCCGACCAGATGACAGTGCGTCCCTGGCTTCTTGGCAAGCATGGAGAGGCGATGGCGTCTTCATCACGCAGGATGAATTGATCGCCGTCGATCGTTACAAGGCCTTCAAGCCATGGTCCTGTCAGGCTAGCGCAAGTGATCCGGTCCGCGATGGCGCTCATACGCCTCTAGCCTGTGGATCCCAGATAGATTTGTGTAACTGGACTTGCATTCGGGCGTTGAGCCTGTCTGCAAGAATCCATGCAGCAAGTTCGGCAGGATCAAGCCCGCCATGCCCCGCGATCTCCAGCCCTTTGGCTTGCGGAAATACAGGTGAGAGCAACACTGCTCGGACACGATCAGGCAGGTGGTGTGAGTTGATCATGTCTCGCGACCACTCATAATCGGTGCGGTCACCAATGACAAACTTGACCTCATCATGTGGCCGCAGTCTTGCGATATTGTCCATGTCATTCCGTTCGCACTCGCCGCTTCCTGGTGGCTTGAGGTCAACAATGCGAATGACTCGTTCGTCACAGACCGAGATATCGCAGGCACCTGATGTTTCTAAGAGAACGGTCCGGCCTGTATCACACAAACTCGTCATGAGCCCAAGAACGGGATCTTGCAGAAGGGGCTCGCCGCCGGTGATTTGAACGAGCGGAGTTTCGAATGCTAAGACTTGCTGTAGCACATCATCGCAGGTTATCGACTCGCCTTCCTTGAAGGCATACTCAGTGTCGCACCAACTACATCGAAGGTGGCAGCCACGAAGTCGGATAAAGACACATGGGCAACCCGACCAAGTCGATTCACCTTGAATCGAATGAAAGATCTCATTAATGAGGAGTCGGTCAGCCATGGTCGCGAATCGAATTCATCTCGGTCATGCGCTAGAGCGATCAATCACGTTGTGATTCTCTCGCTCGCCTCGTCCACGCAGTGGATAGTCCTTGCGAAGCGGGTGTCCGGGGTAGTCCCGCCACAGCAAAATGCGTCGAAGATCTGGGTGGCCACGAAATCGAATGCCGAACATGTCGAAGACTTCACGCTCTCGCCACTCTGATCCGGGCCAGATATCAGTGACGGAATCGACGACGAGTCCTGGATCTTCTTCAATGCCAGAGGTGTCGAGTTCAGGATCAATCCACACACGAACGAGCAACATGCGATCGTGGGCATGACTGCGAAGTACCCAAGTGACGCCAAATCTCGCCGGTTGCGAGGCTGGGTAGTCGAGGTAGTCTGCCGCTGTGACATCTGCGAGCAAGTTGTAGTCGCAGGCTGGATCTTGTCGCAGAAAGTGCATGACTTCGTGCAAGTCTTCGGCTTGAACCACGAGGGTGGTGCATCCGCGGAATTCGGTCGCCGAGAGCGTCTTGTCTTGAAAGGCGGTCCGGACGTCGCCGAGTGTTGGGTGCGTAGGTGTGCTGCTGCTCATGATTCCTGCCATGGTAGTCGCCGCGACGAATTTACGGAGCGCCAGATCCCCGTGGCTTCTCCAGTGTGATCGTGTCGATTGAGGGGTCCATATTCCAAGTCATTCGCGTTGCTTGGACCGGCATGGGGGCACCTTCTGTGAGAACCGATACGGTGCGGCCTGCTCTTGCGATGAGTTCTGCGATGCCGGTTCGCGTGTTGTAATCGAGCATATGACAATCGACTCGCCGTGTGGGCGTACTGAGATAGACACGTCCCATGGCCCGAAGTCGATCGACTTCCATGTCACTGCCAAGTTGCAGTGGAGCATCGGTTCTGACTTCAGTTTCGCCTCTGCGAGTGAGAACAGCGACCTGATCAGCCGTGATGGTGGCAATGTCATGATCTCGGGAGGCGCTCTTCCACAGGCCCTCGACATCGCCCACCATGGTCATATGAAAGCGATCGTCCGCTTCATGTACAAGGTCGAGTCGTTCAGCCCACACAAATCGGCTTGTGCCTGGCCCTGAAAATGGGCCACCGTTATTGGACTTGCCAGACTGCCCGGCCGCCCATGCTGGTTCTCGAATCACGATGTCTCCATTGCCAGTGATGACCGCCTCAGTGTCGAGGTCATTCCACGTAATGTGCTCGGCGCCAACATAGAAGACGCGGGGGAGTTTCTTTCGTGCTGGTGTCTCCCACGTGCGAGACTCGAGTCTGGCATGGCCACGGGCGATCAAGCGATGGAGGGCGCGGCTTCCGGCTGCGAAAGGATCGTCGCCTGTCGGTGCTTGCTGCGCCAATTGATCGATTCGTACAAACTCCAGTCGAACAGAGTCGCCCTGAAGGCTGCTTCGCTGGACTTCGGATCGGTCAACCACACTGTCTACATTTCCAACGAGATCCATGGCTCCAGCGCCATCAGCAAAGAGACTGTCGTAGTGCAGCGATGTGTTCCACGTTGTTCGCATCGTGACGCGCGGGTCACCTGGCCGCCCAACGACTCGTGGCAACGGAATTCGACTGTCCATGTCGAGTTTCAGTGGGTTAGCGAGCATTCGAGATCTTCCGCTGCCAACCCAGTCAGCGGTTCCAGCGAGCCGATCGATGCGAAGGTCTTCGCCGCGGTCGATAAGTACATCCTGACGAGCAATGAGCACTTCGCTGCCGGTCAGTCGCACTGTTTCCTGGGCTGCATCGCCAACAAGGGTGTCGGCAAAGCCTCGGCCGCCATCCTTCATTAACACCTGCACATCGCCCATTGCTTCAAAGTCACGGAGTGTGATGTTGCCGCCAATGCTTGTGTCTTGTATGTCTTGCGCAGCCTCCTCAGCGGGTCCAAGGGTTGCAACGAGGTGGTCAGCCCACAGTGTTTGCCCGTCGCTATGGGCTCGGACACGCCGCTCGCACACCAGTCGGTCGGGTGCTGCACGTCCAGTCTGGTCTGGCACGAATTCCATCGTCAATGCCTCAGCAGCGATGGTTCCATCAGGGCTGGTGACCGCGACGTCACCATTAAAGGAAATGGATCGCATGGCAGCGTCTTCTTGTTCTGCGTCGGGGTCGAATTCAATATGAAGGGACGAGGTCCATGTGATTTCGCTGTCTTCCTCGCCAGGGACCTCCGGCGTCAGCGGGCGGGGGGTGCGTGAGTCGCTGGATAGGTTTGCAGGGTTTTTTAGCATGAGCGCCCGGCCCGGACCCGGCCATTCCGCAGTTCCTGCGAGACGTTCAAGCCGCAGGGATGTGCCATGTTCCATGGTGACTTCACCACGGGCGACAGTCACGTTCTTGCCGAGTAACTCAACCGACTCTTGGGCTGCATCGCCCTTGAGTTGGTCCGCCCAAGCACGCCCGCCATCCTTCATGCGAATCTGCACATTGCCGGTTGCAAGAACGTCTCGTACTTCAAATGACTGCGTATCATCAGATTGCTGAGTTCCGGTGGGCTCAAGCGTTGCAAGCAATTCATCGGCCCAGAGTACTTGGCCTTCATTCGCGGCCCGCACGCCACCGTTCCCGATGAGTCGATCAGGGATCGCCTTGCCGTCAGGGCCTGGCTTAAATCGCATCTGTAGGTCGTCTGCCGAGATCGTTCCGTCGGGGCTTTGGACGAGAACCGTTTGCAGGAATCGAATTGAACGCAAGCCTTGCTCGCGTGCATCCGTAGGTTCGAACTTCAGGTCAACCCCTTGCATCCATGTGATGGTTGTGGCCTCAGTTGAGGTCGGGGTAGTCAAGTTCTGCTGTGAGACATCAACAAGGGTTGCAGTACCAGCGCCATTGATGCCTCCAAGGCCCGCGTCTGGGCGAACCCATGCATGCGTACTTTGTAGTGTGAGATCGTCGGTGGTAATCAGTACTTGCTGTGGCGAGGTGGCTGCTAAGTCGAAGCGTTCATCTGCAGAGTTCCAAGTGATTTGATCGCAACTCGCTGCAATGCCTTCATTGGCATCAAAGACGCGGGTCGGCGTCCCGACGAGTTCTAGTCGTGTGTCCTTTGCATTGGCCGGTCGGTCCTCGCCGTCCTCCAGCGGCACCATGGTGAGCGGGCCTTGGCAAGTCACGAGTACTTCCTGCGGGGCTGGTTCGGGCGGCGTCATGCCAATCGCCATGGCGCACATCAGAAGCGGCGGACTGAGTGGTACAGATGCTGTTGCAGGTGCTGTCCGTGAACCGAAGGCACCAGACTCGAATGAGAAGATCACGTGCAGATCATCTGCGGTCGCAATTCGCGGCAACGCGTTGGGTACTGACTTGGCAGGAGCTTGCTTGATACGAACCTGATCGTGCAGTGTCAGTCGATAGAAGGTGGGCACAGCATCTTGTCCCATGACGACTGGAATCACACGGGCTGTTGGTAGTTTTCGGCGAACAATGTGAGATGGCCGCTGAACTTTCGCGTGTTGAGACACATCGCGGAGCAGGAGATAATCGAGGCTTGCGATCTCCAAATATTCAATTCGGTTGTCGCGGTCATTGAGTAGCAATTGCAGACCGCGGCCAACCATATGCTCGGTTGGTGTGACGATGTCCAAGAGACCTTCGCATGTGATTCGGCCTGATAGGTTGTCAAACGCTGCAGCGTCGGTCGTGATCGTCAAGGCTGGCGGATCGATAGCAGGGTCTGCATAGCCGCCTCGCGTCTGCTCGAACATGCGAATAACGACATCGCCGATGAGTCGGCCCTCTTCGAGCGCTCGGCGAGGTGCGTAGGCATCAGCCTCGCGTCCAGCAAGGGTGACCAGTCGGCCGCCGCCCATGAACAGTTCGAGTTCAGGGTCCTGCATTTGAATCCAATTGGTCGGCAGATCAGCTGGGTTCGGATCGAGATGTGTGAATCGGTACTGTTGAGCGAGTTGTCCGTCGGGGCCTGCAATTTGCAGCCATCCGCCTTCTGGGAGCGACACCGAGAGATTGGGGTCGGTTATTCCGGCAGCGGTACCGGCGTTGGTGTCGAGTGGGCTCGGCGCAATGAGTTCAGTCACTTCGGCATTGTTGACTTCTTCTGGCCGCTTGCTCGCTTGGTCAAACAAGAAAAGCAGAATGAGCAATGTGACAGAAATGGCGGCGCCGATGCCGCCAAGTCTCCAGCCAAGGCCACGAGATTCCCGGGCGGGCGTGCTCATGTGACCGTGCACTCGACAGTGTGTACATCGATTGAACCACCACAAAATGTATCGACGTCTATTGCTGCTTGGCAGGCCGCTCGGACAATGTCATCGCTTGATTTGGACGCGTCTGCTGTAAGTGCGTGCAGGGCGCCAATGGCATATTCGGAACCTGATCCAATGGCGTGATACTGGTGGAACTCAGTTACGCCCATATCACTTGAAATTTTGAAGAGACCGCCGGGTGATGCAAGGAGAAACGTGGCATCGAGATCACCAAACGGCGTCTCCTTCGTTGCGGCTTGTTCGTTGACCAATGAATACGTTTCTCGCAGTGCTTTCCAGAACTCAAGAAAGAACGCATAGATGTCACGTCTGTTGTGCAGCCGAGGAGGCTGGGCATTGGTCAGAAAGTGGTCCAGGATGTCGTCGTAGACGGCCCATCCAGTGCCGCCAAGGATCGCATCGCCGATCGGCAGAATTTTGACGGCCCGAGCGTTGGATTCATCAATGGCCATGCCCTCGCCAAAAACAGCGAGCGTGTCAGCCGCCATAGTGATGCGGTTTTGTTGTCGAAGTGCCACAACAATCGACATGAGGTCAGTCCACCGCCACGCGAGGAGCAATGAGATCCTGGACGTCGATGATGCCGACTGCACGGCCATCCTGATCAACAACAGGGATTTCATCGATGCGGTGTTCGGCCACGAGGGTGCGAGCCTCGCCAACAGTAGCGGTGTGTTGAATGGTCAGTGGGTTGCTGGTCATGACTTCGCCAATGGGGCGATTCAGCCCGGCAGGGTCGTCAATCACGAGTCTTCGTAGGTCGCCGTCAGTAAAGAGTCCTGTGACGCGTTCGTCTTGATCCAATACCAATACAGCGCCAGCATGTCGCACTGGGCCGGCGTGATCAAGAGCAGATCGCTTCAACGCTTCGTCAACCGTTTGATCTGCCGTCGTCGTCGTGAGATTTGTCCCAGCACGAAAGCGAATCAATTCGTTGATCGGTCGAAGCATCGCGCCGAGCGATCCGCCTGGATGGCGAGCTCTGAAATCAGAGGCGGAGAATGATCGTTGGTGCGCGATGGCAAGAGCAAGTGCGTCGCCGCAGGCCAGCGTGGCGGTGGTAGAAGTTGTTGGGGCAAGGCTCAATGGGCCTGCTTCTGAAAAATCCCCGAGAGCAAGATGAGCATCACATAGTTTTGCCAGATGGGTGTCTTCGCCGCGAGAAATACCCAGACGCTTGACGCCGTCGGCTCGGAGGATATTGGCAAGGTCGACGATCTCTGCCGTGCTGCCTGAGTAACTCAGCAGCATCACGACATCACCTGAGCGGATTGCGCCGAGATCTCCATGCACGGCATCAGCCGGATGAACGACGTGAGATGGAATTCCAAGCGACGAGAATGTGGCGGAGATCTTTGCTCCCACAAGTCCGGACTTTCCCATGCCGGTCACGACGAGATGACCCTGGCATGCATCAACAAGTTTGATGGCGGCGTCCCACTGTTTGGCAGCTTCGCCGTCAGCATCAATGCTTTGCCGGATAGTCTCGAGTGCAGCGGCCTCTTCGCGGAGCACGTCTGAGACAATCTGCCTAGGTGAAGTACTGGTGGTTGATGTGGGTGTATTCTGTGTCATGCGTGTCCGTCGCCGCAAGTCAGGCTGGCAAGGGTTAGGATGCTCAAGTCCCGCTTCGGGGGGGCTGTGCAGCCCATTGTATCCCCCGCAGGAACTCACGCATGAACGCCTCCCATACAAGCCAGAAAGACTATCGGGTCAGCCTCGAGGCATTTGAAGGGCCTCTCGATCTGCTGCTCTTTCTGGTGAGACGGGCAGAGGTCGATCTGCAGGACATTCCGATCGCTGAATTGACCGATCAGTACCTCGAAGTGCTGCGGCACACCCAGCGTGATGATGTGGACATTGAGCAGGCGGGCGAGTTTCTGGTGATGGCTGCGACGCTCATAGAGATTAAGTCACGATCAATTGCGCCCCCCGAGGCTGCAAGCAGTGAGGACGGCGGGGAAGATGCGTCGGGTGATCCGCGGGACGAACTCATTCGGCAGTTGCTTGCGTATCAAAGAATTCGGGCTGCTGGTGACGCGATGAATTCTCAGCGTCATGAGTTTGGCAGTCGCATTGGCCTGCGAATCGGATGTGAGCGTGGCACCTTGCCTGTGCTTCCTGAGGGTCACGAACTTGATGATGTGCATGCCATGGATCTGGCTGACGCCTACGAGCGAATCGCTGCTGCGATTGACTTTGCTCGGCTCGGAGATCATGTAGTTGAACTTGATGACACGCCGATAGCGTTGTACGAGCAAGACTTGCTCGATCGGCTCGTCCGTCGGGGTGGACGTGCGCTCACACTGCAAGACGCCTTTGCTGGCCAGCAGCCTGTTCAGCGAGTAGGCATGTTTTTGGCTGTGCTCGAACTGGTACGACGATTTGAGGTTCGCTTTGAGCAAGACGATCGTGGCCCGATTCGCCTTGTGCTGCGTGAAGAGGACACTGAGGAAGGCTAGCGTTCTTCCGGTGTGTTCTTTGGCCGCCGCTGTGTATGCCGTTTCCGTTTGGATCGCTTCGCTGCAGCATCACGCAACTGTTTGATTTCTCGTTCGGTCAAGTCTCGCCACTGTCCTGGGCGAAGATCGGCCAACTTCAGTGGGCCGATAGCAACCCGTCGAAGCTTGCGAACTGGATGTCCAAGCGCCATCATCATGCGGCGAATTTGGCGATTTCGACCCTCTGTCAAGACCACTCGCATCTTCGTTCGCTCACGTTGTGAACGAATGATTCGAACAGACTCGAATCTCGCGACGCGAGGTCGCCCCGTGTGTTCTTCAGGAAGATTGATCCCTCTCTCAAGGCGCCAAACCATTGCTGAGTCAACCTCGCCGTTGACGGTGATGTCATAGACGCGGTGCACATGATTTGATGGGTGCGAGAGTAGGTTGGACAACTCGCCGTCATTGGTGAGCAATAGCAGTCCTGAAGAGTCCATGTCGAGGCGGCCAATGCTGAAGAGTCGCACCTTTTTGGGATGCTGCACGAGATCGATGGCCCGTTTGCGGTCTTCGGGATCTGAACTTGTGCACACGATGCCGCGAGGTTTGTAGAGCATGACGCACACGCTCGGGGCCCCCGTCCTGACTCGCTGTCCGTGCACGGTGATGGTGTCTTGCACAGGATTCACCCAAGCCGGCAGGCCCTTGACCTGCATGCCATTGACACGGACGGCGCCTTCCTCAATGAGAACTTCACAGGCACGCCTTGATGCGATGCCTGCAGCAGCAAGCACCTTCTGCAGGCGTGGGCCACGGCTGGCGTCTTTGAGGAAGTCGACGCCGCTACCTCTTCCAGATTTGCGTTGGCCATCAGGGTCAGTCGATTCCGATTCGGGCTCGATGCTCCAGCCAGGGGCAATATCGTCGGGTTGTTGTGGATGTGTCATGGCGGTGGGTTTCCCGAGGAATGGCATAGCATGTATGCGCAGCCGCATAGGCTACCGTACTGCCTCGCAAGAGTGGGGCGAGAGGAGCGTCGTGGGACTTCGAAAGCAGTGGAAATCTTGGCAGAACTTCCGGAACCGCCTATGGACGAGGCAATGGGGGGAATTGACTGGTCGCGACCGGCAGATTCGATTCATTCTTGAAATTGCCCGTCTTGCCGTACTACGATTGCGGCGTAATCGAGCTGGCATGATGGCCGCGGCGTTGTCCTATCGCGTGCTGTTTTCGCTCCTCCCTCTTTTAGTATTGGTAGGAGTCGTGGTCAGAAACTCGGTGTCGAAGGATACGTTTCTTCAGACGGTGCACAATCTGCTTGACCGTCTGGGACTACAGCATGTACTCATCCCGAGCGGAAACAAGGCTGGTGAGACCACTGATCTCGGAACTTGGCTTGAAGATCTTGTGAGAAATGCGTTTGAGTACGACGTGACAGGAATTACATGGGTTGGCATTGTGGTGCTGTTGTGGGCGGTCTATCGCCTGTTTGCTGAGATTGAAGTAAGTCTGAGCGTTATTGGTGCAGGTACAAAGCGACGGAGTACGTGGGCGCGGGTGATCGTGTCGGTGCTGCTGCTTGTGGTTGGTCCGGCCCTTGCAACATGGGGCCTCGCAGTGTTGACTGATATGACTCGCCAACTTGAGGCGACTGGCATTTCGGTGCTTGCTCAAGTAGGCGGCATCGCGCTGAGCCTTCTCGCTGTATGGCTCTTTGTCATGCTGGCCTACCGATTTATCCCGGCGGGAAAACTTCGTTGGAAGCCTGCCGCAGTTGGTGCTGCGGTGGCGGCTGTCGCCTTGTATCTAGGCGAATGGATGTTGGAGTCATTCGCCGTCGGTGCTGTGCGAACAAGCCCCATCGGAGGC
>JAQWLT010000023.1 GCA_029247205.1 Phycisphaerales bacterium | reverse complement strand
CCTCTTTTTCCATTCGCGAACGGGGGTTCTCTTCTGAATTCATGTTGTCAATACTAACTATTCGGCGTCGAGTCAGAATCTGATTATGCGTACACAACAACACCCCCGTTCATACGGAGGTGCTGTGGGGTGGTGGGTTGTAGTGGGTGTGTGGGGTGGGGGGTGATTACGCGCAGTCGCCCCATGCGGAGACAAGCAGGAGTAGATCATCTACATCTGTGTCGCCATCGCCATCGCAGTCCCCGCCATCGCTGGCCTCAAAGGCTTCAAGCAAGGTCAGCAGATCGTCAACACCAGTAGTTGCATCGCCGTTGAGGTCGCCGGGGCAGTCAACCGGGCAGACGTCGTCGAACTCGTTGCCGCCACCGTCATCCCAGGGGCCTTCGATCGCTGCGGCATCGTTCTCGCAGAAGAGCGTGTCCGACACCATCACCATGCCTCCAGATCCCCAGGTGGAAATCGCGGCCGTTGCCGTGTTGTTGCGGAACGTGCAGTCCTGGATACCGGCGGTGGTGTATTGGATCTGCGCGATGGCCCGCCCCTGATTGTCCTCGAAGGAGCAGTTACGGGCGAGCAGGCCCGGGTTGTCGCCGGAGATGGACTTGTTGAAGAGGATGTTGCCTGAATCGCCCGCGTCGTTGCCCACGAACCGGCAGCCCTCGATGAGGGCCTCGCTGTCGCTACTCCAGATCGCTGCGCCCCCCCACTCGCTGATGATGCCGGTGAAGGTGCAGTTGCGGATTGTAGGAGCGTAGTGGTAGATCCATAACGCGTTGCCTATTGATCCCGTGAACGTAATGTTTTCCACAGTCGTACCTGATGAATCAACCTGGCCGATACCTAGCAGAATATTTGCAGTGCCTTGCCCGTCAATCGTTACAGCAGGTGATCCATTTGCATCTATAGCGCCAGTGATCGTGAGGTTCGGAACTCCAGTCATGAGTCCCGATTCGTAGTACGTGCCTTGGGCAATGGCGATCACATTGCCAGGAGTTGCTGCCATGATGGCACTTGCAATGGTCGGGTAGTCAGCGGGCACATTGAGCACAGTTGGGCCAATGACCGTAATGATCCCATCCATGCCCATCTTGCAATGGGGCTCGCAGAAGTAGGGGATGTCGCCAGATGCATCGAGGGGCACTTCCCACGTGAACGTATCGCCGCCATTTTGCAGTTCGCCATGGAATAGGCCGTCTGCCGCACAGGCAATGCCGGAGGTCACCGTATGGGGATAGCCACTGTTGTACTGCCAGATGATGGTGTCGCCTGGGGCCACGTCAATAGCGTCTGGTGCAAATGAAGTGTCATTTGCTAACACGGTGTGGGTGTCCGCGACAGCGAAGGCAGCCAGCACCAACGTGGCCACGGTAGAAGTGCAGATATAGCGCAATGGGCTTCTCTCTCTCATTGAGTTTCTTTCTCTCGTCCTCAGGCCACCAGTAATCCTAGTTTAGCAGTAATCCTAGTTTAGCAGAGCATCATGGGGGGTCAATAACTATTTACATAGATGGTCTTACGTATCTCTTTAGCAGCACTGCGCCGCCATCTCAACAAGAACACCGGTGCCGCCTCTGTCTCCTGCACATGCAGGAGGAGTGAGCAGTCGTCGCATGATCCAGCGGAGGCGATGCATGGAGCAAGTAGATGTATGAGAAATCGCGTGAGAAGCGGTTGCTTCGAGATTAGATTCCATGCTGGCAGCGCGATCTGGGATTTCTAAGCAAGAGAATCTGATCAATCTATTTTGAAGCCTATCCTATAGGCTTGCACGCTCTCGGAAAGGCCTTGATCTCTTCATGCGCACATCACCCCGCACAATGTCTGAAAATCGGATCTGGCTGACCGGTGGGAGCTATGGAATCGGGCGAGCGGTGGCGCTCGAATTCGCCCGGCGTGGGGCACATATTGGACTCACGGCACGGAGTCAGGACAAGTTGGAGCAGGTGCAAAGAGACATCGAGCAAGTTGGAGGGCATGCTCTGGTGCTGCCTGGCGATGTCACGGACCAGTCATCAATGCGGGAGGTCGCCGAGACCATGCGGCGTGAAATGGGTGGCATCGACATTCTGATTGCGAATGCTGGGACGCATCTGCGTACCGACGTCGACGGGTTGGATGTCGGAGAATATATGTCCTTGATGAATCTGAACTATGCGGGCGCATTGAACTGTATCGAAGCCGTACTTCCTGACATGCTGCGTTCTGGCTCAGGCCATATCGTTGGTGTCGCGAGCATTGCGGGGTATCGGGGAGTTCCCTCCGCCGCTGCCTACGGGGCGAGCAAGGCTGCGTTAATTCACTTTCTCGAGTCGATGCGATTCGATGTCGAGGAGCGTGGCATCGCAGTGACCATCGTGAATCCTGGGTTCGTGAAGACACCTTTGACCGACAAGAACGAGTTCAAGATGCCATTCATGATTGATTCGGACAAGGCTGCTCGCATCATCTGCCGAGGGATCGAGCGTAAGAAGCACGAGATCACCTTCCCGATACCGTTCAACTGGTTCATCAAGTTCCTTCGGATACTTCCAATGCCGATCTACGCCGTAATCATGAGGAAGATATGGAAACGAATGCAGATCGACTGAAGATCGCGGTCGTCGGAGGGGGCGTTGCCGGGATATCGGCATCGTGGCTTCTTTCATCCCGTCACGACGTTACGCTCATCGAAGCAGATGATCGCATTGGTGGTCACACGAACACGATCACTGTAGATGAGGGAAGCTCGACGGTTCCAGTGGATACAGGCTTCATTGTTTGTAACAAGCGGAACTATCCCAACTTCTACAGGCTGCTCGACGAGTGGGGTATTGAACGCCGTGACAGCGATATGTCATTTGGCTTCTCATGCGAAAGGAGTGGCTTTGGCTACGTCGGCCCATCGCTGCGCGAGTTCTCCCGGTATAGAAAAAATCTGTTCAACCCTCGTTTTCTCAGTCTGTTTTTCTCGCGGCGCCGATTCGCGAGAAAGGCGATGGCGTCGCTCTCTCGGGGCGATCTCGGCATCACGTCGCTCGGTTCATACCTTGACGCGATTGGCATGGACGACTTCTTCGTCCACAATTATCTGATCCCACTGGCTGCCTCGGTCTGGTCGAGTCCGGACAAGGACATGCTGGATTTTCCTGCAGAGACATTCCTTCG
Source organism: Phycisphaerales bacterium (assembly GCA_029247205.1). GTDB lineage: Bacteria > Planctomycetota > Phycisphaerae > Phycisphaerales > SM1A02 > UBA12567. The sequence goes on along the minus strand of JAQWLT010000023.1, from coordinate 10,397 downwards.
GTTCTTCCACAACCACGGCATGATTCAGGTTCATGACATCCCGCAGTGGCAGACCGTGGTCGGTGGCAGCCGCGCCTACGTAGATCGATTCATCCAACTCTTCTCGGGCACCATCATGAAGAACTCGCCAGTCCGGTCAGTGCGACGACTTGATAACGGTGTGGTCGTCGATGTGCAAGGCGGCGCCGTGATGCGGTTCGACCATGTCGTACTCGCAACGCATGCTGACCTCTCCCTCGGGTTGCTGGCTGACCCATCTTCTGAGGAACGTTCGGCGCTTGGCCCTTGGAGATATCACACTAGTTCGGTCATTCTTCATTCGGATGCTTCGGTGATGCCTGCCGACCGGCGACTCTGGGCCTCATGGAACTATCGTCGTCCTGCAGGAGCTGAGCCTGGTGATCCGGTTCCGATCACGTACTCCATGAATCGGCTGCAGGGGCTGGACGGGCAACGTGATTATCTCGTCTCTCTGAATCTCCAGAAGCCTGTACATCCGGATTCAGTGATCTACTCTGTGGACTACTCTCATCCGGCATATACCCCGAGATCTGTTGAATCACAGCATGCGATCAAGGATCTTGATGGCGCTCGCAACACACATTTCTGTGGGAGCTATATGGGATATGGATTCCACGAGGATGCAGTTGCATCCGCATTCGAAGTGGCAAGGCGACTCAAATGCGTGCAGTGAGGTCTCGCATCTACCGAGGAACGACCGTGCATGCACGGTTGGCACCAGTCCACCACGAGTTCCGCTACCGGATCTATTGGTTTGGCATAGACCTCGATGAGCTCGATCTTCTGGATAGGACCGTGCGGGGCTTTGGGCGAAACCGTTTTTCGCTGGTTGGCATCCGAGACGATGATTACGCCGGCCCGGGAGCCGGTTCGATACGGCAGAGGATCGTTGATAGGGTTTCATTACATGGCATTGACGTCGAAGATGACAAAATAATGTTGATGACCATTCCCCGGATCGCAGGCTACGTTTTCAATCCAGTGAACTTCTATATGTGTCGTGGTGCGGATGACACGTTGCGTGCGATCGTAGCCGAGGTGCGGAATACCTTTGGAGAAATGCACCATTACATCGCCGCGGCTGATGCGGAATCCGACTACAACGGCATGCACAAGTTTCGTTTTAAGAAGCGGTTCTATGTCTCGCCATTTCTCTCGGATGATGGGGAGTATTTAGTCCAGATCCAGTGCACCGATGACAGGTTCTCGGCGAGCATCGCGCTCGAACAGGAGGGGCGGACGGTGTTTACTGCGTCAATGGACGGCCGGGGGAGGGCGTTGACGTCTGGTTCGCTGGCAACGACTCTGCTCCGTATGCCATTGGCCGCCACGGTGATCATGGCGAGAATCCAGTGGCAGGCAATCCTATTGCGTTTGCGTGGTGGACTGCGACCAAGGTCGAAGCCAGCCCCTGTGGATATCAGAACGATCCCAGCATCGAGGAGTTCGGTCTGGTACTGGATTCGGAACCGCCTACTGCGGTATGCTGAGAGTTCATCCAAGTTCACTCGGGGGAAACAGGGTTCAAGGGAAGATCGTCGTTCATGACTTGCACACTTCTGCGGAAGCCGAACATACAACCCAGTGTTGATACCACCGAATCAATGGTTATCGCTCAGGCTATTTCTGATCCAGTCGCACTCCGCCAGATCCGTAAGAGCGGAATGTTCGGCCTTGGGGAGTCCTACATGGATGGGCTGTGGGAAGTCGATCAGCTCGATGATTTTCTCACTCGTATCTTTCAGAGTCCTCCCGAGCGTTTGCCTCCATCCTCCTTCGCAGGAATTATTCTGTCGTCACTATTGTCTCGGCTGTTTGACCGTCAGGCCGGACGCGGGGCATTCAAGATTGGCCGTGAACACTACGATCTTGGGAACGATCTCTTTCGTGTGATGCTTGACCGAAGCATGACCTACACAAGCGGGTACTGGGCGGATGCCGATGATCTAGACACGGCGCAGGAAGCCAAGCTTGAACTGATGTGTCAAAAACTCGATCTTCGGCCTGGCATGCGGGTCCTGGACATTGGTTGCGGCTGGGGTAACTTTGCTCATCATGCTGCGTCCGAGCATGGTGTACATGTCACTGGCATCACCGTATCTAGTGAACAGGCTGAAGTAGCTTCCAGCCGGTGCATAGGCCTTCCCGTCGACATCAGAATTCAGGATTATCGAGATCTTTCTGAGCAGTTCGATCGCATCGTCTCGATCGAGATGATCGAAGCGGTGGGACGACGAAACGTTCCGCGATTTTTTCAGGCCGTCAATCATTGCCTTGCAGACGGAGGAATTTTCGGCCTGCAGGTCATTACCGGCGACATGCTCAGTCGGACATCCAATCGCCGCATGGATCAGTTCGTATTGTGGCTTCTGAAGTACATCTTCCCCGACGGCTATCTTCCGCTTCCCAGTGAACTGGTCGAATTGCGTGGAACGCAGTTGCAGATTGAGGATTGGCACCGATTCTCAGCTGACTACGATCAAACGCTGATGTCCTGGGTAGAGCGTTTCAATAATGGGTGGGATGAGCTTCGCGATCGGCATGGAGACCGGTTCCGCAGGCAGTGGAATTTCTACCTACATGGCTGTGCGGCGGCCTTTCGCTCAGGATTAATCGACGTGCAGCAGATCATCTACTCAAAGCAGGGGCAGCGCACTCGATACAGTTCAGTTCGATGACGCTTAGTCGCATGCAGCGACTTGGTGAATGGGGTCTCAAGACTATGCGCAGATGCCGAACTTTTCTCATTATTGGTGCCGTAGTGATTGCGGCCACCATCGTCTATGCACTCGTCTTCGGCAACTTTATCCATGAGGCGAAGATGCTATTTCCGCTTCCGTGGTTCCAGTTGTCGATGGTGGATCTTTATCTTGGGTTCCTTCTCTTCGGCTGCTGGATCCTTTACCGAGAAGACTCTCGCATCACCGCCATCTGTTGGATCATTCTGTTGCTGATTTTGGGAAATATCGTCGCATGCACCTATGCGATCATCGCCATGATGCGATCCCATGGGAACTGGACGCACTTCTGGCTCGGTGATCGCATGTCTGATCTGACAAACTGAACACAGCATCGTTCTGAGGGTTGTTGCAGAACAACCACACCCTCGTACATACGAAGGTGCTGTGGGTGGAGCTCGTCGAGCGAAAGGGCCGTTTGGTGGCCCAACGGACCTCACTGGCCGCTTCCGCCTGTTTCGATCGCCATACGCATCTCTTTGGCACGTAAGTCCGATAACGGCAACTGCTCATTTGCAAACAAATGACAAAGGAATGCCAATAGTTGTTGGCATTGCGATGTCAACAGGCGTACTCTAGAGGCTGTACTGCCGGTCTGTACTCCATTATCCCGAACCACATAAGAGTCCGTAAATGTCAGGCACGCAAAACCTTGTCTTCAAGAACAGGCGGCCCACATCAGTTTTCGATTGCTGTGATTTTGTGTCTGAGCGCACCAAAGTAGTACTCAATGGCCAGGTCAGTTCAAGAGCGGGTGTACCTGGTTTTTCCATCGTGGAGTTATTGGCTGTGATTGTTGTCCTTGGCATTCTGGCAGCGTTGCTACTGCCATCTTTGGCGGCGGCTTCGCATCGAGTGCATGTTGCGGTAGACAAGTCGAATCTGAGAGCGCTGCAGATAGCTCATTATCAATATGCCATCGACTCCAATGGGCGGTTTGCTGATGCCGGTCTTTCTCATGGTGGCCTTGAGAATCAGGAGATTGCCTGGCTCAATTTGATAGGTGAGCACGTCGATATCAAAGCACACGTGCGTTCACCCTTAGATCTGAGCCCTCATTGGACGATGCCTATTGAAGGAACTTCCGACAGATTCCGTCGTACAAGTTATGGCTGGAACAACTACCTATCACGCACACATTCCCCGGCTGCGGCGATCAATCCGTTGGATGCTGCAGATTGTTTGAGTCGGGTAAAGAATCCATCCAACACGATCCACTTTCTTCATATGACTGGAACAGGTTCGTATGCCGGGGCCGATCACGTGCATATTGAAAACTGGTGGATCAGTGATGCGCATCCAGATGCTCCAGCTGTGCTGGCTTCTAACCAAGTCGAAACCAACATCGTTGACGGCGAGAAAGGGTCGAAGACTGCGCAGTCCAACTACGGATTTGTTGATGGCCACGTTGAGACGCTTTCCTTCGGGAAGGCATATACAAGTCCAACATCGAATCGGTTTGATCCCGAAGTGGCGGGGCGAAGTTTTTAGTTCAAAGAGTTTTTTCTCCATTAACGTTCGCAACAAAGAAGGCAGAGAGAATGATTAGTTATTTAAGTATCGATCACAAACGCCCCGGGTCATTACTGCGCGCATTTGGCATGCTGTCATTAACCACATCGCTCCTTGCATTTCAGAGTGCAACTGCAGGAGGTGACGATGGCCATGAGGGCCATGCAGGTGATGTCTTTGTAGGCGTGGAGTCGGGTGAGATCTTTACCGGTTTGATTGACGAGGATGATGTTGAAGCAGATGTGCGAACATTTGAATCAGAGTTTGGTGAGTCTGGGGTAGCTGGTTACACAGACGAGCCCGGCTGGGAAGCATTTCCTGGCACATTCGATCCTGCACTGCGAGTTGGCTGGAATGCACTAGCTGGCTTGGGTCGTTGGAATGGTTCTGGATTCGACTCAGGAATCGATGAGACAATCACAGTCAGTTTCGGCACGTTCTCATTTGAGATTGCCGACTCGCCTGTTAGCGGTTTTGATCTTGCAGTTCAGCCCGATGGCGGACTTCACCGGCATGTTGGTTTCTTTCTTGGCAACTCCACTGGAGACGATGCCGCTGAAGGGATCTATGTCGTTGAGCTTGAGATGTATTCAACGGGAGATGGCCCGGAGCATTGTGAGCCCTTCTGGATCGTCTTCAATAATGAAGCGAGTGAGGATGATCATGAAGCTGCCGTCGAGTGGGTTGCAGAGAACTGGGCAGAAGAAGAGCATTGCCACGGTGATCTTGATGGAGACCATCATGTTGACGTCGAAGATCTACTCCAACTGATTGAAGCATGGGGCCCATGTACTGGTTGTGCCTCAGATATGGATGAAGATGGCGTGGTAGCTATCAACGATCTTCTGGAGTTGATTGGCGAATGGGGTGATTGCCATTGAATAAAGTATTGGACGAGTTGATCTGCTGCAGATGCAGATCTGCAGCATCCACTTTCGCCACCTTCTTAACAACAGCACCCCCGTATTCACGGGGGTGCTGTTGGGTAGTGGGTTATGGTGGTTTCTGCGGTGGGGAGAGAAAGAAACTCAGGAAGTTTGCTGGTTCCATTCTGCGGCAATCGCAGAGATTGAAAAGTACCCCAGCAGACCGGCTTGCATCAGGATCAAGATCAGCCGTGCCCAGTTGATTTGGCCATCATCGCGGTCCAGCAATACGAGCGCCGCGACCTGGATAAAATACAAGGCATAGACGAACACGAACGCAGACTGGACGAGCACGTGCAGGTTGAGTGCGACGGCGATGACTGCGGGCAAGCCGATTGCAAGGTTCGCAAACCCGACCTCGATCTGAAAGTTGTTGCGATGTCCCTGATCCCAGCCCATTCGTATTGCATCACTGCGGTGGAACACCGAGTGCCGAACCATTGACAGAATTCCAACTATCCCGACTGAGAGAAGAGCAACTGGGCTCACAGCTGCTTGGCATCCATCTGAGCCAAGCTTTGAGAATCCGATGAAGTAGCCGATGGAGCCGACAACCAGGGTGGTGTTCATGAAGAATCTGGAGATTCGAGGATTCGACAATCTAGTCTCCCGATGGTCACTCATGTGCGGGATCTCCTGCGATGTCAGTCAAGGTTGTGATGAAACGTGGGCATCAAAAATTGCATGTCGAGAGAGGCCTCCAAGCATTGCTCCTGAAGCGGTACGCAAGACTATCTACGGAAGTTAAGAACAGATTCAAATCTGTTCTTCATCTCACTGGGCTGGGGTAAACACGTTGAACAGCGCTGAAAGATCCTGCTTTCCCAATCCCATTTGCTCAGCCTCCTCGAAGACCGTCTGTACTGCATTCTGAAGTACAAGATTCGTCCCGAGCGATTTTGCAACGGAGTGAACCGCTTTTTGTCCTTCTCCCCAGGAGTTAATGGACGCTTGGGTCTTCTCGGTGTCGCCATTTCGAATGGCCTCTATAAGTCGGGCCTTCTCGGCGGGAAGAATCGCGCCGACGTTGTTGGTGTGCTGTAGAAATGCATCGAGTGAAATGCCACCTTCGCGGGCAATTGCCACGCCGTTGACAGTGCCGATCAGTGACAATCCGACATCGACCATCAGTGCTCGACTCAGAATCGTGGGCTTTTTGATGTCTTCGCCCAGATTCGTCCAAGTCGGTGCAAGAACGCGAAGAAGTGGATCGCACTCTTGAAGCACATTGGGTGGGCCTGCCATGAGTAGAGATCCAGCGTCGGTACCAAGATCTCTTGGATAGCACATCACCGCGCCATCGGCAACGCGACCGCCATGCTCCTCAATAAACGACGAGTGCCACTGCACTTCCTCGATTGTCCCGGTCGTCAGTTGGATAATGCACGTTCCTTCAAAGTGGCCTTGGAGATCATGCTCTTCGATGATCTTCTTCCACGCCGAGTAGTCAGTGAGACAGACAACGACATGTGTGTTTGCTTTAATCGCATCTTCAGGTCCATTACAAGCACTGGCTCCACTTGAGACAAGCGAATCGATCTTCTCGCGGGATCGATTCCACACCGAGACTTGGCACCCCGCGTCGAGGAACGTATGTGCTATGCCGGAACCCATTGAGCCAAGCCCAATGACCGAAACAGTTTTGTTCAATTTAGTGTGATCACTCATGTGTTAGATCTCCTGCAGTGCCAGCCAAGCATGTGTTTAAAGGCGGTGACTCCAACGTCAAGAATAACACCCCCGTGCATACGGAGGTGCTGTGGGGTAGTGGGTTGTGGTGGGGGTGACTAAGGACAAGCACCCCAGTTGCCAATCACATCCAGTAGGTCTTCGATGTCGACGACACCGTTGCCGTCCGTGTCGCCTTCGCATGTTGCCGGGCAGTCATTGCATGAGCCACCTTCGCCAAGCCAGGTACCGCTCAATGCAAGGCAGTCGACTTCGCTTATCACCGCGCATCCAAGGAGGCAACATGGGCCACTTGGAGTTGGGCAGTCTGGACCAACGAAAGCAAATGAGTGAAATGTCGTGTCACTTACGTCGTGATTGAACTGTTCAGGCGTGTTGCCACATACCGTTGTGTTCCAGATATCGGTTAGTGTCTGATGCAGGTACACGCCACCACCTAATACGGATGCAGTGTTGTTTAAGATTTGGCAGTCGATGATGTCAAGTGATCCCCATTCAAGGCCGATACCGCCACCATAATATTCAGCATGGTTGTCACTGAAGATGCAGGATCGAAAGGTACTCTCCGCAAACGGGTCCGCGTAATGGAGATGAAATACACCGCCACCGAGCTCCGCATGATTTGATGTAAAGGTGCATGTGTCCCAGTTGGCAGCGTCCACTTCGTGCTGGAAGCTGCCTCCGCCATTGATGGCTGTATTGGAAGAGAGGGTCGTGGCCTCGATCACGTGGGTTCCGTGTTTCAGAAACAAGCCACCACCCCAGCTGCCAGACGTGTTTTGGTGAATGAGGCAGTCTCTAATGGTTGCATTCCCACTGATGACAGCGATTCCACCACCATTACTAGTAGCTGCGTTGCTTCTGATAGTGCAGTTGAGAATCATCGGGCTTCCATTTTGAATCAGAATGCCTCCCCCAGATGCACCAAGGCCTCGCGTCACAGTGAATCCTTCGAGCGAGGTTGACGAAGTTTCGCCAGACGTCATCAGCACTACCGGCCTGACTCCTTCGCCATCGAGCACTGTGTCAGCCGGAGTGCCAGTGGAACGAACGTTAATCTCTTTGCCACGAAAGTCGATGACAGATGTGCCGATGCCCGTCCACGTGCCCGGGGCGACAAACACGCGATCACCATTGCTTGAAGCATCGATAGCACCCTGAATCGTCGGGTAATCCGCTGGCACGTTGATGGTTGCAGCGAATGATGTCCCAGCCAACGCCAACGTAGCCACGATAGAAGTGCAGATGTATCGCATGTCTCTCTCCTACAGGCGACCTGAGGCCGCACAAGTCTCATTAGAGAGGGCCTCATAGGGCAGGTCAACAACTGTTTCTATATATGGTCTTGCGTACCGCTTCAGGAGCAATGCACCGCCATTTGATCAGCCGTTCAGCAGCGTGATTTGCTGGTCTTCCCAATGCCAGGCTTGAAGGTATTGCTGGGGTCGAGTGGTTGATGAAAATCCTTGGGTGTTCGAGGTCGACCATCTCCTCTTCTTCAATCTCGTGGTGGATGTCCCTTAATGCACAAAACCGCTCGCTTTGGCACACAATTCGTCAGGTTGTCCATAGATGGAAATGTGCCCGGATCTACTAGAGGAGCCCAACATGTCCACAACTCGAATCGCCTTGATGTTCGTCGCCGCCTACGCATCCCATGCCAACGCCCAGGACGGTGGCTTTGGAGGCGGATTCGACTTCTCCAACTTCTCCAACTTGACGAATTCAGTCATCGGAGGCTCGAACATCCCGCTCATTCCCATGGCCAACCGCATCAGTGATGGTGAATCGCATATGTACTTTGACCCGCAGGCCGCCATCGATGACGCCCTTCCTGGCGACCGCATCGAGTTGACGGCCGGCACGTGGGCAGCTGGACTGATGATCGTCAATAAGACCGACCTTGAGTTGGTCGCTCCCGATGGGCCCGCCACCACCGTCGTCGATGGAAATGGCACGACCCGCGGACTCTTCATCGATGACTCTAGCAACATCACCCTCACAGGAATTGGGTTTCATAACTGCGAACACGACGACGATCAGGCATTTCGCAGGGGCGGCGCCGTCATGATTTGGGACTCGGACCACGTGACTCTCAACGAGTGCTGGTTCAGGGAGAACCGTTCGCACAACGGAGGCGGCGGCGTCGATGCCAGAAACTCCGAGTGGCTCACAGTCCAGCATTGCTTCTTTGCAGACAACATCTCGCAAGTTGGCTCTCACTCCACGAGTGGCAGCGGAGGCGGTCTGTCCGTGTCCAACTGCAATCCCGCAATGATTGAACACTCGGTGTTCCTCAACAACCGCGCTGGCTGGGGCGGTGGGATGAAGACAATTCACTCAGACATCACCATCTTTCAGTGCTACTTTGGGAGCAACACCGCAGCGTTTGGCAGCGCGATCTACACAGATAACCACCCATCCTCTTCATCTGATGTCATTCTGACGCAGAGTGTTGTGTACAACAACAAGTCAACCACCATGCAAGACTACGCCGGTGCCGTATGGGTTGGCATCAACGTACGCCTCCAGTCACTTGCCACGATGTATTGGAAGAACCGCGGCCGACTCGCCGCTTGCATCGGGGTACACGAATCCGGTGACCTGTCCATGTTTGGGTGCACCCTCGCCGGCAATCGATCGCAAGAAGGCGGCGACATGATGCTGGTGCAGCCCGGTGGAGCGGCGCAGATTTCGAACTCCAGAATCGACTGTGGACGCTCCTTCGCGCCAGAAGTTGACGGCACCTACAGCAGCTTCGGCGGAAATGCCGCACTAGACCACTGCGTCTATACCGCAGACATGAACTTCGACGCCACGATTGACGTCCATGACATTCTGGTCCTCTTCGAACACTGGGGTGAAGAGAACTCAGAACTCACCGACCTTGTCCCAGGCAACGCCAATGAAGCGCCCGTGTTCGATGTTGAGGACCTGCAACTGATCCTCGAGGCCTACGGTGATTTCGCCGTGAATCCGCTGCTCGACGGAGCCTGACCGGAATGCAGCACCGTTCTCGTCGCGCAACTCATCCGGCCATCGCCATAGAGGCCTGAATCCTGAGCCGCGTTGGCATTGGCGTCTCCAACTCCCACACGATGCTTATTGGCCTACTTCTTTGGTGGGACCGATAGGGCAGGTCAACAACTCAACAACAACACCCCCGTGAATACGGAGGTGCTGTGGGGTGGCGAAGAGTGTCACATGCAAGTTCGATTTCCTATAATATGGCCTCATGATATGGGTAGTTATCCTCGTTGCGGTATCCACTGTGTTCTTGGCATGTTGGTGCATTGTCGTGATGCGAGCAACAGAGGCAATCCGTAAACGCGAGGCATGTGCCAAGGAACTTGAAAATCGTGTTTCAGAACTTGAGCACCGCATCGATCAGAGCGGCACTCAGGAAGATGAATTCAAGGCCTAATTTGTATATAGCCTTATCCCGAATCCGCTGGAATTTTGATTGAGCCAAACAACAACACCCCCGTGAATACGGAGGTGCTGTGGGGGG
>JAQWLT010000011.1 GCA_029247205.1 Phycisphaerales bacterium | reverse complement strand
GTAAACGTGGTGGCGTTGTGCACGAAGCTGAAAGACGTTTGATCGAAGAAGAAGGTAAGACCATCGAAGAGTATCTTGAAGATGAGCAGGAGAAGATGCTGATTCAAGAGGTTCTACGAAAGAAGGTCGAGTCTCAAACCGTAGTGTCATGGCGCGATATCGAGCGTAGCTACCGAGCAAGGAAGGACGAGTTCCAGCCGGCATCGACCGTAACTCTTGGTCGTATTCGATTGTCTACTGCTGGGAACGAAGAGCAAGTGTCATTGCTTCAGGCCGAGATTGAGGCGGGCGAGCCATTTATGGTCGTCGCTCGACAGGCGGGTATGTCCAATGATGGTGTGTGGCAAACTTTCAAGTTGCCAGACGGCGGTCTGGGTGACTTGCCGCTTGCGTCTTTTTATACGCCGTATGTCAAGGATCTCAAGCCCGGAGAAATTTCGAAGCCCTTTGAACGTGGAACTTGGACGATATGGGTCAGCGTGATTGACATTCAAGAACCGCCGCAACGTTCGCTTGATGACTCCGATGTGCAGCGTATGCTGCAACAGCAGATTTCCATGTCCCGTGCTCAAGAGGCTGAGGGTAGATTCATCGGTGAGGTGCTCCAGCGAGGCATTTTTGATGACATCAAACTCATGGGTGAACGTGCCGTGACGATTGCATCGTCGAGGTTTCCGCCGAAGTGATCACTCGCCGGCGGAATGCCAGCATCGGTCGACGGGGTGAACGTGCAGTGCGGTGGTGGCTTCGGCTGCGAGGGTGGCGACTACTTGGTCGAAATGTACGTGTTGGCCATGATGAATTGGATCTCGTCGTAGTTCATCCGGCTCACCACCTGCTCGTCATTGTGGAAGTGAAGTCGACAGCCGGAAATGGCAGTGTGATGTCTCGCGTTGATGTCAGAAAACAACATCGCATGGCCAGAGCCGCTGAGCGGCTTCCGCTGTCATGGCGGCGAAATCGACTGATACGGTTTGATGTCGCCACGGTGCAGGTGGGGCGTTGGAGATGTCACGTGCAGTACGCCAAAGGCGCATTCGATGACACTCGCCCCTGAATTGCGAGGGTATTTGCAACCATGGCAGGATTTGGTTCGCCGGTGATGCGGCGTCATGAGCAGGCGGGAGATCCCCACAAATGGCAATGCACTCAGTATGTGTCATGAGGGCTTCGTTGGGCATCGCAAACGGCAGTGGAATGGAGCGTCTGTAGTACGAAGGAATCGATGCCAATGGCGACGGCGTGGCCGATGCAAATGACGTTTTGGCCGTGCTAGCCGATTGGAGCAGTTGCGGCTGAAATCCCGCTGCACGTGCGTTAGGCCTCGGGTAAGACTCTCGCCTCTGCCACAGGGGGCGGGGGGGCGCCGGTGAGGGCTGCCGCGATTCTCGGCCCGTGATCGTGGCTTGTCTCGATATAGGCGGCGAAACGGCGCTGGGTGCCGGCGGTGGCGGTGCCTGCGACATACACCCCTGGGAGATTGGTTTCAAGCGTGTCGGGGTTGTGAACCGGCGATGCTTGTTCGCCCTCAGTGGATATGCCGAATAGCTGAAAGAGCGTGCCGTCCTGTTCATAGCCGATCTGCAAAAGTACATCGTCCACTGGGAGATTGATGGTGTCGCCACTGTCGAGATGTTCAAGTACGACCTGGTCGGGCAAGATCTTGCGAACCTGCGTTGGCATGAACGCTTTGATGCGCCCCTCATCGACAAGCGACACGACTTCTGGTCGCAGCCAATACTTCACACGTTCGTGAATGTCTTGGCCGCGATACGAGATTGCCACATCGGCATGTACTCGCCAGCATCGCAGTGCCGATTCAATGGCCGAATTGCGGCCACCTACAACAAGCACGCGGCGTTGAAAGAATCGATGAGGATCCCCAAGAGAGGTGTGCACATGAGGGAGGTCTTCGCCTGGAATGCCCAGTCGTCGCGGGCGATCTGTGCCGCCGGAGGCCAGTATCACTCGCTTGGCCTCAACCTGCCAGCATCTCCCGCTCGGTTCAGACATCCCAACCCGGTAGCCGCCACCATCGACTCGTTCGGCTGAGACGACTCGGCAGAATGTGCGGATAGGCAAATTTCGTGTGGCAACGACCGAGCGAAGGTAGGCCAAATAGGCTTCGCCGGTGAGTTTTTCTTGGGTGCTCAGTGGGATATCGATCCCGGCGATCGCAAGCCGTTCTGGTGAACTGAAGAAGCGGGTTGATGGCGGAAAGAACCGCTCGATCGTATGCCCGATGGATCCTGCGTCCACGTGCAAGACCTCAATTCGGGCCTGCTGCAGGTGCCACGCAACTTCAATTCCAACGGGACCTGCCCCAATAATGAGAACCTCGGTCTGTTCCATCAACGTAGACTACCGAACCCGCTGCTACGGAGGAATTCATGCTGCTGTCAGCCATTGCCATATTTGGTGCTTTGTTCAGTCAGGCCTCGCCGCAGGCCGCAGCCCTCTTTTCTCCCGGTCTGATGAGTCGTGATATTCCGGTCATCATTGAGGTCATGGATCTGGACGCCGATCAGGCGGCGGTTGTCGACACCTTGATTCAAGAATATCTACTGGCTTTCGGCTTGGCTCAGGAGCAAGTGATGGTGGAGCTTCGGGCCCTGGACGTTGCCAACCTGCATGGCAATTGGCAAGCAGATGACTGGTCTGAGTGGCGGGAAGCATGGGCGAACGTCCGTGAAAGGGCAATCTCGATTGACAATCACGTAGAGGCGGCGGCGTGGTTGGCGTCACAACGCGAGTGGGCACGCCAAGAGTTGGCAGCACTGGTGGCGAATCGCTCTGATGCACTTCCATCAGACCGAACTGTTGTACTTGAAGATTGGCTGAACACGCGGAGAACGCTGCAAGAAAGCTTTGATAGAGACTTGTCGCTTGTGCTGCAGGCCGATGAAGTTGATCGATGGGCCATGGTGGAGAGGGCGATTCGCCGTCAGCGGACAGTCTTTGGTGAAATGCTGGAAGGGGAGCAGCTTGACCTTGGCAGTATTGTTCGCGATATCCTCGCAAGCGATCCGCCAACGCTCACCCGCCTTGGGCCGATGTTGGATGCGTACGAGACAGACTGGTCCGCCGCGGCTGCAGATCGCGATCGTGTGCTTGAGCAGTTGCTTCCGCGGAGACTCGACGCAGAAGAACGTCGTGATCGTGTGTCGCTGCTGAACTTGGTTGCACGCCAGACAGCAGCGAGGCGAATACTTGTTGAAGTCAACGATGACTGGTACAAGCGATTCAGCGAACTGATGCCGGTAGACCGCGTCAATGACTTTCAACGACGTGTGAATGATCTCTGGTATCCAGACATCTTTCTTCCCTCGCAACCGCAGCGAATCTTGGCCCATCTACTCGCAACTGAAGGCTTGAGCGATGCGATGCGAGCAGATCTCATTGCATCTCGTATTAGGTACGGCGCTCCTCGATTGCGGATTGCGGCGAGTGAACGTGCGGCTCGCCGTGCCTCCTCTGGGCGAAGGCTGACTGGGAGATCTGAGCAGCAGGCTATGGCCGAGGTGTTTGGTCCAACGGCCTTGTTTCGCTTAAATCATCAGGAAGCAGATGAGATGCTGGCCGAAGCATCGATGCTGGCAAACCGACGACGGGAGACTGACATCAGCTGGTTGCAGAACTTGCATGAACAACTCGGGTCTGAACGGTGGAGCAGTATTCCAGATGCAGTGCGTTTGCCTCCAGAGGCACTTCGCCGCAAGCTCTTGGATGAAGACGGTGAGCCGCTTCAGTTCCGCAGTGTCCCCTAAATGAGGTGTTCGCCATGAAACGATGTACTATTTTGATTCTGGCCGTTACATGCGGCGCCTTTGCCGCCACGCTTCCAGGTTACCGTCCGCAGGATTTGGCACGAGCTGGCATTGCACCATCCGACATCCGAACGCTCGCAGCAGCCTTATCGCTTGATGGAGACGATGTGCAGCAGGCCCACGCAGCCATGAGCATCTATCGGGATGCCATGGAGGATGGCGCATCGAAGGCCCGCGCAGAAATTAGAGCATTGGTGGTGACGGGGGCGGCGGAACATGCACATGAAGTCAGTCATCGCAAAGCAATTCTCGACGCTGTACGCGATCAGATTGCCGAGCGTCAACGAGCAGGTGAATTTCTTGGCGATCCCAGTGCCATGCGGGAGGCCTATCAAGAATCAATGTCTGAGGCCGAGCGTGAACTAACTGAGGCTCGCGAAGCTGGGGCTCAGTTGCCTGGTTGGGGCGATGCATTTCTCGCCCAAGCGATTGTGCTCGGTGAGTGGTACGACAGTAGCGATACGCATCTTCAAACGGTGCGAGAGGCATTGGCCGAGATTGCCGGCGAGGAGCGTCAAGAAGCGTTTGAGCTGTGGTGGCTCAATGCCTTGCTCGAGCGATCTATCAAGCATGCCCGTCTTGCGGGCGAGCGTCTTGATCCCGATGTTCCGATCGCGCGTCTTGGATTTGATGACGATGTGACACTGGCAGACGTTCGGCAGGCCTGGCGAAAGTCGCACTGGCCGCTGCTGATCGCACGGGATATTGCCGTGCGAGAGCTTCCAATATACGCAGCCGATGCGATTAGCCGCGGGAAGATTGACGTTTGGCGGCGTGCTGTCGAGCGAGCAATTGCGGCAAGAGAGGCCGTTCGCGATCACGCATGGGATGGCGTGCAAATGCGGGCAGTTGTTCTCGACGAAGTCAGTGCTGCAGCCTATCTGAAGGCTTCGAAGAAACTCGCGTATCCAGCCATCACTCGGCGAGACCGTGCGATGCGGATATTGGCCGCGGCAATCGCTCGTCCAGACTTGGACGAATCTCAACGAGCAATGACAATGGCTTTGCAGTTAGAGCATGAGTCGCTTATCAGCGATGTCCAATCGCGCCATCTCTTGGCAGTTTTAGCTGACGAAGGCCAACTGCTTGCGGATCAAGATGCAATGAGCGTTGCGATGTATTTTCCCGGGACGATGATTGACAGCAAGGGGACTCCGCGACTCGATGCCTCTTCCGCCGAGCGCAAGAAGTTCATAGCCGACACGATGGCGGGTTTGCAGTCAATTCTGACCGAGGACCAGTGGAGTCAGTTGCCTGGGACACGAACCCAGCCAGTTCGCGACTGAGTGAGCAGTTTGTTACGTCGTTCCGAGTTGACCGCATGCAGCCATCACCGTTCGCCCAGTGGTGCGGCGGCGATTGACGCTTAGGCCGGTGGCCGCGACTGCCTGGATGAACTGAGAAACCTGGCATTCCTCCGGGGCTGGCCAGGGCGAGTCGACCTTGGGGTTGTACGGAATCACATTGATGCGGCAGGGCAATTTGCCAAGCCATGTGGCTAATTCTGCAGCGGCTGTAGGCGTATCGTTTACGCCGGGGATCAAGACATATTCGATCAAGATCGGCTGTCCGCCGGCATCAATCCAGCCCTGCATGGCCTGAAGCAATGCCGAGAGGGGAACTGCGCGGGCGATTGGCATAAGCGACTGGCGTGTTTCTTCATTCTGGGCGTTGACCGAAACGGCGAGTCTGAGTTGGTGCATGCCATCTTGCTGCATAAACCGCGTGAAGCGGCGAATCCCCACAGCATGCCCGACAGTCGAAACGCCAACACGGCTTGCCGGAATGGCGGCGGCATTGTGGTCGACAAGTATCTCGATGGCCGCAAGGACAGCATCAAGATTGTCCATAGGTTCCCCCATGCCCATGAAAACGATATTTGTGATGTCGGCATTGAGAGAGTGTTTTGCCCAGTGCCATTGCGCGACGATCTCGGAGGTCGTGAGTTGCCGTACGCGGCCCATTGTTGCGGTTTGGCAGAATGTGCAGCCCATGGCGCAGCCGACTTGGCTCGACAGACAGAGCGTGTGGCGAATACGGCCGGAGCGGCCCTCGATGGGCATGATGACCGACTCAGTTTGCACGCCGTCGGTGTGCTGAAGCAGAAACTTTCGCGTTTCGCCCTCCAACTGCACTGTTGTGATCTGGCGGCCATCAACTGGTACATCTGGATGACTGCCGTGGCGATGGAACTGTCGATACAGCGATGCCTCGTTCGGCCTAGAACCAGCCCCTGGTCGAGCGATCCATTCAGCGAGCGTAGATCCCAACAGTTGTTCTGGATTGGCCACAGTGCGAGCATAGCAGGCGTTGGCAGTACAATAAAACGCTTTCGAAAGAGGAGAGAAGAGCCCCTATGGCCGACCGCACCATTCTTATTACTGGCGCCGCTGGAGAGATCGGCCACGGACTCATTCAGGCCCTCTCTGGTCAGGATGGTGTGCGGTTGATTGCGATGGACTTGCGGGACATTCCAAAGTCATTGCAGCGTTGCGTTGATGCAAGCCATCAGGGCGACATCTGCGATCGTGCCTTTGTCGAGCATGTCATTTCCCTGCATCGCGTCAATGAAGTGATGCACTTGGCGGCGCTCTTGAGTACCTCTGCCGAGCGAGCTCCAGAACAAGCACACGAAGTCAATGTGCAGGGCACCTTCAACCTGTTGCGAACCGCTGCCGAGCAGGCTCAGTCCTACGACGCGCCGATTCGCTTCATCTTCCCCAGCACAATCGCAATCTACGGCGTCGATCCACGCGAGAAAACGACACTGCCGCCTCTTCGAGAGTTTCAGGCATTGCGGCCGATCACCATGTACGGCGCAAACAAGTTGTACTGCGAGGCGATGGGTCGGTACTACGGTCGCTACTACCGGTCGATTACACGAGGCGATCGCCAAGCGCCAATCGACTTTAGGTGCTTGCGTTTGCCGGGCATCATTTCAGCTGACACAGTACCGGTTGGTGGCACGAGCGATTATGTGCCTGAGATGATTCACGCTTCGGCTCGCGGTGAGGCATGCACATGCTTTGTTCGCGAGGACACAAGCTTGCCGTGGATGATGATGCCCGAGTGCGTCCAAGCCATATTGCAACTCGCAGAAGCACCGGTGCTGTCTCGATGTGTGTACAACGTTGCCTCTTTCTCGGCGACCGCGGGCACATTTGCTGAGGCTGTTCGAAAGCACTTCCCTGCGGCCGAGATCACATTCGAGACACATGAAGCCCGCCAGGCCCTTGTCGACACATGGCCTGCCGATGTCGACTGTCTTCGCGCACGCGAGGACTGGGGGTACACCCCGCGATGGACACTCGACGAAGCTATGCGTGAGTACATTGTGCCAACAGTACGAGCACGCTACGGCGATCCACGATCAACCGAAGGGAATGCACTATGACGACTACGAACGCATCCGGCGCAGAGCTCTTCGATCATCGCACGCGGGCCGTTCTGCATGAACTAGAGGCTGGCGGGCAGTACAAGCACTTGCAAATGCTTGACGGACCAATGGGTCCGAGCATCACGATTCGAGGCGTTGGCGAAGTTGATTGCTTCTGTTCAAATAATTACCTTGGTCTCGCCAATCATCCTGAGGTTGTCGAGGCTGGTATCGAGGGACTGAAGAGGTGGGGTGCCGGGACTGCTTCAGTTCGATTTATCTGTGGCACCTTCACCGCCCATGAGCAACTCGAGGACACGATTGCGTCATTCCTCGGTGTCGAAGCAGCCTATACCTTCGTCTCGTGCTGGACGGCGAGTGAAGCGCTTTTTCCAACGGTATGCGAGCCTGGTGATGTAATCGTCAGCGATGCACTCAATCATGCGTGCATCATCGACGCTATGCGGCTGACGACCGTTATCAAGAAGGGCGTGCACAAGGCTGTCTACAAGCACTCTGACATGGATCACTGCCGCGAAGTGTTGACCAAGGCACGCGAAACTGCAGGCGACTCCGGCGTCATTTGGCTCGTGACCGACGGGGTGTTCTCGATGGAGGGCGACCTCGGCAATCTTCCTGGGCTTCGCACACTGTGTGATGAGTTTGGCGCGATGCTGGTCGTCGACGATTCGCACGGGACGGGCGTGATGGGTGACACTGGCCGCGGCACGCATGAGTACTGGGGCATGGATGGTTCGCAGATCGATATCTTTACTGGCACGCTTGGCAAGGCACTCGGTGGCGGAGCTGGTGGGTATCTCGCCGGTTCGAAGACAGCCATGGAGATGATCGTGCAGCGAGCGCGACCAACGCTCTTTAGCAACGCATTGCCCTGTACGGTGGCCGCATCTGCCAAGAGGGCAATTGAGGTGCTTGATCGTGAACCAGAGCGGGTTGAGAAGTTGCGTGCCAATACCGTCAAGGCTCGTAAAGGCATTTGCGGCGTGGGCTTTGAAGTGCTCGATTCACCAACGGCGATTTGTCCGATCATCGTTCACGACACGGCCAAAGCGATCGCGATGAGTAAGCGATTACTTGAGATGGGATCGTTTGCGATTGGATTCGGCTACCCGGTTGTGCCAGAAGGTGAAGCACGAATCAGAGTGCAAATCAGTGCCGCCCACGAAGACGAGCATCTCGATCGTCTCATCAAGAATCTGGTGAAGCTGAAGGCGGAGTTTTGAGTGGCGCTCCACCCGCGTCTTGGCAGTCGCTCCAGTACTCTAGAAAGTTCAATAGGTCAGTGGCGCTTACGACGCCGTCCCCAGTGAGATCTATGTCTGCATCGGTGCATGCAACTCAAATGAGCGTTGGAACTCATGCGTGTCATAGCATTGGGCTGCCTGTAGCGGGTGTGTCAAAGCGGCGGGCGAGGCAACATTCAGCGAGCGCCGGTTTCAAGAAGTAGCATTTCTTGCCTTGCTTCTCGCTTGTACGATGGCGAGGGCACGATCTGGATCAATGTCACCTGTCCATGTGCCTCCGGTCTTGATGCTTGAGCCGACGATCGCGCCGTGTCCTGCTTGCAGCATTTGAGGAAGCGACTCTGCTGTGATGCCGCTGCCGACGATGACGGGCAGGCTACTGGCCGCTGCGGCCGCGGCAACCTCGTCTTGATCGGCCTCTAGCCCAGTGGCCGCGCCGGTGACGATCAGGCCGTCGGCTCCCATGAACTCGGCGCCGTGGGCCCAGTCCTCAATCGTGAGATCACTCGTCATCGCGTGGCTGCTGTGCTTCTTTTTGATGTCGGCAAAGACGGCGATGTGGTCCGCGCCGATCATGCTTCGGAAGCGAAGCAGTGGGCCCGCGTCGGCTTCGTCCATCAGACCTTCGTCTGCGACTGTGCTGAAGCAGAAGCCTTCCGCGCGAATGAACTGCGCGCCCGCTGCATGCGCAACGGCCATAGCTGCGCGGTTGGCGCCAGCCAAGATTTGTACGCCGATTGGAATCTCGATGGCCTTGCGGACGGCCGCTGTTACGGCGGTCATGCAGGCTGTGATCTCGGGGCCAACCTCGCGCAGCATGTACGGCGTATCGTGCATGTTCTCAATCATGACGGCATCGAAGCCCGCTTCAGCAAGAATGGTCGCTTCGTTGACAGCGCGGCGAACGATTGCGTGTGGACCTACATTACTTGCGGGCGTACCTGGCAGGGCTGCGACATGCACCATGCCGATGAGGAGGTCTTTATCGCGACCAAAGATTTCACCGAGCTCAATGCTCATTTTTTCTTCTTTCCCTTGCCAATGTATTGATCCAGCCAACTGAGAATCTCATACAGACGATGCTTGCGGAGGTCTCGTGGTCCGCCACGGCTGAAGCCGTGGCTGGTTGACTCGGGATACCGGACAAATCGCGATGGAATCTTTCGCAATTGCAGCGCGGCCCATACCTGCTCGGATTGTTCAATATTGCATCGCAAGTCGCCCTCTGAGTGAATCACAAGTGTCGGAGTCTTCCAATTTTGGGCAAAGCGAATTGGGCTGCACTTCCACCGCCGCTCAGGCTTGTTCCAGAAGTTGCCGGGGAAATACCCATCTGGTTTGTCGATGAAGTCGCTATTGCCGCCCATGCTCACCAGATTAGAAACGCATCGGTCGGTGATGGCGCATGCGAATTCGTTGGTATGCCCCATCGCCCAGTTGGTCATATAGCCGCCGTATGAGCCGCCCATGATGGCCATTCGCTTTGCATTCACTTCAGGCCTCGCTCGCATCCATGCAATCACAGCTTGCATGTCTACCCAGTCGGCAGTGCCCCAGTCGCCGCGAATGGCAGCGCAGTGGTCTCGTCCGTAGCCCTTTGAGCCGCGTGGGTTCGAGTACACCACCACCCAACCCTTGGCTGCTTGGCACTGAAACTCATGGAAGAAGGAGTAACCGTACTGCGCATGGGGACCGCCATGGATCTGCAGAACGGTTGGCCGGCCGCGAACATTCGTGCGTCCAGGAGGCGTGAGCATCCACGTCTCGACCTTGGTGCCATCTTCGGCGGTTACCCAGAACCGTTTCGGCTGAGCGAATTGCCGTGTACGAAGTAACTCGGCATTGCAATGCGTGAGACGTCTTGGCTTGGTGCCGCTTCGAGGGTCCATGACATAGACCTCAGGTGGCGTAGTAGGGGAGTCGACCATCAATGTCAGTACTTTGCCGTCAGCCGATTGGTTGCCTGGATCGTGGATTCGATGGCCACTGGTCAGCGGCTCTGGTGCACCGCCGCGACGATTGAAGCGAAAGACCTGCTGCGAGCCATGCCATCCGAGCCGCACGAGCAGCGCTTTGCTGTCTTGGGTCCATTGAAGGGACGCTTGGAAATTCACTTCGGCGGTGTCGCCAAGTGTGGCGGCCATCAGGCAGTAGTCGGTCTTGTTAGACAGGCAGCGGGCTGAGCCCTTCTTTGCGGGGTTACAAATCCATAGTTCGAGATTGTCGGTGCCGTACACGCCGTCGGCGCCTTCACGTCCGGACCAAGCGAGCCACTTCCCGTCGGGTGACCAGCACACCGTGTCCTTGGGCCCCGCGGGCAACCAATCGAGATGTTTGTTCGTCCCGGTTCGGACATTGATCAATCTCAGCTCAGTCTTTTTCCAATTGAAGACGGCATTGTGACCACGGACCGTCGTGACAGCGATCGAGCGACTATCGGGTGACCACGCATAGGAGAAGAATCCCACTCCATCCTTGTCCCATGCCGTTCGTATCTTTCCTGTGGCGACATCGACGATTAACAGTGCAAACCGACGTTGCAGGAAGTAGCCATCGCC
>JAQWLT010000022.1 GCA_029247205.1 Phycisphaerales bacterium | reverse complement strand
CGGCCCGGCGCACCGTACTGGACATCGAATGCCAGACCGTCTGGTAGTCCTGGCAGGATCACGGCGTCAAAGAGTCCACCGGTCGGCGCAAGGCCAGCAGAAATAAGTACAAATCGATCGCCCTCGGACAGTGATTCGGGGACATGGCTTGGCCCGAATGAGACCCCCACGGCGCCTGCGAGCTCGGGAGCACCAGCCACGACATCAATACGGGGATCGGCCACGGGACTATCGACCTGGATCGTGACTGACGCGTTGGCCGACAACACAAACTCTTCGATGACTTCAAGCGTTCCACTCTCGGACAGAGTGAGTCGCCCGGCATCGTCTTCTGTGCCGATGAGGACACCATTTCCGACCAGAAGTGTTCCCGCGCGAAGTTCCAGCAGAGCGCTTCGCAGTGACGATGGAGCTGCAACTATGACGTCGCCGGACACCTCGCGTACAGCGCCCTCCAAACTCAGCGCTACCTCGTCAAGCATGATACGCAGTGAGCCCACCCAGCTTGGGACATCGAACGGAACTACGTATGGATCAGCGATCCACAAAGAGAACAGGCCATTTCCTTCGCCACCCTGACCGAAGGACCACGCGTTTTCGTCACCCATAGATCCATCTTCGTTGTCGAGGTACGACGTCCGTTCTAGTAGCTCGAATCCTAAGACATGCGGGCGATCACCCACATTTTCGGTGACATCGAATCCGGGTGCACCAACGAGCAATGAGGTAGCGTCGAGCGCTACTGTCACACCCACTGCATCGCCCGGAACTGGTTCTAAGGAAACAAGTGTCGATGCGTAAACCCAGTTGCTGCCAGACTTGCGGTAGACATAAGCAGCCCCGGCGTTATCGCCGGTGTAGTCATCTCCCGGGCTTCCCAGCACGGCAAGGCCGGCCATATCGTCAATGGCCACATCCCAGCCGGCAAAGGCGTCGTTACCACCGTCTGGTCCGAAGAGATGCCCCTCGAGGGTCCAGTTGTACTGCCCACTGCCGGAAGCGTCCACGCCGCGATAGACCGCTGCACTGCCTTGTCGGTAATCGTCGTCAGTTGTGTACGGAATGCCAATGATGAGGGCATCATCATCAAGTTCGAGGTTCGAGCCGGCGTATCCACCTTCAATTGAGCTGGAAACATCATTGAATGGGATGAGGCGTTGTTCAAGAACGGAGACCCAGCAGCCGCAGCCCGGGTGCAAGTACGCGACCATCATATCTACGCAGCCTTTAGCTCCGCTGTCATGGAACCAGTCATTCCCCACGGCGACGGCGACATTCCCGTTGCTACGCGTCGCAATGTCGATGGACACACCGAACGTGGAGTATCCGGAGATGAAACCACTTTCGCTCAAGGTCGTGAGGTGCGTGCCGTACCCATTTGAGTCAGTCCAACTGTAGAGATAGGCCTTTCCAGATTCGAGTTGGTTGCTCACCTGGCCAGGGGCACCCACAACCCAGTATGTGTTTGTGCCTGTTCTGGCCATGGCCACGCTACGCCCGAACGCCGAGTCGGTGCCCGAGGGGGTGAGAGACTGAATCCACTGCCAAGTATCTCCTGTTTGTTGGAAGACCCAGACAAATCCGTCACCACCATTGTGCCCCGTGCTACCAACAAGTGCCAGGTCGTCATTGAGTGCCACGCTGATGCCGTAGTAGTCCCAGGCTTGTAGGTTGGATGGCCTCGGGAACGAAGTGGCGGGCTGGGAAACCCACGGAGAATCTGCGCTGGCGCGGGTGAAGAGGTGCACAGTTCCGGTCGGGTTGCCATCCCCGTCTAGTGCGTAAGGGTCGCCGACCAACGCCGTATTACCATCGATTGCAATGGAGCGGCCGAAGGACGCGATGTTGCTTGGATCGCCGCTGTTTTCCAATTTCTCATCCGCTGGAATACAAGGGAGAATGGAGCGCGTGTCTGATTGCCAGCTATCTCCCCCAGTAGTTTCAGGACGGTAGACAAAGAGGCCTCCAGGGTCAGGAGCAGAGCTGCCGACAAAAGTCCATTCACGAGCGCCGACCGCGACAGCCCTTGATTCGACCGCGACCGCGCAGCCGTAGTAATCTGATGCCTCGACATCCCAGCCTCGTAAGTCATGCTCAACTACCCATAGATCCGCCGACGGTGAGTAGCGGAAAATGGTAGCGATGCCCGAGAGGTCACCCGCAGCGTCTGCTTCAGGGCTGCCGACGACGACGAGGTCATCGTGGATTGCTACGGCTGCGCCAAAGCGATGGTTATAGCCAGTTGTGTAATCCGACAGGTCGGAATGCAAAGGCCAAGTAGCGTCACTTGCTCGCGTGAAGATGTAGGCGGCACCGTGTTCTGATGAGGGTGCTTCTGGATATGGGGCTCCGACAACTAAGTTTGACTCTTCAAGAGCAACGGCCTCGCCGAATCTGGCGCCGTTGACCTGCAGTTCTGTCGGTGGCTGCAAGGAGGCTTCCAATATGGAATTGTGCGGCGGCAGCCGGTCGCGCTGAAATACGAAGGTCTCGCCACAATTGGGTCCTGATCCACTTGCGATGGTGGCCGTCGGCGCACCGATGGCAATAAAATTTCCAGAGCAGGACACGGACTCGCCAAAGCGGCCAACAAGGCCTCTTGTTGGGTGAATGGTTTCTAGGTAGCGGACGACCGTTCCAGAAACACCCGGAACGATCGTGAATGAGTAGGCATTGCCCGAGTCACCGCCTACACCAGGGCTGCCGACGACGGCGATGTAGTCCCCCCACGACAATTCGCTGATTGACACAGCAGCGCCAAATTCTGAGTCGGTGGACCCCCAGTGCATGGTCTCCAGGTGTGACCAGTCAATTCCATCGAACTCGAAAATGAAGGCGCTTCCAGACCCCGCGCCATTGGTGCTATTGAAAGGGGCGCCCACGATGGCGTAGTTACCCAGGATGTCCACCGAATGACCGAAATTTGAGCCATTCGTCATGTCTGTAGTGGGGACCAACGCTCCAAGGTCAACAGGCCAACTGTAGGTTTGGCTTACCTCTCGCCAACTCAAGACATAAGCGGTGCCCGAGTTGGCAACGGCGCTATCTCCCCCCGGTTCACCGATCAGCAGCCAATCACCCTCCATCGCTACGGCATCTCCCAAGTCGTCGGTGCGTACGCCGTTGCTGTTGACGTAGAAGGTGCACCCGTCACCATTGGTCGCGGGTATCCATCCCTCCAGATTAGATCCACCGTAGATTGTGATTGTGCTTGCCAGAGCGAGGCAGCATGCAATGGCGGCATGGGATTTCGGTGACATGAGAATCTCCTTCTCATCGGTGTGCTATTTCTCATCGGTGTGCTATTTTTCCAGTATCTCGAAATTGAACTCATAAACAATAGAATTAATCATTGATTGGCTTGTTCACCCGAAAGGGTGGACAACCCTCCCTGAACGCCTGTCCACACCCCTTCGTGGGGGCTAGAATCTTGGTTCGATGCTTCAGAAATCCACCCAACCCATTCGAGGACTGCTTCAGGTATTGCTTGCTCCACTGAGCAAGGTATGGCTTGGCATTGGGCTCTTGTCCATACTGTTCATTTACTGTTCGATCGGGTCGGCCGGCGTGCCAACGAGTTTTGCATTCTGGGAACCAGCAGCTTGGTATCCACTACGCGAAGCACCGCTACTAGAAATGACCGAGTACGAGTGGTTCAACTGGTGGCCCTTCTATTCGCTGATTGGTCTCGTGTGCTTGAACATGAGCGTCGTGACTATTCGCTTCATTCCGTTGACAGTTCTGACTGCTGGTGTGTGGATGATTCACACTGGCATCATTGTGCTCAGCCTTGGCTGTGTGATCTACTTCGCGACCAAGATTGAGGGTGATGTCGCGGTTGCGCGTGGTCGCTTGGTCATGACCATTCCGAGTGGCGAGTCGGTCGAGATGCTCGCCATGCCTGGCGGAAGTACGCGGGTAGGTGATTGGTCATTCCAAATTAGAAGTATCGACCCAGAATGGTCACTTTTGAGTGGCGACGATGTCGGCGAGCAGGCCTATGCAGTCACCATTGCGGTTGAAGGTCCTGGGCAATCGTTCATGCGGCAAGTGATTGCGGGTTATCCGCAATACACCGAGGACATCGTGCCAAGCGGAGACCCACAACAGCCTATGGCCCGGGCCAAGAAACTGTTTGGTAAGCCGCTCATTGACGACACGCTTTCGATCACACTGGAACCAGATCGCCGCCGAACGTTCTACTTACAAGCAAAGCCTTCCATCTATTTACGCGAAGTCGTCGTTGGCGCGCGGGGTAATCTTATTCCGAAGACGCCGTGGATTGAGCGGCCTATACATGGTTTGCCTCGTTTCAATGACCGCGTCAGCGATCCCACCAAGGTATGGCTGGCAGCCGGCGAGGATGGTGTAGCAAACGAAATACAGGTTGCCGTGCCAAGTGTCAGCCCAGACGATCCACTCGTTGGGACCGACATCATCCTTAGCGACTATCTGCGATATGCCATCCTGAAAACACGCGCGGTGCCAAGCCCAACTGGCCCACCTTGGGCCAGCGTTACGCTGAGCACTCCAGATGGCCGTGCACAATCCCATGAGGTTGTCGCAGGTGACAGAGTCAACTCAACAGCCAACGCTGACCAACTAGCGATCACCATGATTGATGAGTCCATCGATCTAGATTCAGCGGCCGTGCCAATGCTCGATATTTTGGTTCCAGAGTACGGCATAGAAATGAGCGAACCCTTAACGTCGATGAGCGACTTCACGCCAGATCTCGCGATGACGCCAATTGAAGGCACGCCATTTTCATGGCGAGTGCAACGCTTTGATAACAACCTGTTGATCGGCGGCCACAACGTGTCGATGGCCCGCGTTGAAATTAGCGACGGCGAAACTACGTGGCTTCGATGGGTCTTTGACAATCCAACGATGAATACTGATATGGAGATCGATGGCGTGCCAGCGCACAACGGAAATCCATCTCTCGACGATCGCATCGTCATGCAGTACCACCCACCGATGATCGGTTCCGCAAGCATCGAACTCATCGCCGGTCCCGCCAAAGATCAACTCCGCGTCCGGATCGCCCTACCAGGTACAGAGGCGCATATTGAACCAATCACAGTCGGCACACCACTCGAACTCGCTCGCGGCATCACGCTGACCATCAATGATTGGTCGCCAAGTGTGCAGATGGAGACGCGTCCGTCAATCGTGCCCTGGCGGCAACGTGACCGCGCGATGGCGAATCAGTACAGCATGGTTCGCGCTATCGTGCCTGGTCCTGTTGAGCAGTCGGCATGGTTGCCAATGCATCACTATCCCTTTGCCTCACGTTCCGATGCGGTAGTCGGGTTTCGGTACCAGCCAACGACGATTCGCCTCGCTGATGGCCGCCTCATTGAAATGATGCGGTCTCGCCGCAGCGAAGAACTACCAGCCGCCGTATCACTTGACGGCTTTCGTATCGCTTCACATGTCGGCGGATTTACGGGAGACATCAGTAGCGTGCTTAACTGGCATAGTTTGGTTCGCTTCGAGGATGAGGATGGCGAGGCAGAATTGGCTGAGGTCAGTGTCAACGACCCAAAGCCACGCGAAGGATTGTGGTTCTTTCAGTCACAGTGGGATCCACCCGATCCGAACGGATCACGCGGCGGTGTTCCGTCGGCTGGCCGCAATTTCACGGTACTCGGTATAGGTAATCGAAACGGTGTTTGGACGATGCTCGCGGGATGTATTTTGAGTGTCATCGGCATGATCTATGCTTTCTATGTGAAGCCAATGATCAAGCGACGTTCATCACTTGCTGTATATGCCGAGCAGGCAAAGCTGGAACGGAGTCACGTCTGATGCGATGGCTCATAGCCCTACTTTTGTTCACCATGGTCACAGCCATCGCGCACGCAGCGCCGGCTGTTGTCACAACACAGGCAGATACGTTCTATGAGGCGATTGATTTATCGCCGCTTGACGAAGTCACGGTTTGGCAAGATGGAAGGCTGAAGAGCTTTGAGTCCTATGCTCGTGACACGATGAATTGGATTAGTGGGCCTCGGCGTCCCGGCGGCTTGACGCCCCGGGTGGCCATGCTTGACATCATGCTTCGCCCGCAGGTTTGGGTTGATCAAGATCTCTACTTCGTCAAGAACAAACTTGTTCGCGTTGAAATTGCGAGGGCACTGCGCGAGTCAGTGAGCCGTCCGATCGATGCAAGTGATGAACATCTTGATGCGTTTATTGAATCTGGTCTAGCGCCACGCGCATTCTTGATGGATGGCAGCGTCCAGGCACTACTTGCTCGCATCCGCACCGATGTCATGCGATTCGCCAAGCCAGTTCGGGCCATCGAATCCGCATTGATGGTGGCTCGGCCAGAGGTTATTCGTAGTGGTCTCTTGTTGATTGCGCCAACGGGCGAGTTAGCGGAGACCAAGCCATGGATACAAATTGATGACCCATCAGTTCGATTAACACACGAGGACACCGCGACGGCATGGTCTGGATTGCAGAATACATGGCTTGCGGGCGATGTCGCTGGCGTAAATGCTTCTGCGGCTGCGTTGGCCGCTGCGCTTCGTGGCATCAATCCAGATGTATACCCATCGGCGGAGCGACTTCGTGCTGAAAGCATGTACTTTCAGTGGGGCGGCTTCACGTGGGGTTGGATTATCTACGTATTTGCGATCGCCCTACTGCTCATGTGGGTGGTGTATCGTTGGAGGGGGGCGTACTGGGGCGGGCTTGTCCTCTTCTTGATGGCGTTTAGTTTGCACACATCGTCGATTGTGATGCGGACGTACATCTCTGGCCGCTGGCCCAACACCAATATGTTCGAAGCCGTGACGACCAGTGCTTTTTACGGTGGCTTCTTTGCGATCATCATGGAGTTGATTGTTCGGCGAACACGCATGCGCGGGCTCTTCTTCCTTGGTAGTGCGATTTGTTCGATGGTAGCGCTGATGGCAGCGAATCTTGACCCGGTGCACCTCAACCCTGCGATCGGCAACAAGATGCCGGTACTGCATGATATTTGGCTCCACATCCACACGAATGTAATCATCTTTTCGTATGTGCTCATCTTTCTTGCTGCGATCACGGCGCTACTCTTTCTTATTCGCCGCGTAAGCCAGGCGCTCTTTGGAACAGTAGATATAGGCTCGGATTTTGCTCGCGCAGGCGGGGCTGGCTTTCTGATGGCGCCCCGGCCCGATGGCACAACGGCGCTCACGGCCGACCGCACGACCTTTGGTCAGGTACTTGACGGCGCGACGATGGTGCTTGTTGAGCTCTCGTTCATCCTGTTGTGGGCGGGTTTGGTGATGGGCGCGATTTGGGCCGATCACTCATGGGGTCGTCCATGGGGTTGGGACCCAAAAGAAACCTTTGCCCTCAACACCTTCCTTATCTTCGTCTTGCTGATCCATACCCGGATGAAGGTGCGTGACAAAGGTCTTTGGACTGCGTTGCTTGCTCTGATTGGTGCCACCGTGATGATCTTCAACTGGATCATCATCAACTTCACCATTAGCGGTCTACACTCGTACGCATGAACCGGCTCGTCGGGCGTACCACGCTATCCTCGGACCCTATGTTCACACGTCGATTTCTGGGGTTTGGTACACATCTCCTTCATGCGCTCGCTGACGATCTTGTTGGGCGAGCACGCAGCGGAGACATTGTCGACCTCAGTCGGCACATTGTGGTGCTTCCTACCAGTCGTGCGAGGCGGCGATTTGAAACGCTGCTCTTGGAGGAAGTGGGCAGTGCCCAACTGACTCCGCCCGAAATACTTACTCCCGCCCGTCTGCTCGATCGTTTTATCGTGCCGCTTACCCCAGTCGCGAGCGACATGGCGAGCAGTCTTGCGTGGTTGCATGCTGCGAGCACCCTCGACGAAGACGAACGGTTTTCACTCCTTGGCCATGGCGACGAGATCGTCGCGAGTGAGCAGGATGAACTTGCTACTCGTCTCTCTCGTCTTGCCCGCGAACTGGCCGCCGCTAACTTACTACCGCGAGACATTCTTGACCGGTGTGAACAACTAGATCTGCCGCTTGACACGGAGGCCTGGGCGGCCATCATTACAACGCATACCACCATGCTCGCAGAACTTGATCGAATGGGCCTGGCTGATCGAGACGCTGCACATGGCCGCGCGCTCAAAGATGGTCGGCTACACGCAAGTGGAATTCGGCACATCACCGTTGTAGCAGCTGACCTGCAGCCGCGCCCAGAACGCTGTCTTGAACTTCTGGCCGAATCTGGTATTGAGGTCACAGCCTTTGTGCATGGCGATGAGGAATCGTGGGCCGACACATGCTCTGAACGTGGTGTCGTAGATATCGAGCACTGGAGCACATGCCCATTGCCGATTCAAGATGATCACATTGTGTCGTGTCCCGCCATTGACGATCAGGTTGGGGCCGCGCTTGATTTATTGGCAGGGCTCGGCGACATCGACGCCAACAAGGCTCGGGTTGTGGCGCCCGATGATAATCTTCGCCGCGTCTTCTTGGCCGCAGCGGGCAGCGAAGGCGTACCAGCGGACTGTTTCGAGGGAGAGTCCGCGAGCACAGGATCGATTGGAACACTTCTTGCACTGATTGCTTCTGTCGCCAACCAACAAACGGCAGCAGCGGTGGGCGAACTTATTCGCCATCCAATCATCGAGTCATGGCTCGTACGATCCGGCACACAAAACCCAATCGATTTGTGGGACACATGCTGGGCGCGACACGCCCCGCACGACGTAGAGGCGATGGCCAATGTGGCCGAGAAGACTTGCGAGCAAGACATGCTCGCGAAACTGGTGGTGTTGACACAACGGTTGGCAGGCGAAGCTCCTGCAGATCAGTGGGCAACGCGATTGATGGATCTTCTTCTCGACTTGCTCGACGCCGTAGATCTCGACCCGGCGAGCGGATCCACGATCGAGCTTGTCCACGCCTGCTTGATAGATTTACACGAACTCTCATCGGATGCCCGTTCACTGACGGCATTTTCCGCAATTCATCTTCTTCTTGGGCGTTTGTCCTCGCTATCGATACAGAACAGTGATCCAACAGGAGGCGTTGAAGTGATCGGTTGGCTTGACACGCACCTCGACGACGCTGACAACATCATCGTTATGGGCATGAATGAGGGCGTTGTGCCGTCCTCTCCAGGAATCGATCCTTGGCTCCCCGAACAACACCGCGAAGCACTCCAACTCGATTCTCGAAAGCGACGCGTAGCTCGCGATGCTTTCCTGCTCTCCGCCACCATCGACAGTGGCCGCAACGTGTGGCTGACATCGGCCCAGACAACAAATACCGGCGAGCCACTGGCGCCGAGCGGACTGCTTGTGCGTGTGTCGGGGGCGCCGCTCGCTGTCCGTATGCTTCGATTCGTTGGCGAAGATGGGGGTGAGCATCTGCCCACGCTTGCTGCGAGGCGGACAGTTTGTAGTGACGTCAGTGAATTCGATGCGTGGCCGCTTCCCACTGGTACGCCGAAGATTCAGTCTATCTCTGTAACGAGTTTCCAATCATTTCTGAAAGATCCATACGCGTTCTTGCTCGAACGTGACGGCCGTATCAAGTCCACAAATGTTGAAACGCACTTCGAACTTGATGCCATGCAGTTCGGAACGCTTGCCCATGACGCGGTCGAGTCGTGGGGTCGGGCCGAGCGAGAAGCAAGCACGCCCACAACCGATCCAAAAATGATCGAGCAAGACCTTCATACTGCGCTTGATGGATTTGTGGAGAGTCGGTTTGGACCACACCCCCTGCCCGTTGTTCGGCTCCAGGCTGAAATGGTGCGTCATCGACTGAGCGTCTTTGCCCGCCACCAAGCCGCTCGCGCAGCAGCCGGATGGCGCGTACACAGTATTGAGTGGAATTTTGGGATGCACCAATATGCCGATCACCCATCTCCACGCTTCCCGGATGACAACGGCCTCTTCCTCACCGGAAAGATCGACCGCGTTGATCTGCATGATGAGTATGGATACCAAGCACTCGATTACAAGACGGGGCGAAAGGCCGACGGTGCCACGAAGTCGCACCGCACAAAAAATGGTTGGTTTAATCTCCAACTTCCCTTGTACCGCGTCCTACTTGGATCGATCGGCATTGATGTGCCGCCGAGCGGACTCGGGTACATCTTGCTTCCGCCGACCGACGCTCAGTGTGGATTTGATATTGCCTCTAAGTGGACCGACACAGACATGGCAGAAGCAGAAGCAACCGCGGCCGAGGTTATCGAAGTCATTACCAGTGGTCGCTTGCTCGAACGCGCTGCGGATTCGTGCAAATGACAGAGGTAGGCACACTTATTACGGCAAATGCCGGATGCGGCAAAACCTTCACGCTTGCTAATCGCGTTCTTGGATGGCTGGTCGAGCACCACCGGTTGAGCGAAGATCGCTCATCTGGCGTAGCCGATGTGATGGCTGCAACTTTTACCCGCAAGGCTGCCGGTGAGATTCAGCAGCGTGTGCTTCGTCATCTCTCGCGTGGGGCGATCGAACCAGAACGACTCGCTAGTTACCAGAACGCTATCGCACTTGATCCGCCACCAACCGCTGCGGAATTACTAGCAGTGCTTGAAGATGTAGCGCGACACATCGACCGTTTGCAAATAAATACGCTTGACGGGATCTTCCACCAATTGGCGCATGCGCTTCCTGAGCAAGTGGGACTTCCACAAGGATGGACGATTGCTGATCAGCCCGCCATGAAGGCACTGCAACGAGCGGCCATCGATACGTGGCTGCAGTCGTGTGCGCCAGCTGAAGTTCGCGAACTCGCCAGTGCCGCCGAGAGTGAAGTGCTGAAGGGATCAATGCATGAAGCGATCACTAAAACAATCTGGGGCGACGGTCGTGGCGGTGGCCTCTTGGAGTTGTGGCGACGAAGCAAGCTGGTGTCAGGCGACATGGATCCGTGGGAGTGGTTCGATGGTCTCTCTGACCAGCAGATCAGTCCGACGAGCAAGCGGCTTGACCAAGATGGAATAGAAACGGCTGTTGGCATACTTGCAGACACACCCGTGCCGCTGACCCAATCCGGTACCCCCAACAAAACCTGGATGAAGGCGCATGACCGGGTGCTGCTGGCTGCGAGAGACGGCAGATGGAGCGACATCTTGACTGATACGCTCGTTGCGGCTGCTGTTGAAGGGAAGGAATTCTCTCGAGTGGCGGTGCCTGATGACATGAGCGCCGCCATGGCGCCATTGATCAGTCATGCGTGCCAACAACTGGTTGATCGCTTGCGAACACGTATTCATGTTTGGCGTTCCTTGTTGGCGTCTCTTGCAGAGGCCTATGACGAGCAACAACGTTCCGCAGGACAGTATTCCTTTGGCGACATCGCTGATCGGCTTGCACGGGCCGACGTACTGTCGCCCGATGGCATGGAGTCGTTGGCGTGGCGGCTTGATGCACGCATTCGCGATCTTGCGCTCGATGAGTTCCAGGACACGTCGGTTGAGCAAGCCCGTGTGCTCTGGCCATTACTGAATGAAATGTTTGCCGGCGACGGTTCTTATGAAACGCCGCGGCACATGTTGGTTGTGGCAGATCGCAAACAGTCAATTTATGGCTGGCGAGGCGGCACGCCCATGCTCATTGACTGGCTCAAGCAGGAGGGTGGCGACGAACTCGTGAGCGAGACGATTGCCCAGAGTTGGCGATCATCACCAGTCATCATGAATTTCGTCAATGCGTGCTTTGAGGGACTTGAAACCAATACAGCACTTGCCGGCGAACGCGATCGTCGCTCGCAGATACCCCCGGCACTCGCCGCAGCATGCGGATTAGTGGAGACTGGGCCTCCTAACGCAGTCGACGCCGCAATTGAGCGGTGGGAGTTCACGCCCCATGTGTCGGCCCCGCCACTTGCTTCGATGCCCGGACGAGTTTGCGCCTATGTCGCGGTGGAAAATGAGGCTGCAGAGTTGGCTGCGACAATTGTTGGCCGCCGACTTCGCTTCGCATCCACCATTGGTGTGCTGTGTCCAAGCAATGCCAATGTTGCGGCGGTAGCTGATGCGTTGCGGGCAGCCGGCATTTCCGTGAGCCAAGAGGGCAGCGGCAAGGTCGACGATATTGTGGCTGCTGCACGGTTGCTTGATGTACTACGTTTGGGAGAGCACCCAGGACACACGGCCGCTGCATTTCGTGTTTCCCACTCACCGTTTGGCAAGGCGATTGATCTTGCACCACTTGAAACGCTGCCAGATCGGTTAGCGACGATGGCTTCTGTGTCGGCCACAGTGAGACGTTTGATTGTTGACCGTGGTCTCCCTGAGATGCTTGCTGAACTTGTTGACGCTATTGCTTCTCAGGTAGATGCTCGTGAGTACGCCGCTCTGCGAAGAATTGTCACGATTGCCGCGGCTTGGAATTCTGCGCACCCGCGCCGACTGACCGACTTTGTTGCCCATGTTGAGCAAACGGGTCTCGGTGAAGCAAGTGCGGCAAGCGTCCGGGTGATGACGATGCACGCTTCAAAGGGATTGGAGTTTGATGAGGTTATTCTTCCGTGGCTCGATGCCAAAATGGTCAAGGAAGTTTCACCGGCATGTCGAGGCTGGTCGGTCGATCCCCTTGGCGCCATACGCGCGATTGCACCAATGGTCACCAAGGAGGAACGCCTACACACGCCCATTATGCGGGCATTCCACGAACAAGCCTTTGCGGGAGATCTCGCCGACCGGCTCTCTCTTTTGTACGTCGCCATCACACGTGCGCGAAGTGGGCTGCACTTGCTGTTTCGCCCATTCATGAAGACGAACCCAGGTGTGGGGGACTCACTCTCGCCTGCCACTTTCCTACGAGCGGCGATTCCAGAGATTGAGACCAGCCTCGAGGGCAAGGACGCAACACTTCCTGTGCACATTTGGAAATCCGCTGACTCGAGTGACGACGAGGCTGCATTGATAGAGGTGATTCCAAAACGGCCAGTTGCCAATCCAGTCAGGCTACGACCATCAGCGGTCGGGGGCCTGCTCACCCCATCTTCGCACGATGTAATGCCCCTTCGAGACCAATGTCGCATGGTGTCAAGCGATGCTCGCCGCGACGGTGTGATTCTGCACGAACTGTTCCGTGTGGTCGGCTGGATCGAAGATGGTGTTCCCGGGGACGCAGCCATTGATCATGCCTTTGATGAGGCAGCAATCCAGCTCGCACAGCCGGTCTCCGACGATCTTCGCCAGACGCTTCGCAAGCGATTCGAGAAGGCACTTACTGGCAATGTCAGCACAGCGCTTCGCCGCGACACGCATGCCGCGTGGAATGCTTCAAGTCTTGACGTATTGCCCGAGCACCCGATGCTTGTGCGGCTCGATGATGGCATGCTCCGTGGCCGTATTGATCGGCTCGTGCTCGGCCGAGACGGTAGTGGAGCGGTCACCAATGCGGCGATCATCGATTTCAAGACCGGCCATGCCGACAGCAAGTCCGAGCGTCAAGCTGCTACCGAGTGGTACCAGCCCCAACTTGATCGCTATGCCGAAGGGGTTGCAGCCATCTACCAATTGCCCCTGGAAGCGATCGAATCTGAACTGTTATTCGTCCAGTAGGGGCAAATGCGGCCTCTGATAGAATCGGCGTTCATGGCCCCTGAACAGCGAATCATCGTGACCGAGCCTCTCACACAGGAGGCGATCGAGTGGCTTTCAGAGCGGGCGATCGTGCAGCAGATCGCGGTCGATGAGGCCGGTTTCGATGAGGCGATTGTGAAGGCCACCGCGCTCATTGTCCGCACCTACACCACAGTCGATCAAGACCTGCTCGATCGTGCGCCTGCGTTGCGGGTCATCGGCCGTGCGGGAACCGGTCTGGACAATATCGATCTTGATGCTTGCCGCGAGCGGAACATCGAAGTGGTCAACACACCCGACGCCAACCGGCAAGCAGTCGTCGAATACGTTGTGTCGATTTTGGCGACAAGTCTGCGGCCATTGCCGCCACGCATTCACCGAGGCTACACCACCGCGGAGTGGGCAACTGCCCGTCGAGACGCAATGGCGTCGCGGCAAATGAGTGAGTGCCGCGTCGGCATCCTCGGACTCGGCGCGATCGGCAGGCGGGTCGCTGAAGTCGCTGCGGCGATCGGATTTCAGGTCCAGTATTGCGACATCAAAGAGATCACAGCTGAGCATCGGTTTGGCGCTACGCCCGTTGATCTCGAGACACTGCTTCGCACCAGCGATGTGTTGACAGTTCATGTAGATGGGCGGGCCAGCAATAAACATTGTTTGAGTACGCATCAGTTGAACCAATTGCAGCCCAACTCCCTGCTCCTCAACACCTCTCGCGGCTTCGTCATCGATGGCGTTGCATTGGCGGCAATGCTTGTAGCCAATCCGGATCGCTCGGCGGTATTGGATGTGCATGAGCAGGAGCCGATCTCGGCCGATGACCCGCTGCTCCACCTGCCCAATGTCATCCTGCTTCCGCATGCCGCCTCTCGCACAGCAACCGCTCAGCGGGCGATGTCCTGGGTCGTCCAGGGGGTGTGGAAAGCGGTCCAGGGAGTGGGCTAGGCCGCGTTGTAATGCCAAAAAACGGGTCTATAGGATGGCTTCGGAGGCCATCGCATCAGAGGTGATTCTTCTGATATGCTGCCGGATTCACAAGGAGACGCAAGTCGGCCGCATTGTTGCGGAGGTTTGCGTCACAGAATTGACGCGATGATGATGACCCTGGGGGAGACCCCAAACAGGAGAGTAGGCAACGTGAGACAGACATCTATACGTAGTTTGATTGGCGTTGTCACAGTTGCTTCGGCATTTTGTGGCATGGCTTCTATGGTGAGTTGTGGCTCGAATTGGCGTATGCACGAATCTCAAGTCATATCCGCAGCGAAGCCTGCGGCGCAGGAGGCGCCGGCTTGGGTGCAAGGCAAATTGCCGCTGACCGAAGACCGCATATTCTTCATCGGTCGCAGCCATACGCCGGATGACCACCGGGGCCATCTTACTGACGGCGAGTGGGGAACGTCGCAACATAGACGCACGCCCAATAAACGAGTTGGTTATACCGTCTTGGATGAGCGAGACCTTGTTCAAAGTGCTCGCAATGATGTCTATGACCAAATCCGCCAGCGACTCTCACCGCGAAGCTTCGGTACAACCGGCCAGACACTGACGATGACGGTTGACGTGGGCAATTGCATGGATTGCGGAGATCCCTTGCCCGAGCTGGCCAGAATGCCGGTGCAGCCGTCGTGCAACGAGCCGTGCTTGCGACATTCGAACACTACTTGGCCGAATTCAGCATCGAATAATCGCTGCGGGTCGTGTACGTCCACGGCCGTTCAGGGCGGTGTACCTGTGGTGTTCGCTGATAACTGTGGTACATGCGACAACAGGCACGCATTCCAGTCACAGGCAAAATCAGGTTGCAGTTCATGCCCTACAGAGATTTCAAGTTCCAGCTATCCATGGAACCAGTCATATTGGCCCCACTACAGCAATATTCAGGGCCGCGACTTATCGACGGTCAATATCGGCGTGGATTCGGTTATGCCCGCCATGTTGGCGAACGTCATGGAAGAAGAACTCCACTTCGAGAAGTGGCACGTGCACGAGGGCGGCGACTCTGGCAATCGCCCATTTGCGGAGGGTCGAGACGAGTGGCAGTCCTACAAGTGTTGGATGTTGTGCTCGATTCCAAGAGCAGAGTACGAACTCATTGTGAACGAGTTCCGCTCAACGTACCGCACGATGTTGGCCCAGGGTATGTCGCGGAATCAGGACGATCGCGCCCGACGAGTTGACTGGGAGACTCGTATGCAGGACACCGAAATGCGACGTCGCAATCGTGAGTCATCGGGCGAAGTTCTGTATGACTATTACGACATCCCACGCCGCTAGCCAACACCCCACATAAACACTGAGCGAGAACCGGAGACAACTACCCGTGAAGAAGAGACTTTATATTGCAATGGCTGCACTCGCGGCCGGAACGATGCTGACTGTTGGCTGTGCGAAGAAATCGACGGATTGGGTGATGGCAAATACCACGCCTGTGCTGGATCGCCCCGAAGCCCCCGACTGGGTGAGGGGGCTGACCCCGAAGTCCGACAGCCGGATCTACTTTGTCGGCCGTAGTGATGATGGCATCACTTGTTTGTCCGAGCGGGATGCTATTCAAAGCGCCCGGAATGACATTCACGACCAAGTTCGTCAACGGCTCGCTCCACGAAATGTCGGCACAGTTGGGCAAATTGCCCATATGTCGACGGACAGTGGCACGTGTGTAGATTGCAGTACGCCGATGCCACTCATTCGCACGGCCATTCAGGCTCCTTGCAACGCTCCTTGCCTGCATGCGAGTGTTGCCGGACCTGGTGATTGTGTCAGTCGCACTCACTGTGGACCCTGCACTCCATCCGCACTGAATAGCGGGAAATCGGTTGAAGTGGTTTCAAATTGTGGCTCCTGCGATGGCGCGCACGCCTTTTCGGCACGTCGTCGTGCCGACTGTGCTTCGTGCCCAACTCTTGTTCATGCAGTCAATGCCGACCATCGGGTTGCTGACTATCCCTCCTATGATGATCGCATGGACCGGGACCTCAATGTATTCAATGTGGGGCTCGATTCGGTGATGCCTGCCTTGCTCTCACAACTCCAAGAAGAAACGGCGTACTTTGAAGAAGTGCGGACAACTGCGGCAGCCAAGCGGAATAGCCGCTCCACTCCAGAGTGGGGGGCTGTAACTGGTGTGAATGGCTACAAGGCGTGGCTTCTCTGCTCGATTCCTCGGGAGGAGTTTCTCTCAATCGCTACCGACTTCCGATCGCGGTATGAGGATCTCTATCGTATGACTCTGGAGTGGACCATCGAGGACCGCAGTCGACGAATCGACTTAGAAACAGCTTCCCGACGAGTTGAACTTGATCGGCAAGCCGAAGAGCGAGCATGGAATCGCGAGGATGAAATTATCGCCCGCGATCACACCATCACACTCGACAAAGATCGTCATCCAATGCCCGGGCGGCGCTTCGGCGTCGTTGGGTCTCAGTGAAAGTAGGGATCATGATGCAGATGAAACATATTCTTCTTGCGGCGATCATTCCCTTGGCGACTGCCGGTTGCAATAACTGGGAAGCCCAGAAGCAATCGTCTCACTGGGAAAACGGAAAGCCTGGTGCTGCCGGTTGGGTTGCGCGAGGGGGCCGCAAGTCTCAGGATCAGATTACCGTCATCGGCGGGAGGACCACTGCCGCGACGACCGATGCTGACTACACACAAACGGCTTACAACGCGATTAGTCACCTGCTTGCAACGGCACGTCCAGCTCAGGGTAATCATGTAGAAAATACGCAGGGCTTAATGCCTGACAAGGGCATGGTCGCTGGCGACGCGTTCGATTCGACCCGTCCTGTTTTGTACTCCACCACCGTCAATCTCAATGATTACGATAAGACGACCAACTTTGGTCGACTGATGGCCGAGGCACTCGCGACCGGGCTCACCCAGCACTGGGAGAACAAGGTCATCAACATGAATCTGCGACAGGGGAGCGTTCCAATCATCCCCCGTCAGGGCGAGTTCCTGTTGACACGTGATATCAGTGAGCTGGCAACCGATTTCAACGCCGGTGCCGTGCTATTGAGCACGTACACCATTGCTGTTGACAAAGTCTATATAAACGTAGAGCTGGTCAATGTTCATCACAACGCAGTGGTGGCCGCGGTGATGTTCGACATTCCACTTGGGCCTCGCACA
Organism: Phycisphaerales bacterium; assembly: GCA_029247205.1. Taxonomy (GTDB): domain Bacteria; phylum Planctomycetota; class Phycisphaerae; order Phycisphaerales; family SM1A02; genus UBA12567. The sequence continues at coordinate 54,140 of JAQWLT010000022.1, read as the reverse complement.
GTGGCCCTTCTGCGGGATATTGAGTATCCCAATGCATTAGCCACCTACTTGAAGGGTGACCAATGATCCAAGCCTGGATCGTACTGACTGCCGCTGCTGCAATGATGCTTGCATCTATTGGGTGTCACGCACCTGTCCGAACAACGGATACAATCGCTGCTAAGCGGGCTTCGCTGCCAGAGTCTTGGGTCTATGTGTCTGGTCGCTCGAGCAAAATATCAGCACTGCCCAAAGGTCTTCAGAATCACCTTGCCGACTTGCGAGCCGATCTCGTGCGCGAGCAGCAGGGTCAGTACTTCGCGTTCTATGGCAAGTACACGCCCGAGACCCAGGCTCGTATTGATGCCATGAACCATGCGTGCACGGAGGCCTACTTCGTGAGCGATACTGTGATAGCGACTGATCTCACGCCTGAGTTGAAGTCAGTCTCAGAGACCGAGGCAGACTTATGGTGGAGCGATCAAGTGATCTATGACATACAGGCTCGGGAGTTGCAGGATGACTGGCGGTCTTTATGGCTGCTTGACTCACCTTCGACACTCAGCAGGTATCCAATTGTAGATACGTCGCTGCCCTGACCATCGGTGCACAACCTCAGATTGAAGACGAAGGCGGCAGTATCATGTCGCCTTCGTGCTGTATGTCAGGAGACCACCACTAATGCCATTCACCATCACACACGTCGCCGCCCGTCAGATTCTGGATAGCAGAGGCAATCCGACTGTGGAGTGCGAGGTGGGGCTTGCAGGGGGCACGCTTGCCCGTGCTGCGGTGCCAAGCGGAGCCAGTACAGGTGAACATGAGGCAGTAGAACTACGTGACGGGGGCGAGCAGTGGTGTGGCAAGGGCGTTGAGAACGCGATCCATAATCTGCACGAACTCATTGCGCCGCAAATGCTCGGCCTCGACGCCCGCGATCAGGAGGGTGTCGACGGCGTCATGATCGAACTCGATGGCACCGAGACCAAGTCGAATCTCGGCGCCAACGCCATGCTCGCCGTGTCGCTCGCTGCAGCACGCGCCGCGGCAGATCAGAGTGATCTGCCGCTCTTTCGATACCTCGGTGGGGCATCAGCCCATGTCATGCCCGTGCCGATGATGAATATCCTCAACGGGGGCAAGCACGCCGACAACACCGTCGACTTTCAGGAGTTCATGATTCAACCCATGGGCTTTGAGTGCTTCGAAGATGGCCTTCGCGCTGGTGTGGAGATTTACCACGCCCTCAAGGGCGTGCTGCATGATCGAGGTCTTTCCACCGCCGTTGGAGACGAGGGTGGCTTCGCTCCGAATCTCAAGAACAACGAAGAAGCGCTCGAAGTCATCGCCGCCGCCACCGAGCAGGCTGGCTATGCACTTGGCGAGCAAATCGTGATTGCGCTCGATCCCGCGACAAGTGAGATGGTCTCAGAGGCTGCAAAGGCGGGCAAGGAGGGCTACTGCTTCTTCTCAAGCGACCCAAGTCGTATTGCAAGCAGTGAGGAGATGATCGATCTCTGGGCCTCCTGGTGCGAGAAGTGGCCAATTTGGTCGATCGAGGATGGCCTCGGCGAAGAGGACTGGGCTGGCTGGAAGTCGCTCACTGAGCGGCTCGGCGACAGTGTGCAACTGGTCGGCGATGACTTGTTTGTGACGAATGTCGACTATCTCAATCGGGGTATCGAAGAGCAGTCCGCCAACGCGATCCTGGTCAAGGTCAATCAAATCGGCACACTCTCAGAAGCGATGAACGCCGTGCGACTTGCCCAGCACAGTGGTTTCAACGCGATCATCAGTCACCGAAGCGGCGAGACCGAAGACGCCTTCATCGCCGACCTCGCCGTGGCGACCAATGCCGGGCAAATCAAGACCGGAGCGCCCTGCCGCAGCGATCGCACGGCGAAGTACAACCAACTGATTCGCATTGCTGAAATGCTTGGCGAAGACGCCACCTACGGCGGTTGACCCGACCAACGGTAGCTTTATCTATTTCTCATAACGCAGCTTACAAAAATAGAAGTTGTCAGTCGTTACGTTGTCACGAAGTCAAATTACCCGTCGTGTCGGAGTGTGATTCGAGGGTCGACCCATGCGTACAAAACATCGACGGTGAGGTTCAGCAGCACCAGTAGAAATGAGTACACCAGCACGATGCCCATGATCATCGTGAGGTCTTTTCCGAGCACAGCGTCGACAAAGTGCATGCCGAGACCTGGAATGGCGAAGACTTTTTCGATGACGAATGACCCAGTCAGCGCGCCAGCCGTTGCCGGGCCGAGATAGGACAGCACCGGCAGTAATGCATTGGGCAGCACATGACGCATGACGACCACTCGCTCTGATACACCCTTGGCGCGAACAGTGCGAATGTAGTCGGCATGTAACTCCTCAATCACACCCTGCCGCGTGAGCCGCGCAATCCACGCGGCAAAGGGAAGGCTGAGCGCCACCGCGGGCAACACGATGTGACTCCATGATCCCCACCCCCCGATTGGGAACCAGTCGAGCCATACGCCCCCGACCAGCAACATAGCCGTGCCGATCACAAAGGCAGGAATACTCACACCAATCACACTGACCGATCCAGTGAGGCGGTCAACCCATGTGCCCGGCCGCAGTCCTCCGAGCGTTCCCATCGTGACGCCGATCACCAACGCCAAGAGAATGGCCGCAAGGCCCACCGTCATCGATACCGGTAACTGTCCTGACACAATTTCGCCAACCGTCCAGTTCTCGTGCCGCATGCTTGGGCCAAAGTCGATGACGGCTGTGCTGTTCCCCAGTAGCCAATTCACGCCCGAGATATCGCCGAGATACGACCAGTAGAACGTCCACGGGTCATCGAGATTCCACTGCGCTGCCATGGCGTCTGCGATGGCGGCGGGGGGCCTGCGTCCCTCGTCACGCTCTAACGGGTTGCCCGGAATAAGCCACGCCAACGCGAACGTGAGCGTGTAGACCGCGAGCAGAATGAGCGGGACTTGCATGAGCCGAGAAATAACGAGCCGTCGCATGGGTGTCATGGAGCGGGCTCCTGTGCCAAGCGGATGTCGCCGAGGTACTGCACGAGCCGCGGGTGCTTGGTCATGCCATGCAATCGCTTCGGATCATGCATTGTCACCTCGACAATTTGGCAGATGGGTAGAAGTGGCAGGTGTGTCTCAAAGACATCACGCTCGATGGCAGCAAGCATCGCCATCCTCGCTGCAGGGTTTGTCTCTGCAGCTGCTGCAGTGAGCGCCGCGTCAATGCCAGCATGAGAAAATCCACGGTCGTTATTGCCATCGGTCGTGCGGAAGAGTTCGAGGAAGGTTGTAGGGTCTCCCCAGTCCCCGTACCAACGACCCCGCGCAATCATGAAGTCGCCAGCGCGAAGATCCGAACCGAAGGCCTTTGAGTCCTTGGCAACGAGCACCACATCTACACCAAGTTGCTCATTCCATTGCGCCCGCAGGGCAGCCGCAATGCGGCGATGTCTTGCTGATGAAGTTGTGTACAACAATTCGACAGGCGGAAAGCGATCACCCTCGCCATCAACCAATGCTCCAGTAGGCGTACGGTGCCACCCGGCCGTCGCAAGTTCCTCTCGTGCACGATCTGGGTCATAGCCCAAACCTTGTGGCGGCTGATAGCCGGGTATCGATCCGCGTGGCGTCAGCGATCCAGTAATCGGTTCGTGCAAACCAGTGACATGCTCGACGATCGACTCCTTGTCGGTTGCCAGTGCGAACGCGCGTCGTACACCTGCATCGTGGAATGGGTTGGGCTTGCCATCTGCAAGCGACTCGCGGCAGTTGAAACTGAAGAAGTCGGTGCCAAATGCAGGCACGGCATGGATCGACCGTACGAGCACATCATCGTCTTGCTCGCCAGTCGCTGCTGCGTCTAATAGGTCGCGCCGTACATCAGCCGACACACCCGTGAGCCAATCAACTTCGCCGCTGCGAAAGGCAAGGAGCGCTGTATTGGGGTCGGGGAAGGAACGCAGCAATATTCGCTCGGGCATCGCAGGGTCAACCGTGCGGCCAAGTGGGTTGCGGGCCAACCGAAGATCGCGTCGGTATCGCCACGTGTCAAGCAGGTATGGACCATTGCCAATAAGTGTGCCAGGCCTGGCCCAGCGATGGTCGGGCTGCACACGGCCAGTTGTCTGGGAGAGCGATGCAAATGTTCGCGACTTCCAAGCAGGCGGTTCAATTGCATGCCAGCCGTACTCGTGGACTTGCTGCCAGTCGTCATCGCTCAGTTGCCAGCCCTCAACCGCCGGTCGAAAGACGGGCATCAGCGGCGCGAATGCCAAAAGGTCGAGCAAGTAGGGCAGTGGATGGGTGAGCCGCAGTTCCAGAGTGTGCTCGCCAACAGCCTGTATACCAACGGTTTTTTGAAATTGGCGATCTGTGGCTGCGAGCAATGTCTCGGCGCCGCCGTCACTTGGCGTGAAGTTCGCTAATGCATCAGCCCGCCACCGCAAGAACTCTGGGGCGCCATCAATTGCAAACAAGAGGTTCGAGTAGTCCGCCGCGGTGTCCGGCATCAGAAGCCGCTGCCATGACCACACAAAGTCGTGCGCTGTGACTGGGCTGCCATCGGACCACTGCGCTTCTGGATCCATCTCAAATGTCCAGGTGAGGCCGTCGTCTGAGACGGTCCAGCTGCGAGCAATGGCAGCTTGAGTAGAGAAGTCATCAGGGTTCCAACGAACAAGGCCTTCGTACAAGGCATAGGCCATTCGCATATCACCCAACCAACTCATGCGTTGGGGGTCAAGTGTGAAGACCTCGTTGTCGGCAGCAAAGACGAGTTCGGCGTCACGGTCACCCTGGTCCACTGTCACGAGGACAAGGAGACCGATGAGTAGGATCAGGGGAAGAAGAAGCAGCCGTGTCATTCAGACATTTGTCCCAAAGCGGGGCATCGAATCGATCGGGCCTATGGTCGTAACCCTAGTTCGTATATGGGGGGCCTGATCCCAACGAACCCCAGCGAGCCTGCCCAGCTTCCACATTGGCCTTCTGGTTTTGAGTGAGTGCCTGCTGATACTTCGGCGATGCTGCTGCATTGCCATCAGTGAGGTAGTTATTCATCAGCACGACCAGCACCTCGGCCTTTTCCAAACTTTGGCCACCCAGGGTGGTGGCTTGATCATCGGCTCGGATGGCATCCCACTGGTTCAAGATCGAGCCATACATGGGCGTGAGTACGGGCACCATGGACTTGGCAAGTTCATTAAGCGCGGCGGCATTGTCTTGATCGAGGAATTGCTGTTGCACGTGCTGTAGGTGCGGGCCAATGACCATCAGCATGTTAAGTTCACCATCACCGAGTCGTTTGATCGCGATAGACAGTACGCGTGCTTGTTCGGTTCGGGCGACCCGCATGATTTCGTCGCGGCCCTCTTCTTGAGACCGAGCGTTATGGACTGCTGCGGCAATTGTTTCGAGTTGTTGGCGTAGTGTTGGCCAACTGGGTTCGGCGGCAGCTGCACGGCCAAGATCACCGAGCGCCCGTGTCAATCGGGACGCGGTGACATTTGGCTCGACCACAAGCGGCCGGAGGCTGGCTGCAGCCCAGAGGCGAATAGCTTCGCGTGGCTCTTGAGATTGGGAGAGGTGTCGCGACAGCGTTGTGGCTGCCGAATCTGTTCCAAGAACACCCGCGACTTGAGTTGCGGCAATCGCTTGCGGAATGGTGCCGTCAGAAATCACCGAACGAAGCGTTGGCATGAGTTCAGAGGCGTAGGTCTCACGGAACGAGGGTGTGGCTTGCTGCCCACTGAGCCCTTGCAGGTCAGCCATGAGTTTCTGGCGAGCCTTTGAGCGGACGCCTGCATCGTCGCTGGTGAGACCTTGCCCGTGATACGCTGCAAAGGCCTTGATGGAGCCTTCGTCCCTCGTCGACAACACACCTTTCTTAGCCACATCACTCAAACTGGAGGGCGCGGTCTGGGCCATCGTGGCGGATGGAAACCATGCCATTGAGAGTAGGGCAATGATGGAGAGCCGAAGGATCAGAGAGGGGAGCGTGTGCATGATGTATAGACATTCCTGACCCCCAAACGAGGTCGCCGGCTGTATGCCCCGTGGCCCAGCGAGTGCAGGCTCGATCGACATACTGGATGAAAGTGACCGATGGTACCACCCATCTATCGAGCAGACAGCCGTACCAATACCTCTACATGAGGTGGCGTCCCCTTCTGAGCCCGCATACCATCACATCTGCGTTACAGCCACCCCCATCAGGAGGTGCCACGCTTAGCGGTTCCGAGGCTCGGTACCGCGGTTTGTTTCCCCGATTGCCAATGCCCCGACTCGCCCCCACCCTCATTTCGCTGGCACTTTACTTGTGCCCTGTCTGGTGTCTCACCACCGATGAGGCCGCTGGTGATGTCTCTGTAGCCGCATCGAAAGAAATTCAGTTGCAAGGCGAGAGCCAAGCCATGCGGAATCGTCTTGCTGCCACGATGACGCGGTACGCACGAGTTTTGTTTGGATCTGACCCGCTGTCGATTGAAGGTTTGGCCTCGGGCACCGAGTTTCTCATTGATGCCACCACTCTGAATCCCGATTCCATCATGGCATGGTCGATGCTGCTTGATGCGGCCATTTTGACCGAACGCGACGATCTCATTGAACAAGTACTTCCAGCTCTGGTTCGATTGGCGCCAGACGACACAGCGATTCGATTCGAGCGACTCTGGCTCTCCCTTGAACGATCTCCAACCGTTGACGCCAAGGCGGCAATGATTGAGACACTTGTTTCAGAACCGAATCTCGGCGTCGTCGGTCCAACCGTCGCATCTGCGCTATGTGTTCGACTGGCGATGCTTGAACGTCGAGCCGGCGATAAAGAGCGCTTTCTTTACTGGCTGGATCGGGCGGTGGAACTGAATTCAGCAAACTATGAGGCGATGGCCTTGCTGGCAGGCGTGCAGTATGAGTTGGAGTTCACCGACCCAGTTGGATGGACGGAGTTGCTTCTCCAGTTGTATAGATCAAACCCAGCCGATAGCGTCACAGCGGTTGAACTGGGCTTGTACTTACTCGATATGGGCGCGTATTCGGCTGCATCTCGGATGCTCGAATTAGCCCGCAATTTGGCGGCAGCCAACCAAGTCGACCCGGGTGGCGATTTAGACGCTGACCTCGCCATTGCACTATGGGCCTCTCAGAGAACCGATGACGCCAAGCAGGTGCTCAAGGCCCGCCAACTTCAAATGAACCGGTTTTTTCAGAATGCAACCGCTAGTTCAGACGAAGAGGAGCGCTTGTCACCACTAGAGGTTGCGAGCCTGGTTGCTCCAGCACCGCCCAAACTTGCTGCGATCACGGTCTTGATGGCGGGAGATGCGACAGATCCAATGGAACTCACTGATGCGATTGGCGAGATGATTCGAACGGCCAATCATGTTGATGGTCTTCGCGCCGCGGCAGATGCAAAGCCGTCGATTCGTGTTGGGACCCTACGCCGAGCACTCTGGCTGCTGATTACGATGAATGGATCACAGGGATCTATTGAAGATATGGCGAACCGCATCGAGCAAATTCAACCGCTCGACACTGCATCGCAAGCCATCTATGACGCCGTGAAATTGAGTTGGACAGATACAAGTGCGGCCGAAACAGCATTGAAACCACTTACCAAGGAGTCTACGGTTGCGTCTCTTGTGCTTGCAGCGTTGCTGCAAGAGCGAGGGCTTCGCCGCGAGTCGGCGACGGTGCTTTTGGAGGCGTGGCAGCGTTCACCAGGAACGGTCATGGGCATCTTGGCGGGACACCGGCTTTCTAAACTGCTCGGCGTAGCACTTCCAATGGGCTCCACGGCCATCGCAGTGACCGCGGTCATTGACTCGCTACCAGAGGTATTCAATCGATTGCCCGAGAGCCCATCGCTTGCAGTGACACTAAAGCTAAACAGCCCCGAAGAGTCGGTTCCTGTATTTGGACCAGTGATTATTGAGATCACAGTTCTCAATCACTTGGCAGAACCGCTCTCGATTTCAGCCCGGGGACCCATTCTTGATCTCATGATTCTGCAGGCAGATTTGGACAGGCCCCACGACAACCCCCAGCCGGGACCACCAATCTTTGTGGACATTGGTCAATTGCTGCAGCTTCCACCACACGGTGAGCACACGATCATGATCGACCTTCGCAATACATGGGTTGGTGCAGAGCTCAACACACGGCCTCTTCTTGGATCGACGATCAACGTTGATGCCGTGTTGAATCCCCAATTTTACACTGGCGCGGTTTCAAAGAAAGCGGCGGTGATTCCAGGAGCCTTTGGCGGAGAGTATGAGACCAAAGAGATTCGGATTGATGGACAACGTGTATCTGATATATGGATTAACGAGATGCTCGGACGTATTCGGTCTGGCCATTCGTCCGACGACGCACTTTCGATGGCTCTTCTGGCAAATGTCGTGTTTGAACAAGATTCCCCCGAGGGCAGCTTTCCGTTGTTGGCAGACCGAACCAATGAAATAACAGCCGCGCTTGTTGAGGCGTGGCCGCGACTTGGGCAGATATCGCAGTCGTGGCTCTTGTCAACGATTCCATACAGCGATCGTCTTCGTTCACTCTGGAATATTGCAGAGCGAAGTACTGATCCCATGGTGAAGCGTGTGGCTTTGATGCGAGTTGCTGAACGATTTCCCGATCCAGCTCAGGCGATTGCTGAACCAGCTGTAGCAGCTGGACTCGCATCAGATGCCAGTACGGTGCGTCAACTGGCAGAGTGGTTTGAGGCGAGGTCCCAATTCGCTGCCGAGAAAGATTTCGGAACGGCCAGTGAATCGAAGCCTTGACACATCACTTTCGGGGAGGAAGTGGCATCGCTGGAAAATTGTAGGCTCGGTCATTGCCATGTTGCTCCTCGCTGGAGCCATCTGGTTGATCGTTTCTAAGTCAGGCGAGGTCGCCCATGCTTGGGCAGCGCTCACACACCCAAATCCATGGTGGCTCTTGTTGTTGTTTGCGGGGGTACTCGCGTCTGTTCCAGTTTCGGCGGTTTCACAAGTGTTAATGCTTGCTCGCACTTCTGGCGTGCGAGTGCGGCTTGGTGAGATGTCTACGCTTGTCGTATTTTCGACGCTGCTTAACATGTTGCCGCTTTGGCCTGGTGCTATTGGCAGGATTGGATACCACAGAGTAGTGCACGGAATTCAGCCTATGCGGGCAGGTGTGGCAATTGTATCGGTTCGATTGCTCGGACTGTTTGCGGGAGTCGTGTTGCTGGCATTGGCGTGGATACTTGGTGGTGGCGGCACCGGATTGATCATCGCAGCGTGGCTCAGTGTGCTGGTGGGATTTCTTCTTTTGTCGCTACCAACTGCGGCGAGATTGCCGGCACTTGCGGCAGCGTCGTGTTGGATTGATCTGGGCGTGTCCGCCATTCGTTATGTGGCGGCCTTTCACTTATTGGGCGCAACGCTTGATGGAGGTATGTCCGCGGCGATTTCCGGCACCGCATCGATTGCTTCGAGTGTCCCATTTGTCGGCGGAGCGCCAGGCTTGCGCGAGTGGGCCGTCGGTTGGATGAACGCTCAGTTGCAGTTTATTCCCGACGCCCTGGTGCTTGGTGTGCTCGCAGACTTACTGGTTCGCGCTGCCACCTTTGTCGTGATGCTCCCACTTACCCTCGTCACTGGCCGAGGACTGGGAAGACGCTTACGAGCGGCGGCAGTAGTTATGGCTGCGAAGGATCGATCCCCAAGTCCTTAACCGTAAAGAGCGGAAGGAATGCGTAGCCGGCCTCTTCGATCCGTTCACGCGCACCCTGCATGCGATCGACTACAGCAACGATCGTACTGACTGTGGCGCCCGTCTCGGCGATGTCGACTGCCGCCTCCAGTACTTGTCCACCCGTTGTTGCAACATCCTCAACCAAAACAACGTGATCGCTTGCTTCTACAGCACCCTCAAATCGTTGCGCCGTTCCATAGTCTTTCTTTTGATTTCTCACAAAGAGGCAGGGAAGGTCAGCGGCCATCGCGGCCGTGGTCACCAGTGGAATGCCACCAAGTTCTGCGCCGGCCAGCAAAGTGGTGCCTTCTGGAATGCTCGCGGCGATCATGCCACCAAGCGATCGAAGAATATCAGGCTTGGTTGAGAAACGATATTTATCGATGTACCAAGTGCTTGTGCGGCCGCTTCGAAGGGTAAATTGGCCCCGAAGCACAGCGGTCTCAGCAATCCGTGCGGCAAGTTCAAGTTTGTCCATGATGTGAAGCCTACTCAGTCCAGCCAATGCACGCAGTCCTGCTAATCTGCTCGCCTCATGGCATCTGTCTGTTTTTACTTTCAAATCCACCAACCCTTTCGTCTTCGCCGTTATTCCGTTTTCCAAAGCGATCCGTTTTATTTTGATAGTGAGTCAAATCAGGCGATCATGGAAAAGGTGGCTGGCAAGTGTTACCGGCCAGCGACCGCATTGATGCTCGATCTGATGAAGCGGCATGAAGGTCGATTCAAAGTCAGTTTTTCTATCTCTGGTACCGCCATCGAGCAAATGAAGAGTTGGGCGCCAGATGTGCTTGATTTGCTCCAGCAGTGTGCTGCGACCGGGTGCGCTGATTTTCTTGCCGAAACCAGTCATCATTCGCTGACGGCGTTGTACGCTCCCGCTGAATTCGCATCGCAGGTAGAGAACCATGTCTCGCTCATGCGTGATCTCTTTGGTATTGAACCAGTTGTGTTCCGTAATACCGAACTCATTTATTCTGATCGCATTAGCGAGTTGGTCGTCGGCACCAAGCGGTTTAAGGGCATGCTGACGGAGGGTGTTGACAGACTACTTGGCGATCGATCGCCTGCGTACCCCTATGTGCCTTCAGGATGTGGTGAATACCTACCCTCAGCGCCGCTTCGTCTGTTGCTCAAGAACTATCGATTAAGCGACGACATTGCGTTCCGTTTTTCTGATCGCAACTGGTCTGAATGGCCGCTTGATGCTAGTCGCTTTGCCAAATGGGTCGACCAGATCAATGGCGACGGCCATCTTTGCAACCTCTTTATGGACTATGAAACATTTGGTGAGCACCAATGGGCGGACAGTGGCATCTTTGACTTTCTCGACGCTTTGCCAGCAGCTTTATTTGAAGTCAATCCGGGCCAAAATGACTTTGTGACTGTACGAGAAGCAATTGAGCGATACGACCCAGTTGGTGTATACAAAGCGCCAGATCCAGTGTCTTGGGCAGACTCAGAGCGGGATCTCAGCGCATGGCTTGGCAACGCCATGCAAGACAACGCGGCAGCTGAGTTGTACCGTCTAGAGGGTCCGGTCCGCGAAGCTCATGTAGCAGGCGACGAATATATTCTTGAAGACTGGCGAAAGTTAACGACGTCAGACCATCTCTATTACATGTGCACCAAGTACTGGGCCGATGGTGATGTGCACAAGTACTTCAGTCCATATGACAGCCCTTACGATGCCTATATTAACTTCATGAATGTGCTTGATAATCTACGAGTTCGAAGCGGAGCTTGATTGATGAAAAGTGCGATCTCACATACACGATTGATTGTTGGAATGGAAGTTCATGTTGAACTTGCGACGCGGACCAAGATGTTCTCGCGGGCACCCAATGTTGCTCACCCCGACTTCTACGACTCGCCGCCAAATTCGCTTTGCGATCCTGTTTCGCTCGGTTTACCAGGCGCGTTGCCGACCATGAATCACGATGCCATCGAGATGTCCATGCTTGTTGGCATGGCAATCGGGTGCAGGATTCCAGATCAATGCAGTTGGGATCGTAAGAATTACTTCTATCCAGACTTACCCAAGGGCTATCAAATTAGTCAGTATGAACACCCGCTGTGCGCCGAGGGTTGTATGGAAATACCACTCGCCGCTGGCGGAACCGGGCCAATCCGTATTACACGAGCGCATCTTGAAGAGGACACCGGTAAGTCAAGCCACGACTTGCCGGGTGGACAGCGTTGCGACGGATCGATCATCGACTACAACCGATCTGGAACACCGCTTTTGGAAATTGTGACCGAGCCCGACATTACATGTGCTGATGACGCTGTGACATTTGGCCGCGAGTTGCGTTCTATTTGCCGGGCGCTTGGTGTGACCGAGGGCATTATGCAGCGTGGACATATGCGGTTTGAGCCAAACATCAACATGGTGCTCACGTTCGAAGATGGCAGTGAGGCCCGCACGCCAATTGCTGAAATTAAGAACCTGAATTCTTTCCGTGCAGTGCACGGTGCTATTGAGCACGAGGCTGATCGGCAGGTCAAACAGTGGCTCGAAGATGGCATCGAGATGGGCCCTGGAGCCAAGTCGACACGAGGATGGGATGACGAAAAGTGTGTGACCATCTTGCAGCGAAGCAAGGAAGACGCGCACGACTATCGCTACTTCCCCGAGCCGGATCTCGTTCCGCTTCAGGTTGATGACGCGTGGCGAGATCGCGTGCGGGCGAAGCTTCCAGAGTTGCCAATGCAGCGGCGAGCACGCTACGAAGATGCATGGGGCTTGTCGTCCAAGGACGCCGCCGCACTAACCGAGAGTCCTGAAACTGCGATCTGGTTCGATGCCTGCGCTTGTGCGGCTGCAGCGGGCAGCAAAATAGATGAGGCGGCCGCGGCGCAGGAAGCAGCAAAGTGGACACTCAATGCGGCTGCTCGAATTGCGGGAGCGAACGGCGATGAGGCTCATGCTTGCGGCGTGAGCCCAGAGCAACTGGGTGGATTGATTGAGTTGCGTGCATCGGGTGATGTTGGTTCATCGGCTGCCACCACTATTTTCGAGGCGATGTGCACGTCAGATCAGTCAGCCTGTGAACTTGCCGAGGCGAATAACCTGTTGCAGGTCAGCGACACAGGTGCACTAGATGGCTGGATTGATGAAGCACTGTCCGCTCAGCCGCAGGCGGGTGAAGACTTTGCCGCGGGCAAGGATGCTGCTGCGGGTCGCATCATTGGTCATGTGATGAAAGCCAGCGGCGGAGCAGCTGATGCCGCAGGCGTGCGTGCGAGACTCGTCGAGCGACTGAGATAGGTTCTGTATAAGACCTCAGGCCTGGCCTGGACGCACCGATCAAACAGTGACAGTCAGCATGCCGACCGGTTCTTCGGGGGCATCGGCATGATCTGTTTCAACGGAGCCGATTGTGCGGACGACATCGATGCCATCTGTGATTTTGCCAAAGGCGGTATATGAGCCATCGAGGTGTTGGCAGTGATCGCGTCCAAGGCAGATGAAAAACTGGCTGCCGGCTGAGTTCGGGTCGGCGGTGCGAGCCATTGACAACACACCTTCGTGATGCTCGCGGTCATTGAATTCTGCGTCGATCGTCCAGCCAGGCCCTCCTGAGCCAGTGCCATCCGGGCAGCCACCCTGGATCATGAAGTTCTTGATGATTCGGTGGAAACTCACGCCGTCATAGAAGCCGTCGCGGGCTAGTTTTTGGAAGTTCTCAACATGCTTTGGCGCAACATCATCCCAGAGTTCAAGGGTCAATGTTCCAGCAGTCGTTTCAATCGTTGCGGTGGGGTAACTCATGCTGAGTATTCTACACCAGTGAACCGTTCAACTGCGACTTCCTGGTTCAAGTGAAGCCACCATTTTTCCAGCACGCCAGATGCGAACGGTGCCATCACTCTCACTGACCGTCAAGGCGACGGATCGGGTGGCGTCGGTGATACCCGCAGCTGCTGCATGGCGGGCCCCCAATCCAGCTTCAACGCTGTGCCGTGATGAGGCGATGAGTCGTGTTCCGGCCGACTCGATGACGCCATTACCCCGAACTAAAATTGCGCCGTCGAGTTGGGCGTATTCACGAATTGTTTCTGTCATTCGCTGGTCGAGAATATTGCGACTCTTTTCCGGATAGCCCTGGAATGGATTGAGAATCATTTGCTCAGATCGCGTGAGTACTTCGCTGGTGTCGCCGACCACCATGAGAACGCCAATGCGCCGTCCCTCACGCCCATGTGCGCCAAGTGAGAGCGCGAGATCAAGCGCTCGTTGAAAAACTGTTCGTTTGATATGCTCAGCAATTGTTGGTTGGCCGGTGGCATGCAGGAGTTCATACTCACCGCCGAGATGCAAGATCACCATGCTGTCGACTAGGCCACGATACGGTCCAGTCAAGAATACAACTGTGTCAGCAAGATCAAGCTTCCGTCTCGACACACCAACAAGTGCGGCAAGTTTCACCTGACCCATTCGGTCAAGCTCAACTTCAGGAACGTCCAACAAGCAGTCTTTGGTAAGACCGAGAGACTCAGCTCTTCGGTCGTCATGGGGCCGTCGCGTGACCAGTAGTGTTCCTTCCGGTGCTTCACATCCTTCTGGCAGGGCATCAACCGAAATGACGATGGACCGTGCACCGATAGATCGAGCAATGCCGGCGGCAGCCTCGACGAGCAAAATGGCTGCCATCGCGGGGTCTGGCATTACCTTTGTTCCGTTTGGTTGGCGGGGTGGCTGGCTTGGCTCATCGACTCAGATTCGCCCGCTCGCGAAGTTCCGTCATAGCTGTCGGCAGGAGGAAACGTCTTCCACGATACGTTGTCATTGAACCACTGAGATGAACAGGGTCTCGGTAGTCGCCCTTCCGGCCTGTTTGGATAAGTGTCTGCAGCGTGGCCGACGGCAGTAGTACTGCTGGTGCATCGTTCCCTCCCCAAGCGTCGGCATCGAAGATGAACACCCATGCTCCATGGCGACCGCGAAGGAGTCGTCCACGACGAGAGAGGATGAGCATTCCATCGGGTTCCTCGGTGATATCGCTCGCCTCAGCTGCGCCGGCGTCAAGCGTGCGTGGAAGTGTTTTGATGGACGACTGCAAGTCAGCCACGATGTCGGCGATGCTGTCGCCATCTGATGCGCCATCTCGCATGTCCTCACTCGGATCAGCCGGTATGTGCGTAGGCTCTTCGCGGGGTGCATGGCCCGTGTGAACCTCGGCGTGCCGCGGCATGATCCAATTACGATCCTCAAAGAGAGTCACATTGCCAGAGAGAGTGAATGTGACTTGTTGAATTGTGTCTGCCTGGGCCCGCTCCATGTCTTCGAGTACACGGTTTGGCATGAGCACGAAGTCCCGGTGGCGTCCTTGCGGATCGGCTGCTTTGCCCGTGATGCGGAAGTGCCACGGATCTGTGGGCCGGGGACGCACCATGACGCCCTCCACCTTGGTCAGTATGGACCCACCTGGTACCACTGGGGCTGGTTCCGAGGCGAGCAGTACGGTGCTGGAGATCAGAATGGCGGTCAACATGCCCTTGAGCGTATCCGCCCTGACAAGTTCACGCCTTTCCTTTGCCTCGATCGCAGGCTGGATGTATCCTGCCTCACTCGCTCGGCCGAGTGCCCAAGTGGACTAAGGGACCGGATTGCAAATCCGGCATTCGTGGGTTCGAATCCCACCTCGGCCTTCCGGTTTGACCACGGCGACCCCGCCGAAAGGGGCGATGCAGGCAAGCGGAGCCCTCTCGTATAGGCGAGAGCGAGGAGATTGCAATGGCGACTGACAAATCTATTCTCGTTGTAGAAGACGAGCAGGAGATCGCTGAACTCATTCTTTTGCATCTTGAGCGTGCTGGTTTTTCAAGCACACTTGTGAGTACTGGCGAGGCGGCGATTGGGCATCTCGAAAAATGTGATGTAGATCTTGTGCTCTTGGACCTCATGTTGCCTGGCATAGATGGTTTTGAAGTGTGCCGGCGCATGAAGTGGGAGCCTCGCACCCGGCAGATTCCAATCATCATGCTGACGGCATGTGGTGAGGAGACCGACATCGTCTGCGGACTTGAACTTGGCGCAGACGATTACATTGTCAAGCCATTTTCGGCGGGCGTTCTGGTTGCCCGCGTTCGTAGCGTTCTTCGGAGAGGAGCAGATTTTCAGGCACGAGCAACCTCGCCAAATGGTGGGATGATTCAGATCGATGCCGACCGTTTTGAGGTTCGTGTTGAAGGCTCGCCGATTAAAGTAACCGCAGGCGAGTATCAAATTTTGAAGTACTTGGCATCGAGACCAGGATTTGTCCGCACACGACAGCAGATTATTGAGGCGACTCATGGGAAATATGTTGTCATGTCGAGCCGAACGATCGATGTGCATATTACGGCGCTGCGTAGAAAACTTGGCAAGGCTGGCGTTCTGATTGAGACCATTCGTGGCGTTGGGTACCGACTTGAGGAAGACTTCCGAGCAGAGTCAACATGAGCACGAGTCAGCAGCCACGACCAAGTACAAACGCAGCATTCAAGCTCATTGTGCGCACGCAGGTCTGTGGAACGATTGTGCTTGGTGGCGTGGCTGCCATCTTTGTTACGCAGCCCCTCGTACTAGGAATTGTTCTTGGTTCGCTCCTGCTTCTTCTGGCCACAACAATCCTGTCAACCCACATTGTGGGGAGTCGTTGGACGCAAAGCATCGAGTACCTCTCAGCGGGCGCGAAGCAGTTATCCGAGGGCGACTTTGAGTGGAGGAGAGGTGGCGGCCTACCATCGGCGATGGCCTCCCTTGCTGCTTCGCTTGAACGAATCGCGATGGATCAGGGCGATCGGGTTCTACAAATTGGGCATCAGCAGGGCGAACTCCAGGGCATTCTTCAAGCGATGCGGACTGGCGTGATCGCCCTGGGCACCTCAGGCCACGTGCTTCATATGAATCCCGCTGCGACGACCTTACTTGAGTTGGATGAGTTTGATGTTCGCGGCCGCACGCTCCTCGAGATTGGCGTTGATCCCCAACTCGATTCATTGGCCACGAACGCGATGGTGGAGCGATCGGTCGAGGCGGCCGAACTCGTCCTGGACTCAACGAACGGCCAACGCATCGTGGTACACGCGGAGCCAACACACGATGACACAGGAAATATTGTGGGCATCGTTCTGATGTTGGACGACGTGACTCGTCTGCGTCGGCTTGAACATATGCGGGCCGACTTTGCAGCCAACGTATCGCACGAATTGCGCACGCCAATCACATCAATTCAAGGCTATGCAGAATTGCTTGCTGGCGAGCCGCAATCAGCTGAGCGAGCGAAGTATGCGACGATCATTGAGCGGAATGCCTCAAGGCTCTCAGCGATCATTGAGGACTTGCTGTCGCTTTCAAAACTCGAAGGTTCGACCGCCGAATCATCAACTGATCGAGTGGCGTTCTTGATTCATGAATTGCTTGATGAGGTGGTCCGTGCTTGCGCGGACGAGGCCGCAAGTCGTGATGTGACGCTCCAGGTTGACTGCGGCGAACATCTTGAGTGTTTTGGCATCCAGCGACTTTTAGAGCAGGCCCTCGGGAATCTTGTCGTCAATGCCATTCGATATGGGCCAAAGTCCGGTGTGGTTGTATTGGCTGCACAGGCCGGCAGTGATGGCGAGGTGCACATCAGCGTGACTGATGATGGCCCGGGCATTGCCGCTGAGCATCGGAACCGTATTTTCGAGCGGTTCTACAGAGTTGATGGGGGCCGAAGCCGAGAGGTTGGCGGCACGGGGCTGGGGCTCTCAATTGTCAAACATATTGCGATCGCCCACGGTGGTCGGGTTGAAGTTGATCAAGCCCCTACAGAAGGGGCTGTTTTCAGCATCATTCTGCCCTTGGCTGGCTCGGATGGGGAGGCCTCTGAACAGAATCTAAGCGCATTGCTTACTCAAACTTGAGCCCTATCTGGTCTTCTGCTGCACGAGCCATCACACCGATGGCAGGAGGAGATGTGGCTTGAACCTCAACAGCGAAAAACAACGGCCGTTTTGGGTCTACGCCTTGATGGCGATGGCGTCGCTGTATTTCTTTTTGTCGGCCATCAACATCATGGGGGCCGGGCTCAAGTCGCTGGGCAAGTCTACCGACTGGATTCAGACGGCAATGGCACAGGGCGACAACCCGCTTGTTGCGTTGCTTGCTTCAGTACTTGTGACATCGATCGTGCAGAGTTCTTCTTTCACGACGGCTCTCATTATTACCCTCGTTGCAGTTGGTGACCTCAAGATGGGCACCGCCGTCTTTGCTGTCATGGGCGCCAATATTGGCACGAGCATCACAGGCTTGATTGTGTCGCTTGGTTCGATGCGCATCAAGCGACAGTTCCGTCGCTCGTACACAACCGCCCTGATGCACGCCATTCCAAACGTAATGACCGTGCTCATACTTTTTCCAATCGAGTGGGCGACACGAGCACTTCCTAGTAGCGGCGGAAACGGCGTGCTCACACGCCTATCGATGTGGATGACTGAGCTGATGGGTCTCGAGCCAGGCAGTAAGTCCACCAGCCCGATCAAATTGATCACCAAGCCCTTGGTTGAAGTCGTGCAAAGCGCGGCTGGATGGTTGACTGATAACGCGGCCACTCTTGGCATCATTGTTGCTGTGGTTGGTTTATTGGTGCTCTTTACCGCACTGATTGGCCTGGTTAAGAGCCTCAAGGGTGCATTGTTGCAGCGTCTTGAAGGCCTCTTTAGTAAGGTCGTATTTCGCAATGACTTTTTTGCGTGGCTCTCTGGCATTGGCTCGACTGTTGCAGTGCAATCGAGTTCGGTCACAACAAGTTTGATGGTGCCAATTGCTGGAGCAGGCATTGTAAAGTTGCGGCGAGTTTTTCCTTTCATGCTGGGGTGCAATATTGGCACCACCGTGACTGGTGTGTTGGCGGCCACAGCCAATCCGACAGCAGGAGCGGTGACGGTGGCAGTCTCACACGTCCTCTTCAACTTGTTTGATAATGCCCTCTGGTATCCCGCGAGGAAATTTCCAATCAGGCTCTCGAAGTGGTATAGCGGCCTTGCGGTACGCAATCGAAAGTACGCGTTCTTCTTTCTCATCGGTGTCTTTGTAGTCATTCCAGTCGTTGGATTGACAATCACCGAGATCTTATTCTTCTCTGAGTGACGCAAGATTCATCCGCATCGAATACGGTGAATCAAAGGAGTGCACACATGCTTGGTCAATTGATCGCAGCATTAAAATCTGGCGACAACAAGCTCGATGAGGCCTTTGCTCAGTTTGCAGAGATGCTACACGCCGCCGAGTGGATGTTTCATGAGGCTAATGGGGTGTTGCGAGGCGACAAACTTGATGTAGATGTAGAGGTGCCGTTGTACAGCAAAGATCAGGAGATCAACACGCTCCTTCGCACAGTGCGGGCAAACATCTTGACACACTTGAGTGTTAATAAGATCGCTGATATTGCTGGATGCTTGGCACTGATGAGTGTTGCGAAGGACGCCGAGCGGATTGGCGACTATTGCAAGAATCTATTCGAGGTTGCTCAGTACTACACCAGCGACTACAAGATAGATCGATACCACGAGCCGCTCGAAGAGATTTGCCAGAATGTTGGAGGGCTCTTCCCTTTGGTGATTGAGGCATTTGTGGAGTCGAGCACCAAGAAGGCGAAGAAGGCTATCAAAGCTGCTGATCGAATTCGTGGGGAGTGCGACGCAGTAGAAGCATCGCTCTTGCACGATCGTCGCACGGTTGCCACCCATTCCGCGGTGGCCTATTCACTTCGATCTCGTCACTACAAGCGTATTGCATCACACCTTGCCAATATTTCTACAGCGGTCTTTGGAAAGATCGAGGATCTTGACTTCCGAAAGCCCAAGAAAGAGAAGCCAGATCCGGTGACTGACAAGACCGCAAGTCAGTAGCGTCTTGCTACTCATACCATTTGGCAACAGTATTGATGGCCGCATCAAGGGAATCGACCGCCTTGGTGTCGACTTGTTGTTTACACTTCATCGCCGTAACCATGACAGCATGAAATCCCTCAAGTTGTTCGACGTATGCGGTGCGCGCCTCACCCTCAGCAGCCTTGACTCTTTGTGTGAGAAAGTAGTCAGCGGCAATCTCTTGAATAGCCGTGGCCGATCGGTCTTTTTCGATGACCCACCGTGTTGCTTGATTGAATGCCACAACAGTGCCATCGCCCATGGTTGAGGAAATCTCAGATATCGCTTTGCGAATGGACGTAGCGTTTTCTCGCATTTCTGAAATGCGGGCGCCGTCATCGTAGATTCCGCAAGGAATCTGGCAATGCGCATCGGCTGATGTATTGGCGAGCAGGGCGAAGAGGCCGATTAGGAGAGCGAAGGACACGGCAAGAGATGTTCGAATCATTGGGTTTGAGCTCCTGAGTTTCAAGCTACTCGGTCAAAGGTGTCTGGGCTTGCGTGGTTGAGCCACTCCTTCCATCTTGGGCCAGGTGCGGAGTTCAGCAACTCCTCTGGCTCAAGGAAGTCATAGATCTCGGAGTATGGCAACACTTGGGTTGGTGTTGTGCGGCGAACGAGATGGCACGGCTTGAACTCAGACGGATGCATGAGACCCGCAGCGGCTGTGACTTCAGCCAATGCTTCAAGCGTATTGCAGTGGTAGTGCATGGCTCTGTTTGCTTTGTCATCAACGACCAGTCCACGGAATAGATTGGGATCCTGTGTTGCAACACCGACCGGGCACGTATTGGTGTGGCAGCGTTCAGCCTGAATACAGCCAACCGCGAACATGAAGGCTCTCGCTGCGTTGCACCAGTCGGCGCCGATGGCGAGTCGCGAGGCAATATTGAATGCAGTTGCAACTTTTGCACTTGCAGCAATCCGCATATGCGTTCGCAAGCCCATTCCCACGAGGGCGTTGTGGGCAAAGAGGAGACCTTCAGTCAAGGGGACCCCCATGTGATCAAGGAACTCAACTGGGCCAGCGCCGGTTCCACCTTCTGCGCCGTCAATAACAATGAAGTCTGGGTAGATGCCTGTCGTGGTCATCGCCTTGCAGATTGCGAGAAACTCGTGTGGGCGGCCAATGCAGAGTTTGAAGCCAGCAGGCTTGCCGCCACTGAGGTCTCGAATCTTTGCGGTAAATTCCAGCAGTTCCGTTGGCGTAGAAAACGCTGTGTGAAAGGCGGGAGATATGCAGTCCTTTCCTTCAGGAACACCACGAACCCGCGCAATCTCAGCATCGACCTTCGCCCCAGGGAGCACGCCGCCGTGGCCAGCCTTTGCACCCTGCGAAACCTTTATCTCAACCATCTTGATCTGATCTATTGAGGCGGTCTCATGAAAGAGGCCCGGGTCGAACTGGCCCTGTTCATTGCGGCAACCGAAGTAGCCAGTGCCAACTTCCCACACGAGATCGCCTCCGTGTTTGGTGTGATACGGGCTGCAGCCGCCTTCCCCCGTGTCGTGAAAGAACCCACCCATTTTTGCGCCCTTATTGAGTGCCTCGAGTGCATTTGGACTGAGGGCACCAAAGGACATGGCGGACACATTCAGAATTGAAGCGTCATAGGGGCGACTGCACTGCTCATTGCCAACCTTGACCGTAAACATATGGTCCTGCTTCGGCTTCGGTGCGACTGAGTGTGTGATGTATTCGTATTCGGTGCTATAGACGTCGAGTTCAGTGCCGAATGGCTTCGTGCCCTCGACATTCTTCGCTCGTTCATAAATGGCCGTGCGTTGAACACGGTTGTATGGCTTGCCCGACTCGTCGGTCTCGACGAAGTATTGCATCATCTCCGGGCGGATGCTCTCGAAGAAGTATCGGAGATGTCCAAGTATCGGATAGTTGCGAAGGATGCTGTGCTTCGTTTGCAGCAAGTCCCAGATACCAACCATTGCGGTTGGAACAGCCCAGATCAGGCCGATGTACCACAGCCCACTGACCAACAGGCCAAGCACAATAAAGGCAGCGGCAAAAACGGCTGCAGCGAACACGATGGCCAAACTAAGTAGTCGCATGAGATACCTCTAATGGGAGCGAGACAGCGAGTAGTGATCACCAGTATCCCGCGACACTACAGCATTCGAGGTGGGAACGACTTATTTGATGGGCGTAAAAACTTCACTTCGCGGGCGATTTACATGCAGTTCAGTCGACCACACCCCGCCACGCCGATTGATTGTTTTGAATTTCCCAGTCATGGCCAAAGAAGCCAAGCCCGACGATTCCATCTTCGCCCTTGCTCAGTACAGACGGTTCCATGACCATCCAATCGGGCCAACCCACACCTGAGAAGAAGAGAGGGAGCGTTGCGGCAAGTCGCTGCCCTTCGCCGCTGGTGCCAATGACGGCGGCAACACTTGCGATGTCGCTACCTGGACGTGGCCGCACAATTGTGACGGCGAGTGGGCCTGGAAGCACCCGATCCCCAACCCGAACGCTGTCCCTTGTGACTTGGACTGGAGACTTGCCGAGTAGCGTCTTCCAGGCGCCATTTGAGTCGGCATTTCCATACAACATGATTCCACGATCTGGATTTTCCGTTGGGGAGAAGTTGGTGTCGTCGATAATCTCGACAAGACCATTTCCGCGGTACCACCAACGTTCAGCATCTTGGCGTGCGCGGGCCCGATTCCACGTCGTCTCATCCGTTGTTCCGGTCGTGCCGACAATGAGGAGCACGTTGTTGTTCCAGGCGCTACGGAGCCGCCCATTGCGAGTCGCATTCTTCTCGTCGGTTGGTGCAGCTTTGTCGAGTGTCCACAGGTCACTTTCGCTGCGAAGCAGATGAACCATTGTCGTGCCATTGATCTGAATAGGCGATCCGCCATCAAGCGTGACTTCGGTAACACCGTCAACATCCGGATGCATGGGGTCGATTGACAGGCGACGGATGTTGTCGGTATTTCCAGTGATCGTTGTGCCCTGATCCGATTGTTCAATCGCCAAGTTAACTGTGCTCGGCTCAAGACAGATGCGTTGCTGATTGATGCTTACCCAGTCACAGGTAGAGGACGCGGATGGGTCAACAGTGACAAAGACGAGTCGGTCACGGCGACCACCTTCGCCCAGTGTGTGTCGCTTGAGAAACTCAAAGAGGGGGGGCCAGTCCATGCACTCGTCGCCCCACCAGTGTCCGGCGCCTGGGCGTTCGTAATAGGCGAAGTCGGCGTGGGTGCTGCCGAGTTTCTCACGCATCGCCCGCGCTTCTGAAACTGGAACGGTCTCATCTTGATCACCGTGCAGAACATAGATGCCAAATCGATCGGCATTGGGAATCAAGAGTTCGGTGTCGCTTGGGTTTGCGGCGCGTCGAAGCAGTTCACGCACCCCGCCATCGGCTGGGTACCGTTCAGGCCCGCCGTATGTCCAAAAACTCTGCCAGCCGGCGCTTGGGGCGATGGCGGCAAAGCGCTCGGGCACCGTCAGTCCAATATTCCAAGTGCCGTGCCCGCCCATAGAGTGCCCGGTCAGCCAAGCGAGGCCAGGATTGTTTGGAAAGCGGCTTTGCGCATTGTCCATGGCTTCAAGCGCGTCGAGTCGTCCCCACTCTTCCCAGTCAAAGCCAAACGGCCTGCGATTGGTCGGCGCGACGACCATACACCAAGGTCGACTTCGGTAACACGACGCTTGTCGCCCACCCTTGACCGAGGCACCATGCAGTGAGAGTACGGTTCCGGGAAGCATGTCGCCACCAGGCTCTGGGGGGACAAAGCCGTAGTACTGCACGCTGTTGTCAATGCTGCTGATGAAGGTCTGCTTCCGCCACTGTTCGGGGGTGCGGACGCGAATGGAAACCGTGTCGATGTCGAGGTTGACGCCACGAGCGTCTTGTAATTGAATCGTGCACTCAGTCGATCCAGCATCGCTTGCTGGTCCGCGTAGTTGAACCGGAACCTTCAGAAACGAGAGCGGCTGGATGGTGGGAACAGCAGTCACGGTCGAAAGATCGCCCATGGTCACAGAGAGGTGCGTCCCTGTAAGCGGCGTAGCATCGACGTTGTAAATAAGGATCGCAGCCCACTCGTCAAATGGGCGACCAGCGATGGCGTCGGGCAGTGTTCGATCTCGATCACCAAGCAGTGCTACACGCGGCGCTCCAGGAGACGCTTCGTGTTGTGCCAGCATGTCACGGGTCCACACCTTTGGGGCAGGGTTGCCGCGACCAGAGCGGAGTAGAACTTCGTTGCGTCCTGCTCGCATGAGAAATGGCAG
Source organism: Phycisphaerales bacterium (assembly GCA_029247205.1). Classification (GTDB taxonomy): domain Bacteria; phylum Planctomycetota; class Phycisphaerae; order Phycisphaerales; family SM1A02; genus UBA12567. The sequence continues at coordinate 30,254 of JAQWLT010000022.1, read as the reverse complement.
TCGTGTGTGGCCATCTCCATAGGTGTCACCGCCACGGGGCAGTCCATTAATCCAGGCTTCGCCAAATGCGGCGGCATCGAGGACTGCAGGGGTGTCGGTGTCGGAGTGGAAGACAAAGAGTCCCCATCCGCCCCGCGGTATGGCAACGGCGCCGCCGTCATCGGGTTCCACAGTGGTCCACGCAGGTGCGCCCATCATCTTGGACGTCAGCGGTTTGTCGGCGACAACCCATGCCTCGACCTCATCGGTATGGACGGGTCGCCGCCAAGCCGATCGGACATCCTCAGTGGTGAGGAAGTGGGTGGGGGCTAAGGGGGCAGGTTCGAGACAGGTCAGTGCCACAATGGTGGAGACAATCACAAGCAGAGTCCTCTTTAGGTAGGGGCTGAGGCGACAGGGTACGACCGACACGAGTTGAGTGGTGTTTGAATAGTGGGCACCTACAAACAACACGCTTGGTGAACTAACAGGCCCCTCGGACGTGGGTCCGAGGGGCCTGATTTCATAAACAACGAAATGTCGGCGGCTACTCGATCGTCAGTGTGCCTGATCCGGCTGAGCCTTGCCATCCACCGATGCGGATGTAGTAGGTCTCGCCGGCGGTCACGGTCAGATTGACCGCTGAGAAGAACGACTGGCAACCACTGCCGTCAGACGAATCACCATTGCATGCCACTTGGTTGTCGCATGAATCCTCGTATATCGCCATTGAGGTGTCGTAGCTGCTTGCGTCACAGGTCGTAAAGAGCAGGTCTCCACTCGCCTCGGGAACAAACAGGAACCAAATGTCATTGCTATTTCCCCAGTCAAGATACGTGCCCGGACACATCGAGTCATCAGGTTGGGGCGAACTGGGCGTGGCTGTGTTGGTTTCGAATGAGTTCTCTCCAACGGAGGCAATCAAGGCGACCTCGCATTCGTCACCAGCGCCTGCGATCGGGCAGTTGACGTCTTCACATGAAACGCCATTGCCTTGCCATGTGCCATCGGTGCACGCATCGGCCATCACATAGATGCATGAGCCGTCCGTAGCGCAGCATGCTCCAGGCGATGGGCAATTGGCTGCGGCACAAGAATTGCCTTCTCCCGCCCACTCACCAGAGACCTCGTCGCAGTCGGCCTGCGAAATCATGTCGCATCCACCAGCAGGTAGGCAGCATGCGCCAACAGGTGTGCATTCCATGCCCCAAACGCCAATGAGCTGCAAGAGGTCGTCGACGTCTGCGCAGCAGTCGCCATTGACATCACCCTGAGGTCTGAACGTGCCATCGCCACATTCACCAAAGGAACTGAGGGCTGCGAGCATGTCATCGACGTCCACGATGTAATTGCTGTCAATATCTTCTGGGCAGAACCCAAGTGGGAGAGTACATGGGTCGATCGGAGCCGCAGGTGGAGCGATTGTCTCGACGCTCGTGGACGAAGCTCCGCCGGGCTTGAACATACCGATGGTGACCGTCGCAGTTGTTGGCGCTACATTGGCGTCAAATCGGAAGTTGTACATCGTTGACCAACGCAAGGCATTGGCGTTCTGGTTCTGAGCGTACGATTCTGTGCTCCATGTAATAGAGCCGGGGGCGACTACGGCAGACCAATCGGTGCCGTCGTAGACCTCGCCGCTGTGATAGTCCACATCATGGAAGCCGATATTTGTAGCCGTCGCGCTACTCGGCAGCGGAACCTGGAACGAGCCGCCACTTAAGTCAGAGTTGTGGTTGTATACGGCGTACTCGTAGTGCCACATGCCACCACCAAGATCCGTAGCTTTCGCACCGACGATGAAGAAGCCTTCATTTGCCACATGTGCTTCGTTCATATCAACACTAGAGTCTTCGACAGCCCATTTTCGAATGGCCTGCTCTTCAACTTCAGTGTCGCCAATTGAACTGACATTACTGATGCTACTAAAGACAACTTCACGCCATGAGGCGTTATTGGCATGATTCCCAGCAGGGGCATCGTCCGTGCTGATGTAGTACGCCTCGAGGTAGTACTTCGCTCCAGCATTCATTGACGGCTCAACATCATTGTTATGAATCTGCAGGTTTGCGCGAAGCACCGCCGGACCGCTATTTGAAATTGAGAACGGATAGGGGTAGGAGCCCATGAAAGCGTCGACGTCTGAACGAGGCGCGTTCGGGTTGGTGTTGAGACCAGATCCGTAGGTGTCGGCGCATCCAATACCAAGTGTGTTGCAGTCGGTTGCCTGACAAGTCCCGCAGCCGGGTTCGCTCAGAGCACAGAATGAATGCTTCAGCCACGACATGCCGATCTGTTCGAAGCGACCATCTTTCATGCGGTACGCGTTCTGGCCGATCAGCGGGGTTTCATTCGTGCCGCCATACCAGGCGGCCTCCTCATCACCGAAGTTGCATGAGGTTGTGCTGATGGCATAGCCACCGATTCCCCCAGAGGAGCCGTGGTAGGCAACATCATTTGCGACATACCAAGCCACAATATCTGGGCCAGTTGCCCAAGCCATGCCGGTAACTACAGCTGCCGCGGCCAAAGCGACGATTCGGATTCGATGGGTAATCACGGGGGGCTCCTCTTACTCACTCTTGTTGGGATCGCACCTTTCCCCAGGCAGCGACCACGATTCAATGCTCAGCACCTCAAGATAGGCAATGGAAGCCTCTTGGCAAGAGGTTCTTCGGTATGTTCCAGGGCTCTTCAGGGGAGTTGTTCGGCTCGTATGGCCTATGGGTGTATCGCAAGGGAATAAATCGGATCAGATTGAAGGCTGAGCGTTACTGTGGATGTCGCCATGATGATTCCCACGCTGTTGCTTGCACCCCTGGTCGCTCCTTTGCCTGCGGATTTCTCCGCGGTGAAACCACCGAATATCGTGCTGATTCTGGCCGATGATCTTGGATGGGGCGAGATTGGCTGTCAGGGCCAAACAAAGATCCCGACGCCACACATTGACGCTATTGCCGCCGAGGGCATGCGGCTGACGAGCCACTGGTCGGGAAGCCCGGTGTGCGCACCGTCTCGGTGCGTGTTGCTGACCGGCAAGCACCCCGGGCATGCAGTTGTGCGAAATAACAAGGAAGTCGGAGGCTGGAAACAGCACGATCCCGAGGGCCAGTACCCGCTGCCGGATTCTGAAGTCACGCTTGCCGAAGTGCTAGGGGAGCATGGCTATGCCACGTGCGCGATTGGGAAGTGGGGGCTTGGTGGACCTGATAGCGAAGGCCACCCCAATCGCCAAGGATTTGACCACTGGTTTGGCTACCTTTGTCAGCGACATGCGCACAACTACTATCCGCCGCACTTGTGGCGGAATGAGACCAAGGTGCAACTGCCCGGAAATGACTGGTTCAGCGCCCACCAAAAGATCGACACGCCGCTTGAAAACGAGCAAGCATATTTCGACCGCTTTCAGCGACAGACATTTGCGCCTGACTTGATGCGGGACGAGGCAGTTGAATTCATCAATTCGCAGTCCGCCGACAAGCCATTCTTCTTGTATTACGGCAGCCCGGTTCCTCATGTGGCGTTGCAGGTCCCCCCGGACCGCTTGGAGGCCTTCCCCCGGGCATGGGATGAGCAGCCCTATCTCGGCCAAAAGGGATACGTCCCGCACCCACGTCCTCGCGCCGCGTATGCAGCCATGATTGCAGGCTTCGATGCAGAGGTTGGGGCTATCGTGGAGGCGCTCAAAGACAAAGGCTTCAGCGACAACACAATCGTCATCGTTACCAGCGACAATGGAACAACGTGGGCTGGGGGCGTTGACTACGATTTCTTTGAGAGCAGCGGGCCCTTTCGTGGGCTCAAGGGTTCGGTCTTCGAGGGAGGGCTCCGCGTACCGATGATTGTGCGGTGGCCCGGCCACGTGCAAGCGGGTTCAAGTTCGAGTTTCATGAGCGGATTCGAAGATCACCTTCCGACGATCTGTGAAGCTGCTCGTGTACCGATGCCATTGGAGATTGATGGGGTGTCCCTCATGCCAACCCTGCTCGGCAGAAGCCAGCTTGCACGCACATCGCAGATGTATCGTGAACTCGGTGGACAACAGGCTATTCGGGATGGGCGATGGAAGGGTGTTCGTCGCAAACTCAAGCAGGGCGACATGACCATGTTGGTCTTTGACTTGCAAGAGGATCCGGGCGAGACAACCGATCTTGCCAAAGCAAGACCAGACATCGTCACGCACTTATCATCGCTCATGGCTGCCGCGCACGAGCCATCCGAAGTGTTTCCACTCCCAAGTATCGACCGCACTACAAGTGATTGACTCAGCTTCCGACTGTTGAATCAGACTTGATCGCATCAATGACGTCGTTGACGGTTTTCGTCGTAGCTTCTTTGCTGCCAAAGCCAACTTCTACCGAGCGAACAATACCTGCAGGATCGATGATCACCGTGTGGGGTATGCCGCCGACCTTGTACTGCGAGGCAATCTTGCCCTTGCCGTCGAGCAATACGGAGAGCTTCCAGCCCTTCTTCTTCAGGAAATCTTCGACGGTGGACTTGGTTTCGCTTAGGTCGACCGCCCACAACACAACATCATCTGCCTTGCGGCTCTCGACGATCTCCATGAGTACAGGTAGGCCCTTTCGGCATGGACCACACCATGTTGCCCAGAAATCGAGGATGACAGTCTTGCCCTTCAGACTTGTGAGTGAAATGTCCTTGCCATCGAGGCTTGGAAGGGTGAAGTTGGGCGCAGGCTTTCCAACCATGGGGTGTTCAGCTTGTTCGCCGCCAAGGCCCTCAGGGCCACCGCCAGATTCTGGTTGACTGCCCATGCCCTCCATCAGGCTGGCCATCAGATCTTTTACTTCCTTCGCTTCCGGATTAGGCGTGTATGTGAATATCGCCTTTGCTTCTGGCGTGTTGGCGAGTGTCTTCCAGTCAGTGAAGTCCATGCCCATCTCTGAAGGCATGCCTTGCATTGCCCCACCTTCAGGCATCTGCATCGCCATTCTCAAGATCCACGGCGATTTTTTTGGACCGATTGTCAGCTTCACAGCCATCTCAGGGCCCATGTTGCCAGTATCCATTTTGAGGAGCAAGACATCGTTATCGCCGTCCTTGCCTGCGTACTCAATATGTTCAAACTCTTCCATGATCGCTTCGCGTCCACCAGAGCCGACGAGGTCAAGCACAAAGCCCGCAGGGCCGGCCATCTGCATGATTTCAAGGTTGTCAACATCAAAGGATTTGGGCGCAGCGGATTTAGACCACATGGCCATGCCCGGGATGTCCATTGCAGCGTAGAAGTTGGTGCCATCGCTGACAAGCGTCGGAGACGGCATGCTCATTGGGCCACTGGCATCGTCCATAGACTTGATCGAGAACATATTTGGCCTGAGCGCAGCGACCGAGGTCTTTGTCTCGACCGCAGGCATGCCGGGAAATTCCATCTTCTGCACCAGGACCGTGGATACGCCGGGTACTCCGGAGTACCAACGAAGCATGTTGTCCAAGACTGGCGCGGCCTCGGGTGTGATACCTGCGAGGCACGAAGATGTGACGGCAGCGGTGAGAATGGCAGCAAGTTGCATGAATGGGCTCCCTTTTGAGTCGAGGGAGCATAGCGGGCCCCGTACACTGTTGTGGGCCCGTGGCGGAATTGGCAGACGCAGCGGCCTTAAAAGCCGCAGCTCCATAGGAGCGTGTGGGTTCGAGTCCCACCGGGCCCACTATTTATTGCCTATGCATTGCGTTGCATGACAGCAGGCACTCTGCTGAGCAGCATGAAATCCCGCCCCTCCCGGCCGGATTCGAGCACGCTTGCCAGAGTGTCAAAGACGGGTTCAAGCCGTGGGCCATCTGGAGACACATAGTGCTGTCGACGCTCAACAGCCCATGAATGAATGATTTGTTGTTCGGCTTTCGAGGCGGGGCCATCGATATCAATAATCTGCGAACGGAACTTCCAGATTGATGGCCGGACTTGCTCAAAGATTGTTTCGACCGAAGCTGGAATCGATCCCCCATTGATTGAAATAGTTGGATGGGATCGAACCAATATGGCCCGACTGTGTTGCAGTCGGGCTCGTAGTGTGTTGCTGAGTGAGGCAGTCTTTCGATTGAAAGCTGCGACATAGATTTGTGGAATGGCGCAGTTTGACGCTGATGCGATGTCAATCATGGACATCTCCTTTGGGTTACACGCCCGACAATTCATGGGCAGGCGATGTGAAGATGGTCACATGGGGGAGCTATGTAAGCAAGGAGTAGTTTGCGGAAGGGGCACAATGTGGTCCGGGTTATGAGGCCCTATCCTTTGCTACACCTTCTCTATGACATACTCAGAAAAGTATGACGGCGGTAGTCCTCCTTCCAAGAGGGGTTTCATCGCATTGTTAGCCACCATGGTCTGCGGGGCGCTCAATGACAACTTGTTGCGTGGCGCACTGCTGATGGGAGTAGTGTCTGGGGGCTTATGGGCTGATGCGTTGGGCGCTGGCGGCACTGGGTGGGTTACGACGATGTTGTATCTGCCGTTTATTCTGCTCTTGGGGTTTAGTGGACCACTTGCAGATACATACCCCAAACGCACCATCATCATCGTTACTCGTATTGTTGAGGTTGTGCTGACGTTGCTGTTGACGTGGGCACTCTGGCACCAAAGTTTGATCTGGGTATGTGTCATATTCTTTTTATTAGCGGCGCAGAGTGCCTACTTCAGTCCAGCGAAGTATGGGTCGGTGCCGGAATTGGTTCGTGAAACGAATCTCAGTCGCGCCAACGGCCTTCTCAGCCTACTTACGAACTTGGCCATCATTGTGGGCGTGGGGGTTGGCGGGGCTCTATTGCAGGTGGCTCCAGCGGTGCTGGGGATGGTCATGGTGGGCATCTCAATCGTTGGGCTGGTGACCTCGCTGATGATCACACGACAGCCAGCACGACCGCGACCCAACGTGGTCACGAAAGGAACAATCAAAGCACATTGGCAGGTGCTTGTTTGTATGCGAGGAACGGCGTTAATTCCGACGACGATCGCTTGGTGTTGGTTTTATGCAGTCGGATCTTTGTTGCTCGCGATCATTCCTTGGTTCAACGAACCATTGCAGCTGACCGGGAGCGGCCTTTTGGCGGCGCCTGGCATTGGCATTGGCCTTGGCGGGCTCGTGGCCGGACTCGCTTCAGGCGATTTCATCCGATCAGGCCTGGTGCCGGCAGGCGCAATTGGCATGGCCATATCGCTGGTTCTTCTGGGGCTGCTGCCGCTTTCGTTGATAACGACAATCGTGCTGTTGGTCACCACAGGTGTGTTCGCCGGGTGCTACCTCGTGCCGGTGCTGGCCATGCTGCAACACATACCAGAAGCAGATTTTCGAGCGCGTGCTGTTGGAACGGCAAATTTCATGACGTACGTGGCGATGTCGGTGTCTGCCATTCTGTTTGCCGTCGCGGCCTCGTTCTTTGGCGCCCATGTGACCATTTGGTTCCTTGTTTGTGGAGGCATGATGACAATCGTCGCTGGATGGTCGTGGAGGCATCGCAAAGAACTTGCTATGGGTGCTTCATCGTCCTCATTTTCTTCTGTGGCAGGACCAAGCAAGTGAAGAGTCTTCCCCACAACATGCTGTTTGATCTCGACGGGACGCTCATTGACTCGGTGCCTGATATTGCGGCCGCGACCAACAAGATGCTCGCCGATCGCGGACTGCCATGCCATGATGCGGATGTTATTCGAGGCTGGGTGGGAAGAGGCTTGTCGATTTTGGTCCACCGCGCACTGGCTGGTGGAGGAAACGAAGTTGCCACACCAAGCGACCATGCCGAAGCCGTACAGATTTTTCGTCACCATTACAGCAGTTGTTGTACACGGAATACGGTTGCATTCGATGGCGCGAGCGAGTTGTTGGATTGGCTCCCATCGGTCGGTGTACGCACAGCTGTAGTGACCAATAAGCCAAGCTCATTTGCAGTGCAGATTGTCGAAGCAATCGGTCTTGTGACCAATGTGCTTGTCGGAGCAGACCCCGGGCGGCCACTGAAGCCAGATCCAGCAAGTCTGCATGAAGCGGTCGAGTTGCTCGGTGGCGGCACCGCGTGGATGGTGGGGGACACGAGCTTCGATCGCGATGCCGCACACGCCGCGGGCATGCAATTCATTGGCGTGCAATTAGAGGGCGATCAAGGCCGCAATATTGCGGAGATCACTGCCGATGACGAGCCGGTCTTCGAGTCGCTGCGGGATCTTCATGCGTGGCTTCGGGATGAGGTGCAGGCATGAGCGAATCCATTGACCGCCGATTCAATCGACTGGCCGAGGGCTATGCGCGATTCCGACCGACGTGCCCGGCGGAATTGGTTGATCGCGTCGCTGACGAGTGTTCCAGCCACAGACTTGCCTGGGAGCCGGGCTGTGGCAGCGGCCAGGCGACGCCGCACCTGGCGGCGCGATTTGACGACGTACTGGCGACAGATCCAGCTGCCTCGGCAGTTGCGTCCGCGATCCCAATCAGGGGTGTTCGCTATGAAGTTGGACGGTCGGAATCATGCTCGCTCGAACGCGGCGTCGTCAACTGTGTCGCCGTTTCGCAAGCGGCCCACTGGTTCGACATGAATGCCTTTGCCGCGGAAGTGCATCGCGTGGCGGCTCCGTCCTGTGTTGTGGCCCTGTGGTGCTATGACCGGCCGCGAACGAGTCCCACGGTCGATGCGGTCGTTGATCACCTGTACTTCGATGTGCTAGCTGGGTGCTGGGATGCGGGGCGGGCGCACATTGACACTCGCTACGCCGACCTCGTTTTTCCATTCAATGAGCGGTCAATCAACGTGCCTAACTACGAGATGAGTTGGACGGCAGATCAGATGATCGGGTACCTGTCAACATGGTCGGCGGTCGATACATTTGCCCAGCGAGGCAGAGGCGATGCCGTCGAGTGCGTGGCATCAGACCTGCGGAAGGCGTGGGAGGATGTGGAGAGACGGGTGCAGTGGCCGGTCGGCATGCGTTTCGGGACGGTCTCATGAGCAAGTGCGTGCATCATTGAACTTAAGAGAGCAGAATTATGACACTTGAAATTACTTGGCTTGGACACAGTGGATTCATTCTCGATGGCGGCGACTGCCGCGTTGTAGTTGATCCATTTCTTAGTAGCAATCCAACTGCGCCGATGTCGGCTGCTGATGTGCGCTGCACGCACATCGCTTTGACGCACGGGCATGAAGACCACGTCGGCGACACGATCGAGATCGCCAAGGCCAATGCGGCGCCAGTGATTGCAGCGTTTGAACTCACCGTGTGGGTGCAAGAGCAGGGCCACGAACTTGTAGAGCCAGGGAACCCGGGCGGACAGATTGATCTGGGTTGCGGATGTTCGGTGGCCTTTACCCACGCATTTCATTCCTCGTCCTATGAAGGTCGGTACATGGGCATGCCATGCGGGCTCATCTTGCATGTTGGCGGAAAGACGATTTATCACTGTGGCGATACCGGCCTCTTTGGCGACATGAAGTTGATTGGCGAGATCTACAAGCCCGACGTTGCGATCATCCCAATTGGAGATCGTTTCACGATGGGACCCGAACTTGCCTCTCGCGCAGCAGATTTCATCGGGGCGCCAGTCGTGATTCCCTGTCACTACGACACGTGGCCGCCGATTGAAGTTGACGTATCGCGCTTTGCGCCGCAGTCGGCGGCTGTGCGAATATTGGAGCCAGGAGTGAGTTGGAAAGTCGGGCCCTAGCGAACACGAACCGATACGACTTTCGGTGCCCCGAACTCGGAGTTCAAGGCAATCTTATGGAGGCCCGCCTTCGCATCGTGGCTCACAGAGACTTCCATGAGTCCACGCCACTTGGCCGCAGCGCCGCGATCTGAATCAAGCGTTTGCATCATCGACCACGGGTGTAACTCCGTGTGGATGAATGCTGGGGCGTCGACGGCGAATATAGGCGGCGCCGCTTGTGGCATATAGCTACTCGCAATGATGGGGACCGAGCGAGTTTCACCGGGCTTCATTCGCACGGTTTCAGCCACGCGAATTTGCCGAAGCGAACGGCCCTGCCCTGCCACGGTGAGCATGATCGATCTGGTGGTATCCCGCTGCGTGATCAAATGCACCTGCGCAGTTTTAGTCCCCGAGGAGGTGAACTGCATACCGACTGTGACGGCAACAGATTTTCCAGCTGGGATAGTCCGCGCAGAGAGTTCGGCCTTGGTGCAGCCGCACGTACTCTTGACGTCCGTCACGATGATTGGCGCATGTGTTGTGTTCGTGAGTTCGAAGGTGTGTGTTCTGGTGACGGGATCGCGATCAAGATCGATGCGTCCAAAGTCATGCGTGAAATCACCGACGACAGATGCGGCAGTTGCTTGCGGATCCTCAGACTGAGCACATCCACCAATCGCACACACCATCACGATAGATATCAGTATGAGCGTTTTCATACAGCGGCCTTCCAACGCCGCCATAGGCCCGCCACTAGAAGTGAGAACGCCACTACCATCAGACCAATCAACACTTTGCTGCTTGCCCAAGGCGAGATTGCTGCTTTGGACTCCATATCTTCAATCCTTTGTATTTCTGAGATCGGAAGCAATGTAGAAGACTCAAGGATGCGCTCAAACCCATTCACAGGATGCTCGAAGATTGGCTCCGGTAGTGCGTAGGGTTCGCCATCCATCCAGACCGTGTCGAGGCCAAGTTTGTAGGAGAGGCCAAGATCTTCGGCGAACACACTGACGCCCTCTTGCTCCGGTATTCGGGCCAACTTCTTCGTTGCTTCGTTCTGTGTGACCGGTCGATAGTCCTCATGAGTCATGGTGATGCGGTGCATCTGGCCTCTGGGGCACCAGCTCAATCCCGGATCTGTGGCCATGAAGGGTGCAAACAAGAACTGGTCAATCGTGGCTGTTCGTGGAATGTCGATATCACCAACCTTCATCCACTCGGTGACGCTGTAGGCGATGTGTGCATGAAATGTGCGAACGCCGTCGTACATATAGGAGGAGATGTTCGTGAATGACAACAATCTGGGGCCACCACCTGCATCCAGTTCAATCTGAACCTTGGAAACAACGCGGTATTGGTCTTCAGCTGGGGCAGAGGGGTGTTGGTCGTGACCGAGTTGCGCTACAAGAACACCGTCTTGTACATGAGCAGACTCCAGATTAAGGAGTTCGAGTTGGCCTGGCGTCAACATACCGGCGGCCCCAGATGAACCACACCACAAGCGAGAGAAACTACTGCGGCCATAGAACGGCATTGTGAATGCGACGGTCGGGGCAGACTTGATACCAAGCTTGGTATCGCCTGTGTACCACACATACCATCCGACATCGGTCAGAACTTCGTGGTATCGATCTTTGGGATTCCGGTACACATCGGCCCGGAGTTGTCCATCGACGAGGTGTTGTTGTGAGATTTCATCGTGAGCACCCTCAATGCTGATGCTCAGTCCATCCGACACGATCGTTTCCTCGCCCCGCTCAGAGGTTGGTATGCCTCTGAGCGGGTCAAGGTCAAACACATGATGCGCAGAGTCGTGTTGCTCGCTTGTTGCAGCAATTGAGCAACTCTTCTCGAGTGTTCGGTGAAGAATAAACGACGATGGGGGTTGCCTTGTGGCTTCGTCAATCAACTGCAAGACATGCTGTTTTGTCCACTCGCGACCAGAACTCTCGGCAGCATTGCTGCCGAGTGTGCACGCTGTGGTTGCCAACAGCATGAAGGCCCCTTTGCGGATGGGTGTACGTATCTTCACCAAGACACGCCGGTTGTGTCATTGCAACTCGTGATCATGCAACTAATACTGGGCACCGTGCCGCCTAGTGGAGTGCAGTTTGCATTAAGGCAGGTTCCAGATACGGCTGATCCACAAAAACCGGCGGGCCCGCTGCTCTCAGCGCAGGACGACCAAGCGCCGCGATTGCATTCACCAGACGTTCTCGCTGTGGAGCAATAGGAGCATCTAAGCGTCGGAGAAGCACAGGCCGCAGTGCTGGATGGGCAGGCGGATGCAGCAACGCATTCACTAAACCAATCTAGGTCGACTAGGATCGCCGGTTTCTTGACAGTGGTCAGTTGGGCTGCCTGGAGGACCGTGGGTGTCAGTGCGGTCGCGCACAAGATTGACGCGACAAAGAGTAGAACTGTTCCGGGTTTCATATCAAGGATCTCCTCTAAAAGAATGGATGAGTGCGATGTGCTGCTACCAGATCAATTGATCTCCGGTTGCATCACATCTGTTTGAGAATTGTTTCAGGGCCTCGGCATGCACTTGTTTCTGGCGGTAGTCGAGAATGTCCGCCCACCGCCGCTGGTTCTTCTTCGTGAGTGCCTGTGACTTGTGATGATCGCCACGGATGGCTGCTAGTTGCATACGAATGGTGTTGATGATGCGACCGATCGAATGCCGCTTGAATGTCCCTTGCGCCTTCGGATAGGCGATCGGTGACTTGCTCAATAAGTTTTGGGTCCACCAGATTTGGTTCACTTGACCTGATTGCCCACGATGCAATCAGTTGGAGATCAGGGATTGTTTCGAGGTCGCAGGCGGCGGAGAGGTCGACACCCTCCGCGGATCGATTCTTTGGATCCAGAACACGATTGCGAACCGCCGAGTCAAGAGCGTCGCGCCAGAGATTGGTTTGAGTTGGACCAAGATAAGGCGTTGCTTGGTTATGTAGATCGCGGCGCAGAGCAAGAACGTCTCTAGAAACGCTGATCTTTGCAAGCTCAAGTGCAACTCCAAACTCCTCAAGCGTGTCGAGATGCTCGTGTTGCTCATCGTTCTTGGGGATTGTCAGGATCAGCTCGCACGCAGGCTCAAGTCGGGTTGCGGTTTTCTTGAGAAGCGCCGATCGTGCGTGTTCGAACTCTACGATGACGGCATTGAGTTCGAATTTCTGGATATCAGTCAGTGATCCTGTGAGTGCCGCGGCCTCGAAGTCGTTCTGAACAGGGAGTGCATCAAGGAAGTCGCTGGCTATTCGCTCTGTCGTGGATCCGAGGGTGGACACAGCCAATACAGCGGGCGTGCTGCAGCACAGGACAACGTTCACCATTTCGTTTGTTAAGCCACGTCTCATCGAGTGATGAACCTCATGGCCCCCAACACTTGTTTTATATCAAGCATCCAATCCATATAGGCATAAAAAAAGAGGATTCTGGGCGAGGGAATCTCAGATTTTCAAACAACTTTTTGAGCATGACGGTTGCGCTGTCGATGCTGGCGGTATCGCCGGAGAGCCAGTTTTTTCGTTGACCGATTTTTCTTACACAAACGGTGACACAAAGAGCCCGGCCGGTCCCACGTAGATCATCACCAGACCTCACGTGAACTTCTGCACCCACAACATGGGCGTGTGCGGGAAGTCGAGCAGCACAACGGCCAAGGGCTGTGTGATCAGTCTGAACCAGACGATTATGGCGATAGCGAGTGCAGCGATCTCTTCCACAACACCGCGATGTGAGATACTGCACAGATGACCACCACACATCATGCAGTAGCAGGAGATTGGAATATTGTTTGCCGCGCGGCGGCGCTCGCAGCGACCGCGCATAAGGGACAGAATCGCAAGAACGGTACGCCATATGTACAGCACCCATCGCGCGTCGCAACTTTGCTGGCCTGGGCTGGCGGAGACGAATCGCTTATCGCAGCTGGATTCTTGCATGACGCGATCGAGGACGGCCCGGTCGACTATGACGAAGTTCTTGAAGAGTGCGGCGAAGATGTTGCTGATTGGGTTGCGTTGATGACCAAAGATATGCGCCTTCGGGAGGACATACGTGAGCCGGCATATATCAAGCAACTTTCGGACGGCGCTTGGCAGGGGCGCGCGGTGAAGATTGCAGATCAGATTGACAACTGGCAAGACGGGCTGACTGATACAGCTACGATCGAGAAGCGTCGCGAAAAAGCTGAGTGGGCACTGCAGATTTCAAATCAAGACAATGAGCCAGTGATCGTCGCACTTCGAGCGCGGCTGGAACAGATGCTGCTCGACTAGCAGGGCCGGGCCCCCACAAATATCGAGTACGACCACACCGTAGGGATCGCCTTCTTGGTCACGCATCCTCGCTGGCGGGTGTTGCAGTTGGCAGGCGCGGCGCCGTTGTGATGGGAGGCACCGCTTCAATCGGATCTCCTGCAATGCCGAGTTCATGCAATCGCTCGCCCGACTTGAGCAGCCGGCTCTCGAGCGAGCCAACCGACTCGTTATAGGCACGCACCGCAGACTCAAGCCGCTGCCCAACCTTGCCGTGCAGCTCAGAGAACTTCTGTAGGCGTTTATATAACTCGCGACCGACATCGGCGATTTTTCTCGCGTCCTTCGCAAGTGTCTCATGCCGCCATCCAAAGGCGACCGATCGAAGTAGGCCGACGAGCAGCGTGGGGGTGGCGATTAAGACTTTTTCAGCCATTGCATCGGCGTGCATGGTGGGCTTCTGTTCGAGCGCGGCCATCAAGGCGGACTCGATTGGAATGAACATCACAACGAGCTCAGGCGAGCCTTCAAGGTTATCCCAATAACTCTTCTTCGCCAGTTCCTTCCAGCGTTGCTCAACAGCATTGGCATGATCTATACGCCTTGCTTCTCGGGCACCGCTGTCCTCAACAGCATCGAGATAGGCATCGAGTGGAACCTTCGAATCGACTGCGATCCGCCCGCCGCCTGGCAGCATGATCACAAGGTCAGGACGCTGGAGAGAACCCTCGTCGCGAATTGTTGTTTGTTCGGTGAAGTCGCAGTGTTCGGACATGCCGGCAAGTTCTACAACTCGTCGCAACTGCACTTCGCCCCATCGTCCGCGTTGGTCAGGCCGACGCAGCGCAGTCGTGAGCCGACCGGTTTCAGCTCGAAGTTGTTGGTGTGAGTCCAATACCTGTTTCAGCGTTTCTCCCATTTCTCCATAGGCGTTGGCACGAGACTTCTCGAGTTCCTTGACCCACGTTTCTTGTTTCTCGAGTTGCTCTCGAAGCGGCTTCATTCGTTCCGCTGCTTGCTGGAGGAATCGCTCGCTATTGTCTTGGAGGGCCTTGCGACTGGACGACTCGAATGTCTCGAGCAACTGCGTACGCATGGTTTCAATAGCTTCGCGTTGCTGTTCGAAGCGGGCCTGCAACTGCGACTCCCGCTCGGTAAGCGTCGCGAGTTCACGCTCGGCGGTCTCTCGGCCAGTCCGCTCAGCGTCACGCTCGCCTCGGAGGAGGTCTCGGTCCTCACGAATAGAGGAGTCAGGCCCCGCCCCTCGCTTGGCGATCGCCATGACCACCGCCCCGAGCACAGTGCCAATGACGACCCCAATAATGATGCTGACTGCATCCATGCCGCACATTCTACCTGCTCCCCGTATCGTGGCAGACATGCTTGCCACACTCCTTCTTGCAGCGGTCACCACGTCCCCTTATCTCCAAACATGGAACACCGTGCCCGATCGAGTCTGGATTGGCAGCAACTGGTGGGCCAATCGATTGCAGGATTGGCAGGTTGAAGATGGCAGCGTGCGATGCATCGAGACGCGACCTCGCATGGCCATGCGGACAGCGCACTTACTGACGCGCACCATCGATGCTGAACTTGGCGAAGTTGTTATTGAAGTGGACATCCTGCCGCCTACAGGCGGCTGGCCAGACGACGCGCTTGCTGGCATGCTGCTTGGTGGTGGTGGTGTTGAAATCGATCATCGTCTGACCGCCCAAACCCACCATGTTCCGGCGGTCGACGGCGGGATGTTGATTGTGCTTGACGCTCAAGGCACTGTACGAGCGCGGTCATTTGAGCAGCCGCTGAATGTCGGCGGCCAGTGGTCGATTCAGAAGCCCGTCACCACCAGTGACGTGCCCGAACTTGTCGGTCAAGCAAGCGGTGAACCAGAGCAAGGCTTTGCCACCATGGCGGGTCCGGTGCATCTGGTCATTCGTATGCAAGGCGGCAGTCTTACGGCCGAGGCGACAACACACAATGGTCGCACACGCTGGGTATCAGAGAGCGACATTCCAGTATCAATGCGGTCTGGAGGTGTTGCTTTAGTCTCGCATCGCGGTCGATTTGGATTCGACAACCTCATTGTGGACGGTACGGGTGTGATTGATCACCAGGAGCGGGCGTGGGGGCCTGTCTTGAATCAGATGTACACAGTCGATGAGGGTGTGCTGAAACTCACAGCGCAATTTCCGCCATTGGACCATCGAAGACCAGGCCAGGCCACACTTGAAGTCAACCGCGCGGGCGATTGGCACATGGCATCGGTTGCACCAATCAACCGCGACTCATGGACGGCGACATTCCGGGTACCAAGATGGGACTCGACTTCCCCGGCCACATATCGTGTTCGTCTCAACGAAGCGACTCGCAACGGGCCCGCTCAATCAGTCTTTGGTCCAATCGGACGCATTCCAGCCGAACCGACCGAGGGCGACTTTGTGCTGGCTGCACTGAACTGCCAGAAGGTTTACACAGGCAATTTGCAGTGGAATCATGATGGTCTTTGGCTTCCTCACGACGAGACTGTCGCGGCCGTTGCAACTCACAAGCCCGACATGATTTTCTTCGCAGGTGACCAGATTTACGAGGGCGATCTTACGCCAGTCGATGCTCAGAATCTCAACTTGGACTACCTCTATAAGTGGTATCGATGGTGCTGGGCCTTTGGCGAACTGACGCAGGACAAGCCGACGGTCGTTATTCCCGATGATCACGATGTGTACCACGGAAATATCTGGGGCGCAGGAGGCAAACGAGCGGTCAAAGCCGATGGCCTGTCGGCGCAGGACTCAGGCGGCTACCGCTACCCCGCCGAGTTTGTCAACGTGGTGCACCGCACACAGACATCCCACTTGCCAGACTCGCCTGATCCAGCGCCGATCGAGCAGGGCATCAGTGTGTACTTCACGGATCTCGATTGGGGCGGTGTGTCGAGCGCGATTCTTGGTGATCGCATGTTCAAGTCATCGCCTTCGGTGGCCGTCCCGCAGGGGGAGTTTCGAAATGGCTGGCCACAGGCCGAGGGCTTCGATGCGCGGACCGAAGCGGATGTTCCTGGAGCCGAGTTACTCGGACCGCGCCAAGAGCGTTTCTTGCAGGCGTGGGCAACTCGGGAGGATGATCGCTTTGCAAGTTTGGTACTGAGCCAAACGCCATTTTGTAATCTCGCAACACTTCCGCCAAAGGCAAGTGATGGTGGGGTGCTTCCGCGAACAGTGTTGCCGCCGGCGGGTGGATATCCAGACGGCTACACACTGGCATCGGACGGCGACTCGAATGGCTGGCCGCAGACGCCGCGTGATCGTGCCGTACGGTCAATGGCGGCAGCCGATGCGATTCACATTTGTGGCGATCAGCATCTTGGTGCTGTGGTGGAATATGGCATCGATACGTTTGACGATGGAGTCTGGGCATTCTCGGTGCCCGCGATTTCGAACACATGGCCTCGGCGGTGGTTCCCGCCCGAGGGCGGCAAGAACCGCAAGCCGGGCGCCCCCAAGTACACAGGGGAGTTTATTGACGGTTTCGGGAATCGCATCCGCGTATCGGCGGTGGCGAATCCACAGGAGTCGGGTCGCCACCCATCGAATTTGCACGATCGCATGCCGGGCTATGGCATCATCCGCCTGAACCGCTCGAGCGGTGAAGCAACCCTCGAATGCTGGCGTCGGCCGCAGCGGGGTGTTGCCGAACCGGCAAGCCAGTACCCCGGATGGCCCATTCGGTCCGAGTGAGCTTTGCCGCTGTCTATAGGTAGTCATATTGCCTACCATGCGTCGCTTTCCAAAGTCCCTCCTGGAGCGGCGTCATGCTTGGTGTTCTTCTCATTGCAGCCACGACCATGTTCGTGGAACCAGTAGCAGAGCCTGTAGGTACGCCTATACAAGCAACGGGTCCGCTCGGCCGCCATATACAACTGACGTTTGGGACGCAGTTTGCCAAAGCCGGCGAGTCGTACATCTCGCCAGATGGTTCCAAGGTGATCTTTCAAGCTGTCGCTACGCCGCTTGCGGGCGAAGAGGCGGACGAGCACTACGCCATGTACGTCGGTGACTTGCATCACCAAAATGGCTCGTGGCGACTGGACAATATCCGTCAGATCACGCCCGCAGGCTCGGCCAATACTTGTGGCTGGTTCCATCCCATCGATCCAGGGAAAGTGATCTTCGCGAGCACCGTGGGTTCGCCACTTGGCGGGGACACACCGGGATACCAACGCGGAAGTGGTCGGTACAAGTGGGCGTACCCGCCACGCATGCGAATTGTCGAAGCGAGAATCGATGGCGATTTCCCGCCCACGCTCACCCCAATGGAGGGGGATGAGAAGTCGTACCAAGCCGAGTGTTCAATCAGTCCAGATGGACGACACTTGCTTTACACATCACATGAAACCGGCGATGGTGACATCTACATCCGCGACCTTCAAACTGGCGTGCGGCACCTTGTTGTCGGTGCGCCTGGCTATGACGGCGGTCCGTTCTTCTCACCAGACGGAAAGCGAATTACGTATCGCAGTGACCGCAACAATGACAATCTGCTGCAAATCTTTGTTGGCGAGTTGGCTTTCGATGAGCAGGGCACGATTACTGGTCTTGATGAAGAGATTCAACTCACCAATAACGAACACGTCAACTGGGCGCCATTCTGGCACCCAGACAACGCCCGTCTTGTGTACGCCACCAGCGAGGCTGGGCACGACAATTACGAAGTGTTTGAAGTGCAGGCCGCAAAGGGCGGCGGCGTTGGCAAGCCCGCTCGGTATGGAACCGGTAAACGGCGAATCACCAACGTTGGAGGCTTTGACGGATTACCCGCATTCAATCCTGATGGAACCCTGATGATTTGGACAAGTCAACAGGGTGGGGATGGCAGCCAATTGTGGATTGCCCCCTTTGATGTTTCAACGACTACCACTGCCGATGGCAAGTGTCCGGTGGCACACTAATGATTTTGTTTCGTTCACCCAACACAACATCCTCTGTTTATTTCAGACTATGGAAAAGGAAAATGAACCATGTTTTTCGAAGTAATTTGTTTGGCTACTGCCGCCGCCCAAGGTGTTGCAGTGGGTGATCTGATTCCTCGTGAAGTGCTCTTCGGGAACCCGGAGCGGTCGAGCGTCTCGATCAGCCCCGACGGAACGATGCTCGCATTCCGTGGTCCTGTCGATGGCGTGATGAACGCTTGGGTACAGCCTGTGGAAGGTGGAGAAGCCAAAGCCCTGACGAACTTTTCCGATCGGCCGATTGGTGGCCTCAGTTGGTCTTGGAATGGCGAGCAATTGCTCTTTAGCAAGGACGCCGGCGGCGACGAGAACTTCCATGTCTATGTCGTAGACATTGACGGGGGCGAGCCACGCGACCTAACGCCGCATGATGGCGTTCGCGCTGGCATCACAGACACATCTCGAGAACGTCCCGATGAAATCGTGGTCAGCATGAACAAGACGAATCCCCAGTTCATGAGCATGTATCGCATCAACACTCGCACGGGCGAGCAGACATTGATTGAAGAGAATGAGGGCTATCTCGGCTACATCCTTGATGATGATTGGAATGTCCGCGGTCGTGCTGCGATGAATGAAGATGGCGGGCTCGTCAATGAGTTGCGCGATGTTGGTTCAGACGAGTGGTATGAATTTCTGACGATCCCATCTGACGAGATGATGAACACGAGCCTGTCTGGCTTTAACAAGGCCGGCACGCGGCTCTACGGCGCGTCCTCACTCGGTCGTGACAAGGCAGCCTTGGTGTGGTGGGATCCCAAGAAGGGCGGCGGCGAGTCGCCGACCGTTGTCTTTGAGTCCGACAAGGCTGATGTTTCTGGTGGCATCGGGAACCCCGATACCTATGAGCCGGAAGCGGTCGTGGTGGACTATCTTCGCCCCGAATGGCACGTACTTGATAGTGCGCTCGCTGCTGACATCGAAGCGCTGCAAAAACTCGATCAGGGCGACTTCAATATTAGTAGTCGCACCAAAGACAATCGCACGTGGATCGTTGCGTATAACCGTGACAACGGTCCGCCGAGATATTGGCTGTGGGATCGGGATACCCAGAAGGGTCGATTCCTCTTTACGACGTGGCCCAAACTTGAGGGTGCGGCGCTGGCGTCAATGCGAGCAGTTGAAGTGCCAACACGCGATGGCTTGAAGATGCCTTCATACTTGACGGTCCCCGTTGGATCAGCCGGCAAAAATCTTCCAATGGTGCTCTTTGTACACGGTGGCCCATGGGCTCGCGACTCATGGGGCTATAACCCGTACCACCAGTGGCTTGCCAACCGTGGCTATGCAGTACTTAGTCCAAACTTCCGCGGATCAACCGGTTTTGGAAAGGACTTTGTCAATGCCGGAAACCGCGAGTGGTACGGCAAGATGCAAGATGACTTGAATGACTCGGTTGCTTGGGCTGTCGAACAAGGTATTGCAGACCCGAAGCGGATTGCCATCATGGGTGGTTCATACGGTGGGTATGCAACGCTTGCTGGCTTGACACGTGATCCAGAACTGTTTGCATGTGGTGTCGACATCGTCGGTCCATCGCACGTGGGCACACTCATTAAGTCGGTCCCTCCGTACTGGAAGCCGATGATGAAGATGTTCGATGAACGCGTTGGCAGCCTTGAGGA
The DNA here is from genome assembly GCA_029247205.1 of Phycisphaerales bacterium. Lineage (GTDB taxonomy): Bacteria > Planctomycetota > Phycisphaerae > Phycisphaerales > SM1A02 > UBA12567. Next base: position 9,715 of record JAQWLT010000022.1, on the reverse strand, counting down.
ACCCGCCTACCTCGATGCGATTTCACCACTCATGCACGTGAAGTACATCAACAAGCCTTTGCTCATCGGGCAGGGTGCCAATGACCCTCGTGTCAAGATCGCCGAGAGTGATCAGATTGTGGAAGCAATGGAGTCACGCAATTTGCCCGTGACTTATGTCGTGTTCCCAGATGAAGGCCACGGCTTCCATAACCCCCAGAACAATATGGCCTTCAATGCCGTGACCGAAGCGTTCCTAGCCAAGCATCTTGGTGGAAAGGCAGAACCGGTCCACGACGATATCACGGAATCAACCGCTCAAGTTCGCAGCAAGGGTGGTTTGGTACTCAATGTCGATACATATGTGCCGGTTGAGGGCGAGGGCGAAGCGGCACCGATGCAGATTGTCACACTCGACGACCTTTCGCCAGAAGAGCAGCAGCAAGTGCAAATGGTGCTCACCCAACTCTCTCAGATGCCAGTGGAGCAGTTGCCCATGGTCCGCGATCAGATGCAGCAGCAGCGTGGCATGGCACCTCCGGAAGCAGTCAAACTCGTCGACTATCTCATTCAGCAATTGGATGAGCGTATTGAGCAGTCGACCAAGGAGGCCGAGTCGGGCAGCCCAGCCTGATCGGCTTGTAAGTCGTATCTTCAAGAGCGCCCCGCGCGGACCACCGCGCGGGGCGCTCTGTCGTATCCTTACCAGACATGCCGCGGCATCTCTTTACTGTTATCCGTGTGCTGCTCGTCGCTATTGGCGTGTCAGTCATTGCACTGGCCGTCAATTGGCAGACCGTGCTTGTGGTGCCAGCTGGGACGCTAGGGCCAGGTGGAGCGATGAGCGATGTCAGTCAGACATTCGGCATCGACACGCTGACATCGGCTGGGCCGGATGTGGTGCTTGTGACGACCGACTCCGGGCTTACGGGCGAGTTCTCTCGGTCCATGATTCAGCCTGGATTGTTTGATGTCTTTGGTACCGCTGAGTGGCGATGGCTGCTGCTCGGTCTCGCACTTGTTGGATGTGTCTATCCACTGCAAGCAACACGCTGGTGGATTCTCATGCGTTGCCGTGGTCTGAGTGCAACTTGGCGGCGGACACTTCGTTTGGTCTTGGTCGGCGCGTTCTGCAACTTCTTTCTTCCTGGAACGGAGGGTGGAGATGTCGTCAAGGCATGGGGCGCTGCCAAAGGCACTGATCGCCGCGTCGAGGCAGTGATCAGCGTTGTATTCGATCGCATCACCGGTCTCGCAGGACTGGTGATCTTGGCCGCCATTGTGGGAATCTTCGTGGCCGATTCAGAACAGGCGCAGCAAATTGGCTGGTGGGTGGGCTGGGCAATGGGTGGCATCGGCCTTGTTGCGATCATTGCGTTTGTGCTTGCAACTCGAGACTGGCTGCGTCTGCCCGAAGTTGTCCGGACATTTGGCGGCGGGCTTCCAGCTCGAATCATTGACGCTGTGACGGCGTATGCATCGCATCCCACGGCTGTACTCAGCGCGACAGGCGTGTCAGTGTTGGTGCAGGTATTGCTTGCCTCCGCCGCAGGCTGCGCGGCTTGGTCGCTGGGGGTGACCCACGATCTCACCATCATTCTTGCGGTCATGCCCATCCTGTTTCTGGTTGCGGCAGTACCGCTCATTTGGCAGGGCGCGGGCGTTATGGAGTTGGCCGGCATTGCTCTGCTGGCTGGGAGCGGCGCGGCGAGCGTCAATCAGGTGGTTGGGCTACTACTGATCTACCGCGCACTGGAATTCACCTGGGGAGGCGTTGGCGCCTTGCTTATGCTCGGTGGCGGCATTGAACTGCATCCTCCGCGGCAAAAAGCCGCTCTCTGAGGTGCTCCGACGATATCATGGGCCCCTTGGAGAGCCCTTCTTGAGAGACGAATTCTTGCCCTTTGCCCGGCCCTCGATCAGCGAGGAAGACGTGGCAGCCGTTGCGGACACGCTTCGTAGCGGCTGGATTACAACGGGGGCAGGTTGCGCCGAATTCGAAGAAGCTTTTTGCGAGCGTCTGGGGTGTGAAGAGGCCGTAGCAGTCACCAGCGGCACTGCGGCGATGCATCTCGCACTTCATGCCCTCAAGATCGGTCATGGAGATGAGGTCATCACGCCCTCAATGACCTGGGTGTCGACAGTCAATCTCATTGTGATGCGTGGCGCGACGCCCGTATTTGTTGATGTTGACAAAGACACACTGATGATGACACCCGAGGCGGTGTCGGCGGCCATCACCAAACGAACGAAGGCCATCATTCCGGTTGACTTCGCCGGTGCTGCGATTGACATTGCTCCACTTCGCAAGATGGGTGCCCAGCACGGCATCACCATCATCGAGGATGCAGCGCATGCCATCGGAACCATACGTACTGGCGGCGAAGAAGTCGGAAGCGTTGGAACGGCTATATTCAGTTTGCATCCGATCAAAACGATTACTAGCGGCGAGGGCGGCGTTCTTGTGACTGATGACGTCGAGTTTGGCGCTACGATCCGCCGGCTTCGCTTTCATGGTCTTGGTGTCGACGCGTGGCAGCGCGGCCAACAGGGCCGTTCGCCGCAAGCCGAAGTGCTTGAGCCAGGTTTTAAGTACAACCTTCCTGACATGAATGCTGTTCTTGGTCGGTCGCAATTCAGCCGACTCGATGAGTTGATTGAAAAACGAACGAAGTTGGTCGCTCAATACCGCGAGCGGCTCGCTGGTATTCCTGGAATTGTGCCGCTCGGTGATGCAAATGCAACGAATCGTCACTCATGGCATCTGTTTATTGTCCGCGTTGATCAAGACACCGCTGGCATTAACCGGACCGACTTCATGTCGGCGCTCAAGGCCCAGAATATTGGTAGCGGCATCCATTTTCGTGCTGTGCATACACACGCTTGGTTCCGAGATCATCCAGCCGCATGGCGAGGCAACGACCTTCTGAATACAGAGTGGAATAGCGACAGAATTTGCTCGCTGCCACTGTTTCCTGCGATGAGCGAGTCTGATGTTGACGACGTTGTTAACGCGGTGATGCATGTCGTACCAGCTGCGACGGAGGTGCGAGCATGAGTTTATCTGTCTCAATCGTCATTCCGGTGTTCAATGAAGTTGAGAACGTCGACACGCTGGTACAGCGGGTGGCTGCGGCATGCGGCCAGTTGGAGAATGAATGGGAAATCGTACTCGTTGATGATGGAAGTCGCGACGGATCGACTGAAAAACTCGAGATGGCAGCGGACCAATATGAGGGCCGTGTGAGGTCGATTATTCTCAATCGAAACTATGGCCAGCATGCTGCAATTATGTGTGGCTTCAGGCATACTCGCGGCGAGATTGTGATCACGCTCGACGCAGATTTGCAGAATCCTCCAGAAGAGATTTCACGGCTTGTTCAGACAATTGAGAACGGCAATGATGTCGTTGGAACGATTCGTATGAATCGGCAGGATTCATTCTTTCGCCGCTTTGCCTCTGCGCGGATCAACTGGATGGTCAAAAAGTCGACTGGCGTGGGCATGAGCGACTACGGCTGCATGCTCCGTGCCTACCGTAGACCTGTTGTTGATGCGATGTTGCAATGTCGCGAGCGAAGCACGTTTATTCCCGTGCTTGCCAATAGCTTTGCGAAGCGCGCGGCAGAGATTGAAGTCAAGCATTTCGAACGAGCTGCAGGCGAGTCTAAGTACAGCCTTTGGAAACTCGTCAACTTGCAATTCGATCTGTTGACAAGCATGACCACGACCCCACTACGCCTGTTGTCATGGTTTGGCGTTGCGATTGCGGCAGGCGGTGTCGGGTTTGGACTATTGCTGCTCGCGGGCCGGCTATTCTTGGGGGCTGATTGGGCGGCCGAGGGTGTATTTACGCTCTTTGCAATTCTCTTCATCTTTACCGGGGCTCAATTCATCGGTATGGGACTTCTTGGGGAGTATCTTGGTCGCGTCTACCACGACGTGCGAGGCCGACCTCGTTACTTCATTGACCGGGTTGCCGGTCATTCGGTCCTCGACGGTGTCGAGGCAAAGGAAACGGCCCGAGCGGCCCTTCTTGAAAGGCAGGTACAGGTATGAAGGCCATCCTCTTCGCGTATCACGAGATTGGTGCAGCAGCACTTGAATCAATGCTTCGCAACAACATCGATGTTGTTGCAGTATTCACACATCGCGATGACCCCGCAGAGGGTGGCTGGTTTCGATCGGTTGCGCGACTTGCAGCCGACCACGATATTCCGGTCTATGCTCCCGACGATCCAAATCATCCACTCTGGACCGACCAGATTCGAGACCTGTCTCCGGATGCGATCTTCTCGGCGCACTACCGCAAAATGATCGGTTCTCCAATACTCGATATATGCCCGGGTCACTGCTACAACATTCATGCCTCCATGCTTCCGAAATACCGGGGCCGGTGCCCAATCAACTGGGTTCTGGTCAATGGGGAAACCGAGACTGGCGTGACACTGCACCACATGACTGCCGACGCAGACGGTGGCGACATCATCGCGCAGCAATCGGCTTCTATTGCAGACGATGACACAGCGGTGACCTTGACCGCTACGCTCGTGTTGGCTACCGGCACGATGCTTGATGCGGTACTTGATTCGATTGTGTGCAACACGGCTCCTTCGACCCCACAAGATGGATCAATGGCCACGACCTTCCCCGGCCGATGTGCCGAGGACGGGCTGATCGATTGGTCTACATCAGCAACAACAATTTACAATCTGGTGCGAGCAGTTGCTCACCCGTGGCCCGGAGCATTTACTCATGCAGGCGACCGCAAGTTGTGCGTGTGGGAAGCAACTGTGATGCCAGGGGCTCCAGGTGTTGAACCTGGCACTGTCTTGTCGGTTGAACCATTAACGATCGCCTGCAGCGACGGCGCTATTGGAATTGGCGCTGGCCAGACTGATGATGGCGTGTGGTCAACAGGCGCCAACCTGGCGAGCGAGTTGAATCTTGTCGAGGGCATGCGACTCGGCCGCTCTGCATCTATTTCGTCGCCACAGAAGCGGTCAGTACTCATCTTGGGCGTAAACGGCTTCATCGGCAGCCACTTGTCTGAGCAACTGCTTGCCAATGACTATGAAGTATTTGGCATGGATCTTCGGTCAACCAATATCACGCACCTGGTCGATCGACCGGGATTCAACTATGTGGAAGGCGACATTTCAATCAATCGCGAGTGGGTTGAGTACCACGTTCGCAAGTGTGATGTCGTTCTTCCGCTCGTTGCCATCGCTACGCCTATTGAGTATGTCCGCAATCCGATTCGTGTATTTGAACTCGATTTCGAGCAGAACTTACAGATCGTCCGAGACTGCGTGAAGTACAACCGACGCATCATCTTCCCATCGACGAGTGAGGTGTACGGCATGTGCACCGATGAATTCTTCGACGAAGACAACTCAACTCTCATTACTGGTCCAATTAACAAGCAGAGATGGATCTACTCATGTTCCAAGCAACTGTTGGACCGTGTGATTTGGGCGTACGGAGTACACAACAACCTCAACTTCACACTCTTCCGCCCGTTTAACTGGATCGGTCCCCGACTGGATTCGCTCGATGCAGCACGGGTGGGATCTTCTCGTGCGATCACGCAGCTCATACTCAATCTCGTAGAAGGCACGCCGATTCAACTCGTTGACGGCGGTGAGCAGAAGCGGTGCTTTACCGACGTGACTGAAGGCGTGGATTGCTTGTTCAGAATGATCGACGACACAGTGGGCCGAAGCACTGGCAAGATCATTAACATCGGTAACCCAGACAACGAAGCAAGCATCAAGGAACTCGCCGAGATGATTGTTGCGAGGTTTGATCAGCACCCACTGCGACATCGATTCCCTTCCTTTGCCGGATACAGAGTGGTTGAGAGCGGCCGCTATTACGGCAAGGGCTATCAAGACGTACAACATCGCAGGCCCTCCATTCGCAACGCCACGCGTATTCTCGAGTGGGTGCCGTCCATTTCCACTGAAGACTCGGTGGCCCGCACCGTTGATTGGTTCATCGAGGACCATGTTCGTACGCTCGCTGCATCACCGGCTGGCTCGGAGGCGCCGACTGGCGCATGAAACTTGGCTTGCGTGTCGATGTTGATACGTTTCGGGGCACCCGTGACGGCCTTCCGACGATTCGGAAAATACTTTCCGCTAGAGGTATATGCGCGTCCATCTTTCTGACCGTTGGGCCGGACAATATGGGTCGGCATTTGTGGCGTTTGTTGAAGCCCAACTTCTTTTCCAAGATGCTCCGTTCACGCGCTGCAAGCATCTATGGCTGGGATATCGTGCTCCGAGGAACCGTTCTTCCTGGTCCGGTCATTCACAAGCGGCTGCAGCCACAAGTTCGTGCTGTAGCTGATGACGGACATGAGATAGGCATGCACGCATGGGATCACCACTGGTGGCAGGCGGCATCGCACCGCGCTACGCTACAGCGCGTGCGAAGTGAGATTGTTCGGGCCCACGAAGCTATTGCAGAAGCAGTCGGACGTCCACCAACCTGTACAGCCGCCCCAGGATGGCGTTGCACGACTGAAATTTTGTCACAGCGAGAAGGTCTGGGCTATACATTTGCGAGTGACTGTAGAGGTCACGGTGTGTTTCAGCCATCCAGTGGCCCACCACAGATTTGTGTTGGGCTTCCAACATGGGATGAAGCAGTTGGCCGGGATGGCGTGACGAACGACACATTTAATGCGCATGTACGGGCCGCTATGCAGTGTGACGGTTTTGATGTCTTGACTATTCACGCCGAGTCAGAAGGCGGCATCAACGCCACGATGTTTGAGCAATTCCTTGATGGCGTACTTGCTGAGGGAATCGAAGTAGTTCCGATGAGTGAGTTGCTACCTGCTGATATTCCAGTGGGCGTGCTTGAATGTGACACGATTCAAGGTCGTGAGGGTTGGGTAGCAGTGCGTGGAGGGTCTACAGAATGATTGGCGCACAACCAAGCCTGCTGTCGCAGCGGCACTTTGCCAAGTGGGCATTACTACTTCTTGCGATTGTGTTTGTGTCTATCTATCTCCTGCCCCTTGGCGCGCGTCCATTGGTTGTGCCCGACGAAGCGAGATACGGAGTGATTCCCTCTGAAATGGTTGATACCGGAGAGTGGGTTGTTCCACATCTTTCTGGTATTCGATATTTTGAGAAGCCTGTACTCGGCTACTGGATGACAGCGGTTTCATTCCTTGCGTTTGGCGAGAACGCCTTTGCGCTTCGGTTGCCTGCCGCTTTGATGACTGGGTTCGCTATTGCGGCCATTGTGTTGGTTGTGCGGAGATGGACAAACCGCTGGGATATTGCTGCGCTTGCTGGTGTCGTGCTTGCGACTTGTCTTGAACCAGTGATACTGGGGACAACTGCTGTTTTGGATGCGCCATTTTCGGCGCTCATTACGCTGACCATTGCGTGTTTTTACTTGGCGTGGAAGGCGAGCGGGCCTGCGAGATATGGGCTACTTGTGGCGGCAGGTGTGGCATGCGGCGCAGCCTTTCTGGTGAAGGGATTTCTTGCCGTTGCGCTCCCTGGAATGATTCTCGCGCCATGGCTCGCATGGTCGGGTAGGTGGCGAGACCTCCTGACATTGCCTTGGATTCCTGCTGCCGTAGCAGTCTTGACCGTGCTTCCATGGTCTTGGGCGGTGCATGGCCGGGCCCCTGAATTCTGGCATTACTTTTTCTGGGTTGAGCATGTACATCGATTTACGGCAGGAGACGAAGCGCAGCACCCCGAGTCGTGGTGGTTCTTTATGCCGATCCTGCTCTTGGGATTGATCCCGTGGGTATTCGCTGCTCCCTTGGCAATACGCGGACTGCTCTGGCGAGGCTTTGGTTCAGCTGAGAGCCGGCTGCTGCTGTGCTGGCTCTTCATCCCGCTTTTGTTCTTCTCGGTGTCGTCTGGAAAGTTACCCACCTATATTTTGCCTTGCTTCCCACCTGCAGCCGCGCTGTTGGCGATCGGACTGGTTGGCTACTTTGATGTCATCAAGCCTCGCGGACGGTTGTCAGAACTTGTTCCCGGAGGCATTCTGATTGCGATCGGCCTTGTGGCGGTCGCTTGTTGGCCATTTGTTCCAACCGAGCAGGTCGATGGGGGCCCATGGCAGGATGGTGGCACGTGGCGGCTGCCATTGCTTGGCGCGGCACTTGTGCTGTGGGGCCTGGCCGATTGGAAGTCGAATCGCACGCATGACGGACGAAGTCGTGTTTTGATCGGCGGCTTAGCGGTAGCAGCATTCTTTGTGATGGTGCCAATGCTGATGCCGACCGGTTGGATGACGATTGCCAAAAGTCCCGTTTCGTGGCTTACACCATGGCGGCCGCTCGCTGAACGATCGACTGTGCTTGCCGGCCGCGACTTCATACACGTCGCTGGTTGGACTTGGCCCGATGCTGAGATTCGCCTCTTTGGAGAACCCGGTGAAATGCGGTGGGGGGTCGAGAACTTTGAAGAGCACGCAGCCACTCATGTCACGCGAGATGAGTTCACAGATGTCGTGCAGCAGGCCACGGATGATCGGCCCGTCATGCTCGTGGCAACCCATCCAGAGATTTATGTCAAGCGGATTAACAAGTTGGTTTTGGCTGGAGCGATCAAGCAGCCTGCGATTTCGATCGACCGTAACGTGGTGCTGGCTGTCTGGCCTCAGTCTGCCGGCATTCGGGTCGACAACCAGAAATCTTTGGATCACCGAGAATAGTGGTGATACGTAGGCTCAGCGATGAAGCGCCCCTCTGCTGATCTACGGTTTTATGGTGGTGCCGCCAACAAGTACAAGGAATTGCTAGTTCTTTCTCGCCTCACGGACTTTGAGCTGGATGTGGTAGTAATACTGCGCCTTTAACTTGGCAAGGACAAACCCAGCGCGGCCGTCAAGGAAGCCTCGCTTTACAATCCACGACAACGTGAAGTATGCAAGTGGGAACCACCACTTTTCAATTCGGCGGTACTTCGATCGTTGCCGATCCGTGAGCGCGTTCCACGCGTCACTACCTTGCTCACCGAGCGCTAGGTAACGCTTCGCTTCCCATGACGAGTACTCGTTGTGTTTACCAAGATAGGAATCAAGCCCACGCCGATCGTCGTGGTCGATTGGCGAGTTGATCGTGCCGATACTGCCATCGAGCACAGGATGCTCGTGAATTTCCATGTCGAGATGGCTCCACCGGTCCTCGTCAATTCGTTCATATCTTCCAGCATCCGGTCGGAAGAGAGCGAGTTTGGCGAAGGGGTCTCCATAGCGAAGGAATCGGCCAAGAAACCAATTATGGAAGGTCAGCCAGTAGCCAACATGCGACTGTGTGGCGACAGCCCGTTCGACTTCATTGCAAAATTTTTCTGAGATGAACTCATCTGCATCGAGAAACAACACCCACTCTGTTTCCAGTTCGTGGTTGTCTAAGAACCAGTTTCGTTTCTTTGGGAAGTGACCGTTCCATCGAAACTGCACAACCTCGGCGCCGAGTGAGGCGGCAACATCGGCCGTGCCATCTTCGCTTCCAGAATCGACGACGATGACTTTGGTAAACCGAGTGAGCCGCTCAAGGCAGCGGGGGAGGTTTTTGGCCTCGTTCTTCACTGGGACTACAACAGTGACGGGAATAGGCTGTGCCATGAAGGGGGAGTTTAGCCTCCCCCCACATTTCGCGAAGGAATCATGGCCCAGTGAGTCCATCATGAATCACATCAAGGAGCGTCTCATCACGATCAGCAGTGATCTCCCAGAACATGATGCCGCC
>JAQWLT010000013.1 GCA_029247205.1 Phycisphaerales bacterium | reverse complement strand
CAAGATGCAAGATTTAAAAATCCTCGGTTCAGCATGCCGCTGATGAGTGGATTTAGTGATGAATTTCCGCAACACATCGCTTCGGAATGATGGAGCGTCGGTTCTTCGGATTCGTACTACGCGGCACCCGGTTCTTGATTGGAGGGCTGATCGGCTATTACTCCTCAGGGTGCAGCAGGTTCGGTTGGTTTGGCTTTCTTGGCCTGCCGCGGCCGAAGCCATCGTCACATCAGCCACTCCCAACCACATACTGACTCGAATGGCCATGGAGCCAGTGCACTGTAGGAATGCGGTTCTGATTTCGACATCAGCACGCGGGGCGTACGCTTCTGCGTCACATCAAGGTGTTGCTGGCTTGTCAAAGACTGCACGGCCCCCATGCGCCGAGAAGATGTGTCATGTCGATGATATCAACCAGGCCACTGGCATCGATGTCGCTCGCAGTCTCGCCGACACTCCCCCATTGCTGTAGGAGAAATAACAAGTCCTTGATATCGACCAGTTGATCGCCGCTGATGTCAGCTGGACAAGCAGCCACCATGGACTTGCTGTGCTCAAGCATATAACTGAATACGGCCGACTTACCCGCTGCAGTCACATTGAATCCGTGCCCCGAACCATTGCACTTCCATAACTCCACCGAACCCTCGGAGTCACATCCGCTGCTCCGATAGACATCTGTTTCAGACCCGCCGACATACCCGTCGAAATCGATTGTGTCCAAGACCTGTGTACCCATCGACTGACACCCATTCTGCTGCGCCCACTGGTCCACCGTCGCTTGTGCGCCAGGGTATTGAGACCAACCAAATGATCCACCCGAGTACAACACGGTGTCATCAGAGGTGCCATGCACCTGAAGCACATGCACTGGCTGCTCTGCAGCGCACTGCGACGGATCATTCCAAGCGGCACCTGCAATGGATGTGGCCGACGCGATCACATCGGGTCGCGCGCATGCCAACGCATGGCACATGAAGCCACCATTGGAGTGACCGATGAAATGGATATGCGATGAATCGACGTTGTACCGAGATTGAATCGACGCGACCAAATCCATCAAGTACCCGACATGGTCGATGTTCTCACCCAGAAAGTCGCAGCATGCATCCGTCGCGTTCCAGTAGTTGGAGCCCCATAAATCGGTACTTCCAGTTGGAGAGGCGTACAAGAACCCGCGAGCCTCCGCCTCGGGCCATAGCCCAAGGAGCCCATTGGCCGCATCCCCATTGCCGGTATACCCGTGCAGCGCAATCACCAGAGGCGATGGCACCGTCGGATCGAAGTTGGTAGGCGTCCGCACCGGAACGTCATCGACCGGTGTAAGAACCGCCCACGACGAAGTCGTGAACAACCCGGCAAGTAAGAGTGAGCAGTACCATTTCATTGTGTCATTCCGGCAAGTAAGAGTGAGCAGTACCATTTCATGGTGTCATTCAAATTTACACGTGATATGTACTAAAAAAACGCTCCAACGAGTGAAGAAATAGCAAAAGTTTGAGTCTTGTAGACCACATACGCCCGCACAAATGGATCGATGGAGCCATTTGCCAATGCGAAACACACAGAAAGAGATCATCTACGCCCACGACCCCATCTTCGTTGACGTCTGCAGAATCGTGAGTCCAACAAAGCAAACTTCATCAAAGCATAGGAAGGCCCGCCTGATGTCATTATGAAGTCTGTTGCGACAGTGATCCAACTGACGTGCAGACGTGCGCTAACCGCACCGCCGAGAGGCGTGACCTTACCACTGTGATAGATCTACTATCGATGAACGCACTCAGCGAGAAGTTGATAGAGCCAGCACTCTTAGATCTCGACCGGCTTGTACCCACCTCGGCTGCGGTAATAGATCATCAAACTGAGATAGGAGACGAGCATAAAGATCGGTAGGATCGATACAGCCGCTAACGCATCGGCCTTGCCAGTTCGCGACGCCGCCGCAATAGCTTCCGCATGCTCACCTGTTGCATTTCTGGCTTCTGGCGTGAGTGACGCGTAGGCACCGAAGAGGCTCGTCTTCTCATCGCCCACATATTCGGCGGCTATGACCGGGTTGGCAGTTTGCAGGGCCTCTACAACATGCGTGTCCTGCACATTGCCGAGCCACGGGTTGCCAAGCACACCAACGCCAAGCATTCCGACCCCCGCAATGAGGTTGAGCGTCATCGGCCCACCACGCGGGAATTGCTCCGAGACGAACCCAAGCGTGGTCGGCCAGAAGAAGGTCTGCCCGATTCCATAAATGGTTGCGGCCGTCAGAATGACCATCGCGCCAACCGCCATCTCATCGGCAAGAATGGACAGCCACCAGATACCCACCGTCACAACCGCCGCGCTGGCGGCCAGCACTCCAAGGGGCTTGAGCGCCCCAATCAAGGGGCCGCAACTGAACCGCAGCACCATCATGATGGCCGCTGTATAGACCAGTACCCAGCCCGAGTCGATACCCATGGCGCTGTTGAGCGCCGGCTTGAGAAGATCCTTCACCCACGCGTCGGTCCCGAGTTCCGTCGTCGCCAGCGCGAGCATGACCAGTAGCAAGAACACAAAGATCGGCCGTCCGAAGGACCGTGCATACATGCCATAGACGACCGCAATTCCAGCGGCAATCGCGGCCTGTACCCAGAACTGCTGCAAGGCTGCGATTCCAAAGACGTTTGTTGTCAATTCCATTACGACCATCAGGGCCACAATGAATGCGCCGCCCCAACCCACTTGGGCGAGCATGTCGCGATAGGAAACGCCTGCTAACACGCGACTACTGAGCGGGAACTTCATGCCCAGCATCATCACGCCAAAGATGCACGCCGGGATGAGGATCAAGGCAATCTGCCACTTCCATGGCAAGGCATCACCAATGCCCAGCACCACGATGCCGGTCACCATAAGACCGCCCGGCCAGCCCGCGTGCAGGATGTTGAGCCACTTGGTCTTGTTGTCCTTATACATGTCGGCAATGAGTGGATTGATGACCGCTTCAACGGCACCTGCGCCAAGACCGCCGAGAATGCTTGCCCAGTACAGCATAGAGAAGCCTGTGGCGAATATAGATAAGAGTGCAAAGCTCACGAAGCACAGGAAGGCGAAGACCATCGCACGCCCGTAACCAATGCGGTCCAGCACAAGCGAGAACAACACAATGCTCACACCGAAGGGCCAGAAGCCAGCCCCGAAGATGGTGCCCACCTGCGTCTTGTCCAACTTGAAGTCCACTTCCCACGTACCCATCAACTGCACGCGCAGCATGAATGCAAAGGCTGTTGTCACCAACGCGATGAAGCATGCCCAGAACAGTCGGGTTCGTGCGGCGGTGGTCAATTCGCTCATGTGCTCGAGGCTCCTGCGTGTAGTGTCTGGGCCAGAATGCTACTGCTTTACTGTCGCCTCTGTGGCCAGGCAAACTTGTATAGTGAATACCATGACTACACCCAGAATCCTACGCGACGCCGAATTCGACCCACGCGTCTGCACCTATTGGCTGCTTAGTGGCGCCTTTCTCATGCTCGTATGTGTCGTCACCATTCCGCTCATCCCCTTCTGGTTCATCTTCGGGCGGATGATCACTGGCAAGTTTCTTGACCGCATCAGCTGCACCCTCACCGAGCAAACCTTGATCGTCAAGAAGGGCCTCTTCAATCGAATCGAGAAGACAATCCCACTTGAGAAAATCACGGACCTTGCATTGCGGCAAGGGCCCATCATGCGGCGTATGGGGCTGAAGTCGCTCAGCGTTGAAACGGCCGGCGCATCCGGTAGCCAAAGTGCGCTGGTAGCACTCATTGGAATTGTTGACACTGTTGAATTTCGAGACACTGTGCTCACCCAGCGAGATCGACTAAACTCTGCCAAGTCGTCAAGTGGTCCTCCATCGACCCCATCGCTCGAAGGGGACGTGCTGAGCGACATCCGGGACACACTGAAACGCATTGAGAAGAGACTGTCCGAAAAAGATGGGTGAGCCGATGCGTGCAGGCTTGACCATCGACGGTCTTGCAGTACAGTCAGTTCAGATGATCAACCATATAAGCGGAGACTTTTGATGCTCGTTGCATTTGCGTTGTGCGCCACAGGCCTACCCGCTCAGTTGCAGCCACTGCAACGTGAGGCGAACCATATTCACATCAACCCATCCGCAGTAGCGGCCCTTCGCACTGGTCCGCCGAACATGCAGTGGCATGACACTCCCATCGGCGATGGCCAACACGCCACGCTCAACCTACATCGCTTTGAGATCACCTCGACAGACACGCAGTTCGTCACAGGACACGCCAAGACGCCACTGGCACTACAACCACCTGTCCTGCTTCGAGGCTCGATCGATGGCAAACCAAATTCGACTGTGTACTTCGCTATCAGTAAGCGGGGCGCTCTTGGATTACTTGATCGCGGCGATGGCACCGGCGTAACCGCACTTGGACCTCGCGATGGACGCGCCGGCCTTTCTCCAGATGGGCTTGCATGGCAATCAGCACCAGTCGGGGGAATGCCGCCCATTGGCGTGCCTGTTTGCGGGCTGCACACTGGCGACACGCCCCGCGCCGCGGAGTCACTTCCACCCGCATCCAATCAACGCCTGCTTCTACAACTTGCGATTGACACCGACTATGAATTTGCAGCCCTCTTCGAACACAATCTTGAGGCTGCAGGGGAATACGTCGTAGCGATGCAGGGCGCTATCGCATCAATCTATCAAGCCGATGTCAACACTGATATGAAACTGTCCTATGTTCGGTTGTGGGACAACGCCGACGACTTGTACAACGAAGAGGATCCACTCGTACCACTTCGCAATCACTGGAACAAGAATATGGGCGAGATCGAGCGAGATCTTGTGCAACTATTGACCGGACGCGTCAATCTCCCATACGGCGGTGTTGCATGGCTCAATGCAACCTGTGGCAACAATGCATACAACGTTGCCGGTTACTTACTTGGCACCTTCGTCAGCGCCACCGAGCCTGCATTTGGCAACTGGGACCTCACCGTAGCCGCCCATGAACTCGGCCATAACTGCGGGGCGTCTCATACGCACGCTTATGAAATTGATACGTGCAACATTGGCGAGATTCGCCGAGGCTCAATCATGAGTTATTGCCACACGACGACGGGCGGCGGCGCGAATATAGATCTTCGCTTTCATGAAACATGCGTGGCCGCAATGCGAGACCATCTCACCGCCGCTGCGTGCATCTTTGCTGACTGCAATGCCAATGATGTGGACGATGCGATTGAGATCGCCGATGGAAGCGTCGCAGACAACAATATTGATGGCATTCCGGATGCGTGCCAGGACTGCAACGACAATGGCGTACTGGACGATCAGGACATTTTTGATACAACAAGTATCGATATTGACTCAAATGGCGTACCAGACGAGTGTCAAGCCGACTGCAATGAAAACGGACTGCCAGATGCGTGGGACATCGCAGAGGAAATAAGCACCGACATGCACGGGGATGGTATTCCTGACGAATGCGATGTCGACTGCAACGGGAATATGGTCTCGGACTACAACGAGATTCAACTCGACATGGAACTCGACCGCAATCGCAACGCCATCCTTGATGCGTGCGAAGACTGCGACGGCGATGGCACGCCTGATCTAGACCAGCTTGGCGGCGGTCTCAATATTTGGGTACTCAGTAGCGAAAATCTCAATGCCACCGCCATGCACCCGCTGACCGGCGTGCCGATGGTGGCAAGTAGTACTGACTTCTTGGAAGAAGCTACACATCTGGCGATCACACCAGGCGGTCGAGTGCTCATTGTCGATCAAGCAGCCAACCGCGTCATCGAACTCGACTCCAACACCGGCGATCTGCTCGGTGACTTTGTGCCAACCACAGACACTCATCTGTCTGAACCACGCGGACTCGCATTCACACAAGACCATGTGTTGGTTCTCAATGGCGGCAATGGCACCGTGCAGCAATACGACATCCAGAACGGTACTTGGAGCGGCGAACTCATCAGTGAGGGCCTACTCATGGCACCGACTGCGATGACGATCACACCAACTGGAAAATTACTTGTGGCAGAAGACACTGGCCGCGTGCAACGCTTTAGCCTTGCCACTGGCCAGTTACAAGGCACAGTGGTCGTAGCCGACACTGTCACTGGCGCAGCTGGAATCGTGGTACATCCTGACGGCAGGCTACTGATCAGTGACGCGACAACCAATGGAATTCACGCATTCAATCGCGAAACGGGCATGCACCTTGGTCGCTGGGATACCGGCGGACTGGCCTCGGGTTTCTGGGAACTACTCTCTCCAGGAACACTTCGCATTGGGCCGGGCGAGCATGTGCTGGTCGCATCCACTGGAAGCAACACCGCTGTGCAACGGTACAACCGCACGACCGGACTCTTTCAGCGAAGTTTCTATGTACTCGGTCAGTTATCACCTCGCACCACTTCGTTTGACATCATGCCCCCATCGGAGTTTGACTGCAACGGCAATATGAGAATCGATTCGTGTGAAATTGCCGATGGCTCACTGCCCGACAACAATGGCAATGGCACGCCCGATGGCTGCGAGTGCATCGCAGACCTCGACAGTGATGGGCTCGTTGGCGTAGACGACATCCTTCGTCTCATCTCTGTGTGGGGAACGCCGAGCGGCGACCTCACGGGCGACGGAACCACCGGAGTTGATGATGTGCTCATCCTTCTTGATTCGTGGGGCAACTGCCAGGGGTAGGGCCAGTACTCACTCGCCCGTCCGATTCAGAAACAGCCCTTCTGCACGTATGTGAACAATTATTATGGGCCGCCTTTGCTATTTGCTTTGGCCTGACACGGAAGAAGTGACTCTTCCCTGATGATCGAAGCCTTTGAATAAACAAATGACTGCCATGCGGGTGACACAGTACGCAATGCTGATCATGAACAATGCGACAGAGACAGATTGAGAACTGGATTCGATCTGATGTTTGACATTGCACGCTGTTATTCATATAATTTCAGGCTCGGCTGACAAAAAGTTTGCCGAGCAACCGTTCTTCCTGCGTACTACTCGAGTCAACATGCACTCGATCGCCGGACAATCGGTTGGGACAATCCGATCACAGGCCACCGGAAGCCTAAAAGATCCGGATAAACCCCGAACAGGACAATTTGAAAATGAACTTTTCTGAACTGCGGCTCATTGAGCCCATCGTTCGCGCGGCAGCTGACCAAGGCTACGAAACACCCACCCCTATCCAAGCAAAGGCAATTCCCGTCGTTCTCTCGGGGCATGATGTACTCGGGTGCGCACAGACAGGCACTGGCAAAACAGCTGCCTTCGCCATGCCCATGCTGCAGTTGCTTGCAGCGGGCAAACGACCAAAGACCCCTGAACCACAGAAGAAGCAAGGACGACGCGGTGGCCGACGCCCTCACACGCCATGTATGCCACGGGCACTGGTGCTTTCCCCCACCCGTGAACTCGCCAGCCAAATCTTTGAGAGTTTCTGCACCTACGGCAATAATCTCAGACTTCGGCATGTCGTCATTTTTGGTGGCGTCAGCCAAGCTGGACAGATGCGTGCGATGCGTGGCGGTGCCGATGTCATTGTCGCCACGCCGGGCCGACTTCTCGATTTGATGCGACAAGGGCATATCGATATGCGGGCAATCGAGACGCTTGTACTTGATGAAGCCGACCATATGCTCGACATGGGATTCATTCCGGACATCCGGCGAATCATCGAAAAACTACCAAAGAAGCGTCAGACACTCTTCTTCTCAGCCACAATGCCACGTGATATTCGCAAGCTTGCTGAGGAAATTCTCACCGAACCAGTCTCGATTGAAGTCGATCGTGTTGCCTCAACCGTCGAGTCCATCGAACAGAACGTCTACATGATCGCTCACAAGGTCAAGCATGTATTGCTCGAGCGACTTATCCGCCGCCACTCAATGTCTCGCACCCTTGTGTTTACTCGCACAAAACGAGGCGCAGACAAACTTGTGCAGAGATTGCAGTCCTGCGGACTCGAAGCCGGAGCGATTCACGGCAATAAAAGCCAGAATGCAAGAACTTTGGCGCTGGCTGGATTCAAGTCGGGGAAGATGCCGGTTCTAGTTGCTACGGACATTGCTGCTCGAGGCATTGATGTCGCCAATGTGTCGCATGTGGTGAACTACGACATCCCACATGTCTCCGAGACCTATGTACACCGCATTGGACGAACTGCACGAGCAGGCGCCAACGGCATAGCGGTTTCATTCTGCGATCGTGATGAACGCGGAAGCCTACGATCGATCGAAACATTGATTGATCGCCAACTCCAGGCAGTGCCCGTCGATCGAGATCTTGAAGACAACCAAAGCCACACCCGCAAGGCACCACAGCAGAGGAATAATAAACGCCCTCAACGCAGTGGATCAAAACAAAACAACCGCCGGGCGACCTTTGAGGGACGGACTTTTGATGGCCGTGAGATTGAAGGCCGCGAGTCGCAAGGTCGACGACCAAAAAGAACATCTGCTCAGAACCAAGAATCTGGCAGTCGCAAGACGGAACCATCCAGGCATCGTGGCAAGGGCAACGCCGCAAGAAGCGAGAAGCCCTATTGGCAGAGCAAACAAGAGAGCGAGGCCGGCAAGCCTGGTAAGTACCGACCTAAGAATCGCTCAGCCGCTCCCCAAGCATCTAGCTCGCAAAGTAGTCACTCGAAAAGCGATCGCCCGCACGATACTGATGGCACGCAATCGAAAAAGCGAAAGCCACGTGTGTCAGGCGGCAAAAAGCCATGGTCACCAAAGAGCACAGACAGCGATCGACAGCAGTCCGGCGGCGAAAATGCCCGTCCAAAGCAACACAAGTCAGGCAAGTTCAACGGCAGCAAGAGCAAGCCACGCACAGGTGTCAAGTGGCAATCAAAGTCGAAATCTGCTGGAAAACCAGGCGCACATAAGAAGAAGCGTGCAAAGCAAACTGCATCGTGAGCAAGCAACCGAGAAGCCTGTCCAGAACCCGCTGAGGATCTTCAATCGGGCATGCCGTCCAAAAAACAAACCACTACTCTGATAGCATAGAATCGCACTTAAGAAGGCTTTGCTGCCAATTGCGAGATGAATTGAGAAGATTTGTTTCTCCGCGGATCGTCTCCCAAAGTGTGTGCTCAACGTAACGCAAACGCATCGTTGAATGAACCAGGAACCGTTGGGGCAGCAGCCCTATATCTTGAATTCTGTTTGATGAGGATCACATGCCGCTCACTATCACCCATGTTGGCGGACCGAACGACGAACTCATTCAGACATTCGATGATACGGTTGGATCGATCACAATCGGCAGAGATCCCGAACAGTGCGATGTCGTGCTCGAATCAGACGCACGTATGGCCGGCCGCGAACACTGCACGCTTGCTCGCATTCGGGGTAGATATATCATCGACATGGCACCAAACCGAGTGGTCACACTTGGTGATGGCACGCTTCTAGAGACAGGTACACCGATTCCAGATCGGTGCGAGCTCATCATTGGTCCCAACGGGCCGACACTAATAGCAGCTGTCATTCGACACTCCGGTCTTGCAAGTACCGCCGACCAAGGGCTCTCACCTGAACAAGCCGCGCAGCGGACGAGCCCCAAGGCTTCGCAAATCGATGTCGAAAAAGCAGCAAGCACTGCCCAATCAAGTGGACGCCGCGCGACACTTGTGGGTGGGCTGACGCTCATCGTGCTGGCTATCGTTGTTGCAACCTTCTTTATATTCACGAGCGACGTAGAGCGGCTCGAACAACAGGACTTCGTCGCGACAAAGCGTATTGACGGTGTTGAACAAAGATCGACCGCGATGGAGGGTGATCTCGTCACACTTGGCGCCAAATTGCCGAACCTGCTCGCAGAAGCACAACCTTCGGTCTACCTCGTCATCCACCAAGGCGAAGAAGGTGGCGAGACAGCCTTTGGGACTGCTTTTGTCATTGGCACCGATACACTCGCAACCAACGCTCATATTGCCGAACAGTTCGAAAGTCTTGGCAACGGCGAAAGACTACTGCTTCGATCGCCTGCAATTGAAGGCGACTCGTCCACCGACATCGCCGTCAACGCGGTTTCGCTGCATCCCGGCTACGGAGCATTCGCAGAACTGTGGAAAGGCTATGTACCCGCGCGGCTCAATGCAGCCAACCGTCTCGACAAGGTGCGATCCGCCGGCACGGCATGCGACATTGCGATCTTGCACGTCACACCTGAAACCCCGCTCCCCCCCGCTCTTCCAATTGCCGGAACACTAAGTCATGCTGAGATGGCAGCTGGCCAGGTACTTGGCTCGATCGGATTTCCAATGGAAGGCATGGCCCTTGAAGGCGCCAATCTCAAGAGCCCCGTTCCACAAACGCAAATCGGACGCATCACATCGCTCACGACCTTCTTCAATACTTCTGCAGATGAATCAACGGCCGGACCCGGTCAACGCAACATGCTCATTCAACACTCCATTCCAGGAACTGGCGGCGCAAGCGGAAGCCCTATTCTCAATGGACGTGGAGAAGTGGTCGGTGTGCTGAGCGCAGTCAACTTCGCCATGATCGATGGACAACGCATCCCGACTGGCGCGGGCGTCAACTTTGCCCAGCGTTCGACATTGCTGGATGAACTCATCGCGGGCAATGCAGCGACCATGCTGCCAGACAAATTAACCGCCTGGCAGAACGCTGTCCGGCGACTGTATGTATCTGGCGAATTGCTGAAAGATGAGGCTGGCCTCGAAATGCTCGTCGGTCTATGGAGAAAGCGGTTTATCAGCGAAACTCCTGCCAGCCAAGTGGCCTTTACGGAGACGATTCTCGAACCAACATACTGGCCACTGGACTCACTCCATGCAGGCAGAAAAATGTCGGGGAGTGGCGAACAGGGATACGAAACCGATGTTGTCTTCGATATCAAGGGTGGTAGCCACTACATCATTGCAGCCACAGCCGATGGGGATGTCGATGCCGACTTCGGCGACGCTCTTCGCAACGGAACAATTGAAGATCTTTCCATACTACAAGTCGGCAACAATCGACGGGGCTGGGCATTTCGCGCAGGAAGCGATGGAAAACTCAGTGTTGGACTCAGTTCGACAAGCGCCAAGGGCGAGTTTGGCACCACGGTTGCCGGTGGCTACCGTTCAATGCCGCTTGAGGGGGATGCATTGGCCGCTATTCGCCAGCAGTGGCGAACATCACTCAGTACCGAATGGGGAACCAAGGTACGTGATATCGGTGGCTATGTGAACGAAGGACGCACGTCTGACATGGGCGACGGTTCACCGATTCACACTCTGGATGTGCCATTCGCCCAACAGGGCTTGTACATGATGGCAGCCACCTCAGAAAATGATATTGACCTCGACCTTCGACTCTACCTCAACTCGGGCGATGAACGCACGCTCCTTGGCGAAGATTTCACCGAAGGCGCCTTTCCCTACATCGTAATGAACGTCTTTGACGCAGTCACACTTGAAGCTGAAGTCTCATCGCCAGAACCCGGAGCAGCTTTCAACATCTATGTCTACCGTGCCATCGTTCGAGGCGATGTCGATGCCAACGACAGTGTCGAAGTCAATGATCTCATCATGACAGCCATGTCATATGGTGACGACTGCTCAGGTGGCCAGCCATGCGCTGCTGATATTGACGAAGATGGAACAGTTGGGGTGGATGACGTCCTCAGCGTGATCGCTGACTTCGGACAAAAAGCAAAAGAGGCGATGGCTCCGACTGTTCTTGCTGGTACACAAATAGCGTTCCAAAGCGTGTACTCAGATCAACAATATGCAATGCGTTCGATGGGCGTTAGCAATAATGCATGGTGCGTCCATGGATCAGCGCTCAGGGCGGGCCACACGATCAGCCTCGATGAATTCCTCAATGCGAGTTTTGACGACATCAGATTGACCTTTAACAACTACGTCACAAACCACCAGCTGAACTTTGACACGACTGACTTAGTCGTCATTGACATCGAAGCCCCTATTGCGCCGCGGCATCTTGGCAATTGGCTCATGGAACTCCAAGAGGCCGATGAAGAGCATCTCTTCGCAGAGTGGGTTGAAGCCTATCGCACGCGAATAGCTGTAACGAGGGATGTGCTTCCAAACGCCCGCTTGGGCCTCTATGGCATGATTGTTCCCCACGCATGGGGCGACCCAGACATGGAAAGTCAACAACGAAACATGGCGGGCTACAGGGCTGCCGAGGAATTGGGTCTGTACGACGATGCGGACGCGCTGATTACAATCATTTATCAACGATTCGGGCCGGATGACTCGAAATTTGATCGACTTGACGAGATGACGGCAATGGCAATGAGTGAATCAACGTCATTGCTGCGCACAGATGGATCTGCCATTCCAGTCATTCCCATGGCTTCATTCATCATCTTCAATGGCGGCTCCCCCTATCACGATACATTGATCGAAGCCGAGAACTTACTGGTGCAGCTTGATGTTCTGCGAAATCAGGGGGTGTATGAAATCTTGTTCTGGAATGGCAATGATTCCATTCCAAATTATGAGGCCACAGTTGCTGAACGTTTGCAAGCCTTGCTTGGGGCTGCAAATCCCGACTCGCAGTAGGTCTGCATTAGCACTCTACCACTGGTGCTCCAAACGCCTTGGCAAGAACCTGATCGATCCCAGCAAGCACAGATCCAGTCAAAACGTATAGGGCAATCGTCCCAAGGCCCACAAACACCAGTCCCACTGAAATGGGTGGGAATATGAACATGGCAACCGCTGCAAGTAGCCCTTCGCTGAACAGTGTCGCCATCAGAATGTATGGAAGTGCGGACCTGAGCCAGCGAACAAATCGGATGAGAATCATGTCCTCTATGATACTCCGAGAACGAGCAGGCCACCTTCTCAACACGTATTGAAACAGCACATGCCACAAAAGTGGCACGGGCTGCTCCTACAGTCTCTTGATTCAAATATGGCCAGAAATCAGCATGGCCCCCATGCGCCAATCACAACCAACACATCATTGACGGTAACGAAACCATCATCGTCGAGGTCTGCCGCGCCGTCCGTTTGATCTCCGAAGGCAGCGAGTATGAACAAGAGGTCATCAACATTCACCACACCACCGCCGTCGATGTCTCCGAGACAGGGCTCGTCTACGTCGCAGGAATAGATGTCAAGTTGCAGATTGTCAATGCCCGCTTCGACAACAGATGCAGGCTCACCGTCGTTAGCCACAAAGCGAATACGGACTTCAGCAGAGGGGATCACAAAATCGCCCACTCTGAACGATATCAACTCCAATGTTGAATTCGTATCGCTTGTCTCTTGCACGAACTCCCACGAAACCCCGCCATCGTTACTAATCTCAGTCACAAGACTATCACCGGTAGAGCTATCGAAGAACCAACGGGCATAACTGATAATGCCATCGGTGCCATCAAGATCTATCACTGGCGAGATTAACTTTGTCGGACCACCATCAACATCAGCTTCGCCAGAACTCCCACCAACTGAGCCATTCTGCGTGATGAAGCACATCAACGCATCAGCCCCGTTGGTCGCGTCATCTTCAGGCTGCGAAGGTGTCGTACCAAAGAGGGTGCCAAGCGGATCAACCTGTTCCCATGCCCCGGTCTCAAGCGACGGGTCATTCTCCACTGACCAACCGGTAGCAGGATCTTCAAAATCAAGTCGAATGATCGTTTCGGTGCCGTCAGCGCCAACAGCTACATAGCCGCTTGCAGGCGCCGCACCAGGGTCGGTGAACTCCGTTCCACTGACTGTTTGCCCAACAACATAAAACTCGATCGACTCGGCGCATTCAATCGGAGGAAGAGACCCTCGGTACTCGTTTTCGCCGAGGTCTTCGACCGCTAGTTCAACCCACGCATTATCTTCAATACGCGCAAATAACCTGCCGCTGCCCGGTTCGACATCAACCGAACCAACTGACTGCAATTGGAACTGCACTTCACGCGATTGCCCTGGTGACACATAGGATGGGATACCACCTTCCCATGCAAACACAATGCCTGTAGGCGGCTGATTCATCCACACTTCGGTTGTTTCACAACGACCAATCACCATATCTGTCCAACCATCGCCATTGATGTCGATCAGACCAATATCGTGCACCCCAGTGAGCATGGCATCTGAAATTCCAGTCGCTTCACGGGTAAATGTGACCTCAGGCGACTCGCCTCGGTTACGAAGCAAATGCGTCACCCGGCCACACCCCGCGATGTCAACATCAACATCTGTGATGATGACATCGGCGTTTCCATCGTTATTGAGATCCGTTATATAGCAGTCGCCACCAAATCCACCAGTGATCGAATCAAATGCTCGCTGGGAGAACTGAGCCTGACCATTGCTTCCATTGCCCTGATTCAGGTAATACGTATCAACACCATCATCAGCCACCACCATGTCAAGCATGCCATCGCCATTGAGATCGCCAACTGCGACAAAATAAGGCGCTAATTGATCAACGATCTGGTAGCCACTGAAGACGCCCTCATTCGAGGGGCTATTCCACGTCACAGCAATATGCTGCGGAGCATTCAGAGAGGTCTGCTTGACAATGTCCAAGACACCATCATTATTCATGTCAAAAATCTCACTTGCGGCACCAAAGGCTGACTCTCGCATTTCTGATGTCAGCCGAGCGTCGGTTTCATCGGAGAAGAAACCATTGCCGTCATTGATCAGCAATCTATTGTTGTAGTCAAATATTTGGCTACCGCCACTGTCGTAATCACCGAAGTACAAATCAGCATCGCCGTCACCATCAAGATCACCCGACGCGACAGAGCAGAATCGTGGCCCAGCCGTTGCATGCATTTGTGGCATGCGGGCATCTTCATGACGAATACCCTGCCACACGCCGTTGATTTCACCAAGATTGATATAGATGCGTGGATGCGAGAGATGCTTGGACGAGTTGTCGGTCAGCGTTGTAGCGGTTACGACATCGAGCCAGCCATCATCATCGACATCAACGAGTTCGACATCGCGGTCATTGGTTGGCGTCAAGAAGCCCTGATCGCCAGACACATCTGACTGGGCTGCATACTGCGCGGTTCGATCGACCAGTACCCCGCCCTCATTCATAAAGAGGATATTGATGTCGCGACCGGTAGACGTAAATGGCTGCTTGCGAACGCAGATGAGATCATCGTCGCCGTCGTTATCAAGATCGCCGACGATATAGTCCTTCTCTTGACTGTCGGACGTACTCACTGAAGGGTCAGCCTGCAAACGATCGCCGGTCTCGTTCGCAAAGTCCACCCAGTTCTGTGCGAACGTGGGACCGGCCAAAAACGCAACGGACATCAATGTCGCGGCGGTAGAGCAATACATAAATCGTCTCTCTTGTTGTTTCATTCGCATAGCCCCCATGTTCCCACAAGAAGTAACAAGTCATCGATATCAACAATGAAATTGCCATCAATATCACCATCGCAGCCGCCAGCACAAGGTCCCCACTCAGACAGCATGGTAAGCAAATCATCGGTGTCGACTTCGCCAGAATCATCGATATCGGCCGGGCAGGCATTACAGACGTCGAGTTCACCGTCGAAGTCTAGGTCCAATACTGGATCTCCGGCAATCTGCACGAGATCATGCTCGCCGTTGTCGTCGCAGTCATACCAACCACCGTCATAGTCCATCGCCAGGGCCTCGGCGTCCTCAAGATCGATATCACCATCAGCATCAAGATCATGCACCGCACAAGCATCATCTGGCGACACACCACTGCCAAGACAGGCAAGCAGCCCATTGACGCCATAAAAGTCTTGCAGATCCACATCTCCGTCACCATCGCCATCAAAGGCGGCTCGGCCGAGAGAGTCCAGGAAGACGATCATGGCTTGCTGATCGATGCTTGATAGCGAGTCAAATGCAGCGGAGGTCGCCTGGCCTTGACTCAGCGCAGCACCGTGCAGATCGATCACCGCACGAATGCGATCTTCAAACGATCCACCAAGCACACGGCCATCATGCCACATCGGGTTGCGAGTACGAACGCCCCAGAGCGGCGGCGTACGAATGTCGCGTACGCCCGCGGGGCCGTCGGCAATGCCGTCGGCCGCAGCACCCATGTCGTGTAACAGAAAATCGCCATATGGTTGAATGGTCTTGCCACGCAGTGCTTCTTCAAGCGACATGTCAGTTGACGTCACAAACTGCGGCGTATGGCATGTACTGCATCCAGCGGCGACAAAGACTGCTTCGCCACTCATGCCAGCTGCTGGCATTTGCGGTGGCGCGGCAAGAAAACGTTGAAAATCAGTTACCCGATCGAGGAAGTCAACGCCAGCGCTGTCTTCAGTGTCTTCAGGGTCAGCGACCATGTCACAGGCAGCAAGCAAGTTGACGTCGCCCCTTGGAGGATTCTCGTTCTCCAGCAACCGCGTCGTGAAGCCAAGTTCTTGATTTGATGCGTCGGCACTGAAAGAGAGGATGGTTGGCAACTGCGCTTTCCATCCGAATCGGCCAACCCGAGCAACGCCAGGCAATTCGATTGCTTCGGTCCATCGGATGACGCCGCGAACCGCAGCGTCTTGGCCGGCAGCATTGGCCACAAGATCAGCATCGAGAATTGCCTCAAGCAGTCCGTACCCAAGCGCTCCTGGCGTGATGCGGGCAGATGTGACATTGGCAAGGGCCGGAATTTCGTCGGCGCACTCCTCGCTGATTGACTGAGCATTAAAGAGCGAACCGCCAAGCTCGGCCAATGGATCAAAACCACCCTTCTTGTCGATTCGACCAAATCGGGTCACAAACTGAGCACCTGGGCCACCCACCGGTGCGTTGTGGCAGGAAGCGCAGGAAGTCTGGTTAAACACCGGGCCAAGGCCTTCTTCAACCGTAATATTCCGCTCAAACTGGATACGACCGAGTTCAAACCGAGTCTGTTGAGACTCTGTCAAACCTTCGATTTGATCCCCCATTCGCGGCGGTGCCGCTGCGTTTGCAGCAAAGCTCAACGCAACTATGGGTAGCAGAGGTATCCTGAAACTTCTCATGACGTTCCTGTTGATCACCCCACTGCGTTTCACTCTAACACGCATACCCAACCTCGCCAAGCACCTAATTTTGGGGCTCAGTCTTATTTTTATGGCCTGTAAGCCGGCCAGCCCATCAACGCCCCCAATCGAAGGGGTCTTGGCAGAGCATTTTGCCCTGATTAAACAGGGCAAGACTGGTCCGGCCCGGGTACGGCTCCGGCAGTTGATTGATGGCGGAAACACAGATAGCCGCACCTACTTCCTCATGGGACTCGCTCATCACTGGGATCGACACTACACCATGGCGGCTGAGTGGTTCGCCAAGTCCGAGTCTGCCAAGCCGAACTACCCCCCAGCCTCACACTTCCATGGATGGTCGCTGTATCACAGTGGACAGCCTGAAGCGAGCGAGCAAGCGTTCTTACGTCATGAGCAAATGGCACCCGGCGAGGGGGACACGCTGTTCGGACTCGGCGTGTTGGCACTTGAACGCGGTGAGGCAAGAATTGCGGATCGATATTTCATCCGTGCCATCGCACTGCAACAAGATGATCCAGGCCGACGCGCAGGCGTTGCAAAGGCACTGGCCCGAAGAAGCGAGATCGCCGAAGCAGAAAGTGGCAATCTCGACCAAGCTGTGCTGCTGCTACAAGAAGCGATTGCCATGAATGATGACTTGTATGAGTCACACTTCAGATTGGCCAGGCTGCTTCGTCGACTCGGACGCGAAGAGCAAGCGGTCGCTGCCGATAGTGCAGGCGAGCAGGCCAAGTTGCGAGTCGAGTCGCAGGATGGAAGGCCACGATGAGGTGGTGGATTCTTCTCGCATCACTCCCAATGGCATGCGATGGCACGCTTGTTCCACTCGAGCGTGTGGACCTTGTTGATGTCACGGATCAGAGTGGCTTGCAATTCGTGACGACCTGCGGATCCGACCCTTCAACCCAGATTGTCGAAGTCAACGGACCTGGCGTATGTCTACTCGATGCCGACGGAGACGGCGACCTTGATGTCTTCATCGCAAACGGCGCCACGATAGCCGCGCCTGAAGATGGGCCAGGCAGCAAACTCTTTCGCAATCTGCTTCGTGAGTCAGGCAAACTGCAATTCCAAGACGCTACCACTGCGTTCGGCATTGACATCACGCGCTGGGCGACTTCTGCGACGGCCGCCGACTTTGACGCTGACGGCGACCAAGACTTGTATGTGACCTGTATTGGATCAGACATACTTCTTCGCAACGATGACAGCGTATTCGTCGACATCACGCACGAGGCGGGTATTGATGTACCAGATTGGTCCACCGGTGCTGCAATTGGAGACGTCGATGGCGACGGCGATCTCGACGTGTATGTCACTCGCTACGTCGCGTGGGATTTCTCCGCACCTCCTGTTCCATCCGTTGCATTCCGTGGGCAAGATGTACTGAGCGGGCCGGCGGGATTAACTCCACTCTCTGACACGCTGCTTCTCAATCAAGGCAACTGCATGTTCTTGCAAGCACCGTTGCCGGCGGTGACGCCCTCCTTTGGGCTCAACGCCGTGATTCTCGACCTTAATGGCGACGGCCGCGGAGAGATTCTCGTTGGCAATGACGGCATGAACAACCAATTGCTCGACTTTGACAATGGACGTGGCTGGAAGGACACCGCTCAGGAGCGAGGCTTTGCCACCAATATGGCAGGCAGCCCGCAAGCGACGATGGGGTTGGCGATCGGAGACGTCACATCTAATGGCGAAGCCGATGTCTTCAGCAGTAATTTCTCGAGTGATACCAATACGTTGCTTGTGCAGGAAACGGGCGACTTCATCGATCGCACCAATGCCTACGCGATCGGATCGCCCAGTCGGTCGAGCCTTGGGTGGACGAGTCGCTTCATTGATCTTGATCATGATGGTGACGAAGATCTCCTGACGCTGAACGGGCACGTCTACCCAAACGCCACCGCGGCGAGCATGGACAGCACGTACCGGCAACGCCCGCTGGTGTTACTACGGGACGGCAATCGATTCACTCCACTGCGGGCGAGTACTGGCTGGCTCGCCGGAGAGCGATTAGACCGCGCTGCTGCCTTCGGCGATCTTGACCGCGACGGCGATCTCGACCTTGTGACGGCCGAGTTGCACGGGTCGGTTCGCGTGATCGAGAACCAGGTCGCGCCTGGCACACGCCAGGGCATAATCATCCGCTTGCGTGACGAATTGCCAGGCTCATCTAACCCGGACGCCATCGGCGCCAGGATCACTGCGTGGACCGGCGACACAGACCTGCGGGCCGGGTGGATCCTGCCGACGAGCCCGTTCCAGGGATGCTCGGCGCCGCAGTGGCACACGAGCGTGAAGGTCGGCGAGCCGAAAATATTTGTTCGCGTCCTCTGGCCGGACGGCAAGTCGACACGGCATGCCGCCGAAGTGAAGCCAGAGGTCACGATTCAACGGCCGCCGCCGTCTCCGCCTCGTACCTCCAGTTGACTGCGCGGAGGCGACGGTGGGTACAGTCGTTGAATAGTCCAATGTGTACCATCGCCACATGCTGACACCGCTACTGGCACTCGCACTCACCGCCGCCCAGCCGAATATTCTGCTGATTCATGTCGATGACCTCGGGTGGCAGGACACAGAAGTGCCGATGCTGGCCGAAGCGACGCCGCAGAATTTGCAGTGGCGCACGCCGAATATTGCGGGGCTTGCGGCGGATGGCGTGGTGCTTTCAAATGGCTACGCCAGCGGGCCGGTGTGCACACCCTCTCGCGTGAGTTTGCTTACAGGCCAAACACCTGGCCGACATCACACGACATTCTGGACACTGCACAACAACCAAGACACTTCGGCCAAACATCCACGCCTTCAACCACCCGATTGGAAGAACGCCGGCCTACAACCAAACAGTACGAACCTGCCCGCTTTGCTTGCGGCGAATGGCTACCGAACTATTCACGCAGGCAAGGCGCACTTTGGCGCACACGGAACGCCTGGAAGTGACCCTGAAAATCTAGGATTTGAAGTCAACATCGCCGGGCACGGAAGCGGCGCGCCGTCCTCATACCTCGGCACCCACAACTTCAGCCACGCAGGAAAACGAAATAAACCTGGTGAAACGCGCGTCTGGGATGTGCCCGGACTATCGGAGTACTACGGCAAAGACATCTTCTTGACCGAAGCGCTGAGCGAACGATCCTGCGCCGAGATTGATCGCGCGGTCTCAGATAAAAGGCCCTTCTTCCTGAACTTCGCGCCCTATGCCGTGCACACACCTGTCATGGCCAACAAACGTCTGCTTTCGAACTACCCCGATCTCCCCAAACATGAAGCGGCCTACGCCACCATGGTTGAATCGGTAGACAATGCCGTCGGCGACCTGCTGGCGAGGCTTGATGCCAACGGCATCGCTGACAATACGATCGTCATCTTCACCAGCGACAACGGCGGCGTGTCCGGCCGCGCCGGTCGACCAAAGAATCGCAACGCCCCACTGCGTAGTGGCAAGTCGTCTGCATACGAAGGTGGCACCCGCGTGCCATGGATCGTCCGCTGGCCGGGCGTCACAAAGGCCGGGAGTCGTCTTGATGCAACCGTCGTGACACATGACCTCTATCCCACACTCTTGAACGCCGCCGGCATCGACCTGCCAACCAACCACGCCGTTGAAGGCCGCGATATCCGTGGCGACGTTGGCGGAGCACCTCAACCACCGCGAACCATTGGTTGGAATCAACCACATCAAGTGCACGCCCAAGCACCAGGCATCGAACCATTCACGTCAATCAGACACGACAACTGGAAACTCATCGTCTTTCACGACGGTCCACGCGTCGAACTCTATGACCTTGCGACCGATGTAGGCGAGCAGCATGATCTCTCCGCCAAGCGACCAGCCATCACCACCAATATGCTCGCTCGCATGGCCCAGTGGATTACTGAAAGCGATGTCCAGACCTCGGTCAGCAAGGAGACGGGCAAGCACATTGTGATTCCGGCAACAGCACCACAGACACGCTCGCAGCCGAACATAATCTTCATCTATAGCGATGACCACGCCGCCGCCGCAGTCAGCGCTCATGGATCGACGATCAACAAGACACGCAATATCGATCGCATTGCCACTGAAGGCGCCATCTTCGAGAACGCCTTCTGCACCAATGGCATCTGCGCACCAGCACGCGCCGTTGTCTTGACCGGACTCAATAGCCACCACAATGGCATCATCGACAACGCCACCCGGCTCGACCCAACTGTGCCCACCTTTCCATCGATGCTGCAGAACGCTGGCTATCAAACCGCCATGATTGGCAAGTGGCACCTGAGAAGCGACCCGGTCGGTTTTGATCACTGGGAAGTCCTACCAGGCCAAGGCCATTACTACGCGCCCGACTTTCGGTCGACTGCAGGTACGCGGCGTATCAATGGATACGTCACCGACATCACCACTGACCTCGCGCTAGAGTGGCTCGAAGAAGACCGCGACCAACAGAAGCCATTCATGCTCATGCTGCAGCACAAAGCGCCGCATCGCAATTGGATGCCGGGGCCGGATCATCTCAACACGCTCGATGACGCCAACATCCCCGCCCCTGCCACCCTGCTCGATGACTGGAACGGTCGCCTTGCCGCCGAACAGCAAGAAATGACCATCGCCGATCACACCTTCGACTTCTACGACCTCAAGATTGACGCCGAGTATGGAAAGGTCGAAGCAGGTGGCCCCGATAAATGGATGCACGATGTGCTCGGGCGGCTCTCGGCCGAACAGCGAGTTGCCTGGTCCGCGGCGTACGAACCCCGCAACGCTGACTACGCCGCCGCCATAGACCGCATTGCCGCCATGGACGACCCCGATGAAGCGACCGCGGCCCGCACCCATCTCCGCTATCAACGCTATATCAAGGACTATCTTCGATGCATCGCTTCAGTCGACGACAACGTCGGACGCGTGCTGGACTGGCTTGATGACGAAGGACTCACCGACAACACCATTGTCATCTACACCAGCGATCAGGGCTTCTTTCTGGGCGAGCACGGCTGGTACGACAAACGTTTCATGTATGAACCATCGCTTCGTGTGCCGATGGTGATGCGATGGCCGGGCGTGATCGAACCTGGCACCCGCATTGATCAACTCGTACAGAACCTCGACCTCGCGCCGACCTTCTTGGAAATCTGTGGTGCTCACTCACCCGCTGATGCCAAGCCCATGGAGGGTGCCAGCATGGTTCCGCTGCTGACAGTCGATAATCCCGTGTGGCGAGACGCCATCTTCTACGAGTACTACGAACCTATGCCCCACGCCGTTGCAGCGCACATCGGCATCCGTACCGATCGTTGGAAGCTCATCTACTTCCCAGATCTAGATCACTGGGAATTGTTTGATCTTCAGGCTGACCCCAACGAGATGCACAATCTCGCAGAGATTTCGGCACATGCAGAAACGCTTGCGACAATGCAACAACGCCTTGAGGCCAGAATGAGCGAACAGTTCACGACCACGCGTGCGCCACATCTTGATTCGTGAGGAGCCGGACTCCTCAGCGGCGACGCCTGCGACCGACGAAGCCGGCGAGGCCGAGTACGGACAAAGCGCCCGGCCCGGGGATGAATTGTCCGACGTTGTACGCATGCCAGGTCATGCCGTCAGCGTCTTGCCCCTGCAGATTGAATTGCATCACAATATCGTGGTAGCCGTTACCGGTTCCACCGATGACCGTGAACTGCCCAATCAGAACATCACCTGCCAACCCTTCTCCCTGCGCATCGCTGGGCGTGACAAACCAAGTTCCGTCGTCCGTCTCGATCGAGCCACCAGCATTAAAGTTGCTCCAGTCGACCCCTATGTCATGCAGGCCATTGTTATCGAACGGAAACCCGTTGGCGTACAAGGCACCGATGGTGACATAGGAGTCCCACTCAAGCGATGGAGCATGAATGAAGAAGTCCGAGTTAATGGATGTCGAAGTTGGTCCTCCATAACCGCTCTGGTAGAAGGACATGCCATCGGCGGTTCCGAACGACAGTGCTGAGATCGAGTTGCCGTAAACCGCGTCGAGCCTTGCTCCGGCATCAAGGTGAACATACACGCGGTACGTCTCACCGTAGCCCATGTTGCCAAGAGACTCAATCGATATACCATATAAAGGCGAAGCCGACGATAACTCCGCACATACCAAGGTGCTTACCACAACAGTCATGATTTTCTTACACATCGTAAATCGGCCTCCTTCCCTCCCCGAACAATCAGAAACGTAGCAAGGATCTACCACTTCCTCCAAAGGAATTCCGGAATGATTCACACATGGTGAAGCATTCCGAGGAGCCGGTCCACGCAGGCCTCGACAAAAGTGGATTCCTCGGCAGCAAGGTCGTGGTCTTCGCACCGCACTGTTCTAGGAATCGCGGCCTTGATGGCATCCAGAAACATGTCCTCTGATGACTGATCGTAAAGCGGACCGCCCTCCACGCTGTACCGGCTGACGCCCCGACGAGGAAGCATGACGACTGCCTTACCGCGGCAGGCCGAAAGTCGTAACCCGATTTCTGTGCCGACCTGCTGCAGTTGGGTGCCCGATAGCCGCGGCGCAAAGATTACAGGGTTATGGAAGACGTAGAGATGGTCCTTCCAGACCGACGGCACTGTATCCGCCTCGACAAGCAAGCCAATGTGCTCGGCACCGCCCGGTACGATGACCTGCGGCAAGCCGAGTTCGCTCGCCACAGTGAGTCGCTCAGGCCCCGCAGCGCGGAGACCACCGAAGAGTTCATCTGAAATCTCGCCCATGGCGTAGTCAAAGACGCCGTCGATCACACCTTCACGCATGAGTTGTTCCATCGCTCGACCACCACTACCCACAGCATGGAAGACCATAACCTCACAGCCCGCTTCTTCAAACCGCTCGATTGCATGCATTGTTCCATCAGTCAAGACACCGAGGTTTGAAATACCAATCGTGTGTGTGGCAGACTTAACTGTGCCAAGGCCTGCCTTCGCCATGCCAGTCACTGCCGCGGCGGCATTGGCAAGAATCTGCCGAGTCAATGGGTTCAGTCCGAGGATGTCGCACACCGAGAACATCATCGTGATGTCTTTGATATCTACAAAGGCAGACACATCACCGCTGGCAATCGTCGAAACCATGACCTTGGGCAAGCCATAGGGCAATGTCCGCATGATAGCTGTGCAATTTGGGGTCCCCTGCGTGCCACCCATGGCCACCACACCGTGAATTTCGCCCTTCGACACAGCTGCCCCGAGCAGTGCCGCAGCGCCGTCAATCATCACAGGCGATGCACCTTGGCGCGTTGGGTTTCGCAAAATCACTTCGAGTGGACTGCCGCCGGCCGCGCAAACTTCCGCTCGGGTGATATCAGGGTCTGTCGATGGTGGATCGATCACTCCAATGTCCACCAGCACGGCCTTGCCGCCCGCTCGTTCGATCTGCTCGCGCAAGAACAACGCCTCCACACCCTTGGTGTCGAGGGTGGCGAGCACGGCGATCGTTGGGATTGCGGTCATGGCACCTTCGACGTAAATCGCAGCGAGGTAAACGCCTCGGCAGCTTCGGACACTGCACGTTCAATTGGCAATCGCTCGGTAGAGGAGCCCGTCCAGAACCCGTCTCCGCTGGTGTGGTCGAGCATGTACTGCGCATCTTCTGGCGTTTCCATGGCAGCGCCGTGCCCGACAAGCATGACTTCGGAGTGAATGGCGCGGGCCATCCGATACACCGCCTCGGTACGCGCAGCCGTTTGTTCAATCGTCTCGCCCGAGTCATACCCGGTACGTCCGCCCTTGGTTGTGCCGGCGTGGAAACAGAAGATGTCGGGCTTGCACTGGCTCATCATCGCTTCAGCATCGGCTTCATCAAAGGCCAAGCCAATGGTCACCATGTCCATCTCGCGAGCGAGATTGAGCATGTCAAGTTCGTTCTGAAAGGTGATGCCACTTCGCTCGAGAACTGCCCGAATCGTGGTGCCTTTGTCGACATAACTCAGAGACGGACCGATATTGGAAGCAGACATCACGCCCATATCCTTACAGGATTGCAGCACCATTCGCATGTCCTTGAGCGGGTCGTTGGCGTTGAGGCACGCGCACACAAAGGCATCACCAGACATGGCAGGCATGATGTCTTCGCGGGTGTAATTCATGGTCTGCTGGTTACTGTCCAGAATTGGCCACATCATCGACATCGTGCCCATACCGTTGGCGCGAAGCCGTGCACCAGAGAATGTGTTGACGCAATCAACGCCAGCTTGTTCGAGAAGTTTGGCCACAAGCCCACTGCCAGCACTGGCAATCATGATGGGCAAGCCAGCCGCTCGCTTGGCATGCAATTTTGACAAGATCTCGCTTCGGTTCGTTCGGGGAACAATCATCGCAATCCTCTCTTCGATCACTACCTTGGAAAGCCGCCGGGCACACCGCCGTCGACAGTCAACAAACACCCGGTTGTTGGCGTACGCCTCGCTGCAAAGAAGAGTACAGCCCGCCCTACATCTTCTGCCGTGATCAGTGTCTTGAGCATGTTTCGGTCACGGTAGTGTGACTCTAACTCGGACGCATCGATGCCCTTGGCCCTGGCACGATCGGCTCCAATTTGCTGCCACAAACCCGATGGGTTGTCTCCGCAACTAAACACAGCGTCGGGGCAAACCATATTTACGACAATGTCGTCCCCAGAAAATTCCATGGCAGCCACTTTGCCAAGTTGATGGGCGCCGGTTTTGCTAGCCGAGTACGCCCCGAATTCAGCGCCGGGAGAGAGCACATTCTTTGATGAAACGATGACTACGCTTCCGCCCATCTCCTGCCGACGCATCACCCGAATACCAGACTGCAGCGTATTGAATACGCCGGTCAAATTGACATCTAGCACCTTGCGAAACAGATCTGCATCTTGCGATTCAATCGAAGCCGAGTAGGCAATGCCCGCATTGGGAACGATGATGTCCATTCCTCCAAAGGCATGACAGACGGTGTCCATGGCATTTGCTATTGATGTTTCGTTTGTGACGTCGCCAACAATGGCAGCAACCGGGCCATCAAGACGATCCGCTGCGGCTTCAACATGTGCGCGGTCAATGTCAATGAGCGCCACGGCCGCGCCCGCTTCAAGCAGTACTCGCGCGACACCTTCGCCAATAGCACCACCACCCCCGGTGACTACTGCCACCTGACCCTCTAACTCGCGTGGCGAAAAAGAAGCGAGTTTCGCTTGTTCGAGCGGCCAGTACTCCATGTCGAAAAGATCGATATCAGGCAACCCACGGTATGAGTCCAGTTCACGCGATGCCATCTTGGTAAAGATCGTGTGCTCTGCAATGTCAGCAGCAATGCCGGCAGCCTTGGCATTGATGCCAGCAGCAACCAGCCCAAGGCCCGGCACCAACATGACCCGCGGCAACGCATCAAGATGCGTACGTTCGCCACGACTAGCAATGCCTGCGCACACGTATGCGGAGTACATCTTCCCGTAATGGGCGATCGCCGCAGTCGGATCGTTTGCATCGATCCAACATGGCCATGGCTTGGTACGAATGGTGTGATCTGGCGTCAGAGCAGGCGTGCATAGCAAACGCTCAGCAGTTGGGAAGTCAAGAGCTGCAAGGAGCCATGGATCATCTCGCGTATCGAGCACCATGGGGCGATCCTGAGATACGGCAGCCCGAAGCATGGGCAATATGTCGCTGGCCTTGTGCCGCCGTGGCGTGGCATCGCCAGATACCACTTGAGCAAGCTCGTCGTATTGGTCACTTGCGAGCCCAACGAGTTCATGATGCAACGCAAGTGCTTCTTCGGCAGTTTCAGCGAACGTAAATAGACCGTGTTGATGGAGCAAGGCCCCGATCGCGTTGGGGTTGGCATCGATGGCTTCAGCCACGGCCTTTGCAAGCGGAAATCCGGGCATGATGTAGGGAATATGCACAACCCGATCGCCATAGAGCTCTCGGCAAATCGACTCGCCACGCTCACGATTACTCACAGCGAGAATTGCGTCGGCGTGGCTATGAAGAATGAAAGTGTGCGGCAGGAAGGCGTGTAGCAGGGCTTCGATTGATGGCGTACAAGCGGTTGTGTCGAGCATGGTCGCTCGTACTTCACGCACCATGTCTTCGTCGCACATTTGATCGAGTGATCGCAAGTCTCGCAGCGCCTGCAAGTCGCACGCAGGAAAGCCGGCGGCCGTAATTGTGTCGAGAGCAAAGCCAGATCCTTTGATCCAAATGACTTCACGATCGCGACCGAGAATGTCAGTAAGCTTGCCCTTCGCCGATGTATTGCCGCCGCCGTGCATAACAAGGGTGTCATTGCTACCCAGCGCGCGAGAAGTAGTAATGAGCGACTCAAGTGTTGTAGGCAATTCACTCATATGGTGTCCCTTGGAGGGTTGAGCGGCACGCGTGGATTGGCGTCGTCGAGACGAAACGACTCAAACATGCGTGGCACCACTGCTGGGCCCGCTGCGATGCGATGGAACTATTCTGGTGGTGTGTCATCAATCGGTATGTTCGCAGGTTTGGCGATTCTACCGGAGCCTTGTTGCAGACAGATTCGCCACACACTGTAAAAAACACAGAGGCGAACCACAGGATTGAGGCCAGCATCAGGGGCTTCGGACCATCACGCTGGCACGATCAATGCCCAATTCGCCCTTGGCGGACTGATCTATTGTGAGTTGGCCTATGACCGGGCCTGCCAGGCACTCTGGAGACCCGCCATGGCCGCCTCTTGCGCCACCTTCTCTCTCACGCTGCTCACTGCATCCGTGGATGTGGCGGGGCTGGCCAATTCGGGGCCTTCGACAAAATGTCGATCCAGCCAGCGGCGGCCCGCTTCTGCAGCCATCAATAACGAAACATGGATCAATGTGCCAAATCTGCTGCTTGTGTTCAGTGGCATGATCCTTTGCCAGATTCTTCATCTCCACCCATTGAGACAACACCAGAACCCTCACACCCTGCCTCCACTCCGATACCGAACGTGTGTGTTTTTGAGTTTCATATTCAGCCTATTCGCTGCCAATTACACCTGCTATCGTTGCAGACATGACGGTTCTCGGCGCCATCACAGCAGCCTCGGCCATGACGATCACCCCGACGGTCGGCACGGAGGGAATCCAATTCAGCCGCGATATTCAACCGATCTTGGGCGATCGATGTTTTGCCTGCCATGGACCACACGCCGAAGTACGCAAAGCAAAGTTACGGCTCGATACCTTCGAAGACGCGACGGCAGCTCGCAAACGCGGCCGGTTCGCGATTGTGCCAGGCGACTTGACCAGATCTCTAGTCTGGGACCGCATAACGGCTGATCACCCGCTCGACCAAATGCCGCCACCAGACAGTGGTCGCAAACCGCTCACCGCAGAAGAAAAAGACCTGATTCGACGATGGATCGAGTCGGGCGCCGAGTATGAAGAACACTGGGCCTTTCGCCCACTGGCTACTGACGACTTGCCCGACACGCAAAGCAGCGATTGGCCACGTACGCCGGTTGACCACTATGTGTTGACGCAGTTGGAGGCAGAAGACGAGCATCCTTCACCAGAGGTAGACCCCGCAGCCCTTTGCCGCCGCGTCTTTCTAGACCTCACCGGACTACCCCCTACTACCGATGAGCTCAATGCCTTTCTTGGATCGCAGGCCGGATCCGACCCGCTGGCAACGCTCGTTGATCAGTTACTTACCGAAGAGCCCTACGCCACTCGCTACGCCGAACACATGGCAACGCCATGGCTCGATCTTGCCCGCTACGCAGACACTGCTGGCATCCATATGGACGCCGGCCGATCGATCTGGCCATATCGCGACTGGGTCATCGATGCGTACCGCACCAATATGCCGCTCGATCAATTTATCACCGAACAGCTTGCCGGTGACTTGATCGAAGATGCAACGCTCGAGCAACAAGTGGCGAGTGGCTTCAATCGCTGCCATGTTACGACCGACGAGGGTGGTGCCATTGACGAAGAGTACTTACTCGCTTACGCCGTTGATCGTACGAATACATACGGAACCGTCTTTCTTGGCCTGACCATCAGTTGTTCGCAGTGCCACGATCACAAGTTTGATCCTATCACGATGGACGATTACTACGGCCTGCTTGCCTTCTTCAATAACAATGAAGAGCCTGGGCTCTATGGTCAGTCGCCTGACCCGACACGCGCACTCGAGCCAGAACTGCAATTGTTATCGCCCGAGCGTCAAGCCGAGCTCGATGCGATCGAACAACACCTTGCTGCACTTGACGCCGAGCGAGCCGAGCGAACGACCGACGAAGATGAGGCGATGGATGCCTTTACAAGTTCGCTGCTAGAAGATGACAACTGGAACTGGACACAGCCTGCAATCACAGATGCCCACAGTGAGGGCGGAGCCACCCTTGACGTGCAAGTTGATGGCAACGTCCTGGCATCGGGCGAGAGTCCAGACAACGATGATTGGACTTTGCACCTGCACACCGATCGCACCGACTTACGGGCGATACTGCTCGAAGTCTTGCAGCACGAGTCGCTGCCGCAGGGCGGGCCGGGACGGGCTGGGAATGGCAATATGATTCTCAGCGGTATCGAGGCCTCGATCTCCCCCACAGCCGACCCTGATCGCAGCCAACAAATCAATTTCAGTTGGGCTTGGGCAGATACCGAACAACCAGACGGCGACTTCAAGCTCGTCAACGCGATGCGAAACGACGATGGACGCATGTGGGCGATCGACGCCCACCAAGATCGTGGGGATCGCGTGGCGATGTTCATCGCCGACAATCCATTTGGCTTTGAAGGCGGAACCGAGATCACAGTACATCTGCACTTTCACTCGCCCTATGCAAAGCACAGCCCAGGCCATGTTGGTCTTCATGTTGCCAACGCCAGCACCAAATCGCTACAACGACTACCGACAGTTATGAGCAACTGGTACATCGTTGGACCATTCGCCACAGTTGATGGGCCACAAGCCTATGACACTGTCTTCGGCCCTGAAGCAATTGGTCCTCTTGACTTCAAAGCGAAGTACAAGGGGCAGTCTTGGCGATATGCGCCCGGCGTCAAGGAAGCCGAAATCGTGTCGCTCGCGCAGGGAATTGGTGCCGAGTTTGTAGCCCGAGAACTCTTCTCGCCCCTTCCGCGAACCGTTGAGTTATCGATGGGCAGCGATGACGGGTTACAGGTCTATCTCAATGGGCGCCTCGTACATGAGGCTCGGGTAGATCGCGGGGCTGCCCCGGACCAAGAACAAGTCAGCTTCGAGATTCCAGCCGGACGCAGTACGATGGTGTGCAAATTCGTCAACACCGGCGGTGCTGGAAGCATGTATCACCGAGCAATCGTGGCCGACGAACACTTGCAAGGCGATGCGGTCGCAATGGTGCTTCCAGAGACGCTCGTGCCTGAACAATTGGCGATCGACCGAGATGCCGCATGGCGGCTCGCCTTCTCACCGCGGTATCGCGCACTGACTGCCAAGATGGATCTCGCCGACAAGGAAGTGGCCGACATTCGCGATGCCGCCCCCCGAACCATGGTGATGAAGGAACGCGACGAGCCTCGCATGACCTATGTCATGATGCGAGGCACGTACGATGGGGCCGACGAATCAAGACCCGTGTCGCGGGCAGTGCCGGCTGTGCTCGGCACGATCGAGGGCGACTCACTGAGTCGTCTTGATCTTGCCGAGTGGACGGTGGGCGATGACAACCCAATTACAAGTCGCGTGTTTGCGAATCGTCTCTGGCAACACTTCTTTGGTCGCGGACTGACCGATACT
Organism: Phycisphaerales bacterium; assembly: GCA_029247205.1. Lineage (GTDB taxonomy): Bacteria > Planctomycetota > Phycisphaerae > Phycisphaerales > SM1A02 > UBA12567. Next base: position 37,722 of record JAQWLT010000013.1, on the reverse strand, counting down.
GTGGATGACTTTGGAGTGCAGGGCCAGTGGCCAACGCACCCGGGCCTGCTCGACTGGCTCGCAGCGGATCTACGCGATGACTGGAACGTACAAGACACCATTCGACAGATCGTGCTGAGCGCCACTTATCGCCAAACAGCGGGCGTTGGCGACGGTACTTACGCCACCTACCCACGGCAACGGCTCACAGCCGAACAGATTCGCGATCAGGCTTTGCACGTGTCTGGACTCCTCGTCGAACAGGCAGGTGGCCCGAGCGTAAAACCCTATCAGCCTGATGGACTGTGGCAAGAAGTGGCGATGCCGCAGTCAAATACACGCACGTTCATGCAAGGTGAGGGGAACGACCTGTGGCGACGCAGTCTCTACACCTATTGGAAGCGTGCCGCTCCACCACCGTCAATGGTGATGTTCGACGCCCCGACGCGAGAATTCTGTACCGCACGGCGGATACCCACCAACACGCCGCTGCAGGCGCTGGTGCTATGGAACGATCCACAGTTTGTTGAAGCCGCCCGAGAAACAGCCGCCCGCGTATTGGAAAGTAGCGGCGGCGATCAAGACCGATTGATCGAACTCTACCGACGCTGCACAGGCTCACCGCCCACACCCACCATCAGAACTGCCATGCAGACCGCCCTGGTGAGCTGGCGAACGAGGTATGGCGAGTCGGCGAGTGATGCTGCGGCACTGATAAGCGTGGGCGAAACGCCGACACCCGAGGATGTTGAATCTGCTGAACTTGCTGCATGGACCATGCTCGCTTCCGCGGTACTCTCAAGCGATGCCGCTATCGTCAAGGACTGACTCATGAACCCCACTCCCAATGATCGACCCGGTGCCGACCCGCTCGAGGAGTACCTTCGCAACTTAACGCGGCGGCGTTTCTTTGGTTCGATGGCATCAACGATGACGGGCGGGCTTGGCGTCACTGCGCTTGGTTCCTTGCTGGGTGATCAGGCCCAGGCAGGATCGCATGCAGCAGCCGAAGCTGCGGTGCTCTCAAACCTTGGCCTGCCAGCACTGCCCCACTTTGCGCCAAAGGCCAAGCGTGTCATCTACATGCACATGGAGGGTGCGCCAAGCCAACTTGATCTCTTCGATTACAAGCCGGGCCTGCAGGCCCGCTACGACCAAGATTTACCAGACTCCATTCGCATGGGACAACGTATTACTGGTATGACCAGTGGCCAGGCTCGCTTTCCAGTTGCGCCTTCCATCTTCAAGTTTCAGCGGTATGAGAATTCCGAAGACGGCATGATGATCTCAGAATTGCTCCCGCACACGGCCCAGATGGCGGGCGACATGTGCTTTGTCCGCACGATGCATACCGAGTCGATCAATCACGAGCCCGGCATCACATTCTTCCAAACCGGCCAGGAACAGCCGGGGCGACCCAGTTTCGGATCGTGGATGAGTTATGGCCTTGGCAGCGTGAACCAAGACCTGCCCGCCTTTGTCGTCCTTATTACGCAGGGCGTTGGCAATATGCAGGCCTTGAGTGCCCGCTTCTGGGGCACCGGATTCCTACCCAGCGAACATCAGGGATGCCAACTGCGATCAGGCAAGGACGCTGTGCTCTATCTTCAGAATCCAGATGGCGTATCCCGAGATGACCGTCGACAAATGCTCGACCTTGCTTCAGCCATCAACGAAGCTGAATACGCGCAGAGCGGCGACGAAGAATCACTCGCCCGCATCGCCCAGCACGAAATGGCCTTCCGCATGCAGATGTCGGTACCGGAACTCACCGACATCAGTGGCGAAAGCGACGCGACGCTCGACATGTATGGGCCTGATGTCCGCACCCCAGGCAGTTTCTCTGCAAACTGCCTGCAGGCTCGACGTCTTGCCGAGCGAGGCGTTCGGTTTATTCAGTTGTACATGCGGGGATGGGACCAACATGGCAATCTTCCAACCGAAATTCGCGCGCAGTGCAAGGCGGTAGATCAAGGCCAAGCAGCACTGCTGAAGGATCTCAAACAGCGTGGCATGCTTGACGACACGCTCGTACTGTGGGGCGGCGAGTTTGGCCGAACCGTCTATAGCCAAGGCACACTGACTGCCGAAAATTATGGCCGCGATCACCACCCCCGCTGCTTCACGATCTGGATGGCTGGCGGAGGCGTAAAGCCTGGAATCAGTTATGGCAAGACGGATGACTACTCGTACAACATTGTCGAAAATCCGGTCAGCGTGCACGACTTGCACGCCACAATGCTTCATCTGCTCGGCGTTGACCACACCAAGTTGACCTATCGCCATCAGGGCCGCGACTTCCGACTGACAGATGTGGCTGGAACCGTGATGCGACCGCTGCTAAGCTAGAGCACAGGTATCCGTGTTGTCGCTACGATGCCTGCCCTATGGCGCACGGCACAAAATTTGTCATCTATGCCGCCCTGTTCGGCAATGGCCTGATTGCTATTACCAAATTTGTTGCGGCCGCGTTTACCGGCTCAGCGGCGATGATGGCCGAGGGCATTCACTCCGTCGTTGATACAGGAAATCAGGGCCTGCTCCTGTACGGCATGAAGCGGGCCCAACGACCAGCAGACGAGCGATTTCCCTTCGGCCACGGCAAAGAGATCTACTTCTGGTCCTTCATCGTTGCCATTATGGTCTTTGCAGTCGGTGCCGGAGTCTCGATCTATGAGGGCGTGCACCGCGTATTACATCCCGAGCCGATCACCGATCCATTCATCAATTACATCGTGCTTGCGCTCGCGGCCGCGTTTGAAAGTGTCGCTTGGTGGTTTGCATGGCGAGCGTTTCGTGGTCAGATGCGAGGGCGAGGGCTCGCCGCCACCGTGCGAGCGTCAAAGGACCCCACACTTTTTGTGGTTCTATTTGAAGACTCAGCAGCACTCCTCGGACTTATAGTGGCCGCGATTGGATTGACGCTCAGTCAGGTGCTGGCACTTCCGATCTTTGACGGCATCGCATCGATTGGCATCGGTTGCATTCTTGCCAGCACGGCTATCTGGCTCGCTGTGCGCACGAAGTCGCTGCTCATTGGCGAAGCTGCCGACCCAGAACTCGTCGCAGATGTGCATGCTCGCGCGGCCGCGTTATCTGCAGTTGAGCATGTAAATGAAGTGTTGACGCTGCATATGGGCCCAAATCATGTACTGCTGACAATCAGCATAGACGCCCGCAATGACCTGCCAGCGGGCGATCTTGAGCAAGCGATCGAAACGCTGACATGCGAGATTAAAGCAGCCCACCCCGATATTGGACGCGTCTTCATTGAAGTCGAGGCCAGCAGATTAGATGGCTGATGTATCTGCCTGCAAAGCAGGCACACGCAAACTTCACTGCTGATTCGGTGTTCTCAGTACCCGTATGCCGCGTCAACTCGGCTTGCAGCAGCCTGCTGGCTCTTTGCCTGCTTCTTGGGCCTCTTCGATCGAGTCATAAGTGACTTGATTCGACTCCTTGATCCGCTTGGCATTATGGCAGGTTGACTTGTGAAACTTCTTACTTCGCTTTGAGGCCATGAATGCGCCGGGACCACTTGCCGCCGGTTCAGCATTTGGCTTTGGGGCCGGACTTGCTACCCGGGGAGTTGGCTTTGGTGCTTTGGCAGCAGCAGCGAGCGCTGTCCCAGTTGCCGATCGTGGCCACATGGATGCAGTCACACTGTCACCTTCCCCATCACGTGGAACTAGATCAATCACGATCGGGTAGTGATCTGATGCATAGCCCGCTGGGATCGGGTCGTTCCGCCAGTCATAATCCTCGGCACTGGTGCCAAGCACGAACCCGCTCCCTGCTACCAACTCTCCAAGTGCAGCATGATTCAGGAGGATGTAATCGATGATGCGACCGCTTGTATGCGTTCTGCGAAGAGGTGAAGCATCGTCATACTTCATGTTGACACCACGCAGCGTCATGGCATCTACCATCCCACTTCGGAAGTAGACCTGCATTGAGCGATCCCAAGGCTGAGCGTTGAAATCACCAAGCACAATGATGTTCTTCTCGGGGTCCTGCTGCGATAGCTGCGAGATGTAGTCCACAATCTGCAGAGCCTCGGCCTCACGAAGCCAACGGTCGCGTCCAGCCTTGTGATGCACTGCAAAAAGGGAGAGCTCATATCCCCCTGGCGTACGAACAGTCACAAAGAGCGGGCTTCGCTGAAACTTGATATCGGTTTTGCCAGGAGGAACGTCTGCCCACCCTCCGCCGGTTCGGTTCACCTTGCCAAGATCGGCCTTAGGCCAGGTACTGACATTGGTAATAGGAAATCTACTGAGTACTCCCTGCTCGACACCACGGTAGTAGCCAACGTCCTTGGCTGCGGCATGGTCGTAGCCCATGCCCTCCAGAAAGCGATCGCGGAACCACTCGATGGCCTCCAGCGATTCAATCTCCTCAAGTGCAAGCACATCAGCATTGATCGCCTTGATCGAGGCCGCTAATTCTTGACATCGCTCAAACGACGTAGGACCAGGATTGTCGCCAAAGTCGTCGTATTCTCCTTGCAGAGACGGGTCGTCCTGCTGGTCGAAGAAGTTGAGCATGTTGTAGGACGCGACACGTATCGTGCCATCCAGTCGAGGCATGGCCTCGGTGAGTCCGTACTTGTGATGAGGCGAAGGCGCAAGAAGCACCGCAAGCAACGACAGGGTGGTGATGATCATGGCCGCCATGGTAGCCGAGGCTCAAATAGCCGTCGCACAACCATCAACGACACATACATCGCCAAATGAAGACTCTACTTTGCTGCTTCCCCTGCGGGCGATGCAGCATCTGCATCCGATCGATGCCGCAAGATCCCTCCATGATCAGCGTCGTTGTTGTAGAAGAGGAAAGCTGAAATCTCTCTTGCATCACTAAACGCAACCGGGCCGACGCCCTGCTCAAGAAACATGTACTTCTGAGCACTCACGGAGGCGGGTCCGACACTTCCTGAATAGGACACGCACACCAAACGCGTGTCATGTTCACCCATCGGCGTCTTGACTCGCCAACCACCAAGATCTCGCCACGTACAGGTAACCTTTCCAGAGTGTGTCACCACACTGGGATCACCAACATCATAGATCTTGACCGTGATATCCCGTGATGCAGTCTTTCCCGATTCAATTCCTTCCAGCACAAGTGGCTCGGGCGGGTTCAGTCGAATCAGCAACCCGTCGGCCACGGCCACTTCAGTTGGGATCACAACGCCTTCACCCTTGCGTTCACTCAAGTATCTCGTTGCGCCATCCGAAACCGTCATCATCCAACCACCACCGCGGCTTCCGACAGGGTGGCCGGGCTTGCGAGTTGTCGGCTTCATCGCCAGCGTGGCCGTCTTGCCTGCATCGACCGGCCGGTCGTACAGCAACTCAACATCCCGGAGTGGATACCACTGCGAGGCATCGCCCAGGGGCGGAACATGGGGTGCGGGGCGAAGGACGACGCCCGGCAATTGCGTGCGAATTTGGCTTACGTCTGCTGGCGTAAGCTGTTTGGCCTTGCCCAGCCCGTCGTCCGCAAACCCAGTGGCAGCAATACCCAGCACACAGGCAACGATTGTCTTGAGTCGATTCATGGCCCTAGTATCGCCACTAAACAGCGGTCAAGCAACTGCACGAGCCCGGCAGCGGCGGTATCCTCACAGCGGCCGACCGGCCGGTGGAGCAACGGAATGCTGGACTGGATCAATACATGGAAACGATCCGCCATGGGCTGGGTGGGCATTGTCGGCCTCATTGCCTCAATGGTCATTGAGCCAGTCGACATCAATATCCGCTTTATTGGCATCACCATGAGCCTGGCCATGATCTGCATGGCCATGCCTTCGCGTGTGTGGGCGAGCTTTCGCACCTGGTGGGAGGAATAGCCCTCAAGGACGTCCACATGGCTGTGGACACGCCTCGCCGATGAGTGCATTGAATGTGACGCTCGGTCGCATGGCCGAAACTGCTTTGGCTTCATTGGGTTGGTAATAGCCACCGATATCCTGCGGTGAACCTTGACACTCAAGCAACTCGGCCAGAACCCTGCTTTCAGATTCTTGTAAGGCCGCCGCAATTGGCGAAAATCGTTCTGCAAGTTCTGCGTCGTTTGTTTGCGCTGCAAGTGCCTCAGCCCAGTACCGGGCGACCCAGTAGTGACTAGCACGGTTATCAGACTCGCCAACCTTGCGCGATGGCGACTTGTTATTCATGAGGTACCCCGTCGTTGCTTCATCAAGTGTGGCCGAGAGAATACGAGCAACATCGTGATCAAACTGTTCGGCAAGATGCTCCAACGAGGCGGCGAATGCGAGAAACTCACCCAGTGAGTCCCACCGCAGGTGATTCTCCTTCTCGAACTGCTGCACATGCTTTGGTGCAGATCCTCCGGCACCGGTCTCAAAGAGCCCGCCTCCCTGCATCAGTGGAACAATCGAAAGCATCTTGGCGCTCGTCCCCACTTCCAGGATCGGAAAGAGGTCGGTCAAGTAGTCACGAAGCACATTACCCGTGACTGAGATGGTGTCCTCGCCACGGCGAATACGATCGACCGAGAATTGCGTAGCCTTCACTGGCGACATGATGTGAATATCAAGGCCCGCGGTGTCATGGTCCTGCAGATATGCCTCAACTTTTTCAATGAGTTGGCGGTCATGCGCGCGAGCGGCGTCGAGCCAGAACACGGCCGGGGCGCCGGTGGCCTTGGCGCGGGTGACGGCTAGCTTGACCCAGTCTCGAATCGGGGCGTCCTTTGCCTGGCACGCACGCCAGATGTCGCCCTCTTCAACCGAGTGCTCGGTCAAGGTCGTTCCATCCTCGGCAACCACTCGCACTGTTCCAGAAGTAGTCATTTCAAAGGTTTTGTCATGCGAGCCATATTCTTCCGCCTTCTGCGCCATCAAGCCGACATTCGAAACACTTCCCATGGTGGTCGGGTCGTAGGCCCCCTTGGCAATACAGTCCTCAATAACCACTTCGTACACATCGGCATAACTGCTGTCTGGAATGACGGCCAATGTGTCCTGCGTATCGCCCGCAGCATTCCACATCTGACCACTTTGCCGGATCATCGCAGGCATTGATGCATCGATGATGACGTCACTCGGTACGTGCAGGTTCGTGATACCCCGATCAGAGTCGACCATGGCGATTGCCGGGCCGGCATCAAATGCCGCAGCGATCTCTGCCTCGATGGCAGCTCTTTCCTCGGTAGAGAGTTCCTGAATACGAGCAACCAGATCGCCGAATCCATTGGTCACATCAACACCAAGTTTGCTGAAAGTTACGCCGTGCTTCTCAAAGAGACCGGCAAAGAATGCCTCAACGGCGTGTCCAAAGATGATGGGGTCTGACACTTTCATCATCGTGGCCTTCAGATGTAGTGAGAAGAGCACCCCTGCATCACGAGCAGCGTCAATCTGTGATGAAAGGAAGGAAAGAAGCGCACGCTTGCTCATGAATGCAGCGTCAAGCACTTCACCCTCCTGCAAAGCCAACCTATCTTTGAGCACTGTTATAGCACCATCTGCTGCCTCAAACTCAATACGAGTCGTGCATGCATTGGCAATCGTGACCGATTGTTCGTTATGAAAGAAGTCGCCTGACTTCATGGTCGCGACCCGAGTCTTGCTGTCACTTGACCAGGCACCCATGCGATGTGGGTGCGCTCTTGCGTAAGCCTTGACTGCCTTGGGCGCTCGGCGGTCTGAGTTGCCCTCGCGAAGAACTGGATTCACCGCACTACCCTTGGCGACATCGTACGTTGCCTGCAACGCACGTTCAGCATCGGTTGATGGCTCCTCGGGATAGTCTGGAAGCCCGTACCCTTGCGACTGCAATTCCGCGATGGCAGCCTTGAGTTGTGGAACCGACGCAGACACATTGGGAAGCTTGATGATGTTCGCGTATGGCGTCTTCACCAAATCCCCGAGTTCAGCCAAATCGTCACTGACTCGCTGCGACTCAGTCAAGTGATCAGCAAAGTGCGAGAGAATTCGACTCGCCAGTGAGATGTCACGAGTCTGAATATCGATTCCAGTGCCCTTGGTAAAGGCTTTGATCACCGGAAGAAAAGATCTCGTGGCCAGCGCTGGAGCCTCATCAGTGTGCGTATAAATAATGGTTGGCGTGCCAGTCGAATCAGACATTTGAATGGTTCTCGAGCGTAAAGGGAATTCTGAAGATCTCTGTTTTAGGGCAGCAATCTGCCGAGCCCTCCATTCTACAGGTTCGACCAATCTGGGCTCGCTCGGCTTCCAGTTGGTAGCCTGCACGATCACTTCCAAGACAGGAAAGGGATACCAATGGGCCGCACTCTCAGTGATCAGATTCTCGAAACTCTCAAGTCAGTGGGCGTCCGCCGGATCTATGGCATCCCAGGCGACACTATTGACACCCTCATGGAGAGCATCCGAGTCGATGGTGATGTTGAATTTGTCGTCTGCAGGCACGAAGCCAATGCCGCATTCATGGCATCCGGTGAAAGCCGAATGACTGGACAACTCGCTGTGACCGTAGCCTGCCAGGGCCCGGGTGCCAACAACTTGCTCAATGGCCTCGCCGATGCGGCGGGCGACCAGATTCCTGTGCTCGCCATCACCGGACAGGTTGATAGTGATCGCATCGGCTCTGGCATGCCACAAGAATCGAGCCAGCTCAAACTCTTCGACGATATCGCCCTCTTCAATGCCGAAGCGCGTTCACCGATCAATTGCATGGAAATGCTTCATATCGCGATCAATACCGCGTTGACCAAACGAGGGCTGGCACACATTTCGATTCCCTCAGATGTGATGCTCCAGCGTGCCGTGCCCTATCCACTTCCAGTTCCCGTCACAGATCATGACGCAAGTCTCGTGCCAGGTGACGATGTACTGAACAAGGCCGCAGAGGCGATCAACGCCTCGAAACGACCTGCTATTTTGTACGGTGCTGGTGCGCGCACAGCGGCCGACGAAGTCCTTGCCCTGTCTGAGAAGTTGGAGGCGCCACTGCTGCACACAACTCGGTCAAAGGACATCATCGACAATCACCATCCCAATGTGCTCGGTGGCATTGGCATCATGGGGAACCATCCCGCCAATCATGCCATGCACAAGGCCGACTTGTTGATCATTGTCGGATGCAACTTTGCATGGCGTCAGTTCTACCCCGCAGGCACCCCAATCGTGAAGATCGACCACAACCCAGAGCATCTCGCCACTCACATTCCAGTGACCCACCCTGTGCTTGGATCTGCACAACCATCGGTAAGCGGTCTGCTTGAACGAGTCGATGCGAAGTCAGACACCGCCTTCCTTGTGAAATCGCGCAAACCATTAGTAAAGCTGATTGACGACCATACCTTTGGTGCCAAGAAGACAAAACCGGGCAAGCCTGTTCACCCCGCTGCCCTGCTGCACGCCATCAAGCAGAACCTGACAGACGACGCCATCGTGTGTGGCGACTCAGGCTCGACCACGATCTGGTTCAACAACATCGTGCAACTCAAACCGCCGCAACGGTTCATCTGGTCTGCAAACCTCGCCACCTTGGGCGCGGGTATGCCACAGGCGATCGGTGCCTCATTCGCTGAACCCGATCGGCAAGTCGTGATGATCGCTGGCGACGGTGGCTTTCAGATGTCCATTCAAGACATCGTGACAGCAGCGATGTACGAGCGGCCCATCAAGTGCTTCATTCTCAATAACGGCTGCTACAAATTCATTGAGTTTGAAGAGGCAAGCCATGACGGGAACCCAGCCTCGGGCACACGATTCCTCAACCCCGACTATGCGAAACTCGCCGAAGCCTGCCATTGCAAGGGGATCTCGGTTGGCACCTATGACGAACTCATGCCAGCAGTCGAGGAAGCCATGGCCTACGACGGCATGGTGATTGTCGACTGTCACGTCGATCCCGAGGCACTCATGATTCCGCCTGCAGTGACAACGCATATGGCACTCAACTATATGAAGAGTGAGATTCGCAGTTGGTTCGCCCCACCTTCACCCGAGATGGTCCATCTTGCGTCTCAAGCCGAGGCAGAAGCGAAGAGCTGACAAACCGATGCTCGTTCCAACGATCATGCTCATGGCTTGCGCTGCGATCGCTGAGCAAGATGGCATGGTGTGGGTTCCTGGAGGCACGTTCACCATGGGATCGGACGATGTCCGGGCGATGGCAAGCGAACGGCCAGCCCGGCAAGTTACTGTTGACGGTTTTTGGATCGATCAAACAGAAGTGACAAACGCCCAATTCGCCAAGTTCGTCAAGTCAACGGGCTATGTCACCACAGCTGAGCGGCCTATTGAATGGAGCGAACTCGCCGCGCAACTGCCACCTGGCACGCCCAAGCCACCAGACGAAGATCTCCAGCCGGGCTCTGCAGTGTTTACACCGCCCAGCCAGTCGATCGACCTGATGAATGCAGGTGCTTGGTGGACGTTCACTCATGGCACTGACTGGCGTCACCCAGAAGGTCCAGAAAGTTCAATCGATGGTCGGGACAACTATCCCGTCGTGCATGTGTCATGGGACGATGCTGTGGCCTATGCCAAGTGGGCTGGCAAGCAGTTGCCAACCGAAGCCCAATGGGAACATGCTGCCCGCTTTGGTCATGACGGTGAACTACTTGCGTGGGGCACGGAATTGATGCCAGACGATCGTCACATGGCCAATATTTGGCAAGGCGAGTTTCCACACTCCAACACCAAGGCCGACGGCCATGCTGGTTTGTCACCGGTGCGCTCATACCCACCCAACGATCTCAACGCCTATGACATGATCGGCAATGTCTGGGAGTGGATAGAAGACGGAGAGCAACGTGGCCCAACGATGTATCGCCTTCAGAAGGGCGGATCTTTCCTTTGCCACGGTTCATACTGCACTGCATACAGGCCAAGTGCTCGGATGAGTACAACGCCGGATAGTAGTTTCAGCCATGTCGGATTTCGGTGTGTCTCTCCGACCGAACCTACTCCGGACACGGCCCCCACTGCTCCAAAATAATCAAGAGGTCATAGACGTTGCACACATCATCACCATTGCAGTCGCCGTAGCCATTGGTGAGGCCCCAGTAGAAGCTCATCAATACCAACACGTCGCCAGAATCCACGACTGAATCCACCTGGGAATTTATATTACCCAAGCACTCGCAGCGATCGAGCATCCCATCGCCGTTGAGATCGGCCCCGGGATACTCCAAGTCGCACACATCACTTCGAAAGTTGTCGTCGCAGTCGTAGACTGGCACAACCCTCGCTTCGCGAGATGAGTTCACATTGGTCAGATCAAAGAGAACCATATTGTCGTAGAGTTCAACTTGGGAGTGCCCGACTCCATCGGCGATAAAGTCAATCAACTCGATAGACGGAAGCGACGCGAGCCCATATATACGCGTTGATGTCGCCCCAGTTGATGGAACCCAAGAGGAGACCCCAATCTCGTCATAGCGAATATCGATGTCCTGTAATTGAGTGGGTGTTGAAACAAAGGACACCGACCCAACAACTTGCCACGTCTCGCCGATGCGGTCCATGATCTCCATCGTCGGAAACGGCCACGCGCCATTTGTGTCATATACACCACCAATTGTGTACGCGATCCGACCATTCTGCGTCGAGACGATTCGACCAGACCGTGTCAATGACGTTCCACCAGTCGGCTGGAAGGTCTCCAGTTCAAGCCATGTTTGGAATGTATCGCTGAACTCATATATTTTGACGTAGCCGGACTGCGTGCTGCCTTGCACAACGACGGTCGGAAGACCGACGACCAAGAGGCCGTCGTCCATGTCAAGACTAATATCGGATGCCAAACCATAGTTAATGCGCTGCACATAGGTCCATACACCAGCGTGGTAGTAATACATCCCAACCACTGCCTCACCCGTAAACGGAACGACCATGGCAACCGCCAACCACGCTCCGTCGATGGCGACACAGAGAGATGAGATCTGAAAGACATGTTGAAGCGGCGGCTCGATGCGACCCTGCCACGCCCATCCATTGCCACCTCGGTAGAACAAGTCGATCACCCCGGCCCCACCGCCAACTGCCATGCTGGCGAGCCAGTTGCCGGACATTGACACATCGGCTCCGAATTGCTCACCTGCTGCTGCACCGTGAATCGTCACCAAACTTGACCATGTACCGCCTTGAGATGTGGAAAGATGTACCGCGCCGGCAGACAAGTTGTTACTGGGATCACCCACTGCGATCGTATCTGCTTCGAATGCCAACGCTTGCCCATGGGCATTTCCACCGAAGCCTGGAGTCTGCGGAATGCTTGTCGGTGGCGCACATACTGCTCCACTACACGTGTCGAATGAGCAACTCGTGGCGTCGCCAAGGTAGTCGCCGCCACATTCAGCTTCAGTAACGATCGAGCAGGATGTGCCGACGCAGCATGCGCCAGTTGGGTCGCTGCCACCCATACAGTCGGCTCCCAGAGCAAGGACCGTGGCGAACCCAATTTGCTGCAGCTTTCGCACGAAACGTCTCCATCGATGGCCGCTACGAACACGCTCGCAGTCGAATCCGCAACCAGCCTACCGCAGGTCCTCACTGTCAACCGTCTATAGTAGACGGTCATGCTGAATCTCATTGCGACCACACTCACTATTACCGTACTTCTGCAGGTTCAACCGATCGTGCCAACCACACAACCACCGACAGACGAGCGATGGGTGTCGTACGCAGGCAATCCAGACGTGGCCCCAGGGCGAGGACGGCGCGTTGTGTTTGTGGCCGGCGATGAGGAATATCGCTCAGAAGAATGCCTGCCGATGCTGGCGAGAATGTTCGCGTCGAATGGATTTGAGACCATTGTGCTGTTTAGCCAAGACGCTGAAACCGGTGAAATCGATCCGGAAAACAGGACGCACATCCCTGGACTCGCCTTGATTGATGAGGCCGACCTGCTCGTACTGCAACTGCGATTCCGTGACCTTCCAGATACAGAAATGAAACACATCGTCGACTACGTGCAGTCGGGCCGACCTGTAACAGGCATTCGCACATCTACCCACGCCTTTGCGATTCCGGACGAGCACGAATCGGCCTACGCCGATTGGTCATGGAACCACAATGGAGGGTTCGGCCGCACAGTTCTTGGCGAGACATGGGTCGCCCACCACGGGGGGCACGGCCGCGAAGCAACGCGAGGTGTCATCGAACTCGGGCAAGAGTCACACCCGGTTCTTCGCGGCGTTGATGATGTCTTCGGACCGACTGATGTGTACGCAATTCGTTCACTCCCTTCCGATGCAACGGTGCTTCTTCGCGGAGCGATTCTTGAAGGCATGGAACCAACTGATATGCCAGTCACGGACAAGCGAAACAATCCAATGCATCCTGTTGCCTGGGTGCGTGAGCGAGCGATTGACTCGGGAGCGACCCAACGTGTCTTTGCAACCACGATGGGAGCCGCCCAAGACTGGTCCAGCGAGGATCTGCGACGACTACTACTCAACGCTGCGCTTTGGCAACTACTTGACTCCACCGCAATTCCTGCCGAGGGACTACATTCGCCGATCATCGGCCGCTGGGAACCAACTCCCTATGGGTTTGGTAGTCATCGACGTGACATACAGCCCAAGGATGTGCATGATGGTTACCCACCCATTGAAGCTGCAGGGAGTGCTGTGGATGCTCCGAAATAGCAGCAGCCAACAAGGAGCTGACGCTCGCTATCCCCGCTGCAGTGCGTCGGAAGACACCGAGTGCTCACCCTAGCGAGTCTTCTAAAAGGACCAACTACTCCGGAAGCCCCAGATAACCGCAGTATCGATGCCTGCAACAGTATCTTGAACTACCTGCACAACCGGGCCAATATCAAATGACTGGCTGAGTTCGAACCTCCAGTACCACTCCAACAAGTACTGCTCCCCCGGTGTCGATGGCAAGCCAACTTCACTTCGACCCATGGCTGTAATTTTGGCGTACTCGATTGCAACACCCGTGTGGTGATGCGTGAGACCAAATGGAGCGGTGATCGCCAAGCCAGTCGACACTGCGAAGTTCGACCGAGTCGCTTGATTCTCGCCCCACCCAAGGCGACCGAAGATTGAAACGGTCTCGGACACCTGCTGATCCATGTTCAGACATATACCCAGCCCCTCCACGATGCCTGGGCCAAACGGATCTGGCTGTGAATTGAACCATGGCGTGATGCGTACATGCCCCACCCGCTCCGCACCATTGATGGTCGGCCGCATGGTGAAGTCAACCTCAGCCGTCGTGAAGAGGTGCGACCACGAGAGGCCTTGGAAGCCCGCGTTATTACCTGTATTGGCCGAGTTCAAAGTGCCTCCCCGAAGCAAGATGTCGTCGGTCAATTGCCACTGAGCATTGACGCCAAACGCATAGTTCGGAAATGGCATCACGATTTGTTCGTTGAAATTCTCGGCGAGGAAGCCGGTCACAGGGTTATAGGCAATCGTGTTCACATCGAAGAAAACTTGATCTTCCATCTTGCCAACTCGCACCTTCAGCCTGTGATCAAACATCGCCTGCTGCCAGTACAACATATACAGACCGATTCGATTAGCAACGAGAATGTTATTGAGGTAGTCAGGGTTTCCAAGCGCCTCACCCAAATATGGGTATGTCGAATCGCCGAGTCCTGTATTGCCACCTGCGTAGTACACAATCTGGCCAAGACCATCCTCGTCCTTCCACAGCGTCCAGTTCCCTGCCCAGGCGTACCACAAAGCCGAACGAGCATGCGGGTAGCCCGGACGAGTCTTCGTGCTGTGCTGATAGGTCCAACCTGCAGATGGCTCGAATAGAAGGCCAATCGGGTCGGTCACAACATTTCGAAAATCGCCCAATAGATTGTTCATGGGCATGAGCAAGTCTGGTTCAATGAGGTGCGGCTGGTTGGCCGACGCCGCAGTCGATTCCGCTGGTTCAGCACCGACCTCCCGAACAACTCCTAGCGTCACCACACGCCTTGGGTGCGAACGCTGGCCGGTGGAAGGCTTCGCATGGTGAATCGGAGCGTCGCCCGCTGGCACAGTCTTTAAGACATCAGCGGGTTCACTCTCAAGCACTACAACGCACAACATACTCAGCCATAGACCTGGCATGAATCGCTCCAACTTATAAGTAAAGCGAGCAGTCTAGCGTCATCGCAGTTCGCTGATCAGCGAAAACCTACCGGCAATCGCCCCACGCCGAGAGAATCATCAGCATATCGTCAACGCCAACAATACCGTCACCATCGCTGTCTTCATCGCAGCCTTGGCAGTCGCCCCAAGCACTGATGGTGGCAAGGACGTCATCTACGTCCACTGTTCCATCGCCGTTCGCATCACCAGCACATGGCTGCAATTCACCTACTTGAATCTCGGTGACGGCAACGTTATTGCTTTGGTTATCGTCACCCTCAACGGCAACCTTCACACCGACATACCACATACCATCGGCAGTGCCAGGCGGAATCGTTATGTCGGCATTGTGGTAGTAGAAAACGCCAGCCAAGACGTAGCCGATAGACTCGCTTCCGAGCAATGTATCGGCATCCGTAATGGCATCGTCAGCAGAAAGGCGTATTTCAATATCCAAGTCGAGCGCGACACCCTCGCCAATATTCTTAGTCACCGATAGCAATGATGTTTGCTCGCCCGAATCCAATTCATCACTGCCAAGTGAGTTGTACATCACACGCATGTCTGGATCGAGTTCTGGGTACATGATGGATACAGTTTCGATATCACCACTGCTCAAATGCGAACGCTGCCCCATTTGGTTCTGCCATCCCTCATAGCCTGGCTTACAGGTCATCGTCTGCCCGCCAATTGAACAGTCCCACTGACCGTAGTGCATGAGCGAGTCAAAGTCGTACTCGACGTAGTTGATGCTGCTATTGATGTTGTACTGTGATTGACAGTCTGAGTCGATGTTGTCAAAGTTCACTGTGATATACGAGCTCCGATCAGTCCGTGAGTGCTGATGAAACCGGCCCATGGCGTGCATCAATTCATGACAGATGATGTAGTGCTCGCTCCAGTTATAGATACTGAGGTCCTGAGATCCACCAATCTGTCCAGCGTAGGACCAGTTTCCCCCGTACGCGCCGATGTGCAGAAAGGACGATTCAGAGGTCCGCTCAATAAAGTGCACTCCGGCAGTGTTCTCCATCGTGTTCATTGCACTTCGCATGCGCGATCGATTGAGGGAACTCACGGCTGAGTCAAAGTCGTAGGGAATCAAACCACTCGGCCAGAGGTTGGCAACGACCGCCCCGCGCTCATCAGGGGGCTCGAGAAAGCGAAGTTCGCATGGCTGAATATCGTCATGACTATCAGCCATGGCCGTGGAAGCCCCCATAATGACGCCGATGATCAGTACAGCACGCATTGATTGACCCTCTCTCAGTTGAAGTGCAGTCCCACAGCATGACCCCTCAGATGGCAAAAGTCACGACTTCTCTGCCGTATCCGCCAGAAAGAACGGGGTTGCTCCCGCGAAGCCGAGCCTGGTTGGCTCTGGTACCGTGGGGCACATGGCCAAAGGGAAGCGAAAAAAGAAGAAGCATTCGGGTCCTCCGCAGCAATCCGCAAACCCCGAGGCAGCCTTGGCTGAAGCGACGAAGTTGACCGAAGCCTTGGCCCAAGACGACGCGGACCCTTCCCTGTGGGGAACACTGCACAAGGCCTTGATGGCTGCCAAAGTACCCTCAGGCGAGGCCATGCCGCTCATCATGGGACGAAACGTCGAAGCAATCAGCCACTTGCTCGCAAGGCTGCGGGGTGACGAGCCAGCGATTGAGCCAGTGGCTGAACCAATTGAACAAGTCGCCGATGTACCCGACGACATCAAACGGCAAGCCATGAAGGCCTTTCGTAAACGCATCAAACTAACTCGGCTCGACCATGAGTCGCGTCTTGGCGTTGGCCCGCTCACGGGCGGCAAGGCAGCCGAATTTGAGTCCATTCTGCCGCCGCACCAGTTCCCGGCAGAAGTGTGGAAGGCTTTGGCCGACGACGGGCAACTCGTGACGACTGGGCGAGGCTTCTACAAACTGCCCTGAAATCTTGCCTTGGCAGAGGCCTGATTCAGCATTCTAGAGAGGCTTCGAACTGAGCAGGACCCTCTACAGGACCCTATGTGCCTGCTTGCACATTATTTCACAGCTCATCACATACAGCACGGGAATGCTCGTAGTTGGACCGCAAGGGAAACCAACTATGCACGCGGCGGGCGGCCGCAGAGAGCACAATCATGACCAATACCTGCAAATTCTCCACTGCCGTGATGACTAGCCTTCTTGTCTTCACAGGAAGTGCCTTGGCGGCCTTCCCCTCATTTGATGACCTACCACTTGCAAGCACCTATCACACAGGCGACGCGATGATGTCAGATGGCATCGCCGTGAAGTTTGAAGACTTTCAGTATGGCGATAGCTCATGGACTTCTACAGGCGAGGCCACCGTGACCAACGCCCTCTGGGCCCACGGTTCGCTCTATGAGCTCAATACGAACAATATCAATGCTCGCTATGACTTCGCAGGATCAATCGGCACGCAAACACAAGTTGAATTGCTCTTCGGTGAGTATGGCGGCAACATCAACATTGCCGTTAATGGCGATTTTGCCAATGTCGGCAACTTTATGGATGTACACGGCGCAGTCCTTGGCGGCTGCAACATCACGGTCGTCTCAGGCGGCTTTGGTGGCGACCATGGCGAACTCGTCATTCTCGGCACGATTGAAAATCTCGTCATTGGTGGCCAAGAGCTGGCCGTTGACATCCGGCCAGACGACGAGTGCGAGCCAGCATTTGAGGATCTTCTGCTCGACACTGTCTACGTCAACGGCGACTCCTTCACTACCGGCGGTGTTCCCGTAGATGTCGGCCCCTTCAAGTTCTGGGACGGCACCATCTACACATCCGGCCACGTTATGGTTGAAAACTGGAACCTGGCCTGCGGCACTGGTCAAGAGCTCTTCACCAACAACGCAAATGTTCGATTCGACTTCGCTTCTGTAAGCCCTGTCAACAACCTTGCCTTTGAATTTGGCGAATATGGCGGCAACATCAACGTGGCCATCAATGGCGATTTCAGAAACGTTCCGAACTACCGTACGCTCGACGGTGCCGTCATCGGTGGCGTGACCTTCAGTGTCACATCCGGTGGCTGGGGAAACGACTGCGGTCGAGTCGAGTGCAGTGGTGTTGTCAACAAGCTCCTCCTTGGCGGCCAAGAGCACTTCATCGACTGCCTCGAGTTTGATTGGATGCAGATTGATGACTGCGAACCCTCCTACGAGGACCTCGCCCTGGGAACGGCGTATGTCAATGGCGACACGTTCGTAACCGACGCCTACAAGTACGCAGTCGATCACTTCACCTATAGCGATGGCACCAACACTGCCAGTGGCAATGTCATGGTCGAAAATGCTGGCAATGCATGCAGTGCGAACAATGAGTTGCACTACAACAACGCCACGACGCTCATCAAGCGTCTGGATGGTGACTGGATGACCAACCTCTCCTTCAAGTTCGGAGAGTACGGCGGCAATCTCAACCTTGAAATCAATGGCGACTTCGTCAACTTCGCCAACTGGATCGACATTGATGGCGCCGTCATCGGCGGAGTAACCGTGATCGTTGATTGGGGCGGCATGGGCGGCGACTGCGGCCAAGTAAGCTTCGCTGGTGACCTGCAATACCTCCGCATGGGCGGCCAGGAATATTGGGTTGACTGCTTCAAAGCAGATAGTACGCCTGCTCCTGTTCCAGGTGACATCGACGGCGATGGCGATGTTGACCTCAACGACCTGCTTGCCCTGATCGCTGCTTGGGGCACGGCCGATGCAGCGGCAGACCTCAATGGCGATGGCGTTGTGAACTTGGACGACCTGCTGGTTCTACTAGGTCACTTCGGCAGCTGACTCAAACCCTTCACGGCGGTGGTACATGGTGTACTGCCACCGTGTTGCTTCTCTTGCAAACGATTCATCTTCGGCTCAGGCCGGAGATGGGTCGTTTTTAATCCCCCCACCGGATAGTTGATGGAGCTGTTGCAGCATCAAGCGATTACAACCTCAACTCTTGTACCTAACTATCTGGCAAACAGATATTCATCCGTCTGGTCGAATGCGTACTGTGGCAGTTGAGCCGCTTCGCATGCTGCAGTCTGGAGCGTCGTCGAGAATGATTCGCACAGCAAATCGCTGTGCGAGCCGCACCCAGTCCAGTGCTGGAGCGATATCAGCCAGACCATCAACATTCGCTCCGACCGATTGGTAAATCGCATTGCTCACACCCTCGACCACACCACGAAGCGGCCTGCCGGGACACGCCAGTAGCCAGATGTCGGCGACCATGCCGGGCTCGATACGATCCAGCAAGGTCTCACGATAGTTTGCCAGCACGTACCAAACAGAGTCGTCGACGATCGAGAAGACCTGCAGACCTTGGTTGGCGTATTCGCCTCGAACAATATTGAGATTGGTGACATAACCAGCGACGGGTGCCGTGACATGGCAGTAACTCAAGTTGAGCTCTGCATTGGCCAACTGGGCTTGAACTTGAGCCAGCCGTACATTCAATCCACCTTCGTCCCCCACCAGTCGTTCTGCACGCTTGACTGCAGCGGCTGCAGCATGAGCCGCGCTCTCGGCAGCCACTGCATCGCTCTGAGCCTGCTGCACCTCATCTGGAGTCACAAATCGACGCTCAAGCAGTGGTTCAAGCCGTGCAAGATGATCCGTCGCATACACCGCGACTGCCTTCGCCTTCGCCAACTCCGCCGTGGCTGCATGAACAGCTTGTCGAAAGGCATCGATCTCCAGTTCGGTCAGCGCCACGGTTGCGGAAATCTCAGCGACCACCGCTTCATAGGGCCTCGGATCAACCACAAAGAGCAACTCACCCGCTTCCACTCGTTGGTTGTCCCGTACATTGAGTTCCACGATCATGCCCGCGACATGCGGCGCAATCCCGATGATGTTCGCTCGAACAAATGCATCCGACGTGCGAGGGTATGCGCTAAAAACATTGAGCGTCATGACAACAACAATGACCGCAGCGATCCAACTGATCATCGAAATGATCCGAGCAAGATGCCTTCTTGCCGGGGGTGACGAATCTTCAGGCACCCCCGCTGGGCTGCCACTGGAGATGCTCGCCTGTGGTTTCAGGTTCGTTTCACCAGCCATAGAGGGTCAACCAAAGAAGTCCGGTGTATGTGATCATCAAGGTCATATAGGTCAGGACAGGCGCGAGTAGGTACTTGTGGAGGTCGACCCGAACAAAGAGCACGTATGTCATGGATGTTGCCACAATGCCGAACAAGCCCGAGACAAGCCACGCCGGAAAGAACGCCCCCTCGATATTGACCAGTGGGTCACAGGCAGCCAAGAAGGGCACGGTCAGCCACATTGCCCTAGCGAGGATCGTTGTAAATCGAATACGCATATATTGGATGGTAAGGGACTAGACGCTACTGGCCTCAACAGCCGATATCACTTCCATGCCCAACCGAAATTTTATCCTACCGATGGCATTTTTCGCGATTCTGGCAGGGTGCGCTCGCCCCCATCCACTTGCCGAATGGGAGCCTGACACATTTGCCCCAGCGAGCCCCACCGAGTCATGGTCAACCGACTGGTGGCCAGCCACCGACTCGCCAGCACCTGCTCAATCAATGGAAGCGATCAACGTCCCAATCGGCCATACGCTCTCACTGGCCGGTTCGGTTGACGTCGCCCTCCAGGCGAATCCTGAAACTCGTCTTGCGTGGGCCGATGCCCGAGCTGCTGCAGCCGAGTACGGCATCTCTCGCGGCGCCTGGTATCCAACGCTCACCGCCTGGGCCGAGGCGATCTTTGCGCGTGAACTCTTCCCGCTTGGTGGGGAGACCAACCTTCAACGAGTCGACATCTTTACTGGTGGCCCCGGAGCAACCCTCACTTGGACCCTGCTTGACTTTGGTCGACGCGATGCATCCGATGATGAGATGGCCCGCGCACTGCTCGCTGCCAACCTGCGATTCAATCGAAGTTTGCAAGATGTCGTCTTCAACGTACAGAAGCATTATTTTGCGCTTGAAGCCGCCGATGGCATGCGGGAAGCTGCACAGCTCGCCTTCGTACTCTCGAACTCCATCCTGCAGCAAGTCGAGGAGCAACTCATCCTTGGCCTCGCAACTGCTCCCGACGTCCTCGCCGCGAGCCAAGCCCAAGCACTCGCTGGATATGAAGTTGCTGTTACAAAGACCAATGTGCACAACGCTCGCACAGATTTACTCGTGACAATGGGGCTTCCGCCTGATACGACGGTGGCATTTGACTTCTCTGTTGACACGGCCTTGCCCAGTGAACTTGGGGTTGGCGTTGAACAACTCGCGGAGCTGGCAATGGCATCACGACCTGACCTGGCAGCCGCAGCCGCCATGGTGCAGGCCGCCGACGCTCGCATCCGCGCCGCCGAAGCAACACTCAACCCACAGGTCAACGTTTCAGCTATGGCTGGGTATTTGTATTCCGACTACAAACTCAATCCCTACTACGATCCAGCACCGAATAGTGGTGATGGCTGGGTGCCGACATGGAATGTCGGGCTCACTGGATCGTGGATGCTCTTCGATGGCGAGATACGCCACAATGAAATTCGCCTCGCAAAAGCCGAACACCATGCTGCCGAAGAGGCACTGCGGAGGATCCAGCTGAATGTTGCGGGCGAAGTGTGGGACGCTTACTTCGACTACAAGGCTGCGGTCGAGCGGCTCGCCTGGGCCGACCGACTCAGCCTAAGCGCGAAGGAGAACCTCAACGCCATGCGAGCAGCCTTTGACCATGGCCTAAAAACCTTGCCTGATCTGCAAGTCGCCCAACAACAAATAGCAGCAGCGCGGGCCATCCGCATTCAGAGCAGGTCTGATGTCCTGACCGCAGCAGCTGCCATGGTGCATGCCACAGGCTAGGCACCCGACCGGCCAGGCCGGATGGCTTGTGTGAGAAAGAGAGTGGCGGCATCTTCTGCGGCGAGCACCATCGCGTCGAGGTCGGGCACGAGTTCTCGGTAATACCCCAACACTTCAAGATGGCGGACTCGCTGGGGGCCATCCATCTGCTCGACGGCGTTGGCAAACACTTCACCTGCCACGGCAAGCGGACCGTGTAAATCTTCGATAACCACTGGGCGACTGTGGCAAATGTCCGCAACGGCTCGAAAACGATTCTGGATTGCGGTTCGTAAAACCATCAAGTCCCTATTTTGGGCTAACGAATCTACAAGTAAGTGGTCGTGCCTCGCTTGAATCAGCAACATGACTCGTGGCATCGCATCTTGCAACAATGAAGCAAGTTCCAATACCGGCGATGAACGTGTGGGCGAAATACCAGACTCGTACCGAGCTTCCTCACGATATCGGTAGGCCTCCGAGAGACTCCATCCAACAGTGTAGAGCCAGCCGTTTGATGGCCGGGCAAGTGCCTCCTCCTGTGGGGTGCGCAACCCGACTTCAAGCATGTCCGCAATCGTCGTGGATGCATCCGCCATCGACTTTGCAACCTGCTCGCGAGCCCACACGGGCCACAACATTCGCAACACCGCCATGGCAATGATCACACCAACAATGATTCCTGAAACACGTCCAATCGGCTGCGCAAAAGAATTGCTCGCCGCACTCGCACCGAGCACCAGACCGAGTGCAACGCCCATCTGCAATCCCACATAGGAAATTTCCCAGTCGCCGGCCATAAACCAACCAGCGACGAACGATGCAAAAAAGAGTCCGGTCAACAACCACCACACATCGCTTGCATTTGCCTCCACCGTAACCAGTATCACAAGCCCAAAGCCGGCCCCCAACACCACGCCAATCACACGCTGCATAGACTTGTTCCAAGACGCGCCGATCGTTGGCTGTGTAATCAATAACGCCGTAACAATGGCCGTGGCCATCGATCCAGTCCATTTCATCGTTGATATGACGATCAGTGCAATAACCACTGAGACCACTGCCTTGACCGTAGTCCGCATCGCAGAATGATCATAATGCTGCCGCCACGTTGGTCGCCGCGGTGCAACCGCAACGTCGCCAAGTAGTGGCGTATCGGAGTACCTCCCCTGCCACATGAGCATATCACTCATACGTCCAAGTTGGCGAATCATCAATAGCAGCGTTGATACTGCCACAAGCCGATTCGAATCGAGGCCATGCACGCGTTCCGCTTCTAACGCAGTGGCCACACCTTCAAGAAATGCCTTGTCGACATATGGATCACGCTCTGCGAGAATGGCCTCGCCCATTCTTTGCCATTCGACGCGAACAATACTGACACACTTCTCCATCTCTTCACGCACACGCTGTGGGACACCCGTCCAATCAGCTGCGCCGATCTGTGCCTCCAGAATTTCAGACTGCACTGCCATGCGGTTAATGACCGTCACCCGCCCGAGCCACTTCCCCTTGGCCAATCGAAAGGAGACCGACTCGGCCATCGCAGCCTTGAGCGTTGCCACCTGTAACGAGAGTGTGGCCAGAGGCTCTGGCTTTACTTGCTTCCCCATCTCACGCCCAACGAGAAAGTCACCAATCCGCTCAAGCCGAGCGTCAGCCCGCTCAAGTCGCTCAGTAAACAAAGCCTTAAATCGCCCCGGAGCACTGGTAGGCCACAGGAGACACGCCAATACCGAGGTAACGATGACACCAATACAAACTGCCTGGGCTCGTTCCAGCCCAAGCCCTGTCAGAGACTCAGGATCACTCCATGTTGGCGTAAGCACAATGATGAGCGTGATTACCGTGAGATAGCCTGTGTAGACCGCTACATTCTGCGTCAACGACACGTAGAGGCCCGCACTGATCACCAGCACAAATGACAAAAACAAGAGGGCCGGAGTCTGGGAAAACATGGCCACCATGACGATCGCTGCCACAAAAGCAAGAATCGTGGCGATCACACGCTCGAGAGTTTTTATCCAGGTCGTCCCCACATCGGACATCGAGAGAATGAACACTGTGACGATGACCCAGTACACCTGATTGGGCTGAAAAATCAAGGTGACAAGCGTAGCCAACGCTGCTGTCACGGCGATCCTTGTCGCATGCTTCCAGCGGTCAAATGAACTTCTAAAAATCTGATCGCGAATCGACATCGCGGGGGCAAACTTGAATTGATTCAGTGCAGGCTGCTCGATACACGAATGCTACAGGCCCATCCTGGATTCAGCTTCCTCGGCTTCTTGCCGCGTATAAAGCCGCCAATACCGACCCTGATTCTGGAGGAGTTCTCGATGTGTACCCTGCTCAACGATGCGTCCATGATCGATCACCAAAATCCTATCCGCTCCACGAATTGTTGACAGCCGATGCGCAATCACAAATGCGATTCGGCCCTTGAGCGCCGTGTCGATCGCTGCCTGAATGAGTTGCTCAGTCTCGGTGTCAACCGAACTGGTCGCCTCATCCATAATGAAGACTTGTGGATCGGCCAGCACCGCTCGGGCAAGGGCAATGAGCTGACGCTGGCCTACTGAGAGCCGAGTACCGCCTTCGCCCACTTCGGCCTCGTACCCCCCCTCGTTTTCTGAAATGAATGAATGGGCATTGACAGTCTTGGCAGCCTGCTCTATCTCGCTATCGGTTGCTTCGAGACAGCCATACCGGATGTTCTCGCGAATCGTGCCAGCGAAGAGATGCGGTGTCTGCAGCACCACGCCAAGCTGCGACTGATACCAGTGCAGGCTCCGCTTGCGGTACTCCACGCCGTCAAGCAGAATCTCACCACGTTGAGGTTCATAGAAACGAGCAGCCAGCGAAGCAATCGTCGTCTTTCCACCGCCCGTCGAACCGACGAGCGCAATCGTTTGCCCCTCAGCGATGCTGAGGTTGAAGTCAATCAGGACTGGCTCGTCTGGCTTGTACCAGAAGTCTACGTGCTTAAACTCGATCGTATGGATCTTCGCAAGGCCACCATCTTCTGGCCCACCTAATGGCGCATCAGCAATGGCCGCCTGCACCTCTGGGTTGTCCCGAATCTCAGGTACCGTTTCGATGAGACCCTGAATGCGTTCAGCCGCTGCTTGCGCAGCCTGCAAATCAGTAATCCTCGCAGCGATCTCTTGAATGGGCATCGAGAAGAGCACCGCATATTGCATAAACGCAATCAAGTTGCCCAGCGAGAGATCAGTTCCGCCTTGAATCTGCACGCCGCCCTTCCAGAGCGCCATACCGACACCAACCGCTCCGAGCGAGATGATGCATGGCAGATAGACAGCGCTTTGGAGCGAGTTACGAATAGCGTATCGCTTCATATCGCCGGACTGTTGTTGAAACTCTTCAAGGCTCTCTTGCTCTCTTGCAAGGGCCTGCGTCGTGCGGACACCCATCAAACCTTCGTTGTAAACCCCGGTAATGATCGAGTTCGTCCGCCGAACGAGTCGGCTGCTTCTCAGCAGTTTTCGCTGGAAGTACCAACTGACCATCGACAAGGGTGGCACGATCACCAACACCCATAAGGCTAGTTGCCAATCGAGTAGAAACATTGCGACGGAAATGCCCACAAGGAAGCACGCCCCCCATGAGAGATCGAGCATAAACCATGGGAGCAGACTGCTGATCTTGGTGCAGTCACTGGTGAGCCGTGACACAAGCCAACCGGTCGGCCGCGTGTCGTAGTAGGAAAAACTGAGTTCTTGCAAGCGTTCAAAGCCCTGCTCACGCAGGTCAAATGCAATGCCCGTCGCTAAGTGCCCAGCCGCTCGAATGAAGATCCATACAAGAAGCGAGAACATCGTCACAAGTACGATGTAGAAAGCCGCATACAGCTTGAAGGCCGTATCGGTCCGGCCCGCCACAGCTTCATCAATCAGCCATGCGTTGCTCAGTGGCAGCAGGGTCTCAACCAGCGCGAGCACCATGCCGCTGACAATCATGGTCCACAACCAGCGTCGATGGGCGGCCGCGTGCGAGAGAATGCGACGCCAAAGCCGCCAATTAAAACGACCCCCAGCGTATTCCTCTTCCTGCAGGAACGGAGAGCTACTCATGCTCTTCCCTCCTCTTCTGTTGACTCGATTGTGGTCTGTATCTCCCACAATCTGCGATACATGCCATCCTCTGCAATCAGTGTTTCGTGCGTGCCCCGCTGAATGATGCCCCCGTGGTCAAGCACGATGATGTCATCTGCGGCTGTGAGCGTCGAGAGACGGTGCGCGATGACGATCGTGGTCTGCTTCCCGTGGCGGTCACGCATCGCTTCCAAAATCAAGCGTTCGGTCCGCGTGTCGACGGCGCTCAAGGCATCGTCGAGGACAAGAATATCTGGCTCCTGCAGCAAAGCGCGAGCGATCGCAACACGCTGCCGCTGGCCGCCTGAAAGTGTCACCCCCCGCTCGCCAACAACTGTCTCGTAGCCCTTATCAAATTCAAGGATCGAGTCGTGAATGCATGCCACCCGCGTAGCAAGATGCACTTCTTCATCGGTCGCTCCCCGACGAGACAACGCAATATTGTCGTGAATCGTCCGCGAGTACAAGAATGGGTCCTGCATGACAACCGCCATCCGGCCGCGATGGGCCTGACGATCAAGTGTCGTAATGTCTACGCCATCAACACGCACAACACCAACGTCTGGATCGTAGAAGCGCAACAGTAGGTTGATGATCGTGCTCTTGCCGCTGCCCGAAGGGCCTACCACGGCAAGCGTGCGCCCTGCCGAGAGGTTGAATTGCACATTTTCCAAGACAGGCGTCTGTGCATGAGCGAATGTGACACCATCAAACTGAACGCTCCCCGCGAGCGAGCCATGCGAAGGGATTTCACTGCCGGTCACAACTTCGATTGGAGACTCCAATATTTCGTGAACTCGATCGGCTGCGACAACAGCTTTCCCTAGTTCTGCGAGCAGTCGTCCCATCATCCGTACAGGCCAAATGTACATTGAAACTGCCGCGATGAAGAAGTAGTAGGTGCCAATCTCCAGTGATCCGACCGCCACCCACCACGCGCCGAGAATGAAAACTACTGCCTTCTGCAAGAAACACAATTCGTCTGATGCCGCCCAGAACCAAGAGAGTACGGCGTAGAGTTTGTAGTCGAGTCGTCGGTGATCATCATTGCGACTGTAGAATTTCTCCTGCTCAAACTCCTGCCTAGCAAATGCGCGGACCACCCGAATACCAGTGAGGTTCTCGTTCACACATGCGGTCAGTCGGCCTTCTGCTTCGTCCTTACCCCGAAAGATAGTCTTGACTCGGCCAAAGAAGAAGAGTGATGAGACAATGATGAAGGGCAGAAAGACGACCGATGCGATGGTCATACGCACGTCCATCATCAACATGAGTGGTAACGGAATGAGCATCATCGCAAGGGCCCGGCCAATTTCGATGATCTGCATGGCGAGAAAGTTGCGAAGTGTGTCAACGTCGGACGTACAGCGCTGAAGCGTATCCCCCGTCTCAGCTTGATCATGCCAAGTAACGGGCAAGCAATTGAGATGGCCATGTAACCGGTCGCGAAGACGTTGAATGACCGACTCGGCCGCAATCGCAACCCACCTACCACGGAAGTAGGTTGCGATGGCTGCCAGAAGTGTGAGTCCAACAACTGCAACCGCTGCAACCCAGAGATTCTCACTCAGAAATTCTCGTCCCCCAAGCAACCAGAGCCCCACCCGTTCGGGCAATGAGCCCTCCTTGATCTCGTCGGTCAATACCCCATCAAGCACCACCTGGGGCACAATGACCACCGCATACAACAACATCGCCGCCACCAGAAGTGCCACCAAAGCCGCGAGATATCGCAGGCGTTGGCCCTCGAGTAGGCCCCAAATAGTGTGAAGGCGATCGAACATGAGAGATACGATATCGCAACAGTTGCAAAAAACCTACCGAAGCAGATGATCCACAAACACTGAGTTGCACTCGGAGACAGAAGCATCTACCGCATGCTCGAAATTGGCGTGATCTCAGGCTTCGTCAGATTGGATTCTGCACTTGATCCTGAGAGACGCTCGATGAGACTAAGAATTCCCAAACTTCAATCGTCTTGACGGAGGCCATACTTCAGGTAGAACTCGTTCTGAAAGAGTTCACTTGGATCATGGGCACGCTTGGAACCGAAGAATTCAGCAAGATTCGGATAGGCCCGCTCGAACTGCTTCTGGCTCGCATGAACTGTCGTGGCATTCAAGCGGCTTGCATCGTCAACGACATGAGATGGAAGATCTTTTCGCTCATCAACATCATTCACAATAGTCGTGAATAAGTGCAGCGTTGGCCGGGCAAGCATGAAGAGCCCAAGCAGCAACAGAGTTGCAACAGAGTTGCAACACACCAAAGGGTTACGTTGCGGCGGTTTCATCCGGACCGATGCCGGTTACATGAGGTCATAGGGCCAAAAGTAAAGATAAAAGAGAACACTGTCATGATGGTTCGCTTTGTTTTTCTTCAGACAAATGGACCGTCATGCCGACACTGGCAATGGTTCACTACTTTAAGAGAGAAACCTTTCATGACTGACACGCTTAGCACAGACTCAAAAAAATGCTCCTCTGGTGGCGGCTGCCCTGCCGGCCGAGCGGTGTACCTGGTGGCACATATCGCGATCCTGACATGCATATCGATGGCATTATGGAAGGCAGCGTGGGCCCTTGAGGCAATCGCCGCATTGCCATCAAAGTAACCACAGCTTCGCTGTAGTCCCAATAACCTGAACTCCTTGGAGCCCTTCCCCTTTCCCCGCGAGGAAACGGGAGGGGCCCTCAACTTATGCGTTGAGGAGCCAAGCCGAACTTACACAACGGACTCAGCAGTTCCCGTAAGCGGCAAGTACCAGAAACAGGTCCGCAATATCGGTGTCGCTATCGCCATTGGCCTCGCCACTAGGCGTCGCCCAGCAATCGATGACTTGCCAAACATCAACAACGTCTACTTGCGCATCACCGTTGATGTCGAACACATCCGTGCTGACGGCCATGCAAGCAGTTTTCTCGCTGCTGGCGATCAGTTGAGAATTTGCGATGAACTGAACGCCGTAGAAATTGCCCGTCGCTTGCCGGGCTGACACTCCCCCGCTTGTGCGAGTGGCCTGATAGCATCGGCCCCATGGCAGATCTTTCAGTCACCGTCAATGGGCTCCGATTCCCCAACCCATTTGTGATTGGCTCTGGCCCTCCCGGAACCAATGCCAACGTCATCAACAAAGCATTTGCCGAGGGCTGGGGTGGTGTCATTGCCAAGACCATCAGTCTTGAAGCCGACAAGGTCACAAATGTCGCGCCCCGCTACGCGAGAATGCGAGCTGAAAATTCAAAGGAAGTCATTGGCTGGCAGAACATCGAACTGATCAGCGATCGCTCCTTCGAGACGTGGCTTGATGAATTCAAGAAGATCAAGGACGCCTGGCCCGAAGGCATTCTGATTGCCTCGGTTATGGAAGAGTGCAGGCGTGACGCATGGATCGAAATCATCGAGCGATGCCAAGAGGTTGGCGTTGACGCATTCGAACTGAACTTCTCATGCCCACACGGCCTGCCTGAGCGAAAGATGGGCGCGGCCATGGGCGAGAACCCGGACATCGTGAAAGAAGTCAGTGGATGGGTAATGGAAGTAGCCAAGATTCCGGTGTGGGCCAAGATGACACCAAATGTCACACACATCGTTGACCCAGGCCGGGCTGCACTTCGAGCTGGATGCGACGGACTTGCCGCTATCAATACGATTCTGAGCGTCATGGGCGTTGACCTCAAGACACTTCGTCCTATGCCGACTGTCGAGGGCTACTCGGTGCCGGGCGGCTACTCCTGCAAGGCAGTCCGGCCGATTGCGCTTCGAATGGTCATGGAACTCGCTCATATGAGCAACGACGAATTCCCCGGCCGCACGATTAGTGGTATCGGTGGCGTCGAAACCGGTGATGATGCTGCTCAGTTCATACTGCTTGGTGCACATACCGTTCAGGTGTGCACCGGAGTGATGATTCATGGCTACGGCATGGTCAAGCAAATGTGCGATCAACTAGAAGCGTTCATGGACACGCACGGCTTCGAGCACATCGACGACTTCCGCGGCGCGAGTCTGCCCTACTTCAGCACGCACGCAGACTTAGTCACG
Organism: Phycisphaerales bacterium; assembly: GCA_029247205.1. Lineage (GTDB taxonomy): Bacteria > Planctomycetota > Phycisphaerae > Phycisphaerales > SM1A02 > UBA12567. The sequence goes on along the minus strand of JAQWLT010000013.1, from coordinate 7,720 downwards.
CGGCAAGCAGAAGCCAAGGCCGCGGCGAAGGCTCGCCGTGCGGGCATGATCGAGAAGGACACGCAGTGGGAAGGCGACAAGTTCGTCGAGCAGTCCGACAAGCTCGTGTCAAACGACTAATCAATTCCCCCCCCTCTCACGCCCACATCCTCCGGTCAGTGGGTCGGGATGCGAGGAAGGTAGCGACCGCCACCGCCGCCGCCGACGTAGCGACCGTCGCGGGCGACGATGTCACCTCGTCGAATGACCAGTTCACAACGCCCCTTGCGTTCCATGCCCTCGTATCCGCTGTAGTCGACCTGACTCTCGGCATCGGCGTGACTGAAGACGCCAGTGAAGTGTGGATCATAAATCACCACATCAGCATCGCTCCCGACGGCAATCTCGCCCTTGCAGGGATACAAGCCGAAGATCTTGGCGGCCTGCGTGCTGCAGACATCGACCATGGTCTGGAGATCGATACGCCCAGCACACACGCCATGCGTATGCACGAGGTCTACGCGTTCTTGTACGCCGGGAATCCCGTTGGGAATGAGTGTGAAGGCATCGCGGCCCATATCTTTTTGACCGCTAAATTTAAATGGGGCGTGATCTGTGCCAATCGTGACCATGTCACCACTTGCCAGAGATCTCCAAAGATGCTCGTGCTCTTCGCCATCTCGAAGCGGCGGGGACATGACGTACTTCGCACCCTCAAAGTCAGGTCGCTCGGCATAGGTCTTGTCGAGCACCAGATGCGGCGCAACCGCTTCAACAAAGACGTTCACACCACGTGACTTAGCCTGCATGGCCTGCGAAACCGCTGCGGCGTTGGATGTATGCACGATGTACACATGCGCACCAGTCAATTCTGCAAAGGTGCACAGATGGCTCACTCCATCAGCTTCCACCGATCGCGGCCGAGAAGGCTCGTGCCACTCGGGTCCCGTCTTTCCTTCGGCCAGTAACTGCTTCTGCATCGAATCTACAGCCTCTGCGTTCTCGCAATGCGCTGTGATAATGACGCCAAGTTCACGAGCCGTTTTCATGAGTTCAAAGAGTTGCTCATCTGCAATATCCAGAGCACCCTTGTAGGCCAAGAATACTTTGAATGATGCCACACCCTCGCTCGCGACAAGTTCTCTCAGCTGCTGCTGAGCAAGTTCATCAAATCGAACCACCGAGAGGTGAAACGAGTAGTCGCAGCACGCCCCCGCTGCAGCAAGATCTTTCCACTCGTGAAAGGCCGCCATCGGCTCATCGTCTGGGCCTGGACAAATCATCTCGATTACCGTCGTAGTGCCGCCAGCCAAGGCCGCCTTGGTAGCCGACGCATGATCATCGATCGCATTGGTACCCATGAATGGCAAGTGGATGTGGACGTGTGGGTCGATGAAGCCAGGAAACACATACTTGCCGCTGGCGTCGATGACTTCAGCATTGGGATGATCAGCAGCATTGATCGACGCTGCAATCTTGGCAATGGTTTCGCCCACCACCAATACATCTGCCTCACAATCGGCTGTCGATGTAATGACCCGGCCATTTTTGATCAGCAGCGACATCAGGCCACTTCACTCAAGCAGATGTCGAGTACTTTGCAAAGGAAGTCGCAATCTTCACGGGTGATGCACATCGGCGGCTTGATCCGCAGCACATTGCCATACAGACCACCCTTGCCAACGAGCAGGCCGAGGTCCTTGGCCCGCTCGTGAACCGTGGCACACTCGGCAGATGCTGGCGTCTTGGCCGCCCGATCAGTCACTAATTCAATGCCCAGCATCAGGCCCTGGCCCCGCACATCTCCGACAATCGCATGACGGGTCTGCAAGTCTTCAAGGCCTTGTTTGAGATATCCACCAATATCAGCCGCATGCTGCTGCACATTGTCCTCAAGCAATACGTTGAGCGTTGCAAGGCCTTGCGTCATCGAAACAGGGTTACCACCATAGGTATTGAAGTGAAGCCGATCACTCATGCACGCTGCAACATCAGCCCGCGCCACGCAACAAGCAAGCGGCGCACCATTACCGATGCCCTTGGCCATCGTGACGATGTCAGGCTGCACGCCATGATTCTCAAATCCCCAGAACGCAGTGCCTGTTCGACCAAACCCGGTTTGAACTTCGTCGCTGATGCACAGCCCGCCGCGAGCGCGGACCATGTCGTACACACGGCTGAGGTAGCCATCTGGCAATTCAACGGTACCGCCAACGCCTTGAATAGGCTCTGCGATAAAGCCTGCGATGGCACCGGATGTCGCATAAAGCAGTACGTCCTCAACTTCAGCGGCGTATTTCTCGGCGGCATCCGCATCGTCGTATCCGTACGGCCCGCGATAGCGATCTGGCGCTTTGACGTGTTTGACACCAAACCCATGTGGATATGGATACTTCCAAGAGTGCAGCGCCGTGAGGCCCATTGCCTGATTGCTCAAGCCGTGATAGCCATTGCGAAGAGCCAGAATGTCGAAGTTACCAGTATGCAAGCGAGCCATCAGCATGGCCAGTTCATTGGCTTCACTACCTGAGTTGGTGAAGTAACACACACCAAGGCCCGAGTCGGCTGGGAATGTCGAGATGAGTTTCTTGCCGAACTCGGCAATATTCGGGTTCAGATAGATCGTCGTTGTGTGCTGCAACCGCTCGTTTTGCTCACGAACCGCCTCCACGACCTTGGGATGACAGTGCCCCACCGAAACTGTCACGATGCCAGCAATCGCATCGAGATAGCGGCGGCCAGTCTCGTCAAACAACCACTGCATATGACCCTCGACGATCATGATCGGATCGGCGTAGTACGTCACCAGTGCAGGCGTGAGGAACTCACGTCGCATATCGAGCACCGCTTCACGGGATGGGCCGTCATAGGGTTGTGGGCGGTGATCACATGCAGGCAGATTGGGCAAAGTCATCGTGTTGCTTTCCATATTGTTCCAGGCTTGGACGGCCCGAGTTGCTTAAAGATCCAATACAGCACCATTGCAAGCGAAATACCAACGAACCAGGCATAGACGTAGATCTCATCAAACACTGCGGGAAACGGTGCATCCACTGTATGTGCTGTTCCCGTAGCCGCATTGATAAATCCAGGCACGTTGGGAAGAATCGAGAGCACCAAAGCCGACATGGCAGCAAGACTGATGCCAGCGTATTCGCCATCCGGATCATAGAGCGCTTCTGCATTGATCTTGGTGCGACGAATGATGAAGTAATCACAAATCATGATTCCCGCAATCGGACCAAGCAACGCGCTATAGCCAATCAGCCATACAAATATGTACTCGGAGAGATCGCTCATAAGTCGCCACGGCATGATGAGCACGCCAATGACCGCGGTAATCAATGCGCCAGACCGAAAGCTAATCTTGCGTGGGCATAGGTTAGAAAATCCGTTTGCAGGACCAACCACATTGGCCGCGAGGTTGGTCGACAGTGTTGCGATGAGCACAGCGATCAATGCGAGAACGACGATTGTCGGTGAACCCATGCGAGAAACAAGCTCGACTGGATCCCATATGGCATCGCCATATAGCACAACAGTCGCGCCTGTCACAATGATGCCAACGAATGAAAATAATGTCATTGTTGAAGGCAACCCAATAAGTTGGCCCACGGCTTGATCTTTCTGTGTTTGGCAATACCGAGTGAAGTCAGGGATCGTCAAACTCAGTGTTGCCCAGAAACCGACCATGGCGGTGAGTTGCGGAAAGAAGATTGACCAGAATGAAACACCTTCCGGACGCGACGGGCCTGCCGCAAAGAGATCTGCGATGCTGTCGACAGCAAAGATCGCCCATGCAAAAAGTGCAACGCCGCACGCAATCAAGAATGGCGCCGCGTAGGCTTCAAGCCATTTGATTGACTCAATGCCAGTCATCACGATGGCCACATGCACGATCCAGAACGCGAGGAAGCACAGCAATTGACCGAACGAGATGCCGAGTACTGGCAACATGTCAAGGTCAGTCGCTGGCGATATCCAGTGGAGCGTCACCAGAATCGAGTAGATGGCTGCGCCGCCAATCCATGTCTGTATACCAAACCACCCGCAGGCCACGATGGCCCGGGCCATTGCCGGAACATGAGCGCCAAGCGTGCCAAAACTTGCGCGGGCAACGACCGGAAACGGCACGCCATACTTCGTGCCAGCATGACCGTTTGCAATCATGGGAATCAGCACAATGAGGTTGCCGAGCAACACCGTCAGCACCGCCTGCCACCAGGTCATGCCGGCAGCAATCATGCCAGCGGCAAGCATGTAGGTCGGAATACACACCGCCATACCAATCCACAACGCGGCAATGTTCCACTTCGACCAAGTGCGTCCCTCGGGCGGAACCGCCGCAAGGTCTGGATTGCTTAGCGGGCTACTCATCCGTTGGTGAGTGGCCCATAAGTCTCCGGCCTGCGATCACGGAAGAATTGCCATGTATTACGAACCTCTTCAATCACATCAAGATCAAGGTCCGCGATCACGACTTCATCATCATCACGGCTGCCTTCGACCATAATCTGGCCGCGGGGATCACAGAAGTACGACTGGCCGTAGAACTTCCCAATATTCCAAGGAGCTTCGGTTCCGACTCGATTGATGGCCCCAACATAGAACTGGTTCGCCACTGCATGGGCAGGCTGCTCGAGTTTCCAGAGGTACTCACTTAGTCCTGCAACCGTCGCAGATGGATTGAAGACGATTTCAGCGCCGGCCAGGCCAAGCGCTCGTGCGCCTTCGGGGAAGTGCCGGTCGTAACAGATGTAGATGCCAATCTTTCCAGCACTCGTATCAAACACGGGATACCCCTCGTTTCCGGGAGTGAAGTAGAACTTCTCCCAGAAGCCGGGGTTGCAATGCGGGATGTGATGCTTGCGGTACCTACCAAGATACTCGCCATGCTCATCAATGATGGCAGCCGTGTTGTAGTAGACACCCGTCATCGCCTTCTCGTAGATCGGCACAACCAAGATCATGCTGTGTTCCTTGGCGAGCTTCTGCATGAGTTTGATCGTCGGCCCGTCCGGAATTCGCTCAGCTGTTTCGTACCAACGTGTTTCCTGTTCAGCGCAGAAATACGGCCCAGAGAAGATCTCTTGCAGGCAGCAAATCTTGGCGCCCCGCTCGGCCGCCTGGGCAATCAAAGGCACATGCTTCTCAATCATGGCCTGCTTGATGGCATGTACATCGGTTGAGTCTGGAAGCGCGTTGGAAGCCTGAATCAGCGCAGCACGAGTAATGCGGTGCATACGAATCCTTTCCTAGAACCAGCGACTGACCAAGATGCGGCACTCTGTAAAGAACCGAACCGAGTCTTCACCATTGGCATGCAGCGTCCCGAAGAATGAGTCCTTCCAACCGGAGAACGGAAAAACCGCCATTGGTGCGGGTACACCGACATTGATACCGATCATGCCCGCGCCCGCCTCCATCCGGAACTTGTTGGCGGCGTAGCCGCTTGAGGTGAACATCACCGCCATATTTCCAAATGGAGACTGCTTCGTTACCTCAATCGCATCTTCAAGCGTGTCCCGCCGCATGATCGAAAGGACCGGTCCGAAAATTTCATCCTCAGCGATGGACATTCCCGGCGTAACCCCGTCAAAGACGGTCGGACCGACAAAGCAGTTGCCCTTGGGCATCGTGGCATCACGTCCATCGAGCAGCAAATCAGCCCCATCCTCGATGCCTGCTGCGATAGCGGATATCACCCGCTCACAACTGGCTGCATCAATGAGCGGTCCCATACCGCAATTGGCATCGCTGCCAGAAGCGGTCGTAATCTTCTTGGCTGCCTCGACAATCGCAGGCACGAACCACTCGGCCGCGTCGCCAACTGGGATAGCAACCGAGCCTGCTAAGCAACGCTGGCCCGTATTACCAAAGGACGAACTCAAGACACCGTCGATGGCGGCTTCGCGATTCGCGTCGGGCATGATGAGCATACAGTTCTTGGCGCCGCCCATGCACTGAGCCCGCTTACCCGCTGCTGTCGCCGTGGCGTAGACCTTCTTGGCAACAGGCGTGCTGCCGACAAAAGACACCGCTTTGACATCGGGGTGCGTGATCAGAGCCGTCGAAGCCTCAACCCCGCCAAGCACAAGATTCAGCACTCCATCAGGCAGTCCTGCCTCAGAGGCGAGTTCGACTTCACGCACTGCACACAGCGACACTTTTTCACTTGGCTTCAGGACAAAGGTATTGCCGCACGCAATCGCCATCGGCCACATCCACATAGGAACCATGATGGGAAAATTGAATGGCGTAATACCAGCGCAAACACCAAGTGGCAGTCGCTCCATCGTGCTATCGAGGGGAATATTCTCGTCGCTCTCTCGACTGAACGAACTCGATACGGCAATCCGCGGCAGCGTGCGACCCATGAGCAGAGAGGGAGCGCCACAGGCATATTCAATGCAGTCAATGCCCCGACGCACATCGCCGCGAGCCTCGGGCACATTCTTGCCATGTTCGGTAACAATGAGATTCGTCAATTCATCAAAGTGATCTTCAAGCACTTGCTTATAGGTGAAGAGCACCTGGCATCGCTCGCCAACGGGCGTTTGCGACCAAGCGGGAAAGGCGTCAACGGCAGCCTTGACGGCGGCATCAACAGCTGCAGCGCCATCAAGCGGTACTTGGGCGAGCACCTCGCCCGTTGCTGGGTTGACATTTGCAAATGTGCCGTCTGGGTCAATTGCCTCGACACGCGAGCCACCAATGACATGAACTGCAGGGACAACGGACATGGGCACCTCCTCAAGAAGACTCACAATGTAAACACCATGCGTGGCCACACAGGATGGCTGTCAACCTCGGTACACGCAAGTACTCGTGCATGTTTCATGGACGGTAATAGCGCTGAGCATCGGCAATTCGGGCTTGAGCCGATCCCATACCCAACCTGCCAGCACCTCACTCGTGGGATTCTCAAGGCCTACGATCTCATTCAGTAGGTGATGGTCGAGTGTTTCCATTAAGGGCGACCAAGCCTGACCAATTTCGCCATAGTCCTGCAAGTAGCCCTTGGCCGGGTCAACAGGCCCCGACACCTCAACCTCAATCCTGAACGAATGACCATGCATTCGACGGCATTTATGCCCCTCAGGGAAGGTTGGCAGCCAATGTGCTGCCTCAAATGTGAATGTCTTGACCAGTGCAACCTGCATCATGTGTTGCAGGATATCGAGAAATCGTTCTTCTTGATGAACCTCGGCCCAAACGGGCTTAGTATGGACATCTATGCAGACACTCACCTCTCTCCTTGCTTCGATGATCCTGTTTGTGAGCGGCTGTGCCGAAACCCCCTCTCAAGCAGCACCACCCCTGCCTGATAGTCCCAAAATAGCCGTCAAGGAAGTCACCCTCATGAGCACCATGTCCCAAAGTGGCCACGACCTCCGGCCTATTTCTGCTCAGCGTCTGGATGAGTTGATTGCAAAGCTTGACCCCAAGACATTTGAAATCACACAACGTGCGGGCACCGAGCCTGCACACTGTGGCACATTTCTCGATAACGAACGGGACGGCACCTATGCCTGCGTGGTGTGCGGCCTTCCATTGTTTGCAAGTGAACACAAATTCAAATCACGAAGTGGTTGGCCAAGTTTCTTCACCCCCTACGACATCCAGCATGTGGCCCGCATCGATGACTCAAGCCACGGCATGCTTCGCACCGAAATTGCATGTGCTCGCTGCGACGCTCATCTTGGGCATGTCTTCTCTGACGGCCCCGCCCCTACCGGCG
>JAQWLT010000036.1 GCA_029247205.1 Phycisphaerales bacterium | reverse complement strand
CTTGGTCCACATCGTCAAGCCATCAGCATTCTTGAGTGGGCTGTGGGGTGACGAAACTGCCCGTCTGCGATACCCTGCACGCTTCGCCACCGTAGCTCAATTGGCAGAGCACCTGATTTGTAATCTGGAGGTTACCGGTTCGATTCCGGTCGGTGGCTTTGGCCCGGGAAAGTGTGGAAGCAGATCCAAGACATAGGTGTTCTGAGCCCGCTGTGTTCTTGCTCGGGTTGGGCCGATGCGGTACCCTTCCTCGTTCTCAAGGGGCGTGTACCCAAGTGGCCAAAGGGGACAGGCTGTAAACCTGTTGGCGTTCGCCTTCGGAGGTTCGAATCCTCCCGCGCCCATTCCTGAGAGCCCGCTTCGGCGGGCTCACTTTTTATGCCTCGGGGTGTAGCTCAGCTTGGTAGAGCGCGTCGTTCGGGGCGACGAGGTCGCAGGTTCGAATCCTGTCACCCCGACTTTTCTCTGAAAGCAGCTCTTCGGCGAGAACGTCGAAGAGCTTTTCTTTGGCAGAGCGACACGTGCGTCGACCAACACACGGTTTGAACTCACGGAGTCAAGGGTCTCGCTATCAATGAGATTCTATGACTCGACCCAAGTTCCATCAGTGGTCAGCGGGAACGTGGACTTGTGTTTGGTTGTCTCGGGACTTTCTGTCAGCCGTCGAAGATCATCACCAGTCCGCCGGAGATCACTGGCCAGAAGTATGGATATTGCTCATGTCGTCACTATGTAACACCAGCACCAATGGTGGCGATTCGGGCAACTCATCCGGATTCATGCACTACAGCAGAAATCGTCCTGGAACCAGAAGTTGTCGTCTCATTGGACGGCACGCTCCACTAGGGACACGGACCCCACTGTCCGAGGATGGCAAGAAGGTCGTCGATATCGATGACGCCGTCCTGTGTGACGTCTTCCGGGCAGTAGGACGGACACCCGGCATCAGCACACATCACCGTTGCTGACCACACGCCGTTGCTCGCTTCGCAGGCATCCTCAATCGTCCAGACACACGTATTGCCCACACAGCACGAGCCAAAAATTCGGCAGCACGTAATATTGGGATCACTGCAAAGACTCCCCAATCCCTGCCACTGACCAAATGGAAAGTCCTTGGCGCAGGATTGTTCCGACGTTTCCACACACTCAAAGCACCCGGTGTCTTGATTGATGAAACAGCACGCGCCATCCGAGGGCGGCGGCGGGCAAGCCTCGATGACGACGTCGTCGTCGCAGTCCAGGTTCATGAAGAATACACCGTGCCAATCGTCACACTGACAGATCGATGTCTTGATGCACCAATGTTCGCCATCTTCATTTTCGACACAGCAGGCTCCCATGGGGACCTCTTCCCCTTTGCAGTCGACGTTGTCTCCTGCGTAGTAGCCGTTCAATTGTGAACACATACTTGGGCTGGTCATCTGATACCACCACAAACCCGAGTCAGGATCCTGGTAACAGCAGCATCCCTGCGGGTTGCACCCCGCATCCTCGCACGACAATCCGGGGTAGAACATACCACCGATGACCTCGCAGTCACATTCGCTGGTGTACTCGCAGTCCACATCGGTGCAGCACGCGCCCATGGGAGGTGTCGGTCCGTCGCAACCCACCCCGTCGCCTTGGTAGAGTCCTCCCAGTGCATCACAATCCACTGCTGTCATTTCGATCGTAGTCCAATTCCCTGCCGCATCTTCGATGCAGCAGCAGCCCACTTCAACAAGAGGCGAGATGGCGATTTCAGCATAGTCATAAGCTGTGAACGGCTCCGCAGGCATTTGAAAATCAACACGCAGCCATCCCTGTGTGCTGGTGGGCCAGTTTGGGAACACTGATGCGAACGGAATCGTGGCGGTTGCCTCTTGAATCAAACCGTCTTGGCCTGCGGCATTGTTTTGTGTCACAAGCGCAATGTTGTACGAGTTGCCGTTGGAGGTTTGAATCAACACTATGTCGCTCGCCGAATCAACGTCGTAGTCACCAAAGACAGCGTTGATGTAGAGTGGCTGATTCGGATCTGCGTTGGTCACCGAGAAGTCGAAGATCATCGTAGGCTGTCCAGTGCCACAGACGTAGGACGCAGGTCCAGGTGGATTGGTGCAACCATTCCATCCGTCACCGGTGCCTGATACCGCGACATCAGTCCACCCCGATCCAGAAGACCCCGTATTGGTGGCGCCACTCACTTCAACATAGTTTCCTGCTGCGCCTCCAATCTCGCTATTTTCTCGGTTGTCGAACTCATCAGAGTTGTAATGGGTTCCGTAGTTGGGGTAGTCGCAAATGGGATCCGAGCAGTCCAGGTCTGGCAAAAAATCACCTTGCGTGAGAATTCCCATGCCATCAACGTTGATGGCGAGTCCATTGGCATTGACGAGGATGCCTCCTGAACAACTGCCGTCGATCGGACAACTTGGAGGGGTATCGAAGGGAGAGTTGAACGGCCAGTTGGGTTCGCCATTGAGCCCTGGTGTTGTCCCTGTAAGGAAACCGAAGCCGTCTACATCGCCAATCCGAACGTAGCTGAAGGTTCCTTGGGCGAAGGTCGCGGTGGTCAACGCAAGAGCGATTACTGCTCCGAGAAGTTTGATGATCGACATGAGTATTCTCCTCTGAATTGACTGCTGATTTCTCAACTGGTACTCACGTTATAGATCAGTACCCACACGATTTAGTCGACTATTTGTCACATTTGGTCAATACAGCAGGCATTGATTGCTCGGAAGCGTCTGTAGATCGATTAAATCGAATGTTTGGCAAACATCTTCGGGCAAGGTATACCCTTGCCGTAGGAGATCTCCCCATGATTGCAACTGTCCCGTTGTCGTTGGTTCTATCTATGTTGGCATCACTGGATGCTGGCCCGGTACTTGGGGATCTCACTAGTGACAGCGTTCGAGTGTGGGTCAGGACCGTTGAACCCACGCATGTCCGTATCAAAGTGCAGGGCGGGGAGGACAGCGATCGCAGTATGCAGTTGGAGACGACGGCCGCTCGCGACAATACAGTCATCGCTTCTATCTCAGGTCTTTCGCCCGCAACTCGGTATACCTACACCATCGATGGGCAGCACGATGCGGACTGGTGGTTTGTGACGCAACCAGTTAACAGTGATACATGTTTGATCGCATTTGGATCATGCGCCAACGAGGAGGCCGGGTCATCGACTGTGTGGAAGCGTATGTTGGCGCAGCAGATCTCTGCGTTAGTACTGTTGGGCGATACACCCTACATCGATACGACAGATCTCAAGACGCAGCGTGCGCGGTATCGCGCATTTGCAATGGTTCCGGCCTTTGCCCAGCTTGTCGCCCATACGCCGGTGTATTCCACATGGGACGATCACGATTTTGGTCGCAACGACACCGATGGCAATCTTCCGGGTAAGGAGAACAGCCGGCAGGCTTTTGGCGAGTACCGCCCGAATCCGAGCATTGGTGAAGCGGACCAAGGCATCTATACGAAGTTTCGACAGGGTCCTGTTGAAGTCTTTCTCCTTGATACGCGTTGGTTTGCTCGGACGCAGGGCGATACGGAAGCGCCTGCGCTGCTGGGTGACCAGCAGTGGAAGTGGCTTGAGCGATCGCTGCGCGCCTCGACGGCGCCTTTTAAGGTGCTGGCATGCGGCATGGTTTTCAACGATGCAGTGAGACCAGGCAAGACAGATTGCTGGGGCGTGTATCCCAAGGAGTACGACCGGCTCATTGACCTCCTGGCGCGTACGCACACGACAGGAGCCATGCTCGTCAGTGGCGATGTGCATTGGTCGCGGGTCATTGGGCACGATACGAAACGTCAACTGGGGTACACCCTCGTTGAGTGTGTCACCAGCCCGATCCATGAGCATCTCATCAAGGCGGCCGATGCACCACACCCTGGATTGGTCTTCAGCATCGGCGAACCCAATAGTTTCCTGGTTGTAGAAACGGCGAAGTCATCCGATGGCCATGTCCTCATCGCTCAATTGGTGAATGCGAAAGGATCGGTTCTGCACGAACATCGAGTGCTGGCGACCCAAAGCAATGTGAAGCGAGAGGCTGGGCTGTAGCATCCGAAGTGCCCATGACCAGCGAGAAGAAAAATCATTTTCCGCCGACCTTGTGCACTTGGATTGAGGGGCGGCTTGATGATGGCACGATTGGACGCGATGCGATCAATCGCCACGTAATGGATTCGTACGAACTTCCCCTTCGCATTTATTACTTGGGTACGAGCTGGCGAACCTTGGGCGAACCCGATGACATCATCAACGGGTTTCTGGCCGATCGGCTTGATCGTCCGAACTTTTTTGCACAATGGAAGTCCAGTGGAAAGCGACTGCGGCACTGGCTCATTAACGCCTTGCACTTCTACCTCAAAGAGCAGTGGCGTCGCGACCGGCGGCAGGATGGCATGTCCATCGATCAAGGGAGTAGGGAAGACGCAGACTACTCTACGTTTGAACCATCTATCAACGATCGCGATGTCGATCGCGCGTGGGCCAAGTCGCTGGTTGCGTCGGCTATTCAAGACGCACAACAGTCCTGTGTCGCTGATGGTTATGACGATCACTGGCGACTGTTTATGCGTCACCATCTTGACGGCATCAACTACCGGCAGTGCGCCGATGAGTTTGGCGTCGATGCCAAGCGATGCGCAGTTATGGTTCGCACCGCGGCCACCCGTTTTCGCGCCGCGATTCAAGCAAGGCTTCTCCAGGACGGCGTTCCTGAAGATGAACTCCCAGATGAAGTGGCACGACTGCAGGAGGCACTGAAATGAGCGACGATATTCGGACCATCAATGTGAATTGTGACGATGACGACCCGGCACTGCGTTCATTGCTGGAACTCGGTCGTGTGCAAGCCGATCGGCCCACGGCACGCTTGTCTGCTCAGTTGAATGGTGTTGGCGGCGATGATTGGGTGGCCGAGGTGATGAGTGTCGCCCCTGATGGTCAGGCCTGCGTGCCGAGCAATTTCATTGATGCGGAGGTTGTGGAAATCGACTGGATGCGTACGCAGTATCAACACGCCAAGCGGATGTTTCATGAGGGTCAGAATGAGCAGGTTAAATTGGCTGGGCTGTTGTGGTATCTGCTGCTGATGGCTGCGGCGGCTGCGCATCACAGCGTGTTGTTGTCATCACAGCCAACGGCGATGACGAGTGCGGCGTTGATGGACGTGTCGCCTGATCTGCCCGACCCGTGGAGTGATCTGGCAGCACAGGGCGCGATATCCATCGATGCTTCTACCTGAACTTGACTGAATACGTGCATTAAAAACACCGCCGCCGACCGATGGTCGACGACGGGGCTTCACGACAGTGCACGCACGAGTTCGATCAGTCACATTGCCCCCATGCTTCGAGGAGTTGGATCAGGTCGACGACATCGACGCGTCTGTTCTCGTCCAAATCTCCTGTGCACGGACCACTGGGAGGCGTCACATCCTGACAAGAGTCGAACATATTCATGTTCACGCTTGACTGGGCGACACCCGCAGCTCCAACTCCGATGATGTTCTGTTGTGCTGAGGCGACGGGAATGTCCATCCACGTCATGCGGATTCGACCGTCCTCGAATAGTTCTACTTGCATGGTGTTCGTGTCGTTGGACCCGTAGGAGGGAACTTCGAACCAAGTGAAGGCGGTGCGGTCGTCCAGATGTAGAACAGTGACGCGTCCACCAATGCTAGGGTTGAGATCGGCCATCATCGGTGCGATGCGCGGTGCCAAGGCGAAGGATTCGGGTGTTGCTTCCCAAGATGCAATTGCTTCTGTGAAGGTCACACTTCCATTGCTATGCACTTGTACTTGGGTGTACGACTCGCCCGCGAATGGGAATGGCCAGCGAAGACCCTGCCATGTCGTATCGTCATCACCGAGTTCTAGGTTCCCTCCGCCATTGCCCGAGGGAAGTGCTGTCACCTCGTCGCGGCACATGGCCCACCCTTGGCCATCGGGCGTGAGGGTGATTGACAGATTGATTGGGTCTGCGCCCACGTGCTGCAGGATGCCGTAGGTATCAGATGGCGTTTCGTCGCCTCCGCCACCACCATCCAAGGCAGTCAGCGCCGCAGCAGCGTCAAGCATGCCCCCAGTCTCGACGTTATTGGTCAGCGAGTCGAGTGGGTGTGTCGATGAAAGTAAAGCCTGTTTGATCTGGGCAGCGGTTGCAGTGCCACCACTATGCGCAAGAAGGAGTGCGGCAACGCCTGCGACATGCGGGGATGCCATCGATGTGCCTGACTGGTGGGCATAGCCGCCAGCGACACACGACTTGATGCCCCACCCCGGTGCGGCAAGATCGACGCCTTCGCCTCGGTTGGAGAAACTGGCCAACTCCCCGTCTGGGCGGATCGCAGCGACCGACACGATGCAATCGAGATCAAAGCCTGCGGGATATCCCACTGGACCACCTTCGTTGCCCGCGGCGCAGATGAACAAATGTCCTTGATTGCCGGCATTGGCAATAACTTCTCGCAGGGCCTCGCTGGGCGCGGGTCCACCCCAGCTGTGATTGGAAATGCGAGCACCGTTGGCAACAGCGTATTCAATCGCTGCCATTGCACTAGTGGTCGAACCAGAGGTTTGTCCATCGGCTCCCAACATCATGAATTGCAACGGCATGATGGATGCGCCGCGAGCTACACCGACCAAGCCGATGTCATTGTCGGCTTTGGCCGCGATGGTGCCCGAGCAGTGTGTTCCGTGATCCTCTGCCATGAGAGGTCGGGGTTGATCGTACGAGAAACTCCAGCCGTTGACATCGTCGGCGTAGCCATTACCGTCGTCATCGTAATTATTACCAGGCGTTTCGTTGGTGTTAGTCCATATGACCTCGGCGAGGTCTTCGTGTTCGAGGTCGACACCCGAATCAACTACTGCAACGATGACACCATCGGCGTTGGGTTGAATCTGCCACGCCTCTTCCATGCGGATGTCGATGCCGGTAACGCCATGAACTGGTTGATCGTTGCAGCCGTTGCAAGTGTAGACGTCGCCGTCATTGCGAAGCCCCCATAGATTGTGCCATAGAGGATCATTGGTCGCCTGGGAGTTAAGTGTGTAGGCAGGATGCGCATAGAGCACACCATTGGAACGTCCTCTGGCCACATCGAGACTCTTGCCAACTGCCGCATCAATCTCGATCACAAGCAGGCCGGGAACCAAGCGGGATTCCCATCGAATGCGCCCACCTGTAGAGCGGAGAATCGCATTGAGGGATGCATCAGCAGCACTCAGATTAGAGAGATCGAGTCTGACGATGAGTTCGTGCGGTTCGTGCGAGAAGGCGGTGAGTTCGGCGACAGACGCAGTCTTTGCCCAGTCTCTGGCTGACATTGTCGGACCAGAGTCTGGTTTGGCATGGGCGATCGTCGTCGCGGCCAAGACTATGGCGGCTGACAATGTTGTACTGCTTGGAGGTGTTTTGAACATGTGAATCCCTTGTCTGAAGTGAAAGTGCCGTATGGCCTTGCGTGATATGGACAAGAGAGTGAGAACGATGTGGTGTATGCGCGCACAATTTCAAAAAGTGATTCAGGCGGCATTGCGAACAAAAAAACACCCACCCCGACACGACAAGAAGCGAAGCGTGGCGGGGTGGGGGGGATCCGCGTAGATCCATCGTGCATCCCCAGGGGGGGTGCCTCGGACAAGCCCAATGCCCGATGCACGGAAGACAGACTTGGGCGACTGCCTCGGTGCGCGGCTTTGGATATTTTTATTCGTTGGCTTTGTCCCGCGTCACAAGATTCTGCATTGCAGCGAGGGTGTCGCTGCTGACGTGGTGCTCAATGCCCTCTGCATCGTGGATGGCGGTCGATTCTGGTACGCCGATGGCCAAGAGAAAGGCTAAAACAATGTCATGCCGTTTGCGTGAGCGGCGGGCCATCAACATCCCCTCGCTGGTGAGCGTGCATGGCCCATATGGCTTCTTGTCGATTAGCCCTTCGCCAGTGAGCCGCTGCAAAATGCGTGTGACGGTGACATGGCTGACTCCCATTCGGTGTGCGAGGTCTTTCACCCGGCACTCAGGCTGTTCCCCAAGAATGTATTCAATGGCCTCCACATAGTCCTCTGCAGTCTCTGTGAGGTGGTCTTGGCGCGTTTTGGCAAAGGGACTGTCGGGCTTCATGTCACGAATCCTTGACGATGGCTGGCTCGGAGTGTAGCATCTGCTACACTAATTGGTAGCAAGAGCTACAAATCAAACTTCATTGACCAGTCGAGGAGTCGAGACATGGGCTCGTGGAAGCAGGGGATCTGGGCGGCCACCATGATTGGCCTTTCGGCCAGTTCGGCCATGGCCACGGCATTGGAAATCGTGACCACGACCACGCAAGTCGCTGACATAGCACGGCATGTCGCAGGCGACCAAGCCGTTGTGACCAGCATCATGGGCGAGGGTGTTGATCCGCACCTCTATAAGCCTCTGGCATCTGATGTCCGTCGCATCATGTCGGCTGATGTTGTGCTCTACAACGGTCTCAAACTTGAAGGTCGTATGGGCGACATCTTTGAGCGAATTGCATCGCGTGGTCGGTTTGTTCGCGCGGTCGCTTCAGGTATCGATCAGAAGTTCTTACTCGTCCCGGAAGGCCAAGAAGGCCATCCCGATCCGCATGTGTGGATGGACGTTCAGGCATGGATGGCAGCAACCCAAGCAACAGCAATTGCACTGTGCCAAGCAAATCCGGACGGCTGCGAAATGTATCACGCGAACGCTGCAATATATGCGGCCGAACTTATAAGCCTTGATGAATACGTGCGGCAAGTTATTGCGAGTATTCCATCTAAGCAGCGTGTCCTCGTTACGGCGCATGATGCTTTCGGTTACTTCGGCCGGGCTTATGGCCTTGAGGTGCGAGGGATTCAAGGGATTTCAACGGAGTCTGAGGCTGGTCTCGCAGATGTCAATGGCCTTGTTGGATTGCTTGTCGAACGACGCATACCCGCTGTATTTATTGAGTCAAGTGTGCCAGACAAGTATGTGCGAGCGCTCGTTGAAGGCGCTAAAGCTCGTGGCCATGATGTTGTTGTTGGAGGAGAGCTTTTCTCGGATGCCATGGGAAAGCCAGGTACTTGGGAAGGCACCTACATTGGCATGATTGATCACAACGCGAGTACCGTTGCCCGCGCTTTGGGCGGCACGGTTCCCGAGCAAGGATTTCGTGGCAATGTCGGCTCAGCCGAAGATCCTTCGTGAACACTGATGCCTCTGCCACATCAACCCACGTCGCTTCCGCCTGGTGATGAGCATGATCTATCGGCGGCACTTTCGATCCATGATCTGACGGTGGCCTATGACCGACGCCCCGTTTTGTGGGATGTCGATCTCGACGTGCCTACCGGGTGTCTTGCCGCAATTGTTGGGCCAAACGGTGCTGGCAAGAGCACGCTCATTAAGGCCTGCCTTGATCTGATGCCGCGTGTCTCAGGTGAGGTTCGAATGTTTGGATCGCCATGGCGGGCCGTACGACAGCGGGTTGCTTATGTTCCGCAGCGAGAGACTGTCGATTGGGACTTTCCTGTGAGCGTGCTTGATGTGGTTGCGATGGGGACCTACGGACGTCTCGGTTGGCTGCGCCCTGTTGGAAAGGCGCAAAAATGTGCGGCGATGGAGGCGCTAGAACGCGTGGAATTGACCGAACTGGCGCATCGGCAAATCAGTCAACTCTCCGGCGGTCAGCAGCAACGTGTTTTCCTGGCGCGGGCGTTGGTGCAGAACGCAGATCTATACTTGATGGACGAACCATTCGCGTCGGTGGATGCAGCGACAGAACAAGCCATCGTCGCGGTTCTACGGTCGCTCCGTGAGGCGGGCGCGACAGTCGTTGTAGTGCATCATGATTTACAAACCGTTGCCGAGTATTTCGAGCATGTCATCTTGCTCAATATGCGCGTTGTCGCGACTGGTTCTATTGCAAGCGCGATGACGGCGAAGAATCTTCGCGCAACGTATGGAGGTCGACTTACGCTGCTTGAACAAGCAGCTACGGCGCTTGGGCAATTGGCGAAGGACCGCTGAACGCTCTCATGCTCGCCACAATAAATTTCTTTGATGTGCTATTTCTTGGCGAGTGGAATACGCGCGTTGTGGTACTTGGCGCCGCGATGCTTGGGCTTGCGGGCGGGGTCGTTGGGACATTTCTAGTCTTGCGAAAGCGGGCATTGCTTGGAGACACGGTCAGCCACGCAATGTTGCCGGGTGTTGTGGGCGCTTTTCTCGTAATGCAAGCGATGGGCGGAGGGGGAAAGTCACTACTAGGGCTCTTTGTTGGCGCGGCACTCGCTGGCATACTCGCCGCCTGGGCAGTGCCGGCACTGCGTCGCAGCACCGGGCTAAAAGACGATGCCATCATGGGCGTTGTGCTTGGTAGTGGGTTTGGTTTGGGAATCGCCATGCTTGGAATTGCACAGGGTTTGCCTGGCGGAAATCAGGCTGGCCTTGAGTCATTCATCTATGGCCGTACAGCGTCAATGATTCAGGCCGATGCGATTGCTATAGGCGTCACGGCAGCGGCGACGCTACTCATTGCGATTATTTTTGCCAAAGAGTTTCGACTCTTGTGCTTTGATGAGTCATTCGGCCGTGCCATTGGTCGGCGGGAAGGACTGCTTGACCTCGGCCTGATGTTCCTTGCAGTTGTTATCACGGTTGTTGGCCTGCAAGCAGTCGGCCTCATTTTGGTGATCGCGCTTCTTATTATTCCTGCGGCGTCAGCGAGATTCTGGACCGACTCATTTACAAGTATGGCTGCACTCGCTGGCGGTATCGGCGCTGTGGGATGCTGGATTGGCGCATCGATCAGCGCACTTGCCCCAAAGCTACCCGCTGGGTCAATCATTGTGTTAACGCTTGCTCTGATGTTCATCGTGTCAATGGTGTGTGGTGTCAAGCGTGGGGCAGTGCGTCGTGTGGTTCGGGCAGCCCGACTGAAAGTGCGGACTGGCCGACAACATTTACTGCGTGCCGCTGCCGAATCGATGGAGTTGAGCGGTGAGGACTACTGGACATTCGACAATGTGTTGCAAGCTCGAGGTTGGTCACCGAGAAATCTTCGGTCTATTCATCATCGGGCTGCCAGAAGCGGGGAGGTTGTGCCGATCGGTTCTGGCCGATATCGATTCAGCGATTGTGGTTACGAAGCATCGGAACAAGTGCTTCGAAATCATCGCCTCTGGGAACTTTTTCTGATTCGACATGCTGACATCGCCGCTTCACATGTGGATCGTGATGCAGATCTGGTCGAGCATGTGCTTGGCGCAGACCTTGTGGCTGAGCTTGAGCAGGCACTTGAGCGAGGTGATGAGACACCTTCGAGCCCGCATCCAATTGGACACACCCTGTGACATTCGACTACGACGGATGGATCATCTTGATCGGTGTGCTGGTCGCGATTGCGTGCGCTATCCCTGGCACATGGCTTGTCGTTCGTGGCATGGGCATGATGGGCGACGCGATTTCGCATGCTGTGCTGCCCGGGATTGCCCTGGGATTTCTCATCAGCGGCACTCGTGATGGAGGCTGGATGTTCGCAGGGGCCGCGGTCGCCGGCATCATTGCAGCTGTGTTGACGCAAGTGGTACACCGTTGGGGGCGTGTTGAGCGAGGCGCTGCGATGGGCCTTGTTTTTACATCATTCTTCTCGCTCGGACTTCTCCTCATTGTGCAAACGGCTGACACAGTTGATCTCGATCCGAATTGCGTGCTATACGGTGCCATTGAGTTGGCGCCGCTTGATGTTGTAGGCCTCTGGGGTATCGAAGTGCCCAGAATTGTCATTCCCCTTGTCATTGTGGGTCTCATCAATGCGGTCGTGGTGGTTGTGCTCTACAAGGAGTTATTGATCTCATCCTTTGACCCTGGGCTCTCAGCGTCGCAGGGATTCAACACGAAGTGGATTCACTACGGTGTTATGGTTCTGACAGCGGCAACGTGTGTGGCCTGCTTTGAAGCTGTGGGCAGCATTATTACCGTTGCTCTTCTCGTGGCGCCGCCAGCGACAGCGTTGCTCTTATCCCGTCGGATGGTCAGTGTCATGACTTTAGCTGTTGTCATCGGTTCGGCGGCAGCGGTACTCGGGCACTTTTCGGCGATCACAGTTCCCGGTTGGTTTCTGGGCTCGGGGGTCGATACGTCTTCAGCCGGCATGATGGCTGTTCTTGCTGGGCTCCTCTTTCTTGCTGGTGTTGTATTCGCACCGGAGCGTGGCATCATTTTCCGGCGATTGGCCGCTCGGAAGGACGCTAAACGGGTTGCCGTTGAGGATGCGCTTGGTTTGTTGTTCAGGCTTGAGGAACGAGGCGTGCGAGCCGACCTACATGCGGTCGAAGGATTGTTGCGATCAGATGTTCGAATTGGACCAAGTCAGATGAGTGTGGTGCTTGCTCGCCTCCGACGCCGAGCATTAGCAGAATCTAGCGACGGCGAATGGAAGTTGACCGACAAGGGTCGGTCTGAGGCCGGTGGGTTGGTCCGGGCTCATCGACTCTGGGAAACCTATCTTGCCGGCCGCTCAAGTATTCCGACAAGCCATCTCCACGAGGCAGCCGAGCGTCTGGAGCATGTAACTGATCAGGCGATGGCCGAAGCGCTCGGCAAAGAGGTGGAGCACGCCGAGCGTGACCCCCATGGTCGTTCGATTCCGCCAGCCTGATAGCATTGGTGATATGACACTGAAATGGACACCCGCGCCCAGCGGATATGACGAAGCGTTGGAGCCCAGCGGCTTGCCGCGCGGTCTGTATGACTCGGTCGTCTCGACCCTTGGCAACTTTGATCAGGGCGAGGTGCGTCGCCGTGAAGATCTTCAAGAGGTGTCTTTGGTCAACCAGGGAATCACCTTTACCGTGTACGGCGAGGAGGAGGGAACTGAGCGGGTCTTTCCCTTTGACTTTGTTCCCCGCATCATTGGATCCGACGAATGGCAGTTGCTTGAGGCGGGGTTGATCCAGCGTGTGACCGCCATCAACCTCTTTCTTGAGGATGTGTACGGTGATCAGCGATGCCTTCGTGAGGGAATCATCCCATTTGATTTGGTGCTTTCGCGCAGCGACTTCCGTCGTGAGCTGATCGGCACTCGTCCACGCCATGGTATTTTCACCCACATCACCGGTGTCGATCTTCTTCGTGGAGAGTCAGGCGAGTTTCTCGTTCTGGAGGACAACTGCCGCAGTCCAAGTGGCGTGTCCTATGTGCTTGAGAACCGCAACCTGCTCTCGCGGGTCTTCCCTGAAATATTCGCTAAGTACGGGGTTCGTCCCGTCGATCTGTACCCCCAGATGTTGCTCGAGGCGTTGAAATTTGCGGCGCCCAGAGGTCGTGAGCGACCTTCCGTTGCGGTACTGACTCCGGGTCTGGACAATAGTGCTTATTTCGAGCACTCGTTCTTGGCTCGTGAGATGGGCGTCCCGCTTGTTGAAGGGCGCGATCTCATTGTCGAGAACGATCAGTTGTCGATGCGAACCACGCGAGGTCGTCAGCGAGTTGATGTCTTGTACCGACGTGTTGATGATCTCTTCCTCGACCCAGTGGTATTCAATTCGGGCAGTTTGCTCGGAGTTCCAGGCTTGATTCATGCATGGAGAGCGGGCAATGTGACGATCGCAAACGCGCCAGGCGCTGGCGTGGCCGATGACAAGTCGATCTATCCGTGGATGCCTGACATCGTTCGATTCTTTCTTGACGAAGAACCACTGCTCGGTCAGATTCATACATGGATTGGTCGGCGAGCGGACGACGCGGCCTATATTCGTGAGCACCTTGCTGAGTTGGTGGTCAAACTCACAGATGGTGCTGGTGGCTATGGCATGCTCGTCGGGCCAACTTCGAGTAAGAAAGAGATTGCTGAATTTGCCACGGTTTTCGACGCCAATCCTGAGAAGTACATCGCTCAACCACTGGTTGAGTTCTCATCGCATCCGACATGGACAGGCGATGATTTTTCGCCCCGCCGCGTCGACATGCGCCCATATGTGCTCTACGGTGAAACAGTCAAGGTCTTGCCAGGTGGACTGACCCGAGTTGCGATGGAAGAGGGCTCCTATGTGGTCAATTCCTCGCAGGGCGGGGGAAGTAAGGACACATGGGTACTCGCTGAGGAACTTGTGCGATGAGCGTGATGCTGTCAAGATCGGCTGAGAACATCTATTGGATGGGGCGCTACCTCGAGCGTGGTGGCAACCTGTGTCGCATGCTGCTTGTCGCAGAACAATTGACGGTAGAGATCCGTGGGCTTGCGCCCTCCCGTACAACAGAGTTCTGGGAGGCATTCGCCGATGTCTTTCCAGGATCCCCACGACTACAAGAATCGCTGGATGTCGATGCCGCTCGCATGGCCGGCCTCCACTCTTGGCTGCTCGGCACAGAGAACGAATTCTCTGTCGCCTCCTCCATCCACAGCGCACGTGAGAATGCCAGAGTGGTACGAGAATATCTCACGCGTGAGGTCTTTGAACAGATCAACGAATGCTGGCTGAAACTCGACGCCAGTGTTCGAGTCGAACATGATCCTGATGCTCTGCTTTCTCAGGTGCAGCATGCAATCTATGGGATTGGTGGAGCAATTGGTCGGACCTTCAGTCGCGATGAGGCGTTTGGCTTTCTAGATATTGGTGTAATGCTTGAGCGTGTATATCGCGTTCTTCAGTTGCTTCGCCATCGTCTCCCGCTGCTCATGGATACGCCGAGTGAGATCGATATTCCAGTGCATCACGCTCTGCTCCGAAGTGCGCTCCGAAGTGTGGGATCATTGGAGAATTACCGTCGTTCCAATGGAGCGGGCATGACGCCTCATGCGGTCGCATCCTTCCTGCTGTTTGATACCTCGTCGACTCATAGTGTGGCGTTTGGAGTCGCAAGTATTGAACGATCGCTTGCAGAGATTGAGCGGGGCGGCGTGTTGACAGATGCTGCTCGAAAGTTGGGTCGGTTGTCGTCTCAGCTTCGCTATGAGGAACGTGACCTACTCGGACGTCATGACTTTGCCGCAGTGTGTGGCGGGCTCGCAGGTGATATCGAGGACGTCCACGAATCACTGACACGTCTATATTTCACGGTGTAACCATTCATGTTGCTTGAAGTAGAACATCATCTCCGATTTCAATACTCCGCCTTTGTGAGAGAATCACATATGGAGGTGCGAGTAGAACCCCGCACGCAATCAGGGCAGACGCTGCATGAATTTGATCTCGGGATCGGCCCCCATGCTCAGCCCAGTAGACATGAAGACTGGGTTGGCAATGCCATGCATTGGTTCTCGATTACGGACTATCACGATCGAGTAGAGGTGGCATGCCGATCGCTTGTTGAAACCAGTGAGGCTGCAATAGATCCGATAAGCATTGGATTGCCTTTTGTGGATTGCGTGAGCACTTTGCGAGAATGGGACTTTCTGCAATTCGGTGGCCCTGTCATCCGAAGCGAGCGCTTGGAGATGCTTGCTCAGCATCTCGGCCTTGCAGAATGCGTGACAGTCGGAGACCTACTCGGGCGGCTCTCAGAGAGCCTTGGCCAGCATCTCCTCTATCAGTCGTTTGTAACCAATGCAATGTCGACCAGCGAAGACGCGCTCCAGGCTGGAGCGGGTGTGTGCCAGGACTTCGCCCATGTCTCGCTTGGCTTACTTCGCCTTTATGGTGTGCCATGTAGATATGTCAATGGCTACCTGCATATTGACCATCCCATCAAACCATCTGAGAGCCATGCGTGGATTGAAGTATGGACGCCTGACCATGGTTGGGTTGGATTCGATCCTACGCACTCATGCAGCGCTGGCGAGCGTCATATTGTCGTCGCCTACGGTCGGCACTACAACGATGTGCCGCCGAATCGGGGAATCTTCCGCGGCGCTTCTCAAGAGACCATCAGTGCCGAGGTTCGCACGGCGGTGGTGGAGCGTCGTGAGCGTCATCACAAGCCGGCCCCGCTCATCATGGATGTCCCAGTCTTCGCCGAGTCACCTGATCAACAGGTTGCGTGTGAGCATCGGGCTGATCAGGCGGCTTCACAACAGCAGCAGTAAACCAAGTTCACAAACAGTCTCAAAAGAACAGCCCCCCGGCTAGTGGCCGGGGGGCTGTTGGTTGAAAGCAGACTGTCTACATCACTCGGTGATGCAGTAGTTGAGATTAAAGGCCTCGGCTATCCAGCCAGTGCCGTCATTGATCGCCGAAGCGCCTGCATCGGCTGGCGTCGATGACATCCAGAGGAACCAGCACTCGCCTTGGCCAGCACTGACCGATGAGATATTGACCCAGTCAACACTGCCGGTATAACTCATATCACATGTCCAGCCATGAAGGGCATAGGCACCGGCGTACACCAGGTCGGTGCCGGCGTAGTCAACACTTGCACCAGAAGCGAGTTCGCTCCCTGGCATGCCACTCGCGTCGGCGTAGATCGCCCACTCCATAGGCATGTCAGCAGGCGTTGAGCAGTCGCTCCACCCACCGCTGTAGATGAGCCCTAGGCCGTAGATGGTGCACTCACTGATGCTGTCAGCTGAAACCGCCATCGCTCGCTGATAGCCCGAGCCGGTGTCCGACGTTCCCGCCGTCCACGAATCATCGATGCCGAGCGGATCTTGGCCATTGCCGGTGTTGCATGGCACGAATGCCTGCGGGCAACTGTAGGTGTCGCAACTTTCGTCAGCGACATAGGTGCCGCCAAGTTGTGCACACTCGGTGGGATTAAGATCACCCACGCAGTCAGTGACTACACAGCAGGCTGATGGAGGTGCTGCTGCGCCTGACAAACTGATGGAGTACTCATTGGTATTGCTTGAGCACGGGTTGGTGCCACCATCGAAGTCGAAGCCCACCCAGACCGAGTAGCTGCCGCCAGCGGGCAGCGTGACGGTAGCGGAACCCTCTTCGTATGGGGCTAGGATGAAGTAATCAACAAAGGCGAGTGCGTCGTTATCGACAATACCCATGACGAGGGATGTCTCGCCGCCGCCGTTGATCGTCCACTCACCACCAGCTGAATTGTCGAACACGTACCAGTCGGTGTCGCGATAGGTTGCGTCGGTGCCATCATCTGCGCATCCGATACAGGTGAATGTTGAAATTGTGCCGCAGATTGTTTCGCCATTGGCGATTGCACCAAACAGAGGCGGATCAACATTGAGGCCACCATTGGGGTCCGAATTGGGATCGGAGGTGTCTTCTGCACAGGGAGCGTCTTCTGCGGTTGCGTCAGATGGGCAGCCTTCCCAGCCGCAACTGGTAGTCATGCAATCTGTGCCAGCCCCCATGTAGGTACCACCGAAGTCGTCGCAATCGGCGGGGAAGAGCGAATCGAGGCAGTCAAGATTAGTGATGCAGCAAGCGCCTTCAGATGGCTGTGGGCAGTTTGCCGCAGCACAGTCGATGCCATCGCCACTATAGGTACCACCAGCGTTAGAACAGTCAGCGGGGCTGCCTTCAGTGCAGGTGCCATCGATATAGCAGCAAGCACCGGCATGGCAGTCAGCGCAGGTGGAGTCTTCGCCGAGCCAATCGCCCGAGGAGCAGTCCTCTTCCAGCGTGTCCTCGTCGCATCCGGCTATGCCGAAGCAACATGCTCCACGGGGGCGACAGTCAGTGCCGAAGGTTGCCACCACAGATAAGAGATCATCGACATTGACTGTGCAGTCACCGGCGGGACCTGGATAGCAGTCGCCTTGTGGACGCTCGGTTCCATTCCCTGTTTCGTTGAATGTACCAACGCATGCCAAGATGTCATCGACACCAACGAATCCGTCAGGCGTTCCAGCGGGGCCAGATACATCCGTCGGGCAATTGCCAAAGGGAACACTGCAGGGGTCGCCGGTTTCGCCCACAACACGAATAGAAACATTGTTGGTTGCGGCCTGCCAGTTATTTGGCATGCCAAAGCCACCACCAGGATTCGCTTGCCATGCTGCGCCGTCGCCAAGGAAGGAAGCGGTGATGCCGGTTTGGCCATTGGTGCCAAACTCGTTGACCGGAATTAAGGTGACAAGATTCACACCGCCGGCGAGTGCCCAATAACTATCTAGTACGACCACTTCACCATTGGCTTGGCCAGTCCAGTTGGGGTCGAGTACCACAGGGCCAGAGGCAGTTGCATACCCATCTAAATTGGCCGCGGCGTCTTCAATCGCTAGGTAGAAGTTGCCTTCTACTCCAAGGACGGCGTCGATGCTTGTGTAGCCGTTCCAGCCCGCGATGCAGGCGGCGACTGACGTGGCTGCGAGCCCGTCGGTGTTGTCAAAATCATCGATCGCGGCAATGTCGTAGACCGAGAACGCGGCCTCGAAGTATTGCGACGCGAGGATATTGCTCGTGTCCACATCGGAGCCATCATTGGCGCCGATCTGATCCAACATTGAAGTTCCGGCTGCGGCGGTGGAAACCATGGTGGCCATGCCGAGCAGTGTTGTAGTCTTGAACATTCGGATTTGCTCCTTCTCAATTCTCTATGAGGGCTGCCGCAACATTGCAGCGGCATTACTAGTTCTTCTCCAGCGTCATTGAGCGTACCCGCAAAGGCCTAAGAATCGAAGCAAGTACCTCTTGTAATTACCTTCTATTATCTAAGAAATAGCTGTCGACAGGGCTGCATCGACGTTTGAGTGTCTAAAAACATGGCCAACGGCGGTGAGTGCGTCTGGTCGGCAGCGTTGGCTGGTGAGCAGGATCGCTGGTGCCATCTCGCCAAGGGCAAGGCGAAGTAGGGATTTGGGGGCCGGAAAGACAGCGGGCCGCTTGCAGGCTGAGGCGAGCGCCTTGGTAAAGGCGAGATTGGTGAGGGGGTTTGGCGAGACGGCATTGACCGGGCCAGTAAGTGCAGAGTTTGTGATCGCAGTGTTGATGACAGCGAGTAAGTCCTGTCTGGTAATCCAACTCATCCACTGCCGTCCGTGCCCGAGCCGCCCGCCAAGTCCGAGTCGAAAGATTGGCAGCATTTTGGCCAACGCGCCACCTTGAGATCCAATCACCATTCCGGTGCGAAGTTGGACGCGGCGAGTGCCGCATTCGTCGAGCAGTGTGCTCGCCTGCTCCCAGTCGGCACACAGGTCGCTGAGAAAACCACGGCCGCGTGGGGCCGACTCACTGAGCCACTCGTCGCCACGGTCTCCATACCATCCGGTTGCGGAAGCCTGAACCAGTACCTTGGGCGGGTGAGCAAGTTGAGCGAGCGATGCAGCGAGATGTTGAGTTGCGTCGACCCGGCTGCTGCGAAGTAGGGCTCGCCGCGATGCGGTCCATCGTCGATCGGCAATACCAGCGCCAGCGAGATGCACGACAGCGTCCAAGCCTTCAAGCCGTGGGTCGGGAGGGGCAACAGTGTGGGGTGACCACACAATGTCCTGACTTTCATCCGCAGTTCGAACCAACCGCACGACCTCATGGCCACCCAATCGTAAAACGTCGACGAGGGCGTGGCCAATGAAGCCTGAACTACCGGTGACGGCAATGCGCATGGGCGACGGTTGTGGGTGTTGCGGCGACATGACCGCCATCACGATATCCGGCGATCAGGCTGCGTTGCCAACCTCACCGTCAGCTTCGTATATTTCCTTCAACTTTTGGATGCCGCGGTACTTCCAATTATTCACAGTGGATACCGGCACGCCGAGTGATTCGGCTGCTTCCTGATAGCTCAAGCCGTTGCAGACGACCAATTGCACTGCTTCACGCTCACATGGCGAGAGTGCATCAAGGCGTGCGGACATATCGCGGCTGAGTTCTATCGACATTGGCTGCGGGTTCGAACCGGCGTGACGATCGCGGGGTTCGGCCTGCGCAGCTTCGAGGAATCGATAGAAACGTTGGCCACGGTTGTAGCGACGTTTGATGAGATTGTCGGCGATCTTGATCAGGTAACTGACCGAGATAACATCGAGATCCTCAAGATGTTTCAGTTGCAGGAGTCGGCTAAAGACTTCCTGGGCGATGTCTTCGGCACTCTCCGCGGGCAATGACTTGCGAGCGAAGCAGAAGACTCGGGTGTAGTACTGCTCGAAGAGGTCGAGCACGAGGTCGGCACGGTTTTGGGTGATCTGCACGGAAGAACTCCTCGGTGCGCGTCTTGTCGGCGAATCATGGCCGATGCAAGGCTGGGCTGCGATGAGGGAAACCTCTGCATACGCGGCAGGGGTTTGAAACCTATAGGTGGCCTTGTCGGGGCCTATGGAATGCACCATGGATGCGTCGGGCAGCTATCCTGTTGGTGTACGCGATGAAGACGATGTCGCTCCTCTTGGGCTTAGTTTCACCAGAGTGGTGTCACTTTCAGGGCAAGTCTTTCTGCCATTATTAAAGTTCGTAGGAGATCGCACTCCGGTTGCATATGGAGTTCGATCTATCATCAACTACCACTATGTATCAAGTCATCTAAGTGTGTGACGTATTCAATGAAACGTCATTTTTTTGATTAAATGGCCTTCTGGAGGTCGTTACAAAGCGAGCTGTAATGAAAAAGACAATCGTTCTCGGCGGCGGAATGGTTGGGGCCGTCATGGCCCTTGACCTCGCTTGCGATCTTGATCGCAGTGTTGTTTTGGTGGATGTAGACAACCCTCGTCTTGAGGCTGCGAAGCGGCAAAATGAGCGATTAGAGATCAGGCAGGCCGATCTCTCCGATCCAGCAGTTATTCGTGGGCTCGCAGAAGAGGCCGATTTGGTTCTTGGAGCACTTCCAAGCCGGTTTGGCTATGAGGCTCTGAAGGCCGTGATTGCGACGGGGAAGCCCTACTGTGACATTACATTTATGCCCGAGGATGCCTGGCTCCTAGACGAAGCCGCGAAGGCCAGCGGTACGGTGGCCGTCGTTGACTGCGGAGTCGCTCCGGGCATGAGTAATCTGCTTGCTGGATTAGCTGCTGAGCGGCTCTCACCCTGCAGATCAATTGTCATTCGAGTCGGCGGTCTGCCTGTGGTTCGGCGGTTGCCATGGCAATACAAGGCGGGATTCAGCCCGCACGACGTCATTGAGGAGTACCTCAGGCCAGCCCGTATCGTTGAAAAAGGCAAGATCGTCGTTCGGGAGGCGCTCAGTGAACCAGTCTTGGTCGACTTTTCTGAGACCGGCGTGCTCGAGGCATTCAATACAGATGGTCTTCGGAGTCTGACTGAGACGCTTGATGTGCCATCCATGCTTGAGCAGACGATGCGCTATCCAGGACATCGCGATCTTGTATGGGCATTACGTGAGTCTGGCCTTCTCAGCGATGAGCCGATCATGGTGGCGGGTACGCAGGTGACACCACGGGAAGTAACTTGCCGAGCACTCTTCCCGCTTTGGACCTATGAGCCAGGCGAGGCCGACTTGACGATCATGCGTGTAGAAGGCGAGGGCGATCTCGGCGGCAAGCCGGTCAGGATGACATGGGATCTCTATGACGAACTCGACCCGGAAACTGGCTGGACGAGCATGGCTCGAACAACTGCATTTCCAGCCACCATCATGGCACGCATGATTGAGTCGGGCCTTGTCAGTGAGCCAGGTGTACATCCACCCGAGTTGCTTGCTGGCAATGAAGAGGTTGTGCAGACGATGCTCCGTGAACTTCAAACTCGCGGCATCACCTACCGTGAGCGTGTTGAATCTTCGGTCGCAGGCTGAGCGCCCAAGCCGGCGAGGGATCTCCAAACATCTGCTGCATGACAAGCTCCGCTGTGCCCGTTGCAAGCGTGACTCCCATCATTCCGTGGCCGGTTGCGATCCATGCTTCCGGGCCGATCGGGCCGATGATTGGAAGCCCATTGGCGGTACACGGCCGCAAGCCACACCAAGGTGAGTAGGTGGGTGTGTGCGTGAGCTCAGGCAAGAACGCAGCCGCACCGATGGCAAGTTGAGCAATTCTCTGCGGCACTATTCTGAAGTTGACGCCGGAGAGTTCGAGTGTTCCGGCAATGCGAGTGAGTCCGCCCATTGGTGTCACAGCAATCTTGGATTCTCGTAGCACGCCGGCAATGACAGGGGGGCAGTTCATTTTGACAGCTACGTGGTAGCCCTTGGCCGGCTGCATGGTGATGTGCAAACCGAGCATGCGTGCTAGGGGTGGTGACCAGGTGCCAGCAGAAATCACTAGGCGTGTGCCTCGAGCGACCTGTCCTCCGTGGAGCGTGGCATGCCAGTGTTCATCAGTCCGCTTGAGGTCCAGCACACAGCCGTGTCTCATACGACCACCAAGTGCCTTGATTCGATTTCGAAGTGCGTTACAAAGATCTGCGGGATCGAGGCAAACGCCCTCGGTGTGAATGACAGCGCCACGCACATCTGGCCCCCACGCCGGATCACGCGCTCTGAGGGCTCTTCCGCTCAGTGACTCAGTCGCAAATCCGAGCCGTTCCATCCATGCTGACTCGGCGGCTGCGTCGACCTCACCAGCCTTGGTTCGCCAGATATCTGCTACTCCAGCGGTCGTGTGCAATGATTTGGCACCCAGATCTTCAATCAACTCGTCAAAGCGTTCACGGCTGAGCCGACCGAGCGAGCCAAGCGTCTGCATCGAAGCTTCATACGAAGCTGGTTTGCACGCTTGGCGGAAGGCCAGCAGCCAGCGAAGCAATGACAGGCTCGGCCGTGGGGGGATTGAGAGTGGGCTACGGGGATCGAGCAGCATGTGCAAGGCACGTGGCGGCACAGCCGGAGATGGAATTGGTGGATGGCCAGGGGCGATTTGGCCCGCATTGCCTTGTGAGGCGGAGCAGCTGTCCGTGCCAGCATCAAGAATCTCCACAGCAAGGCCTCGCCGAAGGGCCGCGTGGGCAATCGTTAGGCCGACGATTCCACCACCGATAATGAGTACGCGTTCGTTCGCAGTGTGTGCCACGCTTTGCACCCTACCCGCGAACTGGGCAACGCGAGGCGGCTCGTGCATGTGGCCTGATAGGGTGCTCAAGTTGAGAGTTGATGGAGCAGACACATGACATGTGGAATTGGAATACTCGGGGCGGGCGCTATTGCCCGCGTCCATGCGCAGGGAATTGCTGACGCCGGTGGTCAGTTGGTCGGATTTTGTGATCCTGACGAAGCCAAGGCGGTCGACGCAGCAACGTCCTTTGGCGCCAAGTCATGGACCCAGCGTGATGAGATGTTCTCCTGTGATGAGGTGACCGCAGTGGTCGTTGCCGTTCCAAATGTACTGCACGCGCCACTGGCAATCGCTGCATTGGATGCCGGTCGCCACGTTCTGCTTGAGAAGCCCATGGCCATGAATGTGGCCGAGTGCGCCGAGATTGTTGCTGCCCGCGATCGCGCTCAGCGGGTGCTGCAGGTTGGATTCGTGTGCAGATTCGCAGCGACCGTACAGGCTGCCCGTCGGCATATCGAAGCAGGGCGCCTTGGCAAAATCTACCACGCTCGTGCGGTCATGCTGCGAAGGCAGGGGATTCCAGGCCTCGGTCGATGGTTTACCAATCGTGAGCAAAGCGGTGGGGGCGTCATGATCGATCTTGGGCCGCACTTGGTAGATCTGGTGCTACACCTTTGCGATCGTCCAGCAGTTCGGCGGGTGTCGGCATCGACGAGCAGTCTGTTTGGAAAGCCTCCGCACGGTTATCGGTTTACCGAAATGTGGTCTGGGCCGCCAAACCTAGATGGGCTTTTTGACGTGGATGATGGGGCGACCGCCATGCTTCGGTGTGAAAGTGGTTTGACCATTTCGCTGGAGACCTCTTGGGCATCTCATTTACCCGACGGAACGATTGGTGACGGCGTCACACTCTTTGGAGAGGCTGGCGCCATGCACTTCGACATCTGGGGCAACAAGGTGCTTATTGGTACGCAGTTAGATGGCGAGATTGTGGATGTGTCTCACCCGATTCCGTCAACCGAAGGTTGGGGGACCGCCTTTCGGCGAGAACACGAAGCATTTCAGTCACAGTGTTGCGATGTGGGCAGCGGTCCGACTGGCGAAGAAGGCATGGCGGTGCAGGGCGTGCTTGCAGCGATGTATCGATCAGCCACCGCGGGCGAGGAAGTTGCGGTCACGGCCTAAGTTGGTCAAGCAGGACAATGACGTCGTAGGCAGCGTGCGCAATGACCGCTACCGCAAAGCCTCGCATCACGAAGAGCGCTCCAAGGTATAAGCCAGAAGCTGCAATGAAGATGGTCGCGCTTGCTGGGAGCGATGAAGGGTCGTGATACATGGTGAATGCTGCTGCGGTTGCAATCACCGCGAGCGTTGTGCCCGTGGCCACGGACCATTTGAATAGGTCGACGAAGAGCCAGTGTAAGGCTGCAATTCCCACCATTCGAAAGAGCAATTCTTCCGAGAGTCCTGCCCCAATTGCGAGCACAATGGCGTCAATGCTCGAGAGTGGCATCGGACCGGTGGCGGCTGCGAGTGATGTCGTATACAAGGTTCCAAGAAATGCTGCCATGGCAAGCAGTGGGGCAGTTGCAATGCAACCTTCAAAGAATAACTGTGCCGGTTGCCGGATCGTGATCTTCCAAGAGTCTCCGGTGAGACCATGCCACACGAGCAGGATCGCAACGATGGCGAGCCCTGTGCCGTGCAGTACGACCTGGGGCGCCAATCCAAAGAAGTGAAAGGCCTCGCCAATATGTTCGTGCGCAAGCACCCGCGTTGCCGACAGCGTACTTCCATTAAGCACAAGGGCTGCTTCAAGCACGATGATCAATGGCAGCAACGCCAGTAGCGTTGGAAGTGGACGCTGGCCAATGGCTGGTTTATGAATCTCAGATTTGCA
This sequence comes from Phycisphaerales bacterium, assembly GCA_029247205.1. Taxonomy (GTDB): domain Bacteria; phylum Planctomycetota; class Phycisphaerae; order Phycisphaerales; family SM1A02; genus UBA12567. The sequence continues at coordinate 31,546 of JAQWLT010000036.1, read as the reverse complement.
CACGGCGATATTGTCGCTGATCATCGGTCGTGCATGTCAAACGACCTCCCGAGAAACGGGAGGTCGTCAGAATTGAGTCATTGAAATAGGGTCGAGTTCAGCTTGCTGCTGACTGCTTCAGGTCGCGGAGTCGACGTGAGAGGCGGCTCTTGCGGCGAGCGGCATGATTCTTGTGAATCGTGCTGGTGGTCGACACCTTGTCGAGTTCTTTCTGGACGGTGATGTACGCAGCCTCGGCCGCAGGAATATCGCGGTCCTGAATGGCAGTCAAGAAGGTCTTGGTGTGATCCTTGATGCTTCGCTTCCGCCATCGGTTTCGGGCACGACGAGATTCGTCCTGTCGCATCTGTTTCTTGCGGGCGGGGGTATTGGGCACAAGTCGTCTCCAGCACTGGTGGGTCCTCAACGGGAGGACCGAATCACAATCCGGAAGTATCCCACGACCGTCCCGTGGAGTCAACTCTTCTCTGTTTCTCACGTGGAATGGCCATGGCAGCCCCGCTTCAGGCTCGGTACGATGCCCCGCCAACACCCCCGCGGGTGTAGCTCAATTGGATAGAGCATCGGTCTACGAAACCGAAGGTTGCAGGTTCGAATCCTGCCACCCGCGTTGAGGGAGTGTAATCACACTCTGCCAGCCTTCTATAGCCAAGTACAGCGAGCCAGAAGTCACAGTTGACAGTCTGGCTCGCGGCACGTTTATTGGGTTCGGGTGCTACCCGCAGATGATGAGACCGATCATTCGATCGGGCACGTTCGCCCCCAGTTTTGAAGCACCGAGATCAAGTCTTGGATATCAACAATGTAGTTGCCATTGGTATCTTCGTCGCAGAGTACCGGCAGCGGCGGTGAGTTCGGGTCGCCCTCGACCGAGTCTTCACAGTTGCCCCAGGCATCAATCACCCGAATGAGATCGAAGTAGTCAATGTAAAGATCTTTGTTCACGTCAGGACTGCACACGAGGCAATTTTCTTCCTCAGCAAGTTCGCCGTGCCAGGGGTCGTACCACGCTTGGGCATCACCGCTGATTGCTTGGGGCTCACAGCAGCGGAACACAGTGCCATTGTGAACTTCTGGGTAGTAGTTCTCGAGTACTTCTTGAGGTGGTGGGCCGTCATTCAGGTCGGCGTAGTCATACACGCTCTGGACGTATATACCGCCTCCGCCCCACTCGCCGGCATTATTTTCGAAGGTGCAGTTATCGAATTCGGCTGGTGAAGCAAAGCCAGCGTACACGCCGCCGCCGTAGCGTAAAGCACGGTTATTGGTGAAGACGCAGTCCGTAAACACCGGACGATTACCGATGAGACCGTGTGGATAGACAGCGGGGTAGGAGGGCGGTGTACCCGATGGAGCTGTGATCAGGCATACAGCACCGCCTGTGAGACCTGTTTGATTATTGTTGAAGGTGGTCGTCGTGAACACCGGACGGCACCCTGCCATCGCATGTATCGCACCACCCATCCAGTCAGCGATATTGCTGTCAAATTTGCAATCTGTGAAGACTGGGCGGGCACCGTTTGACATGTAGATTCCGCCGCCCATTCCGCCGCCGCCGCCGCCTGAGTCCGTGGAGCGGTTATCGGTAAACGCGACATTGGTGAAGATTGGGCTGCTGCCACTGAGGAGTACCCCGCCACCACGCGTGCTGTAGCCGCCCGTAACAGTGAGGTCACTGAAGGTCGTGCCTTCGGTCTCGCCGGCGAGACATGTGATTACCCGATTGGCACCCATGCCGTCGAGAATGGTCAGGCTGGGGCCTGCACCGACGAACTGAATGGCTTTGCCCATGGGGTTGATTGTTTCTAGATAGGTGCCTGCTGCAAGCGAGATTGTGTCGCCGCTATTGGCGAGGGCGATCGCGTCCGTGATAGCGGTGGGGCCAGCATCAACATCAACTTCATGGGTTGTTGGAACCCCTTGGCAGGAGTCAGGAATGCTGTCGCCATCATCGTCATCGCAGGTGGGTGACTCACACGCGTCATCCCACAGCACATAGCCAGAAAGGTTATTCGGGGAGTTGTTACAGAGATAGGTTGTGCCGGTCAGGCTGGGCTCAGATTGGCCGCCTGAATAGACACCGCCACCATCAGTAGCGATATTGTTTCGGATGAGGCACGCATCGATTGTGGGCGTCGACTGGTAGCACAACACGCCGCCGCCAACTCCGAACAGGAATGGGTTGAGGGCATCTGAGAAGATGAATGTGCCAGTGCCGTTTTGAAGGGTGAACCCGCTGATGATTGTTGCGTTCGTTTCACCGCTGGTGAACTTGATGCAGGGTGACTGACCCCAGAGGTTGGCAGGGCTCGGGGCGCCGCCAACATCGCCTTCGAGATAGGTCGGGTCGATGATCGTCGCACCAGGGGTTGGATCACGGGCAATCAGCGAGATTGCCTTGCCTTCCATGTCCAAGAACTCGTGGTAGTGGCCCGCTGCCACATTGATCGTATCGTTCGGGCCAGCTGCGTTGATGGCAGCCTGAATGGACGGGAAGGAACTGGACTCCAAGGTATTTGATGCAAGGTCGCACTCTGTACCTACGGTTGCGCAGTCAACTGCGATGCAGTTGCCGCCGAGGTCCTCAAATGTGCCCCAGATATTCTTGGAGTGCAGTGGCAGGTGCGGGGTCCCGGTCATGGGGTCAGCAGGTATGAAGTTTGTGCATACTTGCGTATTAAACAACTGCACATCCGATCCCTCTGGCGCGAATATGCCGCCGCCAGCAAGCGACGCTACGTTGTTGTCCACCGAGGAGCCAAAGAGCATCACTGTGCCGCCCGGATCGCAGTAGATGCCACCGCCACGATTGTTGGCTGAATTACCGGTGATCGTGCAGCTGCTCATCATCAGGGAGGAGTTGTAATGGCAATAGGCAGCGCCACCGTCTTCAAAGGACCCATTGCCAGTGATCGTGCAGTTGTAGATCTCAGCAGTGGCCTCTTTACCCAGCACTCTGATGGCCCCGCCGCGGGAGACATTCGAGTCCCCAGTTGGGTCGAATGGCGGGTAGATGTCTTCTGCTGGGGCTGCGCCACCGGTAATCACGAAGCCTTTTCCAGGGTCGCTCGGGTCACCAAGTGTCAACTCTTGTTCTGCAAAGTCGAGTCGTACCACGGGATACTGGGCGCCGGCAGCATTTGTGCCCGACACGATGCACCTATCAGGTCCAAAGGCTGACTTGATTGTGATCGATTCGATCTCCACCGGGATCAGAATTGTGGCGGTTTCGCCATCATCAGGGAAATACGTGGTCAGGAGGGGGTCGCCGCCCTCTTCTTCGTCACAGTTACAGAGGATGATTGTGTCGCCTGTTGCAGCCGCTTCAAGGGCTTCAGCGATTGTCTCATAGTCGGCGTTGGCACAATCCCCGGCAAGTGTGTCTTGCTCTGCGGGAATCGGCGGGTCAGCTTCGAGGTCTTCTTCGACGTATTCGTCGTTGACGTAAAGGTCCACGGCCCAACTATCGGTACAGACGAGTCCAAAAGTGGCTGCTGCCGTAATCGCCATTGCCAAATACTGCTGTTGCATCTTTGCTATCTCCACGAGCTCAAACGTACCCACACCACAGAGGTCCACTATACGGGGCCTCAGTCCAGCCACAGCCCACATATGCACATCATTCGATGCCAGAATGGGGACCGGCTCGACGATTGTACCGGCGGAACTGGCCTTGGAGCGGATCATTGAGCCTTCTCGCGGCGTGTTTTTTGGGGTGACCAGAGGTCTTCGGCCAAGGGTCTTCGCCGAGTTCGGCGGTGGAGGGGCCACAGCATGCCGCCTGATCGGGTTGGAGTGGTTTCTGTGCAGCGGTATACTGCCCTGCTCCCAACTCCAAAATGCCAACGACTGCCATGACTCAGCCTGACTCCCCACCTACGCCCCGCGACTCCTCGACCGAGCCTGTCGCTGGGGCTGTCGCGTTGCCAGGCCCAGCCGCTTTGAAGCAGTGGCTTCGCGACATGATGCTGATCCGCGAATTCGAGGTCCGCTCGATGCAGGCCTATCAGAACAAACTCGCAGGTGGCTTTATGCATGTGTACAACGGGCAAGAGGCAATTGCCGTGGGATGCGTGGCCGCACTACAGGCAGACGATCCGATCATTACTGCGTATCGTGATCACGGACATGCGCTCGCTCGTGGGCTCGCTCCCGACGTGGCAATGGCTGAACTCTTTGGCAGAATCGGTGGGTGCGCCAAAGGCAAGGGCGGCTCGATGCACTTCTTTGATGCTGAGCATCACATGTACGGGGGCCATGGCATTGTGGGTGCCCAGATTCCTCTTGGCGCAGGCCTTGCCTTCGCCACCAAGTATCGCGATGAGGTGATGGACGGCAAGCCGAACAGCCGAGTGACCCTTGCTTTTATGGGTGACGGCGCTCTCAATCAAGGCAGCGTGCATGAGGCGATGAACCTTGCAAGTGTGCTGGACTTGCCAGTCATCTTTATTGTCGAGAACAACTTTTACGCCATGGGAACCGCCATCGAGCGATGCACCGCCGCTGGCGGACATATTGCCGAGCGTGCAAAGGCGTACGACATGGACGCAGCCACGCTCGAAGGCATGGATGTGCTGGACGTGTACCGCGGCATGAAGCCGCTGATCGATCGATGCCGCGAGACGTCGCGACCGTGTTTTGTGGACATGCGTTGCTATCGGTTCAAGGGTCATTCGATGTCCGACCCACGCAAGTATCGCACGCACGAGGAAGAGGAACAGTGGGAAGACTGTGATCCCATCGAGCGACTCGCCGCCCATCTCGTTGACCAGGACCACATGACAGGCGAGGCCTTTAAGGCTCTGGGCAAGGAGATTCGTGCCGAGATTCGCGTTGCGGTGAAGTCTGCTGAAGCATCGCCCGAACCACCGCTCTCAGAGTTGTACCACGACGTGTACGCAGACTCATGGGGCCCATATACCGGCACGTCTGTGCCTGAGTTCATGCGTCGTCGCAAAGGTGATCGGGGGCAGGGCAATGCGTGAACTTGCTTTCAGAGAAGCCCTCCGTGAGGCGATGAGTCAAGAGATGCGGCGGGATGAACGCGTGTTTCTTATCGGCGAAGAAGTAGCCCAGTACGACGGGGCCTACAAGGTCAGTAAGACCATGCTCGAGGAGTTCGGCCCCAAGCGGATTATCGACATGCCGATTTCAGAAAGCGGATTTGCTGGCATGGGCATTGGCGCGGCCATGATGGGCTTGCGGCCGATTGTTGAATTCATGTCCTGGTCCTTCAGCCTTGTTGCAGCCGATCCAATTCTGAACAACGCCCCCAAGATGCTGTACATGAGCGGCGGACAATTCGGTTGCCCGATCGTATTTCGTGGCAACGATGGGGCGGGCGGCCAGTTGGGCTCAACGCACTCTTGGTGTGTCGAGTCCTTGTATGCCAATGTGCCGGGTCTCAAAATCATCATGCCATCAAATCCATACGACGCAAAGGGCCTTCTGTTGGCGGCCATTCGCGATGAAAATCCAGTGTTCTGCCTTGAGAGTGAGCGGATGCTTGCGATGACAGGCGATGTGCCAGAGGACGACTTCACAATCGAGATTGGCGTGGCCAAGATTGTTCGCCCCGGCGCTGACTGCACCCTCTTGGGCTTTGGACGAACGGTGCACTTCTGTCTCGAGGCTGCCGAAGCCCTCGCAAGCGAAGGCATCGACTGTGAAGTCATCGATGGTCGCTCAGTCAAACCGCTCGACATGGAAACGATTGCTGCCTCTGTTCGTCGAACCAATTGTTGTGTTGTGGTCGATCAAAGTTGGTCATTCGCCTCGATTGGCTCAGAGATTGCAGCTGAGATTCATCGTTTGTGCTTTGATGACCTTGATAATCATGTGCATCGTGTGCACAGCGACGATGTTCCAGCGCCATACGCGTGGAACCTCGAACAAGAAATGCTGCCGAACGCCCGCAAAATATGCGAAGCCGTTCGCAGTGTGACCTACACAGCCTGAAGCGTTCTGCGAAAAGGCGATTCCGCTCATGCCGATCGACATCACCATGCCCAGGCTCTCCGACACCATGGAGAAAGGCACGATCATCAAATGGCATGTCGCCGAGGGTGCTGAGGTTGCAGCTGGCGATGTGATTGCTGATGTGGAAACCGACAAGGCAACAATGGAAATGCAGGCCTTTGATGATGGTCGCATTTCTAAAATTGCAGTTACAGAGGGTATTGCGGTTGAGATTGGCACCGTCGTTGCTGTGTTGATCGAAGAGGATGAGTCGCCTGATTTGCCCCCTTCGCCGCCAGTTGTAGAGCCGATGGCAGAGGCTTCACCGGTCGAAGTCACCAAGAAAAAGCCCGCTGAGTCCACTTCGCACCGCAAGGTCACGCCGGTCGCTCGCCGGTTGGCCGAGACCCATGGAGTTGACCTTGCCAGCCTTGAAGGGTCGGGTCCTGGGGGCCGCATTGTGAAGCAAGACGTCTTAGCAGCGGCTGCTGCGAGTGATGAGATGCGAGCTGCTGTACCTCCTTCAACGCGACCCTCCGCACCGCGGGTGGTTGAACCAGCCACGGAGATTGTTGAGCACGCTGATCTCGTTATTCCAGCGACGCCAGTCTCTCCAACGCCGGCGCCATTGGCTGTCATGAATTCAGATCGACGTGAAACGGTCAGTGGAATGCGACAAACCATCGCTCGCCGGCTTGTTGAGTCGAAGCAAGAAATTCCGCATTATCAAGTATCGATGGTCTTCCCTATGGATGCGATGATCGATCTACGTGCAACGCTCAATAGTGAGTTAGTTGACCAAGGCGTGAAACTCAGCGTCAACGACCTACTTGTTCGCGCTTGCGCTCTTGCGATGCAGCGAAATCCACTGATGAACGCATCATGGGATGGCGATGCGATCATCTACCACGGGGAAGTAAATATTGGTGTCGCGGTAGCTCTACCAGAAGATCGAGGTGGTGGCCTGGTCGTTCCGGTCATTCGCGGCGCAGACATGAAGAGCCTGCGGTCGATCTCTGCCGAGACCAGAGCCCTGTCTGAGAAGGCCCGTACACGCGGTTTGTCGGTCGACGATATGAGTGACGCAACATTCACGATCTCAAACCTAGGCATGTTTGGCGTGGACGCCTTTACGGCGATCATCAATCCACCCAACAGTGCAATCCTTGCCGTTGGTGCGGCCCTGCAGAAGCCTGTTGTACGCGATGGTGAACTGAGCGTCGGCTGGGAGATGAACGGTACGCTGAGCAATGATCACCGTGTCGTCGATGGAGCGACTGCTGCTCGCTACCTTGGAACGCTGCGGGAACTCATCGAGCACCCCGCTGGCATCCTGGTCTAGCCGACTCTAGTCCGCTCCCGCAAGACTTCGCATCGTTGTGACGAATGTGCGGGAGGTGGTCTTGAGGATCATCATGGTCAAGATGGTCCACAGCACTCCAGAGAACACACCGCTGGCAAGTAAAACCCACTGGGCAGTTGCCCGTTCAAGACCTGATTGAGCAAGAAATGCGCCGTTATCCATCGACAACATCACAGCGGCGAGGGGGCAGAGTGACACAATGGGAAGACCAAACCAAGGAATGCCAGCGGCTGAGCTGACACACGGAACCAGTAGTCCGGCAAGTATTGCGACGATCAATACGGCGGTCACCGTTGCAGTGCTGCTGCGACGACTGCGAAGTGACCAGTGCAGGCCGATTGCTATACAGCATGCCGCAAACGGTCCGATTGAAATCGCTAGCCCAAGTGCAGCTCCCCACGCGCCCAGCCAAACCGCGGGAATATCGTTGGCGACTGCTGGGCCAAACGGGCTATTTGTTGACGCCAAGAGCATCAACAGTCCAAGAAGGGCGGCTGTGAAGATCGGGGCAAGCACGAGGGGAAGCAGCGTTCGGGCAATCCCTTCGAGTTTTCCTTGCAAGTACGGTCCAGGTTGAATCGGGGTAGTTAACAGCAGGTCAAGGGTGCGTTGCTCGCGGTCGCGGGTAACCGATTGTGCAGCGATTGTTGCTGCGGCCAAACTTAAGAGCCCAACTTCCACTGCCAACATCGCGAGCAAGAATAGGCGTCCTGTACTTGGACGCATCAGTTCGCCGCCGAGCATTGACACAATGACAACCAGTCCAAGAACTCCAAGCGCGGCCCATCCCCACCGAGCGACCGCATCAATGGCCGTCCGAGGCCGACCAGACGATGCACGCCACGCGATGGGATTCATTCCCACTGGTCGTGGTGGACGGGTATGCCGCGGACGGTTGGCGACTCCGCCAATGAGTGGGCCAATCAGTCGCACGCGAAGCGTTGACCACAGCAGCATGAGGATGGTCGCCACGCCACTTGTCGCGGCAAATGCCGCGATTGGATGGCCCAGCCAGAATCCACGAAGACCTTCCGTGGAGGCGGCGGTGATGACGTATTGGCTCGGTCGCAGGGCAGTTTGCAACGCAAGGAATGGGTTCAGGGGGGTGACCCAAGTCGTCGATGTGGCACCGAGTCCTCCCGGGATCGGCACGCGGAGTGCCACGTCCACAACCCAAGTCACGACCAGCGTGACGAGCACGCTTGCAGAAAAGATCAATACCGCTCGCCGGCCACCAGTGCGTGTTGCCGAGAGCATGACCGCTGCTGCAGCCACCACGATGGCAGTACAGGCTGCGATGCCAGCGGCAAGCATGACCGATCGCGGACTAACACCACCAAATATCTGCAAGATGAGCAGAACGGGCAACGAAGCGACAATCAGTGTCAGCACCAGAAAGACGCGGCCCAGAAAGTTGCCACACACGATGCCCACAGACGAGAGTGGGGTGGTCAGCAAGAGATCCCAGGTTCGTGGTGAGGATTCCTGTTCGATGGCTCCTGCCATGAAGATCGGGGTCATTAAGCAGATTGCAGCGACTTCAATGATGGTAACGGCCTCAAACACCCCCGAAGCCCCGACGGCTAACCCTCGAAGCGAGATACGCCCACCAAGGCTGGTCGTCAGAAGCATCCCGATGGCCGCAACGCCAACGAGGATGGCGAGATACAGCACTCGAATGGTCTGATGGCGAGATCGGCGGGAGGCCGATGCCACAATCCGCTCGACCAAGGGGCGGAGGTGTGTGCTTGAGACAGGGTGAGTGGCGGACGCGTCGGCCATTTGCTTCGCTGAGGGCTCCAGGGGCTGTTCCAAGAGATGCTTGGGGCCCAGTGGCCTCCGTGCTATCATTGCCCCCTTCAACAATACACGGGAACGGGGTGTCGCAGCGTTGCGAACTTCTTACCCGATTTAGACGGCTGGCCACGACACGGGCCTGATACCGATTTCTCGGCCGATTGGCCGACACCCCATGTGGGTGATAGAACTGCACTGCTGCTAAACGGGTCGACTGCGGCCCGTGGAGTTCAACGAGGGGGAGATCACGCGGGCTCGCGCGTACTGGCGAGTCCTGCACTGGGGCCAACCCTATTTTACGGGTTCGCCGTCGGTTTGATCCTTGCTGGCCTCTTGGTCACCTTGGATCAATTCTGTGGGTATGCAGCCCACCCCGTGTCAGATCACGTTCTTCGGAACGTGTATTCGTGTTGCTAGTCGGTGCTGGGAGTGCTCCGATGCCGACATTGGTGATCTTGAACATCATGCTTGCAACAGGCGTTACAGAAGTGGCGCCCATGCCAGCCAGTGAACTGTTTGATTGGCCCGCAGCCGTCACACTGCTTGCAGGAATTCTCATCGGTGGTGTGTGTGGAGCCGTGGCTCTGAAGTTGATTGCTGGCAGTGTTGTCACGGCCGCTCGCAAGGAGGCCGAGACTATTCGTGTAGCGGGGACCACCGAAGCTGACTCGATTCGGCAGAAAGCCGAACTCGATGGTGAACGTGTGGCCAAGGAACGCAAGGCTGAGGTCGATCGCGAGGCGCGAGATGCCCGATCAGAAATCAAAGCTACCCAAGATCGTTTGGCCAAACGCGAGGACACGCTCGAGCAAAAACTTGATCGGCTTGCTGGTCGAGAGTCGTCTGTGGATTCTCGTCAGTCTAAAGTGCAGAACCGCGAAGAAGCGGTCGAGACACGATCTACGGAAGTTGAAGCGCGTGATGCTGAAATCACCCAACGCCTTTCTGAAGTGTCTGGGCTGAGCCTTGAAGAAGCTCGCATAGAAGTGCTTGAGCGAGTCGGGCAGGAGGCCGAAGAGGAGGCTGCGGGAATCAAGCGGCGCATCATTGAGTCGACGGAATTGGATGCCAAGCGACAGAGTCGTGAGATCACCATTATGGCGATCCAACGTTTCGCAGCCGAGCATGTGGCGGAGTCTACGGTGCGTTCGGTGAAGATCCCGTCCGATGATCTCAAGGGCCGCATCATCGGCCGTGAGGGCCGCAATATTCGAGCGATCGAACGAGCAACCGGCGCAGATATTCTCGTCGATGACACGCCGGGTGTGATTTCGGTGTCATGCTTTGACCCAATTCGGCGAGCGATTGCAGGCGAGTCGCTTGCTCGGCTCGTTGCAGATGGACGTGTGCATCCTTCTCGCGTTGAGGAAATTGTTGCGACCGTGAAGTCAGATCTCGAGGAGCGTATTGTCGAGAAGGGCAATGAAGCGGTCGTCGAAGCGAAGATGCGTGGGCTGCACCCCAAAATCGTCGAGGCGATAGGCAAGTTGCACTTCCGCACGAGCTTTGGGCAGAACGTATTGCGTCACTCCGTAGAGGTTGCCTTTCTCAGCCAGATCATTGCCGAACAACTTGGTCTTGACGGGTCGATTGCCAGACGCTGCGGGTTCTTGCACGACATTGGTAAGGCGATGGACCACGACATGGAAGGTGGCCATCCAGCCATCGGCATGGAGTTTGCCAAACGCTTTGGCGAAACTCGAGAAGAAGTATTAAACGCTATTGGCGGCCATCACAATGACATTCCCTCGACGAGCCCCTATACGCCGATTGTTATGGCGGCGGACGCCGTTTCGGGTGCCCGGCCAGGTGCAAGACGTGAGTCGATGGAGTTGTATGTGCAGCGGCTCAAGCAACTCGAAGACATCGCTCGTGAGAGCGGCTCGGTTCGAGAGGCCTACGCCATCCAAGCTGGCCGTGAAGTGCGAGTGATTGTAGATTCTGGTCGCGTCAACGATGACGAGGCTTTCATCATTGCAGACAAGATCGCCCGCCGTGTGGAGGATGAGATGACCTTCCCGGGTGAAATCAAGGTGACCGTGCTTCGCGAAACTCGCGCTGAAGCCACGGCCCGCTGAGCAGGAGACGCGACCAATGCCCATCAAGGCAACAGATCTGAAAAAGGGACAGGCCATCATCTTTGATGGTCAACTTCAAGTAGTGATCGATACCGATCATGTGAAGCCTGGCAAGGGGCCCGCGTATGTGCAGGCCAAAATGAAGAATGTCGATTCCGGCACGATCAAGACAAACCGTATCAACTCGAGTGACAAGCTTGAAGATGTGTCCATTGATCGGCGGCCGATGCAATTCTTGTATGACTCAAGTGGCCATGGCAAGGGCCCATTTGTCTTCATGGATGGTGAGAGCTTTGAGCAACTCGAGATTGATGGAGAAATGCTCGGCACGATGACAAACTGGCTGACTGAAAACCTTGAGTGCACAGTCGCTATTTTTGAAGGGCGTGCGTTGGCAGTTGATCTGCCAGCAGCAGTGGAGATGGATATTACTGATACAGCTCCGCAGCCAAAGAGTGCGACCGCGACCAACCAGCTCAAAGAAGCAACGGTTGAAACGGGCGCCCGCGTCCGGGTGCCACCGTTTATTGACATCGGTCAACGCGTGCGAATCAGCACCGAGACAGGCGAGTATCTCGGGAAGGCCTGAGCCTCGTCTGTGCAGCGGCTTTCTGAAATCAAAACCATGCTGGCCGACCGTGGACTGCACCCTCGCCACCGGTTCGGCCAGAATTTCTTGCATGACCACAACTTTCTGAAACGACTTGTTTCGTCTGCTGAAGTGAAGCGTGGTGACCTTGTTCTTGAGGTTGGCCCCGGTACCGGTACGCTGACTGAAGCATTACTTGCCAAGGGTGCCGATGTCATCGCAGTGGAGATAGATCGAGATCTCGCTGAGCTTGTTGAGTCGAGACTGGGGGAGCAGATTCGGCTCATTTGTGGCGACTGTCTTGGCAAGTCACGTCGACTCGCTCCAGAACTTGTCGCAGCGATTGGTGGCCGTTCCTTCAAACTCATAGCAAACTTGCCGTACCAAGTGGCCAGCCCACTGATGTGTGAGTTGCTCTTGACACATGCGAATTGCCTTGGGCAGTGGATCACCATTCAGAATGAAGTCGCAGATCGGTTGCTGGCATCACCTGGAACGGCAGCGTGGGGACCTCTGGGCGTCATTGTTCGAGCCATGGCCTCGGTCGAACGCTTGGCCGTACTTCCGCCAACATGCTTCTGGCCTACGCCAAAGGTAACCAGTGCCATGGTAGGAATCATTCCAACTCATGCAGAACGGAGCGATCCACACGACTTCGCTGCGTTTGTAACGAGGTTGTTCAGTACGCGACGGAAGCAACTCGGCGGCGTACTTGGTCGTGAGCTGGTGACATCAGTGGGCATCGATCCGACATGGCGATGCGAACGTCTTGAGATCGATGACTTTTGGCGGTTGTACGAGCGGACCGCAGGTGGCTAGAACTTCGTATTGCTCAAGCTGATACCGGCAGTTGCTTCATCGCGGATTTGGTCGTAACTGACATAGAAGAGCAGGTCAAAGTCTGCAAGCCGTCGTGTGAGTGTGGCTGATACCGATTGGAAGTCGTCCTCTGAGAAGTTGTATTGAGGATTGACTGCGAGCAGGTAGGTCTTAGAGACTTCATAACGCAACGGAAAACTTAGCAATTGACCCCTGGCCTGATCAATCCATCCCGGTCTGTTGTTGGCTGTTGCGAATGTTTCATACTCTTCGGGGACTGCAAAGTAACGGAAGGCAATGCCAGAAGAGAATCGAGGCGAGTGATCAATATTCATGGCGATCGCGCCGCGTGTAAAGCCATCTCGGTCGAGATCCCACGTTCCCTCGCCAGTGAAGGTGAGTGCTTCGGCGGGTCGGAAGTCGAAAGAACTATTGACGAAGTTTCCAAATGACGAGTACAGCGGATTGTTGTCGTACCACCGAGGCGTGAACCATCGACGCGTTGCATCGCTGGTACTAAACGTTGCGGCCACGCTGGTCGTGAGCCAGTCGACGTCATACCAACGACCCGCACCGCCGCGCTGTGTTTGCAGTCGATGGCGAACACCTAATTCCACCGCGCCACCGCGGCTGGTGGCATCGACGAGTGGGTCATAGTCTGGCGCGTCGATCGGGTTGAAGTTGGCGCCAGAGATCCATGCCTTTGCCCATGGGTCCATCAAGACACGAAGTCGATTGATGCCGAGCGTTTCGTTCTGCACGTCGTTGTAGACCCGCTGAAATGTCGTCGTCGTGTGGACGCCCATTCCGCCGATGCCTCGGAAGTCTGTGTCTTCGTTGGTGAAAGACGTTTCGTTCTGAAGAAAGCCTTGGACCTGGGCAACGGCAAAGGGCGTGATTTGTACCGGTCCCCACGCCAGTGGCATGGTGACATGGTGCATGCTGGTTACGCGAGTCGACCAATCGTCGCCAATGCCCTCTTGGCTGAGTGCTTCGGAGAGTTGCTGAGTGCCGTTAAAGAGGACATTATTCGGGGGCCCCGATGCGAGTGGCATGCCGTTGAACACGTTTGCGCCAATGCCGTTATCCGCCGCAGTTCCTGTCGGAATGATAGCCTTGAAGCGGCTGAATGTGATGTCGCCACTCCACGTAAACATGTCAAAGAAGTCTTTTCCAAAGCGTTGGTATGAGGCTCGTGGGAATTCGTCGAGCGCGAAGCCTTGTGAGGCCAGTAGCCAACTATTAGAGATGAAGTCATTGAGCGTGTAGTCGAAGAGCACCGACATTGACGAGTTGCCCTCGTCATTACTTAAGTAGAGATTGGTCTCATACTCACGCCTGTTGCGGAAATCATCTGGACGCCATGAATTTATGAAGGTGGAGTCAGAAATCCACGAGGCCTGCATCTGTAAGTTCCAGTTGTTGCCAAGGGCGACCTTGTCTTCGAAGTCAAGGAACCCACGCCACGTCTTAGGTACAACTTGCGTAATGCCTGTGGATAGCCGTTCTTCTTTATTGGTGTCGTCGTGGATGCCCCACATGTTGAGACCACCCACTTCGCCGGGACGCCGCCAGTTCCAGTTCAATCCAAGTGAGGGTCCTCGCTTGGTGTAGACGCCGGTTTCAAGTATGAGGTCGTCTTCCGGCATGGGGTCAAGGCCCAGCAGCATCTGCAGATCCCATCGCAACTCAACGCCGACCCCCTGATAATTCTCAAAGTTCGTCGATTGCCCTCGCAGTGGCATGCCATCAGCATAGCCCTTGAAATATGGCCAGTACATGAAGGGCAATCCACCAGCTTCAATGGTGTTGTGTTCGCCTGTGACTTCGATGCGGGTATCCGCCGTTGTGCCGTCGGCCCGTATGGTGCCAGGCACTTGCCGAATGGTCGCGGTGCTGCTGCCTATTGAGAGCGTGGGTGTTGCAAATGACGAAGCAGAGAGCCGTACATTCTTGGCGGACCACTGGTCCGAAGCCAATTGCCGCAACTCTGCTGCTCTGGCGTAGATTGGAACACCGCGTTCTCGGTCATAGGTACGCAGCACTGCATCGAGCATGATCGCGCGGTCTGTCACGAAGTCGTAGTACATCCGCTCCGCCCGAACGACATAGTCCTCGCGGTCCGACTCGGCTATGACGGCGCCTTCAAGATAGACCCCGCGGACATCCTCGGCTGATAACGAGTTGGCCGAGTCAGCAAGCTGCCCCGGCGAGAGGTAGATGACGGCACGTTCAGCTGATAATCGCAAGGCACCAAGGTTATCGGAGCGATTGGCCGGTTTATACAAGATGACCACATTCCCGTCGGCCAGAATGGTTGACTCGGTGTCGCCTCCGTCGACTGTGACATGGTTGCCGCTGAATGCAACGGTGGCTCCGGGTTTGCGCAGCCACTGAGCACCGAGTGCGGTTGGGGCAATGGGCGAAGAAGCCGCAGCAGGAATGGATCCGCCAGGTACAGGAGTAAACGGCTTGGCAAGTTCAGGTGGGGGAACGACGGTGGGGTAGTCAGTGAGCGGAGGTGGTTGACTTGTAACAGACTGAACGTAGTTGGAAAGTCGATCATCTGCTCGCTGAATCAAATGTGCCAGTTGCTTTGGTCGCTCGGCCGTCATCAGTGCGGCATCGATGATGGTCTCGCCCCGGATCGATCCGATGACCATGATGTTGCGACCCGATGTACCTCGTCCAACTCCGGCGGTATGTGAGGTCGCGTCTGGCACCCATAAAGCGATTTGTGTTACGACGCCGTCGCTGCTTGGAATGCGGTCAAGCCACAAAACGATGCGTGAGCCTTCGAATGTCCACCCCGCAACTTCCACCCGCACATCGCCTTGCACAATGAGCCTCTGGGTCGATCCAGATCGCCAGTGCCAGCCGCGGAGGGCCCGAATGGTGATATCCCCATCACGCGGTTCAACCGGCAGCACAAATCCATCGAGCGTGCCGCCGTTCTGAGCTGGGATGGTTCTTGCTGCTTCGGCGTTGAATGCCAAGGGGCCGAGAAGCAGCCCAGCCAACCCGAGTTGGGTGATCTGACGGAAACGCCGCCGCATGATGGTGGCCAATGTGCCGTACACGATGAGGACGATACTCCCGGAAGACCGCCTTCACAAGCGGATGACTTCTTTCAGTGCTCGTCAAAGAGCCCTGCAACGAAACTTGATGGATCGAATGGTTCGACATCCTCGGGACGTTCGCCAAGCCCAATGAGTTTGAGGGGGATGCCCAGTTCCGCCGCGATGGCGACCACGATGCCTCCTCGGGCGGTGCCATCGAGTTTGGCCAGAAAGATCCCAGATACGTCGACGGCCTCGGCAAAGGTCCGTGCTTGGACGAGTGCATTTTGTCCTTGCGTGGCATCCAAGACCAGCAATACTTCATGTGGCGAGCCTGGGATTCGCTTTTCGAGTACATCTCGGATTTTGGTCAACTGCCGCATCAGGCTCTCTTCAGTGTGCATCCGGCCAGCAGTGTCGACGAGCAAGACGTCGACATCACGGGCGATTGCTGCATCAATTGCATCCCAGACGACGGCTGCAGGGTCTCCGCCCTCGCTCCCGCGAACAAGATCCACATCGAGCCGCTTGGCCCACGTGGCTAACTGTTCGACAGCACCTGCTCGGAAAGTGTCAGCGGCCGCCAAGAGGACCGAGCGACCCTCTGCCCGCAATGAATGGGCGATCTTGGCGACCGATGTTGTCTTGCCGACGCCATTGACGCCTGCGACCAAAATGACCATTGGTCTGTCCTGGGTCTCTGCGATTGGGATTGGCTCGCCAAGTTGTTCGCGGATCCGAGTCTGCAAGAACGAAATCGCATCCTCGCCGTGTTCCATATGCCCAGCCTTTGCGTCTGCTCGCAGTGCCGCAATGATTTCGGTCGTGGCTTTGACCCCGACGTCTGCCTCGAGTAGGTACGTCTCAATTGCATCAATTGTGTCAGCGTCGAGACGGCGTCCCTTGAGCAAACGGGCGAGCGAACCGCCCATGGCTGATCGCGTGCGGGAGAGCCCCCGCTTGATGGCGCCGATTGTCGATCCAACGAGTCCCATAGTTGTCTAGTCCACCTGTTCGACTGGTGGTGGGGGTGTGAATCCGTGCCAGTACCGATCAAGGACGCCGTTGACGAAGCGTGGTGAGTGCTCGGTACTGAACTCACGTGCCAATTCGATGGCTTCATCGATTGCGACACGTGGAGGCACCTGGCCTGAGCGAATCTCCCATGCGGCGAGACGAATAATGGATCGATCGACGATGGGCTGGCGGTGGATCGGCCACTCGGACATGAGCAGTTTCGTCGTTGCATCAGTCTCGGCGCGGCCACTCCATGCATCCTCCGCGAGCGAGATCGCGGCGTCGAGTAATCGCTCCTCGATGTCACTTCCACGCAGGCCCTCGCGAACACTCTCTATGTCGTCATCACGACCAGCATCGAATTGACACATCGCAAGCAACGCCCCTCTGCGGATGACATGTAGGTCATTCATGAAGGCACAACGCTTCCAAATTTGGTAATGGCCGTGACTTGTTCAATGACAGCAGACATCGACTCGGATCCCTTATTGCCTCGCTCGCCACCTGCGCGTGCCATTGCTTGCTCCATCGTGTTACAGGTCAGTAGGCCAAGGCCAACTGGTGTGGCAATGCGGACACTGAAGTTTGCGAGGGCCCCACAGATGGCGCTATTGATCCACTGATCATGCGTCGTCTCGCCTCGAATGACACACCCGAGTACTAAGTAGGCGTCGGGTTGCGGACGCAACCGCTCGTGCATCGCCGCGACTGCCACGGGCAATTCCCATGCCCCAGGACAAGGCATGGTCGTCAGATTGTTCGGCTGGCCTCCGGCATTCAGAAATGCTTCGGTGGCCCCTTCGGCCAGTGGCTCGGTCACCGTTTCGTGATATGTCGATATGGCCACTGCGATTCGAAGATCGCGTGCGAGGGTGCTTGGAGCGGGGTGTCGATAGGTTGGCATGTGGATGATCTGTAGTGAAACGCTGCATTCATGTGGCGGCATTGTTCTGAGGGGCTATCGTACCGCGCCCGCCGCGTACGTAGGGAGTTTCCAGCGAGTGAGTAGACCCAGAGATCATCACACGGCCCTGGCTGTTGCATTTGGGGCAGCGTGCAACGCGGCATTGACGGTTGTGCTCGTTGAGTGGGCAGCGGGTGATGGTGTGCCCCCGTGGCCTGATCTTCCACGCGGCCTAGCGCTCCTCTCTGCAGTGGGCGCAGCTATTGGGCTCGTCGCTTATGGCGCTGCGATGAACAATCTGCTCGATCGCCGTCGTGATGCTGCGATCTCAGGTACACGTCCTTCTGCATCAACGGGGCCGGACGCATTGGTATTGGTCGGATCTCTGGTCGTGGCCATTGCCATGGCGACGGCACTTGGCCGCGATGCGACATGGGTCACGTTGGTCCTTGCAATGCTGCTGCTCTTCCACAATGGAGTCGCGAAGTTCATTCCCGCGATCGGGCTTGTCGTACCTGGGTCCTTGGTTGCCGGCATCATGCTGGTGCCAGACTGGCAAATGCCGATGCCCACAGTTGTGTGGCTGGCGATGTCGATTGTGGTGCTTACCTCAATTGGTGTGCACATCTTGGCGGACAAACGACCCATCCTGTCAGGTCGAGCATTGGTGGTCGTAGTGTTCGCCTGGTTTGTTTTGTCGGGAGTGATTCTGACATTGCGTGGAATGGGTGCAAATGCGAGTTGGCTTGCGGGGCATTCGCCAGTTGTCCTGTTGTGGCCACTCGGTGGATTGTTGCTTCTGGGACTGACCATGAGAGGAGTATTGCCAAGGTCTTCTACTCGGCGGATCGCGGCGAGGCGGGCGATTCGGTTGGTTGCCTTGTGGCAACCACTGCTCGCGGCGAGTTGGTGCATGGCTGTTGATGCGATTGTGGCTGCAATCGTATTTGCCGGTCTCTGGGCTGTGGGGATACTGCTCGCTGGAGGGAGTCGCGAACTAGCGGCGATCTCGGGAGAACCGCCGACGTGGCGATGACGCTCGCTACTTGGTTCTTTGGGCCATCAACGTGTCAGGAGCGATTCCGAGATATGGCAATACGCGGTCGACCAAGTCTTTTACCACCGGACCTGCTGTAGAACCTCCGTACCAGCGGCCAAGCGAGCGGTCTGGATCATCGATCACGCACAGCACGACGATGCGTGTTTGCTTGGCTGGCGCACCGGCAATGAAACTAGAGATGTACCGATCTTCGTGATAGCCGCCGCCCTCTTTCTTGGGTAACTGGGCGGTGCCTGACTTGCCAAACATGGAGTACAGATCAGACTGTGCTCGCCGCCCGGTACCTTCGGTCATTACCAGTCCCATCGTCTCTCTGGTTACTTGCACTGTGTCAGCGTCGTACACGGGCATACGAATGATGGTGGTTCCTTGGTTGAGTGCATGGATTGTGGGAATGGGTATCGAACCATCACCGGCAAAGACACAGAAGGCTCGGGCCATCTGAATAGGTGTCACTGCGATTTCGTGCCCCATGGCGACCGAAGTTTGTGTGTACGCAGACCAATTGCGTGGCGTCGTGACGATGCCCCGAGTTTCCCCTGGAAGTCCACAAGCGGTGAGGTGTCCAAACCCGAGCGTAGAGATGAGTTCTTGAAGACGAGATTGCTGCATTCGCTCCGCAACAATGGCCATACCACTATTGAGTGACTTGACAAGCACTCGCCGCCACGATGTAGGCCCGTAGGTGTGGACATCGCGAATCCGGCGACCGAAACTTGTTCGATGTGCGCCCGATGACGGTGTCGGCAGCACTTCGTCCGGGCTTGCCGTGCCGTCTTGGGTTGCGGCGGCCCATACAAAGGGCTTGAATGTCGACCCAGGCTCGTAGGGGTCGGTGACGCATCGATGGCGTTGTAAACGCGCGGGGCTTGTTGGCGGCGACGCAAGCACGTCTGCGGCGGCGAGTATCTCACCAGTGGAGGGGTCCATGATCACAACACGCCCACCAGCTGCCCCGTACTCGTGTACTGCTTCGGAAAGTCGCGACTCGGCCATTCGCTGCACTTCAAGATCGATACTCAGGCGAATGGAATCGCCATCGCGGCCGGGATCAAAGCCCCCGGCTGGAATCCAGATCGCTCGGCGACCAGCGTCCCGCACAACTTCTAGGCTGCCAGGCTGTGGGCTCAGTTTCCACTGCAGTGTGTGCTCAAGGCCGGAGAGCCCATCGTGTTCGAACCCGACCATGCCCACGATGGATCCACCATCTGTTCCTGTGGGGTATCGACGGACTGGCAGCGTTTCAAGGGCAACGCCTGAAATTGGTTGGGTCCTGAGCTTTCTGATCTGCCAGTCTTCAAGTAATCCTGAGATGGGAATGTACCGACGATGCAGTTTTCCGGACAAGGCTTGGTCGACATCGAGGGCATCGAGCCCAATGCTGTCTTGCAGGCGCATTCCCAGCGTGGTTGGGTCATCAGACTCTTGCGGATCGATGAACGCTCGCCAGCCAAGTGTTGTCGTGGCCACGAGTCGCCCGCGTCGGTCAAGTAAGTCACCTCGGCGAACCAAGGGCACCGAGTGGCTGACAGTATGCGTGAGCGCTGCTGCGAGTGAGTCTGACGGTGCGATCTGTAGTTGAATGACGCGAACAGGAATACCGAGTAGAACAATCGAGGCACAGACGACCAGTGTGGTGGTCCATCCTCTTATCCGCCTTGACTGTCGGTCACTCGGCAGGTCAGGGCTCATCGTGGTGGCCCTTGCCCTCCTGGTGCATTGCCGAGACCCATTCGGGCCCGGTGGCCGCATCGATCACACTTGGAGCGGTCATACCTGCGACATCGGCCCGAGCCTGCCACAGTTTCGCCCGATCTGCGGTGAGTTGGCTGTGGAGCACGCTCATGTCATGAATCAGAACGATCCGTTGCTGCCGCATCGAGAGCAGCCACAGTCCACAGAGACCAGCGAGCAAGACGACAAGCAAGAAGCGTGTGCTCATTGTCTCGCCTGCAGTTCTGTGGCTGGATAGCGAAGTCGGGTGCCCACGCGGAGCGAGTCTGCGGTGGGGACGCGGTCCTTATTCATGCTGAGTAGTTCATTGGTATGCCGAGCAGAGCCCATCAGTTTCTGGGCGAGTTCTGAGAGCGTGTCACCAGAGGCCACAACATATTCAGCCACATTCGGGACTGCTGCTGCCTTCGCAATCGCCGTGGGGGACTGTTGAGCAGCCATTGTGGGTGGTGCTGAGGCTAGGTCGTGGCGATTCGGAATGAGTAGTCGTTGCCCAATAACAAGCCGGTCCGGGTGTGGCAATTTGTTGTAGGTGCCGAGCGAGTTTGCCAGCGATCGATCACCGTACTGCTTGAGTGCTACTTGCGAGAGTGTCTCGCCGCGACCGACGGTGTGGACGATGACTGTCATGCCAGTCGTGGCGGGGACCGCCATCTCGCTGGCAGGCACAGTGGGTACGGGGTCGGGATGGATCAGCGGTTGGTACTCGATGATGCCACCATTGGGCTCAAGTGGATCTATAGCCATGAGCGTGCCAGCGTCACCGCGAGCGAGTTCAGCGAGGTGATCGGATACCAGAATGCCCACCACGAGGAGGAGGGCAAAGCCAATGACGATCGCAAATTTGTTCTCCTGGGTCATCACCACGCGTCCATGCGAAAGGGGAACTCTTTCAACTACCGATCATTTGCTCCCGCATCCATGCAGGGGGAAAGGATCACTCATACTCGCCGGATGACCCGAAGCTTTGCAGAGCGGCTTCGGGGGTTCCGGTCCTGCTCGTCGTCTCCCGCGCGAACCGCACCAGCGGAGAGATCAACGGCGAGACCCTCTTGGACAAGTGCCGCGAAGCATGTCTTGACTGGTCGGTCCTCGAGGCTGTGGAAGGCGATGATGCCGATCCGAGCGTCGGGGGCGAGCCAAGACTGATCACCCGTCCGCATTGCCTTACCCAGCCGATCGAGCAACGTCTGCAACGCTGCGAGTTCGTCGTTTACCGCAATCCGAATCGCTTGAAACGTTCGGGTCGCGGGATGCTGGCGCGAGGTGCGGGCTCGGGCGCCATAAGCTTCGCGGACAAGATCCGCAAGGAGTCCTGTCGAATCGATCGGCCGTTGTGTACGTTTCAATGCAATTTTTTGCGCAATCCGATCGGCATAGGGGTCCTCGCCATATCTACGAATGATGTTGGAGAGTTCCTGCTCGGGCAATGAGGCTAGGAGTGAGGCGGCGGTGACGGTCGCAGTCGGGTCAAGCCGCATGTCCAGTGGGCCGTCCTTCAAAAAGGACAGGCCTCGTTCGTTGTCATCGACTTGATTGGAGGCAAAGCCTAAATCAGCCAGGACAATATTCGCTGTTCGCTCTGCTGCTCGGAGTGCCTCCGGCGCCCGTACAAAGTTCCCAGAACTCGTTGTATTGGCAATATTCGCATTGCCAAGCCGCTCGGCGGCAAATGCTCGATTGGAGTCATCGAGGTCCAATCCAACAACTGAAACTCCCTCTGCGGCGGTGCCAAGGGCGATCGCGTGGCCGCCACGGCCAAGTGTGCAGTCGAGCACCACATCACCTGCTCGCGGGCACAGCAAGTCAAGGGTTTCGGCCAGCAGCACTGGCACATGGCCAATTGGGTCGCAGTCGTTCACATGCCGAGCAGGAGCCGCTAGGGCGACTCGATGCACTCCTTGACATGGACGAGGAATCCAACGGCTGTGCCGCCGTCAATGATGCGATGGTCATACGACAAGGCGAGGTACATCATCGGGCGGAGCACGATATTGCCCGGGTGGTCAGGGTCTTCGACCGCCCGATTCGAAATGCGATGCAGGCCAAGAATGCCAGACTGCGGTGGGTTGAGAATCGGCGTGGACATCATCGAGCCGTACACGCCACCATTGCTGATGGTGAAGGTGCCACCGGTCATGTCTTCGAGGCCAAGACGTCCACTGCGAGCACTTTGGGCAAGGCGGGCGATATCACCCTCGACATCAGCAAAAGTAAGTCTGTCAGCATTGCGAATAACGGGCACAACGAGACCACGGTCAGTACCGACCGCGACCGACAGATCTACGTAGTCGTGGTACTCAATCTCATCACCGTCGAGCCACGCATTGACTTCTGGGTAAGCATGTAATGCGGACACCACTGCTCGGGCAAAGAAACTCATGAAGCCAAGTTTGACGCCAAAGCGGTCATTGAAGTCATCCTTGTGTGCTTTTCGAAGACGGATGACCTCGCTCATGTCGGCTTCATTGAAGGTGGTGAGCATGGCGGCAGTTTGTTGTGCTACGACAAGCCGCTCGGCGATGCGTCGGCGTAGTGGTGATAGACGCTCTCGTCTGACGCCGCGGAGAGCGAGGTCACTGCTTGCTGCTGCTGGCGATGATTCAACCGTCTCTCGTTCGGGCGGCAACGAAGTTGCCAGGACATCCGATTTTGTGACGCGGCCAGACGGTCCTGTGCCGTGTATCTCTGACAACTCAACACCGCGGTCCTTGGCAAGATGCCGGGCCATCGGTGTGGCTCGTGGGGATTGTGTGTCGGCTGACGCTGCTGTTTCGGTTGCAACCTCAACGCGAGTGGCGGGAATGACAGTGGCCGCATCATCTGTTGTTGCAGCGGGCCGTGCGGCGTCAGAATCGATCGATCCAATGACCGCGCCAATTGGCAGGTCTGTGCCTTCTTGCTCGGTGATCGTGACAATGCCTGCGATGGGCGACGGCAGTTCCTGTGTGATTTTGTCGGACTCGAGTTCAACCAGCGACGCGTCGCGGTCGATCCAGTCGCCGTTCTGGCATAGCCACTTGCCGAGTCGAATCTCGGTAATCGATTCGCCGAGACTTGGGATGACGATGTCAATACTCATGCGTTTTGCTCCACCGATTCAGCCGATGTGTTGGTTGGTCGACCGAAGGCGGCATCAAGTACGGTTTCCTGTTCGATGCGGTGCAGCCGTGCTGAACCGACTGCAGGTGAAGCGTTGGCTGGACGGCTGACAACATCAAGTTGTCGATCGAGTTGCTCGCAAAAAGTGTCAGAGATCCACGTCCAAGCACCAGCGTTTCGAGGTTCTTCTTGCACCCACATCCAGGTCGTGGCGTCGTCGTATTTTTCAAGCACTTCTTGGATTTGTTCCTCTGGGAATGGATACAACTGTTCGAGTCTGATGACAGCAGTCAATTCTTCAGGGGGTTTTTCGTCACGCGACGTCATCAAGTCCCATGCAATTTTCCCACTACAGAAGAGTACGCGGCGAACATCGGCTGCCTTTGGCGAACTTGGGTCTGCCAACACACGATGAAATTGCCCAGTTGTGAGTTCGGCCACAGAACTGACCGCCTGACGATGGCGCAATAGGCTCTTTGGCGTGAGCACGATGAGCGGCTTTCTAAATGCGCGTCGCATTTGCCGTCGGAGTAAGTGGAACATCTGCGCAGGTGTTGTTGGAATGGCTACTTCAATATTGTCATTCGCACACAACTGCAAGAACCGTTCGAGCCGAGCCGAGGAGTGTTCGGGCCCCATGCCTTCATAGCCGTGAGGCAGTAGGCAGATGAGACCGCTATGTCGTCGCCACTTTCGTTCGGCCGATGCGATGAATTGATCGAAGTAGACCTGGCCAACATTGGCGAAGTCACCAAATTGGGCTTCCCACACGACAAGCATGTTGGGATCTCCAAGGGAGTACCCATACTCAAAGCCGATGCAGGCCGACTCGGTAACCGGAGAGTTGTGAATGCACATCCGCGACTGGGCAGTGTTGATGTGATTAAGTGGCGAGAACGCCTTGCCTGTCTCGTTATCGAAGAGCACGGCATGACGGTGGCTGAATGTTCCCCGTTCGCAGTCTTCGCCAGTGAGGCGAATTGGATAGCCGTCAAGAAGCAGGCTGCCATAGGCGAACAACTCGCCCATGGCCCAGTCCAGTGGGCGGTCCTCGCGTACGACTGAGGAACGCTCGGCGAGTAATCGTTCGAGCTTTGGGTGCAGGGTGAATGTATCGGGCACACGGCCAAATACTTCGGCGATTGTTTCAAGGGTTTTTTTGCTGACAGCCGTGTCGACCTCTTCACCGTGCCATGCTTTGCCAAATCCAGCCCACGTCGACTTGTCATCGAATGCAAGCGGTGTTGGGCGAACGGGGCACTCGCGAATTCGCTGCTGCGACTGGTCCATGACTTCAAGCAGTCGTTTGTCGGCCTGTTCCGCTTCGGTTTGATCGATGATCCCTTCGCCGGCAAGTGTTGCGGCGTAGGTTTCAACAACTGCAGGCTGGGCCCGAATGGCTTGATACATCGTTGGGTTGGTAAAGGCGGGTTCGTCGGTTTCGTTGTGGCCATATCGCCGCCATCCCCACAGATCAATGGCTACGTCTCGACCGAATTCCTGCCGCCACTGAATGGCTAGTCGCATGGCCCGAATACATTGGTCTGGGTCTGCCCCATTGACGTGCATGATCGGAATGTCTTGCCCACGGAGGACGTCAGTGCAGTAGACACTGGAGAATGCTTCGTCTGGTTCAGCGGTGAACCCCACTTGATTATTGATGACGATGTGAATCGTTCCGCCGACCTCGTAGGGGGGGAGTCCGGCCATATTGGCGAGTTCCTGCACCACGCCTTGGCCTGGCAGAGCGGCGTCGCCGTGGAGCAATACAGGTACACATTGTCGTCGGATCGTATCGCCCCGAAGTCGTTGTTTGGCGCGAATTCGACCGAGTACGACGGGGTGGCCCCACTCGAGATGCGATGGATTTGAGGCCATCGTCAAGTGCAAGGGGTGTCCATTCGTCGTTGTGATATTTGAGCTGTAGCCTCGGTGGTATTTGACGTCGCCACCGCTCTCGACAAAGTCCTCGGTCCAAGCCTCTTCAAATTCAGTAAAGAGTTGATCGTAGGACTTCTCAAGAATATTGACCAACACATTCACTCGTCCTCGGTGCGCCATGCCGAAGGCGACTTCTTCAACGCCATCTTCAGCGGCGATATCGAGCAGCTCGGTGAGCATGGGAATGAGCGTCTCGCCGCCTTCGAGGCTAAACCATTTGCTGCCGACGTATCGGCGCATGAGGAATCGCTCAAGGCCTGTTGCTTGTTGGAGTCCTCGCAGAATGTCGCGGCGGGTGTCCGCGGAAAGCGGGGCACTGTGTTCAGTAGATTCAATGTGCGTTCGCCACCACAGACGCTGCGTTTTACATCGGATATGTTCCGATTCGACGCCAAGCGTGCCGCACCACGCTCTTCGGAGATGCTCGAGAATGGATCCAAGTGTTGCGGGGGAAGCGAGTGGGAGATCACCAGCATCGAAGGTGCGGGAGAGATCGGCTTCACACAGGCCAACAGACTCGAGCGTGCATGACATTTCTGGAATGGTTCGCAGGCCAAGTGGATCAAGATCGGCTGAGAGGTGACCAAACTGCCGCGTTTCATTGATGATCTGATCGACTGCCGGTTGGCCGGCGGCCTGGCCGTCGTCTGAGGTTGCCAATTGGAATCCACTGAAGAAAAACTGCCACGATTCGGGCACGTTTGCCGGGTCCGCCATCCATCGCTGATGCATTTGATCAACCCATGCAGCATTCCAGCCATTGAGGCCAGGGGCGGCAGGGGGCATGCCGGCGTCTGTGTGGGAGTCCATCTGTGGTGGGTCCATCGCGGGTAGATCGAAGGCGTCGCAAGAGGAGCGGCAGAGAACGGCAAGACCCCCATGGTACCGCACGCCGGGGTCAGAGCAACGAGATCGGGTCAACATCCACCATGATTGCTGGGTCGTGGAGCACGCGCTGGGCGAGGGCCTCATGGAGCCAGGCCTGTAGGTCTTGACCGGTTATTGCAGTCAGCAAGACTTCTCGCCGGTGACGTCCGCGGAGCCGTGGTAGTGGGCACGGCATGGGTCCGAGCGTGACTCCGCTGTCTGGGGCAAGGGCTTGAAGGCCTGCAGCCACTCGCTCCGAGCGTTTCTCGCAGGTCGTGAGGTCCTCGTGCTGAATCACCACGCGAGCCATGCGTGTGATTGGTGGAAGCAGGGCATCACGTCGCATCATAACCTCTGCATTGAGAAAAGCTTCCGTCTCGCCACTGGCAGCTTGCACAATCGATGGTGCATCGGGGTCCATTGTTTGCACAATCGCGCGGCCTGGCATCTCGCCTCGGCCGCACCGTCCAGTGACTTGGCTCACTAACTGAAATGTACGTTCAGCTGCGCGAAAGTCGGGCAAGTGCATTGCTGTGTCAGCGTCGATGACTCCAACGAGTTGGACTCCCGGTACGTCAAGCCCCTTAGCAATCATTTGCGTGCCTAGAAGGACACGAATCTCGCCCCGTTGAAAGGCGGCGAGCACGGTATGGAAGTGGTCGATGTGTTGCATCGAGTCAGAATCCATGCGTACGAGCGTTTCGCCTAGTACGAGGTCTGTACGTATGGCGAGCAACTCTTCTTCAAGCCGTTGTGTGCCCTGTCCAAGGCGTGTGGGGCGACCTCCGCAGTCGGGGCATATTTTGGGGAGTCGCACCTCACGGTGGCAGTGATGGCACCGCAAGTAGCCACGACCAGGCACTTCTCCAGCGCGGTGGTACACCATCGTGACATCGCAGTGCTCGCACTGCAGCGTCCATCCACAACGACGGTCATGACATGCGATATAGGTTGCCCAGCCTCGCCGATTGAGCAGTAATAGTGCTTGGTGACCTCCATCAAGTACGCGGTCAAGCGCGGCGCGAAGTGTCGGTCCGATAGCGCCGCCACCAGGGTCTTCGCGTCGCTCAGCCGTGCGATCTACCACGCGGGTGCGGGGGATCGACAAGCCTGGCGCACGTTCTGCCAGATGATGCAGAGTCCAATCATTGCGCGTATTGGCGTTGTGCCAACTCTCCAGTGAGGGCGTGGCACTACACAGCAAAACCGGGCAGTTGGCATCTTGGCCGCGGCGAATGGCGACATCGCGTCCGTGATAGCGGGGCGTGGAATCTTGTTTAAAGGATGCATCATGCTCTTCGTCCACCACGATCAGCCCGATGGACTGTGGAGGTATGGGCGCAAACACACCGCTTCTCGCGCCGAGCACGATGCGTGCTTCGCCAGATTTCGCAGCGGACCACTGCGCGTTTCGTGCTGCGGCGGGTAAGGCTGAGTGCATCAAGGCGACTTGTTGATCGGGAAACCTCGCTGACAACCGTCCAGCGGTCTGGGGAGTGAGAGAGATCTCTGGTACGAGCACGAGCGCCGAGTGTCCAGCCTTGAGTACTTGTTCGATGAGGCGAAGATAGACCTCGGTCTTGCCCGACCCGGTGACGCCGCGCATGAGATGCACCGAAAATCCTGCGTCGAGTACTTCGCCAATATCGTCAATGATTGTTTGTTGCGCAGCCGTTGGTGTAGGCGCGGCTGCTGCAGGTAGGTGCGTGGCCTGCCAAGTTGCTTCGATATCTGAACGACGCGTCTCGATAAGCAGGCCGTTACGTACTAATGCATCAATTGGTCCGTAGGTTGCGACGCCTGCAAGATCTCGCAGTGCACGCCGTTCTATTGGCTGATCTGTTTCAGAGATGGACTGAATTGCGTGCAGGACTTTCTTCTGCGCTGGGCCCAGTCGTGGACACTCGTCCGGCGGCGGCGCTTGTGTGAGCAGGCGTCGCTGTACAGTTCCGGTTCCGCGTTTGACTGCAGAGGGGACAAGCGAAGAGAGTGTTGGGCCGATTGGGGCGAGGTAGTAGCGGGCAATCCATGCGCCGAGCCGGACAAGATCAGGTGGAATCGCCACAGCGTTTCGGCGTGCGAGTACGTGTTTGACGGTATTCAGGGGAGGGTCCGGCGGAGGGCATGAACATAGAACCCAGCCCGCCGTTGGCGTATTGCCACGACCGAGCGGTACCGTGATGGCATCGCCAGGGGAGAGTTCGCCTAGATCCGGGCCGACCGCATAGGTCAGCCCACAACCGGCGATATCAATTGGTCGATCGATACCGACGCGAATCCAACCAACAATGGGTTCGGGAAACAACTCGTGCACGTCAGCATTGTCTACACTCCGGGACATGTCGGTTGAAACTATTTCCGCACGGTTGGTTTTGGAGGATGGGGCCGTCTTTGCCGGTGAATCTTGTGGTGGAGGCGGAGATGGGCTCGGTGAAGTTGTCTTCTGCACCGCCATGACCGGCTACCAAGAGGCCTTGACCGACCCGAGTTATCGCGGACAAATCTTGGTGCTCACTGCTCCTCATATTGGCAACTACGGCGTGTGTGAGCACGATATTGAGTCAATAGGCCCACAGGTGGCTGGATTTGTGGTGCGTGAGATGGCCTCAATCAGGTCGAATTGCCGTTCGGAGATGGATCTTCCGGCCTGGCTGACACACCACGGCGTGCCAGCAATCACCGGTATTGACACGCGGGCGCTTGTACGTCGTCTTCGTGGGGGTGGGGTGATGCGCGGGATGATCGCGGTGGGTGACTCCATATCAAGCGAGGCCGTTCTTGAGCGTGTTCGGTCGAGCCCCAGTATGGCTGGTTGCGACTTAGCCACGGCAGCTGGGGCGGGGGCTCCTCAGCGGTGGGATACGGCCCTTGATCAATGGTGGCCTGCAGTTCCAACGCCCGAAGGCAAGCCACTCAGGGTGGTCGCGATCGACTGCGGGGCGAAGCAGAATATTTACCGGCATTTGGTGGCGGTTGGGTGCGAAGTGCTGCCAGTGCCAGCAGGGACCTCAGCAGCTGCGATCAGAGAACTTCAGCCGGAGGGACTGTTCATTTCCAATGGTCCAGGCGACCCCGCAGCGGTTGAGGCAGTCATCGGGGCCCTACGGGACCTTATTGGCGAACTGCCGATGTTTGGAATTTGCTTAGGTCACCAACTATTGGCTTTGGCCCTCGGGGCAACAACCTGGAAACTGCCATTTGGGCACCGAGGGGCCAATCAGCCCGTTCGAGACGTCCAAGCAGGGCGAATTCTGATCACCAGTCAGAACCACGGATTCTGTGTAGACGCGGCCTCGCTTGAAGCTGTTGGGTGTGATGTGAGCTATGAGCACTTGAATGATGGGACCGTGGCTGGCTTTGCTCATCGCGAGTTACCAATTCGTGGAGTCCAGTTCCACCCAGAGGCTTCCCCGGGTCCGCACGAGGCAGCGGCTCTCTTTAGGTGGTTTGCAGACGAAATGAATGGGCTCAGGGCCTGTGATTCGGTTGCAGGCGAGGCCTCGTAGAACTACCGTACCTGCTCTCACCGCCACCTGAGGAAATGGATTCACAGGTGTTGGCGAGGGATCCATGGTGATTCTTGGGCTATTCCTGCACATCAATAGTTGTGTGAGAGTGTTCTGAGAGGGTCATCGCTTCGAGAGCAGAGAGTGGAGATCAATATGAAGTTTCGCCTCATCGGGCGTATCCAGATTTGGACCTTGGCAACGGCTGTGCTTGTGGGTTTTGGCACCACGAGCTTCGCAAGTGCACAAGATGCGCCCGACAAAGCTGATGACAAGAAGGGTGAGCAAGTTGATCTTGCTACTCAGCATGCAGCGAAGATTAATGCGGCCATGCTTGCAGCTCGACGGTACGAACGCGAGGGCAAGTGGCGTGAAGCGGCCAACAAGTACTCCGAGGTCATGCAACTCATGCCTCGTAACGAACAAGCAAGTCGTGGGTACGGCCAAGCAATGGCCATGCTCGACGAGGGCGAGATGCTTCAGGGGCCAACGTCCAGTGGCGTTGAGTCTGTGCAGCAGCGGTATCAAGAGCAACGCGATCGGGCGAAGATTGAATTTGAAGAGGGGTACACCCGGGCGAAGCAGTTGCTCTCGCAGGAAGACTTCAAGGGTGCGAGCCGAGAGGTTCTGAGCGCTCAGATCAAGGTGCGCCAACGCCGGCAATATCTCTCACAGGCAGAACTGTCGGGCATGGACAAGCAGGCCAATGAGTTGATTTCGCTCATTGATGAGTCAGCAAATAATCACCGAATTTTGTCACAGCAAGCAGCGGCAACCGAGGCCGAGCAGTCCCGGGCATCTGAAGTGCATAAGGCAGAGACTGAGAAGGCTCGGATTATCCGTGAGAATCTGGTTCGTGTGCGGCATCTGCAGGCAGAACTGAAGTACCGCGAAGCCCTTCAGGTGCTTGATGAGATCCTGTTCATCGACCCTCAGAATCCGGCCGCACTCGCCTTGCGAGATGTCATCCGAACGACTGAGATTTACCGTAAATACAGCGATTATCAGCAGCAAAGAGCCTTTGGCGAGGCATCCGTCGCGATTGAGAATCAGCGGCTGCAGCAGATTCCATTCCGTAATCTGAGTGGGCCTGGCGACCGTTCTATCAACGGCTTGCTGACGTATCCAGAAGACTGGCCTCAGATCAGTCATCTTCGCGGTACAGATGGTGGGTACATGGTTCCGCCTGCAGATCGTGCGGTCTTCCGCAAGTTGCAGAGCATCAAATTGCCATTCACATTTCCTCCCACGACAACCTTCGAGTCAGCCCTCAATGTGCTGCAGGAGGCCATGGACGGTCTGAAGATTTATACCAACTGGAAGGCGTTGGCCGAAGACGGCATCGAGCAGGACACGCCAGTTGAACTTGAACTGAATGAGCAACCACTTGACATCGTGTTGACGCGACTGCTTCAGCAAACCGGCGATGACAATACGCACCCAGAATGGGATGTACAGGATGGCATGCTTGTGGTTTCGACCAAGGCATCGCTGCAGCGACGGGTTGTTCCAATCGTCTATGACATTCGCGACCTCGTTATGCCAGTTCCCGACTTCAACGATCCGCCAAACCTGAACTTAGGCGGCGGCGGCGGCGGCGGCGGTGGCGGCGGCGGCGGCGGCGGTGCCCCGTTCGGCAACCCCGAAGGTGAGCCGGAACGCCTCTCCGAAGAGGAGAAGACACAGCAGTTGATCGACATCATCGTCGAGACCATCGAGCCGGAAGCCTGGCAGATGAACGGTGGCGACGCG
>JAQWLT010000025.1 GCA_029247205.1 Phycisphaerales bacterium | reverse complement strand
GCCTTGGGTTGGTTCCAATGCTCATGTTGTGGGTATATGTGATGTGGTTGTGCCTGCTGTACGGCATGGAAGTCGCAGTCATCTTGCAGCGGGCAAGCAGGCGATGGCGAACCGGCGTTTCGTCGCCCTCATAGATCATCTAGACAACAAATGACAGCCAGTGAATGGGGGCAATCAGGGCTGCACGGTGTAAGCGTTGAAACTTGCCGGCGTTTCTCAGGAAACTGGGAGCGATCATCGCGTGTCCAGTTGGCGAGTAGATCAATTGGTTGGTTCGGCTATTTCGTCTCTCGAATTTCTGTCAACCAGCGACGTTCGATATCGCTTACGTTCCCGATTGTTTCAATGAAGACAGTTTCAGTCGATGGGAGTTGGCCTTCTTGGTCTGGAATACCGAGCGTGTTGAGAAACGTGGCGAGATCATGCCGCCGCCGGCGGTGCAGCCAAGAGATGAGTGATCCTGCCTGATCGTAGACCACGCCTACATGGCTGTCTTCCGCATGGTTGATGTGATCTAGTGAGAGGAAGCTTTGCAGCGGAATATTGCGGCCTTCTGTGAGCGCTGTTGCAAAACCATCAGCTCGTGATGCGTGGTCGCGGTCAGGACCAAAAGGTTTGCGTGGCTGATCGGTTTCGAATGCGACGGCGATTCCCTCGTGTAACCAATCGGGCCAGCGATCTCGGCCAGGGAAGGCTGCGCCAACATGGACAAGTTGATGCACGGCTTCATGGATCGATACCTCAGTTCGACGTGCGTACTCATGCGCAGCGAGTTCTGACCGTGCAGCATCAATCTGGCGTCGAGCTTCTTCGACGCGTTCTGGGGAGACGCCTCTGGCGTTTGCCGCATCGATATCAGCTTCGGCCTGGTCGATCGTCTTAGTTGCCTTATCAATATCGTCGCTGTCTCCGGGATCAAACCAGACGATCCAGTCAAAGCGTGGGCTGAAATAGCCATTGATGTGTGCAGCGGTCTTCCCCAGCGACTCGGTTTGCTCAGCAAAGGCTGCAAAATCGTCGCGGGAGTGGAACACAATGCACAGTAGTCGGTCATCTGGGCGAGCTGGCGGCAGCCGAAGGGTGCGGCACCACCGATCATATTGCCGCCGTGTCTCTTCAAGTGCAATGACGACGCCACGTATCAATTCACGGTCTGTGTCGGCTAGCACGACGTATCGACTGGTTCGATGGGCGGTCGTGTGAGGAAGCAACTGCCTGGCCAGTGCGATGCTCTCGTCGCCTGATGCCGCGGCGGGTAACTCGGCAGCGGAGATCGCAAATGCCAGAATGATCGAGATAGCCATGCAAGAGAGTATCGCTCACCATCCGCCGTAAATCCACTGTCGTTACTATGGAGGCCTGCTCATTCCAAGAAACAGGAGTCACCAATGGGTCTTGAATCAGCCATCCCAGTCGACGGCTTTCTGACAACGTCGCTCAGCC
The DNA here is from genome assembly GCA_029247205.1 of Phycisphaerales bacterium. GTDB lineage: Bacteria > Planctomycetota > Phycisphaerae > Phycisphaerales > SM1A02 > UBA12567. Next base: position 71,432 of record JAQWLT010000025.1, on the reverse strand, counting down.
GCGTAGTGAATTGGGCTCGTCGTAGTGCTGTCTGGCCGATGCCCTTTGCGACGGCTTGCTGTGGCATTGAGCTCATGGCGACTGCTTCGAGTCGATTTGATCTTGCTCGATTTGGGGCTGAGGTGTTTCGATTTAGCCCACGTCAGGCCGATCTCTTGATTGTGGCAGGTCGCGTGCCTGTGAAGATCCTTCCTGTGTTGCAGCGGATCTACGTGCAGATGTGCGAGCCAAAATGGGTGATTTCAATGGGCGCGTGCGCATCAACCGGCGGCGTTTTTGACACCTACGCCGTTGTGCAGGGTGTCGACCAGTACATTCCTGTTGACGTGTATGTCCCGGGGTGCCCGCCGCGTCCAGAGATGTTGATGGAAGGCATCATGGCGATTCAACGCATCATCGACCAGGAAGGCATTCCGAATTCCGGCAGTCGGGCTCGGGTGCCGTTGCATCTGGACCACGAGCCAACCTGGCAGCCCAGTCCACAGCCGGTTGACGTCAGTATTGGCGCAACGTGAGTCGCTCGGGGTCCCGCGGCCTCAATTTCTAGTGTCGAAAGTGCCGAGTGCCGGTGACCATGCAGGTCACGTCGCGTTCATTGCAGAGTGCAAATGTCTCGTCATCCCGCTTCGAACCACCCGGCTGGATAATGCAGGTGACGCCAGCGTCGATCAGCACTTCGGGGCCATCTGGGAATGGGAAGAACGCATCTGAACCGGCCACGGTTTCACTGCATTCAGCAATGGTGCCACCTGCTTTTTCAACAGCAATGCGAGAAGCGGTCAATCGATCGACCTGCCCGCTTCCAAGGCCAAGCAGTCGTCCACTCCCTGCGATTGTGATTGCATTGGAGCCACCATGTTTCACGGCGGTCATGGCGACAATGGCACTATCTCGTAAGGCCTCGTTCATCGGTGGACCGGCCGCATGCTGCCATTTGCTTGGGTTGGCAAGCGTGAAGTCTGCCGTTTGGGCGAGAAGTCCTCCGGGAATTGTGCGAACTTCGATGGTATTTGAGGCTGGCCTGCCAACATCGGGAGTGGCGACCAATCGAATATTCTTCCACTTTCCACTGAGGCACTCGACCGCATCTTGATCAAAGGAGGGTGCCACGATGACTTCAAGGAATCGATGTCCAGTTGTGATAGCCGCAGCGAGCGTAGCGTTCACTGGGTGCGAGAGCCCCAAAATGCCGCCAAAGGCAGCGAGTGGATCTCCGAGGTAAGCAGCCTCAAATGCCTCCGTGATCGTGGCAGCAATTGAAGCACCACAAGGGTTCGCATGCTTGATGACCACGGCCGCCGCTTGATCGTCGCATGCCCGGATGAGATCACCACAGCATCGCCATGCTGCGGCGGCATCATTGAGATTGTTATAGCTCAGGGGCTTGCCATCGATCGTCTCGGCACTGGCGATACCAGTCTCTCCCGTTCCGGGGAGTACATACATTGCAGCCTGTTGATGTGGATTCTCGCCGTAGCGAAGGAGTGTGGAGCGAGTCGCTGATATCTGTAGCCGTGGTGGCAACGCCTCGTCTGTAGAGCGTGCGAGCCAATTCGAAATGGCGGCGTCGTAGCCTGCGGTTCGAGCAAAGGCTGAGGCCGCTAAGTGTTTGCGAAGGTGTAGGCTGGTTGCACCGTTATTGGTGTGCATGTCTGAAATGAGTGAGTCGTATTGCGAAGGGGAGGTCACGGTTGCCACAAAGGCGTGATTTTTCGCCGCTGATCGAAGCATGGCTGGACCGCCGATATCGATCTGCTCAATAGCCTCATCTTCGGTGGTATCTAAGTTCGCAATGGTTCGTTCGAATGGATAGAGATTGATGCAGATCAGGTCGATGGACTTGATGTCATGTTCAACCATCGCCGCTACATGGCTATCTACGTCACGTCTTGCGAGAAGCCCGCCGTGAATGCTCGGATGCAATGTTTTGACACGGCCATCCATCATTTCTGGATAGCCAGTGAGGTCCTCAACAGGCTTGGTTGGCACGCCGGCTTTCTTGAGTGCCGCTGCAGTGCCGCCGGTTGAAATGATCTCAATGCCTGAAGCATGAAGAAATCGTGCAAACGGAATGACATCAGACTTGTCACTCACTGAAATCAATGCGCGGCGAACAGGAACGAGATCCGGCACGTGTCAGTGACTCCCCGTTGTGCCAAGGCACTCGAGTTCGCCGCTTCCGCCCAGCAGCAATAAGTTGTTTGCTTCAGCATTCATCAGCGAGAGCTTGTTGATTCGTCCCGTCGCATCGACCGCCCCTGTTCGGGCGGAAACGGTTTGCAACTCGTTATTGCTGGGGTCAAAGGTAAGAAGGAGCTCTCCAATGGTGGCGATGACATCTCCGGAGACGTCTTCGGCAGTCCATGTGATGATGCCTTCGGGAGCACTTGGTGGCAAAGCCTCGAGTTTGACCAGGCCGGTTTGGGGCACTTGCTGATAGACCGCATCGCCGATGAACGTCGGACCCGACTGCAATGGCTGCTCAAAGAGCCTCGACCATCGGCCGCGGCCATCCCTGGCATCCATTGCTCGTAGATGCTGATCATGGCTGGCTACGAATAGAAGTCTGTTCGATGTGGCAGGCTCGCCTGAAACCTGATCGAGGAGTTTTTTCGTCCACAGGAGCGTTCCGCTTGTTGCATCCAGAGCAGCCAATGTCCCATCCTGTGAGGTTGCGACGACTATCTCGCCGGCAAGTACAGGTGGTTCTGCAATTCGCCTCCCGATTCGGTTTGCCTTTGAAGAGAATCCAAGATCATAAGTTTGCCATGCGACCTCGCCTGCGAGTCCACCATAGATGTAGGCATCGTGAAACATGACGCCCGAGGTTGCAGCGAGCCAGTCGAGGGGCTGGACGCTGGACTGTGTTGCCTTATTTAAGATGGGCAAACCGGTTCCGCCTGCAAGGGTCAGAATAGAGTTGCTGCGAATGACGAGCACCTTGTTTTTCTCTGGCAGGTAGGCCACATCTAGGATGAGGTCGCTTGCGCTACCACCGAATGATTTCCACTTGTGTCGCCCATCTTTGAGGTCGAGCATGGAGACTTCGTTATTGGTGTTGACCAAAAACACTGCTCCATGAGAGGTGTGCATGCCTCGAATTGAGTCGATATCTATCGGCTTCCGCCACTGCACGCGCATGCCCAGTGCCTTGGCTGTGCGGGGGCCGAGCGGCATCTGGCGTTCCAGTGCTTCCACTCGAGCTTCGTTGCGGGCGGCTGGGTCAAGTTGGGAGTCGACACCAGGGCCAATGCTGAGAGCCATGGCCAGATAGAGAGCAAGCAGGCTGGAAACGCTACACATGCGCCGGATCTCCAGAAGGGGGCATTTGGAAGAGTAGAAGCAGAGCAGGATAGCACGATGACCGCCAACTTCTTCTTGATGGGGCGTGCTTCGGTTCATGCAGCCCTCTGCGATGGGCAAATTGGTCATTTTGCCTACGGACCGATGCGGATCTGCCTATCGTGGGGGACGTCATGTTTACTGGACTGGTTCAACACGTTGGCAGCCTTGCCGGAACGCCACAGCCGACAAAGTCAGGCATGAGGCTGCGGGTGGATGCTTTGGGCTGGAGCCATCAGCCGAAATTTGGCGACTCAATCGCGGTCGATGGTTGCTGTCTGACGGTGGTTGGAAGCAGCAACGGCGTGATTGATTTTGATGTGGTTCCACAAACACTTGATGTGACGAGTCTCGGTGGGCTTGGGGATCGCGATCGAGTCAATCTCGAACATGCTGTGACGCCAACGACATTATTGGGCGGCCATCTTGTGCAAGGGCACGTGGATGTTCTTGGGGAAGTTCTATCGGTTTGCGAGGGGGTGGAGGGCTACCGGTGTCGTATTGCGATGCCTGTTTCGCACGCTTCCCTATTGTCGCCACGCGGCTCCATCACGATTGCCGGTGTTTCGCTGACGATTGCGGAACTTGGAGATGCGTGGTTTGAAGTCGCATTGATTCCAACGACGCTCTCAGAAACGACTCTCGGCGATTTGCGAGCTGGCTGCAAAGCCAATCTTGAGTTTGATGTGATTGCCAAGATGGTGGCGGCTCAACTCGCTACTTCGCAAGTAACTTGAGTCGATCGGTATCCAGTGGCACCGATTCGCCGGCTCGCACGCCCAAGGCATCAATCGATCCGGCTGGTAACTCAATCGCAAAGCGAACAGGAATGCGACTGGAATACATTTTCATTCGTTGCTCATAGGCCAAGACAGATTCGGATGGTTTGCGAGGCGACTCGACTTTCATTCGATGCATCGATGCGATACGTCCCTGTCCATCAATAAAGAGCACATCGATATCGACCAGGCAATTGGCCATCCAGAATTGGTGGACTTGTTGTGTCTTGAAGACAAAGAGCATGCCAGTTCCGCTTGGAATGTGCTTCCGATCCATGAGGCCTCGGCGGATGGACGCTTCGTCGGTTGCCAATTCAAGTGTCCAGTCACGGTTGCCGAGGCGAATTTGCTCGGTGTCGGCTGATCGCGTTTCGCAGCCACACGCGATTGCCATGACGAATACCAGAACGGTCATTATCAAGCGTTGAGCCATGCGAGATGCTCCGGTATGAAGGTGATGTCTTCCTGTGGCAGCAGATTGATATCGAAGGAGGCGAGGAAGTCCGACGAGTTCAATTCGGTAGGCTCGGGGCACAGCCCGCACCAGTATGCCATGAGTCCAATGACGCGGCATGCGGGCACCCCAGTCTCTCGCAGTTGGCTGAGGCGTGTATCGCCATGGCGTTTGGCAAGTCGTCTTCCGTCTTTGCCACGCACAAGCGGCAGGTGCCACCAATGAGGCGTGGGTAGGCCGAGTACGTGTTGAATGGCTTGTTGCCGGGCAGCGCTTGGCAAGAGGTCGCTCGCCCGGACGACATCGGTGATGCCTTGGCGGGCATCATCAACGGTCACGGCCAGTTGATAGGCCGGTCCACCAGTTGCAGTCCAAACCGGAAAGTCGCCCACGCCATCTGCAATATGAAAGCGGTGCTTGCCAAAGAATCGGTCCTCAACTAACTGCGTGGTGTTATCAACAAGGAAACGCCACGTGAGTGATGGATCGGGGTTCACGATCTGTTCGCCGGCATGTGGCGGACGGAGTGAAGCTTCGTAGCGCAGGCCAGGGTCCGAGTCATGCGGAGCAGACTGCGCCGCAGCGATCTCGCGACGAGAGAGGCTGCAGGGAAAGATGCGCCCGGCACGACCAAGATCATTCAATGCTTGGTGGCACGGGGCAAGTTCGGTTGACTGCAGGGGGGCTTCGCTGTCCCAGTCAAGTCCAAGCCATGTGAGATCGGTTCGGGCTTGCTCAACTGTATCTGGCTTGACTCGCGGATGATCGATGTCTTCAATACGAAGCAGAATGGACCACGCCGACTTTCTCGCGAGGGCCCAGTTGATGAGAAAGGTCCGAGCATTGCCAAGGTGCAGAGCGCCGGTGGGCGATGGCGCGAATCGAGTTGTTCGCGGCTGACTGGCATCGTCACGGGTTGGTGCGTGCATGGATGTAGCGGGCTATTGGCCCGCGAGTTGCTCGCGGAGCAATGTCGCTCTGGCCGCTTGAGACTCTGGTGGCGTCAGCGAGCGAGCGGCGGTCTGCTGGAGTTGTCCGGACTGGATCTGCTGGAAGAGCCGATTCAGTCGATCCAGCGGAACGTCCTGTACAAGATCCAAGCACACGCCAAGGCGAATTGTGCTGAGTCGACGCATGGCTTCATCGACTTTGATCACGCGTGCCGAACGGAGAATCGCGAGGTCTCGCTGAACGCGGTCCTCAATCGCAATTTGGTCACGCCGCAGCAATGCTTGTCGAGCTGATCGTTCGTAGTTCACAATCCCGGGCACAATGGTCTTCATGAAGCGATCAAGTAATTCTTGCTCTGAGCAGCCAAGTGTGACTTGATTGCTTACCTGATAGAAGTGCCCAGACGATTCCGAGCCCTCGCCGTAATACCCTCGAACAGCAAGATGGAGATCTTTGGCTGCTTGGCGCACTTTCTCGAGTTCACGGGTCAACCGTAAGGCAGGCAAGTGGAGCATTGCAGAGAACCGCACGCCCGTGCCCGAGTTGGTCGGGCACGCTGTTTGGTAGCCCCATCGCTGATGAAATGCCCATTCAATTTTTTGCTCGGCCGATTTGTCGAGCTGTCGCACACGCTCGAAGCACTTGCCCGGTTGAAGGCCAGGGGCAATGGCGTGCATACGTACATGATCTTCTTCGTTGACCATCATGCTGAGATTGCCGTCTCGAGCGACCGCAACGCCGCGCGGGCCACGGAGGTCTGCGTGCTGTCGGCTGATGAGATTCTTTTCAAACAGCACTCGCCGCTGCAATGCCGTGATCGACTCAAGGTCAAACCACTCTGTTTCTTCGCTGCAAGTAGACGGGTTGAGCGAAGGCAGTACACGCTCGATGGCTTGCTTGCGTTGGACTTCGTCGGCACGGTGAACAAATGGAATCCCAGCCACATTTCGGGCAATGCGTGCGCGGCTCGTAAGGACGACGTCATTATCTGGGGCATCTGTGTCCGGCGTACGCTCTTGGTCGGTCACGATTCTTCTCGATCCGCATGCGGGTGTTGATTGTCCAGTTGGCTGAGTCGGCTCTTGAGTTCGGCTGCTCGCTCATATTGCTCGGCGTGGACGGCTCGATCGAGTTCTTCGACTAATCGTCGGGACTCGTGTCGCCTCGCCTCGTCCGACTCTGCACCGCCTGGAACACGGCCTACATGTCGTGTGGCGCCAGCTTGTGCTGACTCGATCATGATGCCCGCAGCTTCTTCAAATATGTCGTAGCACTGCGGGCATCCAAAGAGTGATGTTTTACGAATCTTCGCGAGTGTTGCACCGCACCCTGGGCATGTTGCCAGGCCCGTGGGCTTGGGCTTCTGTGCGACCTTGGCGAGCAGTTGGTGAACGGGCTGCTTGCTGGGATTCGGTACGCCGGCTTCCGCGGCATGCAATTCACATAAGTGTGTCTCGCGGTGGGTGCCGTTGGAAATGATCACCTGATGCACGATGGCAGGTCGATCGCATTGATCGCACTTCATGTCGTCACCGCCGCGTCATGGTTGATCGATGTGCCCTTCAGTGCGGCCCGGATGGCGTGGGCTTGGCGAATGATTGTTTCAGCTTGTTCAATCGATTGCACGGTCGCGGCATCTGACTTGGCACTGGTGGGGTCGGGATGAACCTCGATAAACAAGGCATCGACGCCCGCTGCCGTGGCAGCGCGTGCAAGCAGGGGTGCTCGTTCGGGTCGGCCAGCTGTTTGCACCGGCCCGTTTTGGCCGCCTGAGCCTGCACCGGGCAACTGTGTGGAGTGGGTGACATCGAAACACACCGGCCAACCGAGCGATGCAAGATCGCCCAGACCGATGAAGTCGTTGACCAGCCGCTGATAGCCGAAGAAAGTTCCTCGTTCGGTCAGCATGATGCCACCGGCACCTGCTTGAATCGCCTTCTCTGCAGCATGCCGCATATCGGCAGGGGCAAGAAACTGACCCTTCTTGATATTGACTGGTAGCCCAGTTTTGCCGCAGGCTTCAAGCAATGCCGTCTGCCGGCACAAGAAAGCTGGAATTTGAAGCAGATCTACAACTTCAGCGATTGCGGCAGCTTGTCCAGGTTCGTGGACATCGGTTGTAACTGGAACATCAAAGCGTTGTTGAATCGCAGCGAGTGCGGCAAGGCCTGCCTGAAGGCCAGGCCCGCGATGCGATGCGAGACTGGTGCGATTTGCTTTGTCAAAGCTCCCCTTAAAAACCCATGGGAGGCCTAATTCTCCACATACGCGAGCAAGCATGACAGCGACGGCATCTTGCACTGCGTCCTCTTCGAGCACACAGGGGCCGGCGATGATCAGGAGATCGGCCCCAGGGCCGACTTGGTGCTGGCCGATTGCAAGGGTTGAAGCCATAAGGACACAATAACAGGCCACAGAGGGTCTCTGCCCGAAACTTGCCCATTGGGTGGGTCCGGGAAACAAGGGTTGTGCCGCATCGTCACCAAAGATTCTGGGGTGGTTTGGAAATTCAAAGGTGCCTTGGCCTCAATTGGGGTCAAGATTGGTCGCGAGAGGGTCGATCCTGTGTAGGTGGGGTGGATCACTCTTGATCGCTGTCATGGCGAATCGTGCCGCTTACCCCTTGGAGGCCTTGAGATCTATGCCAGAACTGCCCCGCGAACCGGAAGCCTTCTCCGAAGCAATCGTGCACATGCTGAAACGTCAGTATCCAATGCAATCCATCGAGTTGGTGGGGGTAATGGATTTGGTGATTGACGGGCGTCATCTCGCCTTGGCGAACCTCTTCCGAATGGTCAATTGTGACCCGAAAAATGGACTGCAGATCGTCGAGGACTTTCTCTCTCGCATCATTGAGGGTGACGCCATTGCATCGGGCCCGATGCCACTCTCGCTCGCCCGTGCTCGCATCATGCCTCGTATTCAGCCAAATTCACTTTTTGATCATCTTGATCGTGAGCAAGTGGCGCACACGCCTTGGGTGAATGGCACATCTATCGTGTATGTGATCGATCTTCCTCGCATGACCATCAGCATCACGCTTGAGCAGGTTGTTCGATGGGGACTGACGATCGATGAAGTTGAGGCACAGGCGAGGCGGAATCTCTCAAGTTATGCGTCGTCCGTTGAAGTCAAATTGGTTGAGTCCACCGAGGGCGGCCGCGTGGCTATTCTGTCGGTTCAAGACGGTTACGACGCTGCTCGGTTGTTGATGCAATCACTCCACGGGCGACTTGCTCCAAAGCTTCATGGCGACTTCTATGTGGCTGCGCCAGCTCGAGACATCTTCTTGGCCATCTCTCAGGGGCCAGGTGACTTCATCGATCGCGTGCAAAGCAGGGTCGATCGCGACTTCAAGCGACTTCCATACCCGATTACAAATGAACTTTTTGTCGTCACGCAAGATGGCATCGCCGGGACCGAACGGGCTGCGTAGTAGGCGGCCTCATTTGCTGATCAGCAGCGCGGTCATGCCATTTGCCTTGTAACCTGCAATCGTGCTACTGCTCATCGACAACTACGACTCCTTTACATGGAATCTCGTTCACTGCATTGGCGTGATCGATCCATCGATCGACATTCGCGTCGTGCGTCATGACGAAGTGACGGCAGTGGATGTCGTAGAGATGGCCCCAACTCATGTGGTGCTGTCGCCCGGTCCCTGTACCCCAGCTGAGGCCGGTGTCTGCGCTGACGTAGTGCGGACGGTTCGAGGCAAAGTTCCATTGCTCGGCGTTTGTCTTGGGCATCAGGTCATTGCTGATGTGTATGGAATGGATGTTGTGCGGCACGAACGGCCGATGCACGGAAAGACTTCGCCGATCTATCACGACGGCAAGGGCATCTTTGCAGGTATTTCCGATCCATTTGAAGCGACGCGATACCACTCGCTCATTGTTCGCCGCGAATCGGTGCCCTCAGACTTTGAAGTCTCAGCATGGACCCAGGAGGGTGATGTGATGGGTTTGCGGTGGCGAGGAGGATGGCCTAGCGGCAAAGAAGCTTCGATGACCGGTGTTCAGTTTCATCCAGAGAGTTTCATGAGTGTGAAAGGCCCCGATCTTGTGCGGACTTTTCTGTCTCAGTCAATCGCCGGTTGGGTGGATGAAGCGTCTACACTGCCATGATGAGCACTTCGAGTACGCAGTACGCCTTCCGCGGTCTGGTTGAATCCCTTGACACTGGAACCATCGTCATTGGTGTCTCCGGATCCAGTTACCGCCTACGTTTGGCTGTGGATGAGCCTGTAGATGTATCGGTGGGTGAGCGAGTCATGGGCGCAATCAACGCGTGTGGCCTTCGTGTGCATGTGGCAACAGCTGGAGGATTATTCATAGAGCCGATCAGCGGCGAGCCTCGCATTGTGGCTGGAAGAGTTGAGTCGATTGATCGGGATGCTGGGGCCATCGTGGTTCAATCAGTGGTGCCGATGTGTGTGCAACTTGAGACGCCAGAAGAGGCGGCTTCGTTGCAAGAGGGCGACCTCGTGAACTTTCACGTTCGCTCGGGCGCGATGTGGCAGGCGAGCTGACTACCAGATCTTGGTTGGGCGAAGGCCCTTGATCATTGCCATGAATGCAGGTCGTGCTGCATCGACGGTTTGCGAAGAGCCGAGCATCTTCATAAAGATCGATCCCTTGGGTGATTCAACCATCGCTACAAGCATGATGTAGTCGGCCTTGTGCCAGCCCCCACCCATGCCGAGGTACTCGCCCTGAAGTTCAACCATGGTGACGGGCATGTCAGAGATCGTCAACGATGTGACCTTTGGCTGCGGGGCTAAGTCGTCGCCGCGAAATTGACTGGTCCAGCGGCGGATGTTTGCGTCTCGTGTGTTGCCAGCGGCTTCAGGGAAGTGTGCGATCGTCAATTCGGCGGGTTCGGCCCCAGGAGGCGATGGGATGACCCAGTTCATGAGTCGCATAGAGTTTCGGGGAGGTTCCCATCGCCACGTGATGTCCGTCGGAGCTTCATAGCCCAAAAATATTGCAAGGCCTGGATCCTCAGGTGGGCTCACTGTACTTTTGGGCATTGATTTACCACTGTCGACAGCGAGTAGGCCTCGCTTTGGTGTGGTCTGTTGCGGTGAAGTCTGAGTTGTAGTGGCTGCCGGGCCGGGTGGTGGCGGGGGAGGAGTGCTCTTTTCGCATGCAATTGCACACATTGCAGCGCCGCTCAGAAGAATCGCTAATGAAGTCATGCTCATCGCCTCACGATAGCATATGAGCAGCTCGTACTAGTGTCGCTTGTTCGTCTGATTTGAAGCAGTCATATGGTTGACCTTGTCATTCAAAATGCTCGCCTCTGGGACGGAACCGACCCATTGCCGCGAGCGGCATCATTAATTCTCCGGCAGGGGCGTGTCGTGGAGATCGCCGCCGCTGATGTGGCGCTCGATGTCCAAACAATTGATGTGCGGGGCAGCGTTGTGACGCCCGGCCTGGTCGATGCGCATCTTCACTTGATGCTTGGCGGTGAGACGATGCGCCATGTGGATCTTTCCCAGGTCACAGACCGCGAATCGTTTGAGGCAAAAATTGAGCAGGCCGCAGCATCACTGCCATCTGATCGGTGGTTGGTGGCTTCTGGATGGAATGAAACATTGTGGTCTTGCAACGAACCGCCAGACAGATCTTGGCTTGCCGTCGCTGGATCGCGACCGGTCGTCTGCTGGCGATGTGATTGGCATGCTGTGCTCGTGAACGATGCGGTGCTTGAGAGAGTAGATCTTTCGCAAGACATCACTGGTGGGCATGTCGGACGTGATGCATCAGGCAATCCAACGGGCTTGCTTGCGGAAGCCGCCGCATGGGAACTGGTCAATCCGATGGTGCCGCCAATGCCTGAAGCAGATCGCATGCAGTCACGTGATCGAGCGATGCAGCATCTTCTCGCCCATGGCATCACGATGGCGAGAACGATGGAGTATCGGGCTGACATCGAGCAGTTTCTATCGCCACTTGCCGGGGAACTCCCCGTGCGTCTCTCGGTCGTACAACTTGATCGTGAACTTCCACTCGACACAGGGTGGCATGCGAATATGCCATGGACTGATCGACTTCGTCTGACAGGCTGCAAGGCATTTTTTGATGGCACGCTCGGGTCCCGCACTGCTCGGCTGCATACGCCTTATGCCGATGCGCCACATACTCGCGGTTTATGGGTAGAACGTGCCAATGAGCGTTTGGACGGAGCGTGGTGCCAACAAGTGTGTGAAGCTGGCCTTGCCCCAGTCGTCCATGCCATTGGCGATGCCGCTGTCTTGCGAGCCCTGGAGTTATTCCGTACGTGCCCGATTGACATCCGCCCGACACTCGAGCATGCGCAGTTGGTGGGCCCATCCGAACTGGCTGCCATGGGCGGTATGCGTCTGAGTGTGCAGCCAGCTCATCGGGCAGCTGATGCACATATGGCCAATGCAAGGCTTGGTGAGCGAGCGTGCCGCTTGCTCCCGCTTCGCGATATGCAAGCAGCTGGCGCAAGACTCTCTTTCGGCACCGACTGGCCCATTGTTTCGGTTGATCCAGTTGCAACGCTTCGAGCTGCCATCACTGGCGAGGACGACTGTGGGCAGCCTTTCTACAGTGACCAGGCGATTTCACCCAGTGCAGCTATGTATGCCCACACCTACGAAGCTGCTGAGGTCTGTGGGTTTGATCCGCCACTTCGAGTTGGAGCGGATGCTGACTTCGTCGTTTGGTCCGGCGACCCCTTTGACAATATTCATGCTGCGAGCGTGCAAGCGACCGTCGTTGCTGGGACACTTCTCGCTGGGGAGTGGCCACAAGAGGATCGTTCGAAGAGGAGCATATCGGCATGAGTGAACGACTAACGCATTTGGATGAACAAGGCCGCGCACAAATGGTGGATGTCTCTGGCAAGCCAGTTGTGCGTCGCCGTGCTGTTGCGGAAGCACTCTTGCGTGCCAAGCAGGACACGCTCGACCGCATCATGTGTGGCGACTTGCCCAAAGGCGAGGCATTGGCGGTCGCAAGGCTTGCTGGTATTCAAGCTGCCAAGCGAGTCGATGTTTTGATCCCGCTCTGTCATACGTTGCCGCTTGATCATGTTGAGGTTTCATTTGAACGAAGTGAGGATGGGGCAATTCGTATCGAGGCGTCAGCTGCAGTGACGGCCAAAACCGGAGTTGAAATGGAAGCACTCACTGCGGCGACCGTGGCGGCCTTGACGCTCTGGGATATGACCAAGGCCATCGACGATGATCTTCGCATTGACGGCACCCGTTTGGTGCTGAAAGAGAAGCCGCCCTTGGCTTAATAGGCTGTTCGGACGGCTTCGCAGAACGCAGCAATCTTCGCAAGGTCTTTCACGCCGCGACTCGATTCGACGCCGCTGCTGACATCGACCCCCCAAGGGTGTAAGCATGTAATTGCATCTGCCACCGTCTCGGGAGTCAGTCCCCCAGCGAGGATCCATGGCGTACGGAGAGAGTCGGCAAATTCAGCAAAGGCTGCATGGTCGAAGGCGACGCCACTTCCGCCGTGGTGGCTGTCGATCAAGAGCCGCGTGACGGCTTCGCAGCGGTCCCATTTTAAGATTGCATCACGGTTCTCAAACGAGATCGCGCGGATGACCGGTCCACGCCTAGCGGCTTGTTTCGTGGCAGCCCCATCTTCATCGCCGTGCAGTTGCACCCAGTCGCAGGGTCGATCTTGCACGGCTGGCTCGGCAGCATTGACGAGCAACGTGATCGGCGTCACTTCAGTGGGTGTTGCTGCGCACAGTTCTGCCGCAAGCGTTGGCGAGACTTCCCTGGGCGATCCTGCTACTTGCACGAGTCCGATCGCGTCGGCTCCTGCAGCGGCGGCCTCGTCGATCTGCTCGAAAGTGGTGATGCCGCAGATCTTGATGCGGGTTGGGCCGGTCTCGGTGCTGGGCCATCTGTTGTGGAGGGCACTCATGCCGTAGCCTCCTGCAAGAGCGACTCGGCGAGCGTGCGGCGGTGTTGGTCCATATTGCCTGCCAAGACATGGTTCAGTAGCGGAACAGCTGCTGTGCGTTTTTCAAGTGAGCGAACGAATAAGAGTGCCAGAAGTAGGCGTACCTCATTGGCCTTATGTGAGTGGCCATGGCGAACCAAATATCGTTCATATGCTTCGGCCGCAGCGGCTTGTTCGCCAGAAGCTTGAAGATGATTGGCAAGTGTGAGTTGGGGTGTGGCCGCGAGCGTCGCTTCTGGATGTTTGCCAGCCGACTGCATCCACAGTGTTGCGGCAGCGTCCATGTCGTTTGACTGCATGTGAGATCGTACTTCAGCGAGGAAGGGAGGTGATGGCTTGCTTATTCGTGCAGCCTGAATGCGTTGGTCGGGTGTCGTTTGAACGACGCGGCGAAATTCTTGCCGTCTCCGCCATTGTTTGAAGAGTGAGAAGAAGTCGGCATCGGTTCGGCTGATGAGGGGTGTTGTCATCAGTAGCAACGCGATTCCGATTCCCCATGCATAGCCGCCGAGGTGGGCGGCATACGAGACTTGCTCACCTCGAAGGCCGGCCCAGCCAGCGAGGTCCATGATGACAAAGAATGCAATAATCCAAAGCGCCGGAATCATCCAGATGCGAATGAGAATGAATACAACCAGCACACGAACACGGCAGCGGGGGCTCAGAACGAGGAACGCGCCGGCCAGTGCACCCACCATTCCGCTGGCGCCAAGGACGGGGGATGGCGAGGCCATCATGTGGGCGCCGCCGGCAACCATGCCGCCGATGATTGCGAATAATGCAAAACTGAGTCGGCCCATTCTGCCTTCGATGGCAGCGCCAAACACCCACAAATACATCAGATTGAGCCCGAGGTGTAAGAGCCGCACCAGTGGGTGCCCGTCGCCACTGAGCAGCGGACTGTCATGCGCGAATTGGTAGGTGATCAACTGCCACCAGTGAAAGTCTGTGGATGAGAGCATCATGCTATTGACCGTTGTGGTGGCGAGGTCTGGATTCCGCAACCCAATCATCAGTACGGCGAGATAGGCCGCCATCATGAGGATGATGAGTGTCTCAGTCACAACAGGTCGGCGATCGGGCCGCAGGTCGGTCCCCAGCAGTATGAACATAGTGGGCCATGGTAGACATCATGGCGATTGAGCATCGAACCACGTGAAGGTCGGGAGGAGGTACAATCTTGGGCCCGCTGTCGATGTCCGGCCGTGGAGCCACAAACCACCTCTCTGGAGCGAATCGAATGTCCGAAGCGACTATGACTATGGACAAGGGTCTTGACCACACGATCATCGGTGAGTCGACCAAGTCCTTCATTGACGGCCAGAAGGGTGTGCTTGAGTATGTGGGCATCGATATCGACTCGCTCGCTCGAAACTCGACATTCGAAGAGACCTGTTACCTCCTGTTGAATGATCGATTGCCCACGCCCGCGGAACTCGAAGCCTTTACAGCACGTATTCGAAGCCAGTACGACCTTTCTGAGTACATGTGGGCAGCTCTCAAGGCGATTCCACTTTCGGCGGCGCCGATGCATGTGCTTCAGACGATGGTGGCGATGCTGGCGCTCGAGGACCCCGACTGTGACGATCAGAGCCTTGTGGCCGAAGAGGAGAAGGCGATTCGCATTCTTGCTGCGACCCCGGCGATCATTGCAAACTTCGATCGCCTTCGTCGAGGCGAGTCATTCGTGCGTCCCGATGCAAATGACAATGTGGCCACGAGCTTTCTGAGAATGCTCAATGGGACAAAGCCAGGTGAGGCCAGCGCGAAAGCGCTGGACGTTTGTCTGGTGCTTCATGCTGACCACGGCATCAATGCTTCGACATTCGCAACCATGGTCGTGGTTGGGACCGAAAGCGATATGTACTCAGCCATCACCGCCGCCATTGGCACGCTCCGCGGGCCACTGCACGGTGGTGCGAATGAGCGCGTGATGAATATGCTTCAGGAAATCGGCGACATCGGTGCCATCGAGGAGTTTGTGCTCGGTCGACTTGCTCGCAAAGAAAAGGTTCCTGGTTTCGGTCATCGCGTGTACAAAGCCATCGATCCTCGGGCGACCTATCTCAAAACCTTTGCGGAGTCGATTGCTGCTGAAACTGGCAATATCGAACTCTTTCAGATGAGTCGAAAGATCGAAGAGATTATGGAGTCACAAGTCGGCGCCAAGGGAATTCATCCCAATGTCGACTTCTACTCGGCAAGCACCTACTTCTCACTTGGTTTGGCGATCGATCTCTTTACGCCAATCTTTGCGATGAGTCGTAATGCAGGTTGGGCTGCTCACGCAATTGAGCGTCTTGAGGACAATCGGCTCATTCGCCCACGTTGCCAATACACAGGTCCACATGCTGCCGACTACACGGCGATTGCCGATCGCTGAATTCGCTACTCGCCGCTTGCCGCGGGCTGCGGATAGAGCAGCACGCGGTCGTGGCAGAGCATGACCACATCATGGGCGCCATCTCCCGTGATGTCAGCAATGACTACTTGTCGTGGCTGATACTCACGCGTGTCGCCACTATGGAATAGTTGTGTTTCGAAGATCTGAAAGCCAGTAGCGTGCAACATCTCGCCGCCTTGGTCAAATGTAAAGATCTCGATCATCTGCTCGCCTGCATCGAGGGCGACCATGTCGCCATAGCCATCTGCATTGACATCGCCAACCGCGAGCCGGTGGGGCACATGGCCGTCGAGTGTGCTCTTCCAGGATGACGCTTCCTGAAGCGTACGTCGTTGTCCGCCAAGTGGAACGATTGCAAACCCATCCTCGCCAACCGTGACGATTCCGGGAATATTGCTCGAGAAATTACCGGTTGCTAGTGGCCCCGGCGTGAACCCTCGTGTTCGTAGCGACTCTGATTGTGTCCATCGCTCGCCGTCTTTCGATGGTTCGAAGATAAGAATGCGATCGTTGTCTGCGTCGGCCGCAACGAGTTTATCATTGAGTGTTGCGACCGAAACCAAGCTGCTGTCTGGGTCGTCGGCATTGAATTGTCGAACAACACGCCACCCGCCGCCATCGCCACGCTCAAAGCGAAGGGCGCGAACGAAGTTGCCACTTGCGACAAGCAACTCCTGAGTGCCATCGCTATTGACATCGAGGGTGGCAGTTGTGTCCGATTGTGCACCATCGACCAATCCATATTGGCCCATTTCTCGTTTCTCAAGCTTCTCGAAGCCACCGTTTTCATCTGCGAGCAACAGAATCATCGGTCGCTCTGGTGTGAGAATGAGGATGTCCTCTCGGCCGTCTTGGTCGACGTCCACCGACTGCACATGGTCGGGCTTTCGACTGAGTGAACCAAGTTCAATCGACTCAGATTCCCCTGAGTGTAGATCGAGTAAATCGAGGGTGTAGTCGCGTTTGTTATTGGCGATGACGGCCGCATGAGGACGCTCCCCAAGAGTGACCACATTCATTGCGACGGGCTCGAAGCCAGCAGTCACAGGGACCGGCGTTGGGAACGGGAGTTCGCCTGGGCCAAGTGGGGTGCGACCCACGATGCCTTCCTCCGAAGAAAGCACGAGTAACTCTGCCGGGTGTCCGTCAGACGCTGGCACAGCTGCGATCGAATCAATGTCCGACAAACTCGGGGACGACTCGGACGCGACAAGATCACCATCAGGAGATTGAAGGAATACGGCGAGCGCATTGGATCGTGTGTCGGCGGCGATGACATCGCTTCGCCCATCTCCATTGACATCGACCACTGCCCAAGCGCGATTTCTCTGTCCGGGATCTGGGAAGCCGTGGACGGTGAATGAGGCGTCCCGGTCTCCTTTTCCATCTACTGCCTCAAGTTCAAGGTCGTAGAGGACAATTCGCCGAGCGTTGCGTTCGATCACGGCCATTCTGCTGGCAGTACTTCCTTGGCGGCCAACGGCTTGAAACTCGATGATTGGCGGCATTTCAAAGATTGTCTGCGGGCCTGGCGCAACGCCTGATTCGCCCTTTCGGCCAAACCAAATTCTCACTGGAGCAGCATCATCTGGGCTGATTCCAGCGAGGTCTTGCATGCCGTCGCCGTCGTAGTCAGAAACAACTACGCCGACGATTGAGGCTCCTGCTGGATACTTTTGAACGGGGCCGAGGGTGAACTTGTCGATTGGCCAGATGGCCGGTTCGCCGCCGATGACCGACACCAGTTCGGGTTGGCCGTTGCCTGAAATATCAGTCAGCGTAAATGCGGCGGAGGAGGCAGCAAGCTTGCGGATGTCACGTCGCATTTCGACTGCAAACTTACCTGGTTGTGTTTGGCGGAGAAATACGATGCGTCCGGGTGGGCCAGCGGTGATGAGATCCTTATTGCCATCCCCGTCAAGATCGTGGGCAGCGATGGCGGCGACCACATCGGATACAGGGACGAGGATGCGTTTAAACCGCCAATGATCAGGAAACTCATTGATGTCGCGTGGTGACTGAATGGGCTCATCTGGCGTGGTGCCCAATCGCTGCTGCAGAATTTCAATGCGGCTGCGGTGGTTGTTGGCGACGATGATGTCCTGGAGGCCGTCACCATTCATATCAGTGACGACCATCGGCCCTGGCGATTTGCCAATGGGCAATACTTCGAGCTCATCGAAGCCAAAGTAGTCAGCGAGTGTGGTGGAATCGTCGGCGGCTGGTGCGGCAAGCAGCACAAGCATGATGATCAGTGGCGTCATGTATCAGTCTCCTGCGAGTGAGCATGGTAGCCGTGGTGCTCTCTGTGGGCATGCCCTACACTGGTGAATCTGCGGGCACGCAATCCCCGCGGCGAGGAGATTGCATCAATGAAGTATCAGTCACTTTCATGGGTCTGTGCGCTGGTTGCAGTGGTATCTGCACAGGGAGATATCGTGATTCTCGAAGATGGCGGCGAACTGCATGGCAGTGTCATCAAGCAGGATGAACGGAGTCTCTGGATTGATGTGGGCCCGACCATCATCAAGATCGATAACAATGATGTTGTTGATGTCCGGCTCGTTGCTGCCCCCGAAGTGACACCTTTGACGAGCGGTGATTCAGTCTTTCACACCGTATCCCAGGCGCCTGAACTGAGCATCCCGCAGCAGGCAGCGCGGGTGAAGCCATCGGTTGTGTTGGTAAAGACGCCCTCTGGCACTGGTTCGGGTGTGATTGTGAATGAGTTTGGGCACGTAGTGACCAATGCTCACGTGATTCAAGGTGAGAAAGATCTTCGGCTGGTGATTTGGACACCAAAGGAAGATGGAACCCTGGCGAGGCGAACGATTGTCGATATCGAAATTGTTGCCGTAAACAATCATCTCGACTTAGCACTATTGAAGTTGCCTGTGGACGAAGGGCAGACATATCCGTGGGTGCCACTGGAGGCATGGGAGTCGATTAAAGTCGGCCAGCCGGTCTTTGCAATCGGTAATCCACTTGGCCTTGAGCAGACCACAAGTCAGGGCGTGGTATCTACAACACAGCGGAGCTTTGATGGCCTGAGTTATATTCAGACCGATGCTGCGATCAACCCAGGTAATTCTGGTGGCCCACTCTTTAATGTGGGCGGTGAAGTGATCGGCATTACCAACATGGGCATTCTTGGCGGTGAAGCACTTGGCTTCGCCATTCCAACCCGCTATGTCAAGGATTTTCTGAGAAATCGCGAAGCCTTCGCCTATGACGCTTCGAATCCAAATACTGGTCATCGCTATCACTCGCCACCGCCCCGATTGCAAAGAGGTACGGCACCTGCACTGGAGAAGTCACCATGATGCTTATCTCTGCACGTTGGATTTCAGTCGCTTCAGCAGTACTGCTCACTTGGGTTTGTGGCACTGCCGCAGCCACAGCATTGCGTGTTGAGCAGGTCGCGCCCGCCTCGGCCATCGGCGTATTCCAAGTGACCGATGTAGCCAAGATGCTCGACACGCTTCAGATGCACGAATTGCTTCTTGAGAGTGAGCGTGAAGATCTAGCAGCGTACCTGCGTGAGATGGTGGAAGGCTTGCCATCTGGCGTGGCTTCCCCATGGAATGCACTGATGGACGAACGCGACCCTATTGATGTGTTGTCGTCTCTTTCACTCGGTGTTGTTGCGTGGGTTGATCGATCAGAAAGGGAGAAGGGGCAAATCGTCATCGCTGGTTGGATCGACTTGGGAGAGTCCTTCGAGGTGCTCGCTCCGACGCTCGATTCCGCGTGGACAAAGATCCGAGAATCTCCAGATGTCGTCACCGAGACAGTGCTTGGTCGAGAGGCTGATCGCATTGGCGAGTCCAGTGCGGATGATGATGGAGGCCGAATGCCAGCAACGCTATGGCATGTGCGAGAAAAACAGCTCATTCTGATGGGCAATTCTCGGCTTGCGATGGAGCGGCTTCTGGACGCAGTAGATGGAACCGAGTTGGATGACACACTTGAAGATTCTGACGCATGGTCAGGCGTCCATTCCATGTTGGACGGACCACAGTCGATGCTGATGGCAGCGTTTATTGAGCGGGTCTTTGAGGCTGGAGCGCTGTTTGACTCAATGGGTGTTAGTTCTATGGTTCAGGCGTCGTATGACGCAGCGATTGGTCCAGTTCGTGCGGTGGCACTCGCAGGCGGCCCTGTGGCTGCTTCAGAGGACTTGGAGCACTCTGACATGCTTCTGGAATGGTCTGCAGGCTTGTGGATGCCAGAGGGCCAGGGAGGGCTCTTGCAGTTGCTCTCAGTCAACACCCCGCGGGCAGCCTTGCCGAGTTGGGTTGGCCCAGATGTCGTGGCCATGTCGCGGTTGAACATGTCGTTCAAGCATATTCCTGATTGGCTCCGTAGCGTTGTTTCGTCCAACCCGATGTTGATGGGTGTTGGGCAAATGCTCGATCAAGCGGAGCCAGAGATGCGGGCGATGCTCGGCCCTCTTGGCCGGCGCATGCAGATGGTTGAAACGTTATCAAGGCCGATCACAGTAGATAGTTTGCAAAGTGTGCAGGTCATTGAGTGTTCCGACACACAGTCGCTCGCTGACTCCATTGCTGCTTCTGCGCCGAAGGCGAATATGGAGCCGCGTGAGTTTCAAGGGCACCAAATCTGGTCACTTGATCTCAGTGAGATCATGCCAGTTCCCGGAATTGGTGGTGGCAGTTTAAGTGTATCGGTGGCGGGCGGAAGCGTTCTTGCTGGTAGTGATGCGGCGGTTGAGTCGGTTTTGCGAGGCTTGTCATCGCGAGATGGCGGCGAGCCCGTATGGCTGCAACGTGTGCTCGGTTGGCTTCCGGATGAGCCGCTCGCTGCCTGGGGCGGTTGGGACTTGCCAGAGACGATGACGGCCATGGCCGAAATTGATCGGCTCCGCATCAAGCAGTTGGAAGACAAGATGAAGTCGGATGACCCGGAACTATGGGAAGAGATCAAGGGCGAACTTATTGACGAAGATCGCAGCGCTGAACTCAAGCGTTTGAGCAAGCTCACCGAATCACTTGGGGCGGCCGGATGGTGGGTCAAATCTTCGAGCGATGGGTTTCGCGCAAAGGGTGTTGTCTTTACTTCCCCGAAGTAAGTTGCTTCATCGCTTAGGTCCAGCCCAGTTGGAGGAATACCGCCCCGTAGATCAAGTCGCTGATAATGACAGCGACAATGGTCTGCACGACGGTATCGGTCGTCGCCTTACCTACGCCGGCGGCGCCACCACTGACTTTGAGCCCGTTGTAGCACGCTATCGCGCCAAGCATGATGCCAAAGGTGGCGGCCTTGAGTAGGCCGGTGAAGAAGTCGGTGGCGCTGAGTTGTGCCAGGGTGTTGTCAATATAGACATTCAGGCTGATGTCAAAGAACCCGACCGAGACAGCGCAACTGCAGGCAACGGCAGCGACATCGGCAAGAATGGTGAGCAGGACCAAACTGATGGCTGTCGCTGTAAGGCGGGGCAGGACGAGAAAGCGAACAGGGTCAAGCGCATGCGCTTCGAGCGCTTCAATTTCTTCGCCTACCACCATCGTTCCGATCTCAGCGGCAATAGATGCTCCGGCGTAGCCAGTGAGCACAACCGCCGAGATGATTGGTCCCATTTCTCGAAAGACAGCGATGCCGACAATATTGGCGATTTTGTTCGCTTGACCGAGTTCAGCAAGTGGCGGGTACATCGAGATGGCCAAAATGAGGCCGATGCAGGAGCTTACGAGCAGGACGATTGCGGTTGAACGGACGCCGACTCTCACGATCTGCGCGACGACGGCTGGCCAGCCAAGCCGTATGCCCGATCCAGCGGATGATCGCCAATACCAACGGCCAACTAAGCCGGTCAGCCGGGTTGTGCCGCCGATGAGTGTGAATAGGCCAAGGGACGCCCGGCCAAGATGACCGAGCCCTCCGATGACTGCCGAGTTGCGTTGCTCGCCGCGGGCCATTAGTTCAAGGGTTCTTCGCAGATAGTAAAGACGGTGTCGAGTTTGGAGATCTTGAAGATTGATGCGACGCGGCTCGATGGCTGTACAAGGATCAAATCACGTTGCTGTCGCTTGCAGATTTGCAAGGCCTCGACCAAGGTAGCGACGCCAGACGAATCCATATACGGCACTTTCGAAAGGTTGATGTGTACATCGCAGTTGCCCTCAAGTAGAGCCGATTTTAAGGCGCTCCGAAGCGAAGGTGAACTAGATAGATCGACTTCTCCTCGTGGAGTAATGAGCAGCCGCTCATCGCTTGGGTCTATGTCGATTGAGAGGCCGTGAGCATCAGGCATGTGGATCTCCCCTATGGTCTGCTGTGACAGTAAGGCCACGCACGGAAATGCGAAGTGTGAGCAAGGTGCCTCCTGTGGGCCGGTGGGACCAGACAGCCTCATCAGCGACGTCTTGAATAAGGTGTACGCCGAGTCCGCCTGGGCGGACGTCATCAAGATCTCGCGGGCGTATGGTGTCAAGTGGGACTTGCTGGCCGTCGTCTTCAAGTTGAATCAATAGCACGGGCTGCCTGTCGTGGGTGCCGCGGGCGCATCGCATGCGAATACGCCCCGGACCGTTGTCGTATGCGTGCCGCATGATGTTCGTGGCAGCCTCGTCAACCGCTAGGCAGATGCGATCTGCACGAGTTCGATCTATCTCTGCTCGAAGGCACCATGCATCGATCATGGATCGGGCGACACAAAGGAGGTCAGGTCTCGCATCGAGGTCGAGCACAAAGTCAGGGTCATGATATGGAAATTCTGGCATGGCTTTGGCGGCGATCATACAGAGATAGAGCCCTACGACACAGAGAGGGGCCTGTACTGGAGTCCTCGGCTCCTTTCCTTGCAGCACGTATGTGGCCAGTGGTGGGTAGACTCTCCGCCTTCTCAGGAGCCCCTTAGCCATGGCCGCACCAGTTGTTGGATCCACTCGCCCTGAAGGGGTGGAGACCATTCCAATTATTGACTTTGGAAGTCAATATGCTCAGTTAATTGCCCGCCGCGTTCGCGAGGCAGGCGCTTTCAGCGTGCTTGTTGCGCCCGATGTGAGTATGGAGCATCTTCGCTCCCTCAATCCCGCAGGCATCATTCTTTCGGGCGGTCCTGCCAGTATTGATGAGCCGGGTGCTCCGAGATGTGATCCCGACATCTTCGAGCTTGGCATTCCAGTTCTTGGCATTTGTTACGGCATGCAACTTGGTTGCCATATGCTTGGGGCAAGTGTTGAGCGGGCTGAGCACCGAGAATACGGTCGCGCTAAATTGGTAACCGACGTCAAGGGAGGGGGTCTCTTTGCTGGCCTTCCGGAGGAATTGACTGTTTGGATGAGCCATGGAGATCAGGTCACATGCTTACCAGATCATTTTGACGTCCTTGCCCATACCAATACATGCCCAGCAGCAGCAATCGTCCACAAGGAGCGATCCTTTTACGGTCTGCAGTTCCATCCTGAAGTCACTCATACGCCCCATGGTGTCGATCTTCTTCGCAACTTCCTCTACGAGATATGTCGAGTGCGGGGCACCTGGCGAATGGCCGACTTCTTGGAGTCGCAGTGCAAGACGGTGTCAGATCTCGTGGGTGACCGCCGAGTCATTTGTGGCCTGAGTGGGGGCGTTGACTCGTCAGTCGTTGCTGCTCTATTGCACCGAGCCATTGGCGACCGACTCACATGCATCTTTGTTGACAATGGTCTGCTTCGCAAGAATGAACGTGATCTTGTTGATACCACCTTTCGGGATCACTTCGATGTGGATCTTCGAGTTGTTGATGCGTCGAAGCAGTTTCTTGATGACCTCGCAGGCATCGAAGATCCACAGGAAAAGCGTCGCCTCATCGGCCATCGCTTTATTGACGTCTTTCGGGCTTCGGCCGATGAGGTTGCCGAGAGCGGAGGGCCTCCTGTTCATTTTCTGGCACAGGGAACGCTGTATCCAGATGTGATCGAATCTGGTCAAGGGCATGCTGGAACAGCGGCCAATATCAAGTTACATCACAATGTAGGCGGTCTTCCTGAAGAACTCGGCTTCGAATTGATTGAGCCTCTTCGCGATCTCTTCAAGGATGAAGTGCGATCTCTTGGTGAGGTCTTGGGTTTGCCAAGTCATGTGGTCTGGCGGCATCCGTTCCCAGGGCCGGGACTTGCCGTTCGTGTGCTTGGCGAAGTCACAGAGCAAAAATTGAAAGTGCTGCGGGATTGCGATGAAATTGTGCTTGATGAAATCATTTCAGCCAATCTGTATCGAAGTACCAATCAAGTTTTTGCCGTTCTTCTTCCGGTAAAGAGCGTCGGTGTGATGGGCGATGGTCGGACGTACGATTCGGTTGTTGCTGTGCGCGCCGTAGAGACACAGGACTTCATGACCGCAGATTGGGCTCGAATTCCATTCGATGTGCTTGCCACGATAAGTAATCGAATCATTAACGAAGTGCAGGGTGTCAATCGCGTTGTCTATGACATCTCCAGCAAGCCGCCAGCGACGATTGAGTGGGAGTGATGTTCGCCAAGGCATGCGAGGTTCTGTTGCGATCCTGAGAAGATGATGCTGCAAAGCATCTGTGCCCACTCAGTTCTTCTATGAGGACGGGGGATGATTGGGTCCCGGGCCTGTATGGCGGGCTTGTTGGGTGGCAGAATCTCCAAGATTGGCAGGCTGCTGCGGAGATACTTTTGCAAACACAAGCCGCCCGGCACTGGTTTGCACGGCGTTTGTAATGACGACTTCAATCTCCGAATCAATCCGTGCCTCAGCGTCCTCCACGACCACCATGGTTCCATCTGGTAGGTAGCCGATGCCCTGATTTGGGCCATCGCCTGCTCTCTGGATAGTGATCCGAAGATGCTCGCCAGGAATGGCTGGATCACGCAGTACATCCCCAAGATCATGCAGATTGAGAGTCGCGGCTCCGCGAATCTCTGCAACGCGGGCTAAGTTGGCATCCGTTGTGACAATTCGAAGATTCTTTTCTGATGCCAAGTCAATCAACATGGTGTCCACATCCATGTCTTGTGCTGTCTCGATTTGTTCGATGTCAACAGTCAGTCCAGTGGTGTCTTGCAGCAGTTCAAGGTTGGCCATGCCCCGGCGTCCTCGCTCGCGTTTGAGCCGATCATTTGAGTCAGCGAGGGTATGGAGCTCGTTGATGACGAATTGAGGAACAATGAGCGGTGCATCAAGGAAGCCGGTGGATGTGAAGCTGTTCATGCGGCCATCGATGAGTGAAGATGTATCAAGCAGCATTGGCCGAATGCCTCGCACTTGTCGTGAGAACTCCACATAGGGGATGAGCAATCGAATGCTGTCGCGGGTCGATAGCACCACTGAGACTGCGACGTAACAAAGCGTAAGGCCGACGGCGAGTTTCAGAAGAGTCATATACTTCAGTGCGGCCTCATCGCCAGAGAGCTCCCATGCTTCTGCGATGAGATCGATGAGCACGCCCACAGCGAGCGAGGCAAATAGGCCTGCGACAATTGCGAGGTACACGCCCACCACATTGGAAATGCGTTTGTTTGGCGTGCGGATATCAAGTAGTACGACAATGACCACGACTGCGAGAGTCGCGGAGATGGGCATGACAAAGTCAATGAGCGGATTGCCGCCAGGCGGCGAATTGATGACAGGAATCGATGCTGCGGCGAGCATCAGGCCGAGGTAGAGAATCCGCACTGCTGTGAGGAGAAATGGGGGGTCATCCCTGGCCTCTGGAACATGGGGCGTGGATATTGATGGTGGTTGGTTTGAGTCAATCATCGAGGCGAGTGTACCAGTGCCATCGGGCGCGATACGATGCCACTTGCGGGGGCGTGGTAGGCGGCCGGGTCCTTTGGGCGGTCGGCTCGTGAACCTGGTCAGGGCTTGATCGCAGCAGCCATAAATGTCGCGGTCCGTGCCATTGGCTCCCTGGCCGCCTCCCACGCCCCCTGTTTGAAGCCCAGCGCGTTGATTTCAGAGAAGGTAGTCCAACGTGAGTTATACGGTTCTAGCGCGACGATACCGAAGCCGTGACTTTGATGAAGTGATCGGTCAGGCGGCCATTGCCCGCACGCTGCAGCGTGCTGTCGAGCAAGACCGCACCGCTCATGCGTATCTGTTCTGTGGAACACGCGGTGTTGGCAAGACAACGATGGCTCGTATCTTTGCTCGGGCTATGAATGTCAGTGATGACTTGCAGGATGCTGAGTTGATTGCAGAGGCCATCATGCGTGGCGATGATCTTGACGTGATCGAGATTGATGGCGCTTCCAATCGTGGCGTGCAAGAGGCGAGAGATCTCATTGCCGGCGCAGGTCTTTCTCCCGCGAGATGCCGCTCCCGAATTTACATCATTGACGAAGTGCATATGTTGACGACTGAGTCGTTCAACACCTTGCTCAAGACAATGGAGGAGCCACCGGAGCATGTGAAGTTCATTTTGTGCACCACCGAACCCCATAAAGTCTTGGCGACCATCCAGAGTCGTTGTCAGCGGTTTGATTTTAAGCCAATCCCAAGCAAATTGATTGCTGATCACTTGCGAGACATTGTTACTCGCGAGGGCGTCGAGGTTGAGGAAGCCGCCTTGTCGCGTGTGGCGGAATTGGGTAATGGTTCGATGCGTGATGCGCTGAGTGTCATGGATCGGTTGCTTGCTGGAGGAGATGCCTCGATCACGCTTGAGGAAGTCGAGGTGACTCTTGGGCTGCCGGAAGCAGCACTGATTAATGATGTCATAGATGGAATTGCGTCGTGCTCAGCAGGCGACACGCTTCGCTCGGCAGAAAAGTTGTTGGCCGCCGGAACCAGTATTGATCAAGCTCTTGGGTCTTTGATTGAGTACTTTCGTCGTATGTTGATCGTGTCTACGTGTGGGATTGACACAGAAGTGCTTGACCTCTCATGCGAGCAGCGGGAGGGGATTGCCGAGCGAGCTGCTCAGTTCGACCCGCCCTCACTTGTGCATGCCATTGCAGTATGCGAAGCTGTGGCGAGGCAGGGCCGACTCGGCGCATCAGCACGCGCTGTTTTTGATGCGGGGCTCGTACGGCTTGCACTTGCCGGAGATCTGATTGACCCAAGCAAATTGGCCGCGGCGCCCGTCATGGCGACGCCCAAAAGAATTGCGGTGGAATCGAATGAAACACCAACGAAGAAGCATGCAAAGCCAAAGCCAAAGCCAAAGTCGAAGCGGGATAAACCGGCGGTTTCGAAGAAATCAGTGCCGGCAAAGCCAACTCCGGTGTTGCCAGTAGATGGAGCTGATTCGCTGGAAACGATCTGGAAGCAACTCGTGTCAAGCGCAACGAGTCAGGCAGCAAAGGCTGCTTTTGAGGGCATACAAGCCATCAAGTTCGATGGCGATATTGTGGTGATTCGCTCAGATGGTGGCGCTGTCCCCGCGATGCTTCTTGAACGAATTGAGACCAAACTTTCTGACGCTGCAGGCAGACGTATTCGGGTGCAGTCCGACTCGCCTCTGGACGAAGGCCCGCCCGCACTGTCCCCGCAGGATGCTGCTGGTGATCCCTGTGTGGAGCTGGTGAAAGACCTCTTTGACGCGACGGTCATTCAAGTCCGAGGTGGGACCAATAACAAGGGAGAGAGTGCCTGATGTTTGATGGACTTCGCAACATGGCTGGGATGGCTTCGCTGCTCAAAGACTTGCCCAGATTACAGGCACAAATGGAGGCCGTGAAGGCTTCACTTGTTGATGTTCGAGTCGAGGCCAGCAGTCTTGATAACCGAGTGCGAGCTGTTGCTGACGGCACTGGTCAGCTCATCGAACTGGCAATTGATGAAGGTGCCGACGCAGTACTTGCTGGCGAAATTCGAGACACGATCAATACGGTATTGACAATGTCTCGTCAGGAAGCACAGCGTCTGTTGCAGGCAGCGGCCCAAGATTTGGGTCTGCCTCTTCCTCCCGGTGGACTCGGTCTCCCCGGAGGCATGTAGTGGCAAAATCTGGTGGCTATCCTGAGCCTGTCGAGCGGTTGATTGAAAGGCTGCAGAGACTGCCTGGCATTGGTCGGCGAACAGCGAGCCGACTCGCTTTTCATCTGCTTAAGGCGCCAGCCGAAGAGGGCGAAGCATTGGCATCGGCTATGCTGGACGTCAAGCGGCATGTTGCGTGTTGTCAGATTTGTTGGCAGCTCACCGATGTGCAGCCCTGTCATATTTGCAACGATCCAGATCGACATGCAGGCTGCATTCTTGTATTGGAGCAGCCACGTGAACTCATGAGCATTGAAGCAACGGGTCTCCACCGTGGTGTGTACCACGTCTTGACCGGTCGGCTTGACCCACTTGGTGGAATTGGCCCCGACGACATCACGATCGCCTCACTCTTAGAGCGAATTGATCGGCCCGACCGAAACGCTCGAGGTGTTGTAGTGGAAGAGATCATTCTCGGGTTGAGCCCAACACTCGAGGGTGATACGACCGCGCACTATCTCAGTGAGTGTTTGGCCTCGCGAGGGGTGCATGTGACGCGGCTCGCTCGAGGCCTTCCATCAGGTTCGGCCCTGGAATTTGCAACGCCCGCTGTTCTGGCTGATGCGTTGCTTGGTCGCACTTCAGCCTGATTCAACCCTGCGTGGCGATGGCCCGTACAATTGTGTTCTATGGGTATGGGATTTGAAGCACGTCAGCAGGCAGGGCTTTCGCAGCAGCAGAAGCTCAGCCCGAGAATGATTCAGTCGATGGAGATTCTGCAGATGCCTATACAGGCACTGCATGAACGCATCGATCACGAACTTGAATCGAATATTGCCCTCGAAGTCGATGAGCATCTTGCCAGTGGTGAGCAGCCTGCAGAGGCGGAAATCGAGGACGAAGAACTTATTGTCGGCGAGTCCGACACGGCCGGCGATGGTGCTGACGACTTTGAGCGACTCGCAACCATGGAACGTACTTATAGCGAAGCCTTTGACAATGAATATTCATCGTCGAGTTGGTCTGCTGCGAGAATGGCCGGAGAGCGTGACCGAAAGATGGACGCGATGGCCAGCATCAGCGCTGGCGATGAGAATTTGGTTGAGCAGATCTTGCACCAATGGTCATTTGCAGATGTCTCGGACGAAGTCGCGGCTGCCGGCAAGGTGCTCATTGCTAATCTCAATGATGATGGCCTGATTGATACTCCGTTCAAGGACATTCTTGATCAGGAGCAAGAGGATGGAAGCGGTGTCACGGCTGAACAACTAGAAGAGGCGAAGCAGGTACTGCAGTCCTTGGTTGAACCAAGCGGCATTGCCGCGTTGACTATTCAGGAGTGCTTGCTTCTGCAAGTCGAATCATGGCGAAGCAGAGAGGGCGAAGACAGCGAAGCATGGGATCGTGTGTCAGCGTTGATAGCTGACCACCTTGACGATCTTGTTCAGAACCGGTTGCCGATCATCGCCAAGGCCACCAGTCTGGACATTGATCAGATCAAGGGCGCGATGCAATTGATGCATCGACTGAGCCTTTCGCCTGGTCGAGAAGTGGTCGATGAACATGTGCCACCAGTAGTCCCCGACGTCATTGTCGAGTATGACCCCGAGCAAGATTTATACGTGGCGGCTTTATGGGATGGGGTCATTCCACCCTTGCGAGTCTCGCCTCGTTATGCGGAGATGGCTGCGGACAAGGGAGTCGACGCAGATACACGAGCATTCCTCAGTAAGAATGTGGGCAATGCAAAGTGGTTGATCGAGTCAATCAATCAGCGATCAAACGCAGTGCTCCGGGTGGTTCAAATTGTGCTCGAGCGACAGCGTGGGTGGTTTGATCAAGGTCCTCGTGCGTTGAAGCCACTACCCATGACCGAAGTTGCCGAACTTCTTGGGGTTCACGTCGCTACCGTCAGCCGCTCGGTCTCTGAGAAGTGGATGCAGACGCCACGGGGCATTGTGCCGCTCCGCAAGTTCTTTTCAGGTGGCACCGAGACCAGTAGTGGCGAAAATATGTCGTGGGCGGCTGTCAAGGCGATGCTGCGAGACATCGTGGCTGCAGAAGACCCCTCCAAACCGTTTGGAGATGAGGCGATCGTTTCAGAACTTCGCGAGCGGGGTGTCGAGATAGCCCGTCGAACAGTCGTCAAGTACCGGCAGCAAATGGGTATTCCCCCAGCGCGTCTGCGAAAAACGTACTGAGTTACTTAGTTATATCGATTCGACTTCGGCCGTCTTGTTCTTGGCAAGCGTGTCGATCGTGGCAATACTCGACTTGGTCAAATTGTCGGCCTCGCTCTTGAGATCCTTGCCCTGGTCTTCGGATAGCGAGTTGCCTTTGTCTTTGATGAGTGCGTCGATTTGTTTCATTGCATCCCGGCGGTCGTTGCGAACGGCGATCCGCGTTTCTTCCGCAAGCTTTCCAACCTGATTGACGAGTTGCTTTCGTCGGTCTGCTGATGGCGGCGGAAGGTGTATACGAATGGATTCGCCTTCGACCTGAGGATTCAGCCCCAGGTCCGCTCCTTCAATTGACTTCGCGAGACCATTCTTCAGTGTTGGATCGAAGGGTTTGACGAGTAGTTGGGTTGCTTCGGGCACAGAAATCGCAGCGACATCTCGCAAGTCGACCATGCCGCCATAGGCTTCAACCTTGAGAAACTCCAGCAGAGCGGTGCTTGCCCGGCCTGTGCGGATGCCTCGGAGTTCCTTTTGGAAGTACTCAATGGATTTGGCCATGTTGGCCTGCATGGCCTTGGTAATGGCATCGCTCATGACATTCGCTCCTGTGAGGCCTTCAGGCAGTCCCGCTTGGCGTGTGGTTGTGAATCAGTGTTCCGATCTGGGCACCACCTACGACTCGAGCAATATTGCCAGGCTCTTTGAAGTCGAAGACAATCACGGGTAGGCCATGTTCCATGCACATGGAGAGGGCGGTGAGGTCCATGACGCCGAGGCGATCTTCAATCGCTGTGGCAAATGTCAACTCGTCAAAGCGTTTGGCGTCTGGATTCAGGGCGGGGTCACACTCATACACTCCGTCAACCTTCGTGGCTTTCAGGACGACATCGCAATTGAGTTCGGTCGCTCGTAGCGAAGCGCACGTGTCAGTTGTAAAGAATGGGTTCCCAGTGCCTGCCGCAAGGATGATGCAGCGGCCTCGTTCCATGTGTCGCATGGCACGTTTGCGAATGAATGGTTCTGCAATCGATGGCATGTTGATGGCCGTCATGAGGCGTGCCGGTTGTCCGAGATGTTCAAGTGCCTCTTTAAGGGCCATGCCGTTCATGACCGTCCCAAGCATGCCCATGTAATCTGCGGTTGATTGGTCAATGCTGAGTTCGCGGGCTAGATTGGCCCCACGAATCATATTGCCGCCGCCAACAACGACGGCCATACCGATGCCGGATTTCATCGCCTCAACAATCTCGGACGCGATGTTCTGTAATTCGTCGCTATTGATGCCGCCCTCGCCCGGCTTCGAGAAACTTTCGCCACTGATCTTCAACAATACTCGTTGGTACGGAGATTGGGCGGTCATAGTGTCCTCGCAGTTGCCGCTATGGACGCGGCGAAGGCGTACAGGTCAAAGTTAACTGCCTTGGAGCCAATTCAAACGCTGCCCAAGCAGGCTGGTGACATCCTCAAACATGTTCTTCGCTGCGACAGGCCAAACAGCCCAGTGCGTTGAATAGGGCTCAGTGGCTAAGTCAAGTCCATCTCGAATTGCTCGCTTCATTCGGCGAGTATTGAGTTGACTGAGAAACTCTTGATCGAGTGGGGACGCTACCTGGAGATTGTCTGGGGCTGGAACGATGATGGCGACTGGCTCGTCTTCTTCGGTGTTCTCGTTTTCGAGGTAGTACGCGACAGTCCAGAACCAGCAGTCGCCAAACCATCGCATGCCTTCAACGAGACCACCGTGTCCAAGTAGGAAGTCGCGGGTGGCATCGAATAGCTCTGCAGCAGGAACCGGAAGGTCCATTCGCAGATCGTCGATGGAGGGCGTGTTGAACTCGTCCTGCCAGGGGGATCGTTTGTCAGTCATGGCCATAGGGGGTCTAGTGTACCGTGCGCGGCCGGCGAAGGTTCGATTTGAGGTGGTTGGGGGGGTAGTGGTAGCATTCCGCTATGGATCATTCAGACACCTCCGCCCCGAGCACCTCTCACGCCGATGTATCGGCTGCCACGATTCTGCTCGTCGATGATAATCAGCAGAATCTCGAACTCATGGAGGCCTATCTCGAGGATCTCGGATGCACCCTCCACGCTGCTGAAGATGGAGTGGCAGCAATTGAGGCCATCGAACAGTGCACTCCAGACTTGGTACTGCTGGATGTGATGATGCCACGTATGTCAGGTTTTGAGGTCTGCCAAAGGATCAAGGCGCAACCGGCCACCCGGGACATCATCGTCATCATGGTCACCGCTCTGAACGAAGTTGGGGACTTCGAGAGAGCCGTGGAGTGCGGCACCAATGACTTTATCGCCAAGCCAGTTGATAAGGTCGAGCTGGTTTCCCGCGTACGTTGCCTGCTTGAACTGCGAATGCAGCAACGAATGGGCGATCATGTGGGCCCTGAAGTGAGTCCGCGTGCTTCTGATATCGATGGGCTGACTGATGAGGGTGATCGCATCATGCCACCACCGCAAGAGGACGAGGAGTCGGCCGAAAGTGATGGCTGAGCCGTTCCGCTTGCTGTTCTGAGGCACAATGTGGCAACGCCGATCCCACCATCCCTCTCTCGAGGGCGCACCGGCGTCACCATCTATCAATTTACCTTTGAATCGACGAGCTTTCAGGCTGCCGTGGATCGAGTCATCATTGCTGGCGTGTCGCCAGGGCGGACCCAAGCCGAAGCTTTGGGTTCCAATGTGCTGAGTAAGTGATCGAGATACATGCGAAGTGCTTCTGGAGAGAAGCCAGCAAGCCAGTTGACCGGGGCGGTCGGGTTGTGCGTCCGGATGGCGTCGATCAGATTGGCTTTGTCGGGCATCGTTGGAACTCCTCTGTCTGAGGTCTCCATTCGGCTTGTTGATCCTGCTCAGTCGACTTGATAACTGGAGTACACCCCCAGCAAGGCCCCTTTAGGAGGCGTTTTCTGACCATCTTTCGTCTGGCACCCACCATGTCGGGAGGTGGCTTGCTGTGCCACCCACCACATATAGGGGTGCAAAAAATCTTTGCTCGAACGTCCGATTTCAGAGAGCGGTGGCTGTGGCCTCTTCATTGCCAAGAGCATGGCGAATCGTCCAGACCCGGTTCGGGCTGAGTTTCATCGGTTTGGACTGGGTTCCGTCTGGCCATCGCACAACAAACTGGTCCAGCTCAGTCTCATCGCCAAGACCAATATGCACGGTAGGTTCGTTCGAGGCCATATAGGAGTAGGCCCGGCGTACCGGCCGCATGATGGTCCGCTCGCCCAGTTGGCCGTGCACGGTTGCACCGATCGCGGGCCTTCCGGTTGAGTCGAGCACCTCGATGCGTACCCAATTGCCCCGCGAAGGAACGATGTTTCGATACACACTTGCTGGTTCGTCGCGATTGATGACAACGATGTCGAGGCCACCGTCACCATCGAGGTCGCCAAATGCAGCACCCCGGCTTGTCAGTGTGATGGCATCGGCTGTCCCGCCCCGGGGACTTACTGGCGTAAATCGACCGTTGGGTGTTCCGGCGAGCAGTGCGTTCTGCTGAGCATAGGGATCATCCCCTGCGGTCGCTGACTCGCGAGTCACGGCGCCATTGGCTTCGTAGAGGTCAAGCAAGCCATCGTTATTGACGTCCACGAGTCCAATGCCAAAGCGTGTGGCATGTCGCGTACTTGCACGCACACCAGTACGGCCGGTGATGTCGACAAAGTAGTCACCGTCATTGCGAAAGATCGAGTCAGACTCACCGGTGAGATTACACACAATGAGATCCATGTCCCCATCGTTATCGATGTCAGTCGAGTCGACGCCCATGCCAGCCTTTGCAATGCCCTCGTCGTCCAGGGCGCATCCACGCTGCATGCCAGATTCCGTCCATGTGCCGTCGCCATTGGCCATCCACAACAAGTCGGCCATGCCGTCGTTGGCAACGAAGATGTCAGGGTGGCCGTCAGCATTCCAATCCGTGACAACCACGCCCAGACCAGTCCCATTGGCAGCATCAAAGCCTGCGTCTACTGTCGCGTTGTCGAATGTCCCGTCGCCGCGGTTTCGATAGAAGACATCCTTGGCCGGCGAGAGATAGTTGCGTGGCGAGCAGTAGTCTTCGCCTCCGAGTGAACTGAAGCAGGTAATTTCGGTGGTCGGTGTCCAATTGAGATAGTTGGTGGTGTACAGATCAAGATCGCCGTCGAGATCGGCATCAAAGAATGCGGCGCTTGCGCCCCAGCCGCTATCGCCGGTTCCGGACTCGTCGGTGATATCCGTAAACACGCCATTGTCATTACGAAGCATCGTGTTGCGGCCAACATTGGTGATGTACAGATCTGGATCGCCGTCGCCGTCAGTATCGCCTACGGCGATGCCCATTCCATATCTGCTGTCGCCGGCTTGCGTGATGTCTGTGACATCAGTGAATGTCCAGTCGCCATTGTTGCGATACAGCGCATTCCGGGCTGTGTTACTTCGTGGATCAGTCCAACTGGTTGCAAGATCGCCTCCTTGCACGAAATACACATCGAGATCCCCGTCGGCGTCGTAGTCAAACAATGCAACACCACCACCGACAATTTCGGGCATCAAGAATTCAGTGTTATGCCCCGACTGCCAAACAAAGTCGACTCCAGTTTGAGTGGCAACGTCGAGCAGCCATGGTTTTGTGGGAACGCTCGTATTTGAAGATGCGATTGATGGTGCTGCGGGAGAGTCTCCGCATCCGCACAGAAACAGTGTCAGAATGGTGAGCGTGGGAGCGGTTCCATTCATGGGAGTGGCGCTCCGCCTGTTGCTCGCCTGTATCGATCAACAATTCGAACAAGGTCAGGCTGAGAGGGGAAGCGATTGAGGCCATCAATAGCAGTGCGAAGTGCCTGCTGGTGGTCGCCACTGGCGGACCATGTTTCACTGAGAATCGACCAAGCCTGTGGATCGGCGTCGCCGCGTTCAATCAGCCGTTGAAGCACACGCTGGGCATCGGCAAGTCGGTTTGCTCTGAGGAGTAGATGTCCGTACATCAGGTGCTCGCCAGGTGTCTGAATTCCTAATTCGAAAGCATGATCAATTGGCACGAGTGCTGCGTCGGCTGCAGCTTTGTCGTCTTCGCCTGGAGCACCGTCTAGCCCTCGCAGTCGAATGATCAGCCGACCAATTTGCATCCATGCCTCCGCCATGTTGGGGTTGGCACTAACGGCGAGATGGGCGTGGTTGAGCGCTTCGTTGAGTTCACCCGAACGAGTCAGGGCAATGGATAGGTTGTGCTGCGTCGCTGCATTGTCGGGATCCATTCTCGCTGCTTGTTTCAGCACACGCACCCATGCGGTGGAATTGCCCTGCAGGCTGTACAGTCGAGCAAGACGGTGCAAGAGGTTCACTTCCTTGGGCCACGTCTCTCGTGCTTGGGTGATTGCATTGGCTGCATCGCGCAGTCGATTGACGTCAAGCAGCTCATCAATCCGTGCGAGTCGGCCATCGAGCCCACGCTTCGAGGCTGAAATAGCATCAGCCCAAGGGTCTGGAAAGCTCGGTGGGTCCGACGTTGCTCCAATTCGGAGTTGTGCTGCATCTTCACTGCGGCCGCTGCGGCGATATGCTTGGCCGAGCAGATAGTCGGCGTAGTAGTGGGTGACAAGCCCACGTAATTCTTCCAGAATAGGAATTGCCTCGGCAGGGCGATCAAGATCAAGCAGACAGCGAGCCCGTCCAATGCGGTGGGCCGCGCCATCGGGGCTCGGGCGAATACTGCGGGCATCTTCTGCGGCCGCTTGTTGGAAAAGTGGCATCGCCGCTTCGGGGCGGCCCTCTTCGATAAGCCAAAAGCCTGGCCTCCAATACAGTGGCGTGTGGCTCGGCGCAAGTTCGCGGGCATTAGCCATCGCAATGATGGCCCCGTTGAGGTCTCCCGACTGTTCTCTCGCCATTCCAAGAAAACACCACGAGCGAGGATCAGCTGGGTCGAGGATGATCGCTTGCTCAAGTGCAGTGGTGGCCTCAGCTGGCCCACCGTTTGCCAGATAGAGCAGGCCGAGTGATCTTCTTAATTCTGCGTCATTTGGTGCAGCAAGGATGGAGTCAATCTGAGTCGAGATTGATTCGATGACCTCGCCGTCAAAGACCATTGGATGTAGCGGCGATGGTGGAGGGCCAACGTCTGGCGTGGGGGCATCACAGGAGTGCAGCAGGATCAGCAGCAGTGGAAGTAGTCTCGCCTGAATCATGAAATTGATTGTACGGCAGGGTTTGACTGACTGAACCCTGCTGCCCGTCCTATCATTGCCTCCCATGGACCTCCGCTATTACGCTGCAGCCTGTCAGACCGCATTTGATTCGCCGACAAAGCGATCGGATATCAGCTCTCGAACTGACCGAATGATCGATATGGTCAAGCAGACGGTGATGGGATATGAGCCGTTCTTTGATGTGCGGCTGCTCACCTTTCCAGAATTCTCGCACGCCGTACCTATCCATGAGTCGGCAGATCGCCTGCACCAGTCGCTTGCTGTTGAAGTGCCGAACGAGCACATCACGCGCTATGAAGAGGTGTGCCGCACCCTCGGCTGCTGGATTCAAACGGGGACGTTCCTTGAGCGTCGAGCCGAGTATCCCGGGGCGGTCTTCAATACGACTGTGCTTGTTGGGCCAACTGGTGTTGAGTCAATCTATCGAAAGGTAAACCCATGGATTCCGTGGGAAGTACATAGTTCGCCCCATGATGTTGATCCAACAGGCGATCACTTTCCAGTTGCAGATACTGAAATTGGTCGAATTGGCGTGGGCATTTGCTACGACTGGCTCTTCCCTGAAGTGACGCGAGAGTTGGCTTTCAAGGGTGCCGAAGTCTTGTGCAGGTTGTCTGCGTACATGAATCCATGGGGGGCCACAGCTCCAATGGACTGGTGGACACTCTTTAATAGAGCGCGGGCGGCCGAAAATATGTGCTACGTCGTCGCCTCTAATCAGGGGGCGAGTATGGAGCAGTACCCGCCATTTTCTTGGCCGGGTGGAAGCATGGTTGTGGACTTTGATGGTCGCGTACTCGCGCAGGCTGATCCAGGCCCTGGGGAGACTGTGGTTGTAGCACCCATTGATATCAGCGCGCTTCGACACGAGCGTGCCAGAAGAGTGGGCCACGATACGATATCGCATCACCGACCAGAAGCATATTCCTATGCATCCCAGCCTGGTTTGCCGCCGATGGCCGGCCCAATCACAATTGAGGCCTTGCGCGCCCGCATCTCTGCATCGAAGGAGAACAGCCGATGAGTAGGATCAGAATGGTTCTTGCTTTGTTGCTGTCGTCTCAAGTAAGTTGCGATTCGCAGAACGAATCTATGGTTGATCCCGTGGCCGACTTGGCTGTTATTGCTGAACACAATCGCGCAGTCGCGGCGATGGGGGCCTTTGATTACGCGGGTGCGATCGAATTTCTGAGGCCACTGGCCGCATCGCATCCGAACTGGGCTGATGTGCAGATTGATCTTGCCATTGCCGAATTGAATAATCAAACGGAGGGCGATGAGCAAATGGCGTTGCGTCGCCTCGAGGGCGTATTCGCTGCGAATCCTGACAATCTTCGTGCTCGATATACGTTGGGAATTCTTCGACTCAATGCGGGCGACATTGAACAGGCCCGAGCGGAATTTCGCGCGGTTTCGATCGCTGACCCCAGTGATGCGTACGCTGCCTACTACCTCGGGCAGTCGATGATGCAACTTGGCGAGATTGAGTCATCGTTGCCGCACTTTGAGCAGGCCATCGCGCTTGACCCATACTTTCGAAGTGCCTACTACGCTGGCTCGCAAGCAGCGCGGCGTGCCGGCCAAGCCGACCAAGCGGCCGCGTGGCTCGACGAATTCCAGCGGATGGAGCACAATCCACGTGGGCACCTAGCGGAAATCAAATACACGCGAATGGGCCCAAAGGCTGAGTTGCACACTATTGCAACTATGAAACGGGATCCATCGCCTCGTCCAAGCGGATCACTCTTTGATGTAGAGGCCATGGCCCTCAGTAATTGTGATCACTGTCCAATCGCTACCTCACTCAGTGCCGGATGGACTGATCAGGGACATTCCCTTGTGCTGATCTCCGATGAGTCCGCGAGCCGCCTGTATGAGTGGTCGGCAGGCAATTTGTTGCAGTCGGAAGTTATGGGTACTGCGGACGGTGTTCCCCAACTGCAAGATGTTTCAATGGTGCAGGCCTCGCTTTGGGGTGATGTTGATGGCGATGGGCATATTGATGTTGTGCTGTGTAGGGCGGGCCAGAACCAGTTGTGGCTTGGCCGCGGATCGCATGTTTTTGAGCACGACCCACGGTTCAGTGGAGGGTCACCCGGCAATAGTCGTGATGGTGCCGTCTTTGATGCTGATCATGACGGTGATCTTGATGTACTTGTGGTGAACGATGAAGGGACGCCGTGCGAGTTGCTCAATAACAATGGCGACGGTACGTGGCAGTCTGTCGTCGACGAGCAGAGCGGCTTCCCTATGGTGGAGGAGAGTGGCCGGCAAGTTGTGGTCGCTGACTTCGACGGCGATCTCGACACTGATGTACTGCTCATTGGTCAGTCGCCCCCGCACCATGCATGGGTGAATGATCGTTTGTGGCACTGGCGGAATGTCGATGAGGCGTGGTCAAACCTCTTGAATACAGACATTGCAGCCGCTGTTGCTGCAGATATGGACGCGGACGGCAACACTGACTTGGTCACCGTGGATGGTGACCAGACGGTACGAGTGTGGACATTCGGGCCGGCCGGTTGGACAGCCACCGTGTTGGCAACCGTGGGCGAGAAGCCCACCGATGCTCGCCCGTCAGGCCGACCTCGGCAGATGGCTGTGGCTGATGTGACTGGCGATGGTTGGCTAGAGGTGCTCTTGCAATCCGGCTGGCAAACGGGCGATTCGACCATGCTTCAAATTCTCTCGCGTACAGGCGCGTTGCTGCAGGAATTTAGGGTTGAGTCTCATTGGATGTTGGTCCATGACAAGCAGAGCAAAGGGCCAACGCTCGTTTCTGCTGGTGAGTCGGGCACCATTGCGACCATTCCACCGGGCACTGGCAGGTGGCCCTTTGTGGACATCACGCTTGCGGGCAGAACAGATATGGGCCAATCGATGCGATCTAATAGCAGCGGCATCGGCGCTGGGATCGCGGCAAGAGTGGCAGATCGGTGGACGATTACGGGAACGATTCGCAACACCGCCGGTCCAGGGCAGAGTTTACAGCCCGTTTCTGTTGGCATTGGTGATGCCGACGCCATCGACTTCGTGTCGATCGATTGGTCCGACGGCGTGCTGCAGACCGAGTCACAACTCTTGCCCGGAGTCCTCCACGAGATCACCGAGACCCAGCGACAACTTTCATCCTGTCCGGTGATCTTTGCGTGGGATGGAACATCGATGCAGTTTCAAACCGACTGCCTCGGTGTGGGTGGCATGGGCTTCTTTCTTTCACCAGGCGAGTATGCGCCAGAACGACCTCGCGAACGCGTGCTCTTGCCAGGCCCGGTGCTTGGACAAAGACGTGGGATGCTCGAAATCCTGCTTGCAGAGCCCATGCAAGAAACTTGCTATCTCGACGCGGTGGCGCTGGAGACGATCGATGTTCCTCCAGGCTGGGAAGTGCTGCCAGATGAGCGAATGGGCACAAGTGAGCCAATGCCAACAAGTGAACTCTTGTATTCATCTCGCAGCCTCCACCCTATTCACGCCAGCCGTGGGGGAGACGTGCTGAACGCCGTGCGCAGTGTCGATGGCATCGCCGCGGATCCAGGGCTGATTGATACTCGCTTTATTGGCCGTGTGCTGTCGCCACTGGAACTGGAACTGGAATTTGCTGAGCCACTGGATTCGATTGGTGAGCGGTTGGTCTTGGTTCTTGATGGTTGGGTGGAGTATCCATACTCGCAGACGATGTTCGCAGCATGGCAGGCCAGCGCGGATTATTCGCCGATCACAATCGAAGTGAGAAATAGCGATGGCCAGTGGGCTGTAGTACACGCTGACATCGGCTTTCCAGCGGGCATGCAGCGGACTTGTGTGCTTCCCCTTGATGATGTGCCGCGCGGGTCAACTGAACTTCGTATCCGGTGTGATATCGAGTTGTATGTCGATGCCGTACGGGTCGCAGCCATTGAGCCCTGCCCACAGGCTCGCGTGGATCGACAATTGCCAGTTACAGCGGTTCTTGAGCAACCGGGATATCCCCGGAGGTTGAATCTCCCGCAGCGGAGGCCAGGCTACGACTGGGATGACCGAGTTCCTTTCTGGGATGTTCGTTCGCAGCGTGGCGAGTACACCCGCTTCGGTGATGTGCGGTCGATTGTTTCCTCAGATGATCAAAGCGTTGCGGTTTTTGGTGCGGGCGAAGCCATTCGCTGCCGATTTGAGCCTCCCCCTTCGCTCCCACAAGGCTGGAGCAGGCAGATAGTCCTTGATGTCAAAGGTTGGTGCAAGGACATGGACATGATGACACGTGATGGTGAAACGGTAGATCCGGTTCCGTGGGATGCCCCGCTACGTGATCGGCATCGTTCGGGCAGCTGATTCACTCCTAAAAAGGCGTGCAGACTGGGTGCGATGCGCCGATACTGAGCCTAATCGGGGGAGAAAGTGTTCATGACTCAAGTTTCGCCAGATTCTGCCACCATCGAAGATCGCCGGCGACGCTGGCGGGCGCCTGTTGCTGGATTGGCCGTGCTTTTGTGGGGAAGCTTCGGTCTCTTTGCTCTATTGATTGTCAATTCGGTGTATCTCGTTGGCATTCGCGTGCTTGGCCTCTCGACTGGAGAGTCGTACGAGAACTGGTTCTATCTGACAATGTTCCTCGCCCACTTAGTGCTTGGCCTTGTGATCATCCTTCCGATCATCGCATTTGGGCTATTGCACATGCGGCGCGTCCACGATCATCCGAATCGCCGAGCTGCCAAAGCAGGCTATGCCCTCTTTAGTGCCGCCCTCATTGTGCTTGGTACGGGCATTGTGCTGGTGCGGATTGAGGGAATTATTGACATTCGAGATCCAGCGTTTCGCAGTGTTGCCTGGTGGCTGCATGTGGTCGTTCCGCTGCTGGTCATTTGGCTCTTTATCTTGCACCGGCTTGCTGGCCGGCGAATCAAGTGGGGGGTCGGGATCTCTTGGGCAGGTGTTTCCGCTGTCTTTGCAGTGGTCATGCTGACGATGCAATCACAAGACCCTCGCAAGTGGAACGTCGAAGGGAATGCCGCGGGCGACCAGTACTTCTTCCCTTCTCTGGCAAGCACTGTCAGTGGAGACTTCATTCCAGCCAGTGTGCTCGATAACGACGAATACTGCCTGACGTGCCACGCCGACATCCACGACTCATGGATGCACAGCGTGCATCGTTTCTCATCATTCAATAATCCGGTCTACATGGCAGCGGTCAGCGAAACTCGCGATGTTGCCATGGAACGTGACGGAGATGTGACGGCCTCTCGGTTCTGTGCGGGGTGTCATGACCCAGTTCCGTTCTTCAGCGGTGCCTTCAATGATCCTGATTATGACATGGAGTTCGATCCGACCGCTCATGCAGGAATCACCTGTACCGTTTGTCATGGCATCACGCATGTCAACTCGCCTCTTGGCAATGCGGACTACACGATTGATGAGCCACCACACTATCCCTTCACCTTCTCAGACAGTCCACTCTTGAAGTGGGTGAATCAGCAGTTGGTCAAGGCAAAGCCTGAGTTTCACAAGAAGACCTTCCTTAAGCCGCTGCACAAAACCGAGATGTTCTGCGGGACATGCCACAAGGTGCACCTGCCTGAGGAACTCAATCACTACAAGTGGCTCCGCGGGCAGGATCATCAGGACACCTTCCGCCTGAGCGGCGTCTCTGGCCATGGCATTACCAGTTTCTATTACCCACCCATCGCTGAGGTCAATTGCAACGCATGTCATATGCCGTTGATGGCATCGGATGACTTTGGAGCCGAACGCCGCGATGACAGTGGGCAGTTGAAAGTGCATGACCACATGTTCCCCTCCGCAAATACCGCCATGCCGCGACTGGTTGACATGCCACGGCCAGAGGAGGCTATCGCCAAGCATCAGGAGTTTCTTGAGGGTGTGATGCGGCTTGATCTGTTTGGGATCAAACCCGGGGGCACTATTGCAAGTGAACTGATTGGGCCATTGGGCCCTGATGTGACCCCATCGCTCGTTCCGGGTAAAGAATATCTGATGGAGGCAGTCGTTCGAACTGTCAAAATGGGTCATGTCTTCACGCAAGGCACCGCTGACTCCAATCAAGTATGGATGGATGTGCAGATCAAATGTGGTGATGCTGTTATCGGGCAAAGCGGTGGCATGGATGTCGAAGGAATTGTGGATCCGTGGGCACACTTTGTGAATTCATTCGTGATAGACCGTGACGGCAATCGGATTGAGCGTCGCAATGCTCAAGACATCTTTACCGCTCTGTACAACAATCAGATTCCGCCGGGTGCCGCAGATGTTGTGCACTATCGATTCCGCGTGCCGGAGGACTGCGATGCACCCATCACGATTTCTGCCGAGTTGAAATATCGCAAGTTTGATACGACGCTGATGAGATTTGTACACGAGGACGCAGCTTGGATTAATGACCTGCCAATCACGGTGCTCGCGACTGATGAAGTCACTTTGCCACTCGATGGAATGGAGGCGCCTGTAGCAATTCGACCAGTAGAGGTGCCCGAATGGGTTCGCTGGAATGACTACGGAATTGCGCTCTTGCGGAAGGGTGGCGCTGGCGAACTCAAGGAGGCCGAGGAGGCATTCCGCCAGGTTGAAGCCGCTGGAAAGCCAGACGGTCCGATCAACCTGACTCGTGTCTACTTGAAGGAAGGTCGTGTGACCGAAGATGCCCCAGCAGCGATCTCGCGTGCCGCAGCATTGCCTGCAGCCCGCGAATGGCACCTGCTGTGGTTTGGTGGCCAAGTTGACCGGCAGAATGGTCGTCTTGACGAAGCGATTGCCAAGTATCGGCAAATCCTTGAGGGCGGATTCGCCCAGGCAAGTGGCCGAGGCTTTGATTTTACTGAGGACTGGCGTGTACTCAATGAAGTTGGTAGCACCTTGTACGAGCGAGCAAGAATGGCACGCGGCGAAGCGGGACGCGAAGAACGAACTGCGTACCTTCATGAGGCAGCGGAGATGTTTGAGGCAAGTCTCATCCTTGATCCTGAAGGTATGGCTGCCCACTACGGGTTGATGCAGGTTCTTCGCGACCTTGGAGATGTTGAAGCGGCGGCGATGCACGAGGCCTTGCATGACAAGTACAAACCAGATGACAATGCGAAGGACCATGCAATTTCACAAGCGAGGCAGCGGTATCCGGCGGCAAATCGTGCCTCGGAAGCGGTCGTTATTTACGAGTTGACGCCGACGGCAGCGGGAGTGGTGGAATGAGTACGGACTTGCCTCGCTCCGAGGAGACCGATGAGTTTGAAATCCGCGATGATGCGATCATTGGCAAGGCCTTCATGTGGTCGCTGCTCGTATTTGGTTGCCTCGTTGTTCTCGGGCTCGCTATATGGGCTGTTGTTGCGCTGCAGGGTGAGCCTGAGGAAGTCGTGATTGAGAAGGACCTTGTTGCACCAGCGCCACTCCTAGCAGATGTTTCCTTGCTTCCCGCCGTGCAGTTCAGTGATGTCACCGAAGCGTCAGGTCTGGTGGTTCCGCATGTCTCTGGCGCGACTGGAGAGAAGCTGCTGCCCGAGACAATGGGTGGTGGAGCGGCCTTTGTGGATCTAGATGGCGATGGAGATCAGGATCTACTACTTGGTAGCGGCACTTGGTGGCCTGAAGACACTACCCATGACGGCGAAACTGCCACCCGCGGATATCTCAACGACGGAGCGGGCCAATTTGATGCCGATGGAGGTCGTTGGGACATTGGGCATGGCGTGTACGGAACAGGTCTTGCGGTTGGTGACTGGGATGGTGATGGTCATGTCGACGTCTTTCTTGCTTCGCTCGGTGGAGACCATTTGTATCGAAACACGGGAAACGGGTTTGAGGATGTGACAGATATCGCTGGGGTTGCAGGCGACGTTGACGCGTGGAGTACAAGTCCTGCCTTTGTTGATGTAGATGGTGACGGGGATCTTGATCTCTTTGTGCCGCACTATGTGAAGTGGTCACGCGAGAAGGATCTCTCGCTCGGTTTTACGATCAATGGCACAGATCGTGCCTATGGACCTCCGAAGCAATACGAGGGGTCGCATGCCACCCTCTGGCTCAATCGCGGCGACGGCACGTTCGAGGATGTCTCAGCCGCATCTGGCATGGTTGTTCAGAATGACGCCACCGGAGCTGCAGTCGGAAAGTCGCTTGCCGTTGCCCCTGTGGACCTTGATGCCGATGGTGACATGGACTTGATCGT
The DNA here is from genome assembly GCA_029247205.1 of Phycisphaerales bacterium. Lineage (GTDB taxonomy): Bacteria > Planctomycetota > Phycisphaerae > Phycisphaerales > SM1A02 > UBA12567. The sequence continues at coordinate 27,108 of JAQWLT010000025.1, read as the reverse complement.
TGCAAATGACACGACTCGTAATTTCTTCTTTCGCAACCGAGGTGACGGCACGTTCGAGGAAGCTGGCGTTGATGTCGGTCTTGCGTATGACCAGCGTGGCATGGCGACCGGCGCCATGGGCATCGACGTTGGGCATTACCGCAATGATGCGTCGCTTGGCATAGGAATTGGCAACTTTGCCAATGAGATGACTAGTTTCTATGTGTGTGAGTCGCCAGGCAAGTGGTTTAGCGATGAGGCCGTGGTTGAAGGCATCGGCGCGCCCACTCGTCCACTGCTTTCCTTTGGTCTCTTGCTCGTTGACTACGACCTCGATGGTCGCCTAGACCTCTTCCAGACCAATGGGCATCTCGAAGAAGAGATCAACGAGGTGCAATCCAGTCAGCACTATCGTCAGCCATCGCAACTATTCTGGAACGGGGGAGGCCAGCGATGTTTTCGCATTGTTCCGTCTGAAGGTGCAGGTGATCTCGCTCTACCAATCGTGGGTCGAGGCGCCGCGTACGCGGACATCGATGGCGATGGTGATCTGGACTTCATCGTGACCCAAGTCGGTGAGCCGCCGCTACTGCTTCGGAATGATCAAGCCCTCGGTCATCACTGGCTTCGTGTGCAACTGGTTGATCCGACGACCGCTAATCGTGATGCAATTGGGGCGTGGATAGAACTTGAGGCCGGTGGTGTGGTGCAACGTCGGCAAGTGATGCCGACACGTTCCTATCTCTCCCAAGTGGAGTTTCCAGTTACATTCGGCCTTGGTGAGGAAGATCATCTGCAGTCGCCTCTTCGGGTCATTTGGCCTGATGGTGCACTGCAGTACGTTCCGGTTGAACAGGTAGACCAGACGATCGTGATTCGCCGCGAGTAGTGAATAGGCGGGGTGCTACTTCCCATTGGTCCAGTACACCCTCGGCGACTGATCCGGCCACAAGAATACATACCAAAGAAGTCCAGCTGATCCGAATTGGAGTAGGCTACTTTTTATACTGAAGTTCCAATAGAAGCTGAGGACAACTCATGAAATTACAACGGCTTGCAATTGCATTTTTAATCGGCATCCACCTGATTACCAGCACAGAAACTGCAGAAGCCGCCACCGAGAAGACAGGACTGTTCGTATGGAGCCAGGACATCATCGAGGGCACGCAGTCGGCAATGCTGCAGGATGATCTTCTGGCATTCATGGACAGTGGCCCCGATCCGTCTCTCAAACAGGGAAGGATCGTCCAGGACGGGGCGTCCATTCATGGAGGCTGCATTGGTGGTGCAAGTACCTTCGCGGATTTCTACGCCTACATCAACAAAGTAGACGGAGCCGGCCACAGATTTTCAGTGATGTACTCGGTGCTGAAATTCACCCACGCCAACACTGCAGACATCCTGTGCAACGTGAGCCGATTTCTTCTAATGCTGAGCAGCACCGACTTCTCCGGCGCCACGTCATGGACCACCAACAAGTCCGGTGGCCAACCAACGATAGAAATATTTCTTGACCTCGAACCGGATCTCGACGGCAGCGAGTCCGCCATCAAGGCAAACATGGTGGCGCTCCAGCAGGTCCTCAAGACAGCCCGGAGTCGCATCGATACCCACAACCAGGGAAATCCGAATGCCAGGGCCACGCTGGGAGCAAGCCTGACCATCGGCACCATGGTTCCTCTCGCCGGCATGCCCGCGGACACCATCAAAGTCCCCTGCCCGGAGGTCGGCGGCAGCGAGGTCGATTGCTGGGAGTGCCTGCTGCACTACATCGATCGCACGGCACTGCTTGCCTACCGCACCGCCAACTGCCTAAAATCAGGGAATTGCGACCCCGCCAAGCCGGTGTGCTGCCCGATCAGTGCGGCGGACTGCACCGGAGACACTCCCGCCGGTTCAGACGGAATGGCGTTCTTCGCGTACAAGGTTCTGAAGAAGGCTCGATCTATCAGCGCCACCAAGACCGTCAGCCTCGGAATCGAAGCCGGCACCGACTCATCGATTGGACCGGACTGCCGCAAGACTTCCTTCGGCTTCCTCATGTATGCCGCTGGCTACAACAGCAATCCCGTAAAAAGGATTCAGTACTTGAACGACGTCATGACCGAGTGCACCAACGCGATGGCCAAGGCCGGGGCGTACGCCGGTTTCGATCCGGACGCCTACTTCATGATCAATGATTTCAGCAGCTACCACTGCTTCGCCAAGGGCAACACTTGGGCAGGCAGTACTGCGCCATGCCTCTCCTCGGGGACGACATGCGGAAGTGGTTGCTCTCCGAAGCAACCTCCGTACGTCCTTGCCGGAGACCTCAACGGCGACGGCCTCATCGACCCCTTTGATCTCGCTGAAATGCATAGGACACTAGACACGGGACCGCATGACACGAACTTCAACGGTGTGGTCGAGATCCACGACCTCCTGAACCTACTTTCGATCTGGAACGCCCACTACCCCATGGCACCCTGATGGAACCGGTCAGACGGCCAAGATGAAGTTCGAGCCTCCGCGTGTTCCGACGTCGCATCATCCAACATCTTTTGGAGGATCTCTCTCCTGACCATCTAGAAGACCTCACCGAGGTGCCGTCGATCTGTCCATACGGAACACTGCAGTACGTTCCGGTTGAACAGGTAGACCAGACGATCGTGATTCGCCGCGCGTAGCTTCTGGGCAACGGCAAAGGTTCATGGCTATGCTTAGCACATGAAAATAACTCCTCATCCCAGCGTCTTTGTGGCTGCCCTGCTGGCGGCCGCTGCTCTGAGTTCGTCGATTTGTGCTCAGTCGGTCGATCCCTCGCAAATACAGCCCATTCCACAGCCGTCAGTCGAGCCGGCTGATCAGGCCATTGTTGATGAAGCACGAGGAATGTTGGTTCAAGTTGCACAGGCATTTCATGATGCTCCGGTAGTCATATGCAGTACGACGGTAAAGACAGAGTCGCTCGGGAGCACGAATGAGCTGACGGTTGAGTCTGTCTTTGGCCCCGATGGAGAAGCAGTCATCAAGAGCCTCGGCTCGATCATTGTTGCGACAGATGGATGGCTCAACGTGCTTGATCACGCGATCTACGATCGGTACATCCGCGTGCCGTTGGGGCAGGGGATATCAACGGGGCTCGAGGGTGTGTACGGCAATCCCTTCGTTGCCGGTTTTGAAGTGATGATGCGAGAGGCTGCGCCACCAGAACTGTGGCTTGACATGGTGATGATGCGAGCAATCGGCGAGCCCACGATTACTGGGCTTGAAGTCATCGATTCGGAGGACGGACGTTCCCATCATCGAGTACTTCTTGGGGGGCCAATGGGTCAGGGATCGATTCATATTGTTGAGAATAAAATTGTCTCAGCCGAGGCTACGATGAAAGTTCAGGTCGAACATGGGGCGCCGCCAGTGGTCTGGACTATGAAGTTAGAAACCGACACTCAATTTGTTGACGTGCTTCCAGAGCCAATTACATTTGACCCTGGTGAGCGGCTTCCCGTGACTGAGCGATGGCAACTCGACCCAATCGATCGCAATCGGATATTTGCTGGGCAAGTGGCGCCGCCGCTTCGGCTGTCCGACTTACAGGGAGATGTGGTCGATCTTGCTGAACTCAAGGGTGATGTTGTATTGCTCTGCTTTTGGACAACATGGGCAAAGGCTTGTCAGCGTTCTCTCGTGCAGATGGACAAAGTTTTTCAGGCCACGGGTGCTGGAGAAGGCCAAGTAAAGGTATACGGAGTTAATGTGATGGAGCGGGTGGAAGGTCTCGAGCAACGCACCGAATTGGCGAGTCGGTATTGGGCAGCAGGCAGACTGTCGATACCGACCCTTGTGAGCCCAGCCGCTGCAGTGCAGACTGCATGGGGCATCACGACGTTGCCGACTCAAGTACTGATTTCGCCTGACGGTACCGTTGCTGAAAAATGGACTGGTTTTTTGCCGGAGATGGATAAGAAGGTCAGGACGAAGATTGAGTCGCTGCTGCAAAAAAGTCCTGCTACGTCTCCATGAGCTCGTCCACATCGAGCACTTGTCCGGTGACGGTGGGGCGATGCACAGGCCCGCGATCACGCAAGATCTGAATCAATCCTCTGATGTCAGCTGGCAGGGGTGCGCGATACTCCACTGGTTTGTCAGTAGTCGGATGGGTAAACCCGAGTAAAGCGGCATGCAGTCCTTGGCGGCCGAGCAATATGCGGCGGCGATCACCTTCGCTTCGATCAGGGCTCAATACATCACGCACTTCTACGTGCTTTCCGCCGTACATGTCATCACCTGCAATAGGCCATCCGAGGTGTGAGAGGTGTACGCGAATCTGGTGGGTTCGGCCGGTGCGTAACTCGACTTCAAGAAGCGTAAAGTCGCCGTATCCTTCGAGCACTCGATAGAGCGTGATGGCTGATTTTCCGGTTTCATCCCAGCGTACTGCATTGCAGTGTTTGATAGTGGGGTGTTTGCCAAGTGGAAGATCGATCAAATCAGCAACAGGCTCGACGTTGCCGTGGACGAGTGCGACGTACCGTTTTTTTGTGCGTCGCTCCTCGAACTGTTTGCCAATTCTCCAGTGAGCGGTTTCTGTCTTGGCGACAACCATGACACCGGTTGTGTGTCGATCAAGTCGGTGTACAACGCCTGGTCGAGCCTGCTCGGCGCCGACTTCGCTCAGGCTTCCGCTGCCTGACTGTTGAAAGTGCCATGCAAGCCCATTGATAATGGTGCCCGACTGATTACCTCTTGCTGGGTGCACAATGATGTCGTCGTGCTTGTCGATAATGAGCAGTGCAGGGTCTTCATGAATAATGTTGATGGGAATCTCTTCGGCTGGCAAGTCTGAACTTGGGGGGGGCGGAAGGACGACATCAACGACGTCTCCCTTTCGGAGCTTTGTTGAGGCCTTTGGGTGGCGTCCGTTGACAGTTACCGCAGCCTCCCGAATGAGACGTTGCAATGAAGTCCGACTGAGCCAAGGAATGCGATCGCCGAGATAGCGGTCGAGCCGTTTGTTGAGATCACGCGAAAGTGTGAACGTGACGTGGGCTGGCCCATCTTCTGTGGGTATTAATTCCGGATCGACGGCGCCGCCGGGCCGAATCGGGCCCTGCTGCTCGGTCACTGTGGCTTGGGTGCCCCAGGTGCGGGCGACGCTGGTGGAACTTCCGCTGGCACTGCAGCTGGTTTTTGTGGGGCAGGCGGAAGGTTGAGCGGTGGCAAACTCAGGCCCTTGGGCAACGTGACCGGATTGGTCGCTGGAGTTGGAGGTGAAGCGGGAATAGCAAACAAGATTTCTTCACGGAGTTCACCCGTGGATTCGGCTCTCGCTGTTGCTTGGGCGGCAAGTGGTGTGAGCCAGCCTTCAGCTCGTGCTGCGGCAAGTCGGTATTGCTTAGCAGCTTCGTCAACATCACCGCGGCACTCGGAAACAGCTGCAAGCCCGTTGAGGGCGCACACAGTTGCAAGCGTTCGTCCAGTGGTGCCATCATCTTCGGCGGCGATCGCCTGGTAGAGCCGGGCTGCTTGATTGAGGTGCATGTCTCGGCCGCTCTCATCGAGTGTAATGATCTGTTGTCCATCGTCACCGATGGTGCTGCCGCGCTGGATGTCACGCAGCAGAGTGTCTGCTGCAGTCAATCTGGCAAGATCGGAGATCGAATCGATTCCTGCATGTCGCATCGCTACGTCTTCGAGCGAAGCTGGCTGGACGGTCGACATGAGGTCGATCCATGCCTCATCACGGGCGCGGCCCTCCTGCTGTTGCCAGCGGACCATCCATAGATAGGCCACGATGAAGGCCAGTGAAATCAAGAGCCATGTCGGTCCCTTGGTCTTGAGCCAGGTGACAAAGTCCTCGTTGATTCGGCCTTCGCCCACATCGGTCTGATGGACCTCTGCGAGGCGTTTACGTTCTTCGTCTTTGCGGGCCATTGGTGGGATCAATTTCCAGAAGTAAATTCAAGGGTTTCGGGAGCGTTTTTACTATTCGGAAATGGTACCGCGAGGCAGGATTGGTTGCGAGGGGTGGTTCCTATCGATGCCGCTGAATCGCCTCATGGAGTTGCTTCAGGGCCCCTGCTAGATAGCGTGGATGCCCTTCTGACTTCAGGAATGCTGGTGCGGTGGCTGCCATCAGAATACGGCGAATATCAGCAAGTTCGTGGCCAGCCTTCTCAGCGACCAGGTTCAGTTTGCGGCGGGCGCGGGCCACTGCTCGCACTGGCTTGGTTGCTTCAAGTCGGTCAGGTCGACCCCATAGTTGTCGCTCGAGATAGACAGCATCCTCAGTCCAGTGGCCGGGACGAACCTCTGCAAGATCAATCAGTACGACTGGGCCAGATTGTGCTGAGTCTCTGCTCATTGCGTTGGCGAGATGGAGGTCGCCATGGATCCAATGCGTTGTGTCGCGGCCTCGCCATCGCTTGACAAGTTCAGTGTGCATGCGTTGCACTTGCTTGATGGCATCTGTCCATTTAGCTCTAGATGCAATGTGATTGTCGCGCACGGCCTCGCGTGCGCGTTCAAGTAATGGTTCCCAGTCTTCTGTGCGTCCTTGTTCGTCCACGACGGGTAACGGTGATGTTTCAAGATGAAAGCGTGCAGCTGCATCCGCGACTCGGTCAATGTGATCGCGGTGCCAGCGAAGTCCGAGAGGCCCGCACGAAAGACGTTCAATCACAATCCAAGCAAGGTCGTAGTTCCCGAGCGTCGTGCCAGACGCAAAGAGATGCGGAACGACGTTTGGGTGCGATCCATCGGCTGATTGCAAACGTCTCGTCCAGAACAATTCTTTGGGCACAACTGGAAACTTCACGACTACTTCACGGGGTCGTTGCCCCTCGGCCATCCACATCGCACGGCCAGTACTCGCACCGCCTCGCTGCCAATCGGCGCGAAACCAGGACACATCTCCAAGATGGCCGTTGCAGGCATTGAGTAGTCCGGGCAATAGGTTTTTGGCAAGAGCAGGGTCGTGGTGCATGAGTATTCAGCGTCAAGGGGTATCTTTGGGCACAAGGACGGTACGCCGGTCGTATCGACACTTCAAGTCACGGTGACCGCTGGCCTGTTACCTTGAGGGACATGGGGCGTCCCGACTTGCTCGCGATCGACCTCGACGGAACGCTGCTGAGCGCTGACGGAACGGTTTCTCGCGCCAATATTGAAGCAATGCAGCGGGCCGCCTCTGAGGATTTGCCCTGTGTCATCGCAACTGGCCGAACGGCCAGCGAGTGTGGTGAGATTCTGGATGCTATTTCTTACGATGGACCGCTTATTGCAGCAAGTGGCGCTTTGCTCCTTGATGTGAGAGTTGGGCAGACCCTTGACCGGCATGTTATCCCGTATTCCGACGTTGCGATCATTGCCAGGAGCGTGCTGCGTCGTAACGCTGTTCCGATGCTGCTTAAGGACCGCGCTCAAACCGGTGGGGTCGACTATGTAGTTGTCGGTCGTCAGCCGATGCATCCAGTCTCTGACTGGTGGTTCGAAGCCACTTCGGCCACTTTTACTCGGGTTGATTGCATAGAGGAGGATCCATTTCCTGACGACACGGTCAGGATTGGTGCTGCCGGAACACCAGAGGAGTGCGAGCCGATGGTTGTTGATGTCCAGCATTCGCTTGGCTCAGCCGTTCATGCGCGGCACTGGGAGGCGGTTACCAGTTCTTCCAAAGCGGGCTCCGTAGTGCACCTGCTTGAGGTCTTCCATCCAGACTCCGACAAGTGGACAATGCTCAAAAAACTTTGCAAAATGCGAGGTGTGGATTGTGGACGAACTGCGGCAGTTGGTGATGGTGTGAATGATATCGTGCTGATTGATCGGTGCGGACTTGGCGTTGCCGTTGAGAATGCGGACCATCGTGTCTTGGCTGTTTCCGATGCGACGACTGGATCGCACCATCATGATGGTGTTGCAGATCTGATACATGACCTTTTGGATGGAAGGCTTTTGTTGGGAGGCACGCGTCTATGAACGGAGGCAGCGAACAAGTGGGGCATCCATTGCAGCGCCACGACGGCGTGGCGATGATGTCTGCATGTGAAGCAGTGCTGAAGGGTGTGCTCGAACAAGAAGTGGCAGTGTCGCGATTCATTATGACCGAGAGTCGCGTGTCTCGAACACTGCAAGATGCTCTTCGCCTTCCTGAGATTCGAGATCTCATGCGACGACATCGATTGGTCGACCGTGTAGTCGATGATGCTGGCCGGGCTCTTGAAATGGCCCGCTGGGACACGCGAGAGGGACGGCATGTTGTAGCTATGGCAACAGGTCCGACGGTCACTTCTGCAGTGCGAGAGCTTGAACGAAGTGGAGAACAACTCTTTCAAGACACGGAAGCTTTAGCGGTTGTATTAGAAGATCCGGGGACACGGCCAGGCTTGCGACAACGTCTTGCAACTGCTGGTTTGCCGATGCTCGAAGCAACGTCGGTCACAGATGTTCGCGATTCAATCGAGCATACGCTTCGGCTCAGCCGCGCGTCGCGTGTGCCCGCTGTCATGCTTGTCAATCGCCAGATTTTGCAATCGATGGCCAGTATTCGGGTCTTGCCTAACCGAGTTGGCGTTGGTCCGCCTGCCGGCCCCCCTCGTCGGCGTGGGCTTCGCTGGGATGAAGTTGGTGGTCCACTACGAATTGCTCGCCGGCTCGAACTCAACGCTGTGCGAGCAATGCCAAGTCCTGGAGAACGTTCGGCGATCGGATTCATTGTGGTAGGACCAGTCGAACGATCCATGCGTCGTATTGAAGTCATTCTTGGTGTAGAGGGCAGGGTGCCGACGCTGCATCTAGCGGTTTCAAATCCGCTTGATGCCGCCGCAATCGAACGAGTGTTGTTGAGATGCGAGACAGTTGTAGTGCTTGAGCCAGTCGGCCAACGAATCGAACTGGTGGTGTCTGGCATCGCGCAGCGTCTCATCATGGATGGGCAATCGCCTGCAGCTGTATGGGGACACGAACTTCCCGATGGAAACTCGCTGAGTCATTTGACACATCCATCCCCGCTCGCGCGGGTGCTTGCTCCGCTGATACAACGGGTCATGGCCGGCCCGCCATTGACTGATCGGCTGAGTGAACCACTGTCGCCTTGTTCGTCGCGGCAGGCGAAGGCACCTTTCGGTGATCGAGGGCAGGCTGAGGACTTGCATCAGACGCTTCATGCCGCTGTACTCGAGTCGATTGAGCCAGAAGATGATCGGGCCGAAGGAGAACATTCCGACCCGTTGCAGTGGATCTTTGGTGGTGAGCGTATAGGTCCAGCCGAGGGGCGACGAGTTGTTGCTGAAGTGTGGCGTGGTACGGAGTTTCGCCGCAGTGGGGCGGCGGCGATCAGACAAGCTTCCGCGGACGGCGGTGCGTGGTTGATCGTGATTGCAGCAGGTCCATCGCCAGCGGGGGCTGATATTGAACGTTTGGTGCGGGCCGTTATCCCAGCCGAGCGTAGCGCGGGTGTGCGACTACATCGCCCCGAGAACGCCGGGCCAGCAGAAGTAACTCGTCATGTACACGCCGCCGCAGCCGGAATGGGACTCACTGTTTTGATTGTTGAGGATGGCCCACCCGCTCGATTTGATGTGGCGACCCTGGAGCGAGGGGTCGAAGAGATCGACCGCGTGGGCTATCAGACTGGCCAACGCCTGGTGTGGCCAGCAGATCGTGCCTGTGTGATTCGTCAGCCGCCAACACTGAGGCGACGTGATCAGCGTGCAGTGCATGAAGCGGTATCAAGCCGTTCCACTATTGCGGTTGAAACCATTCCGCTGCGATGGCCGCCGCATATGGGTGGTCGAATTCGCCCGCTGGTAGAGCAGATTGAAGTACACCGCACGCAAGCTCCTACGAGAGGAACTGGAGTTGAGGAGTCGCCGGGACAACCCGAATTTCAGCACGCCGATCAACCGGTGTGGTATGCGCATCTGGCTGGATTGCGAGGAATGACTCCTGGCGTAGTGGGCCGTGTGCTTCAAGAAGCGGCTATGGTGATGGGCTATCACGTTGAGGTCCGCGCAGATCCCACATCAATTGGCCCCGGCAGGCGATCATTTGCTCAGATTGCATTCTCGCGGCCACGAGATGACAGTGAAGAGGCTGCCGTGCCGCCGGTCATTCCATGGGGCGAAGCTGGGCTCTTGCTTGGGTATGACCGTGGCGCCACGATTGATGCAGTTGACCCCGATCTGCCACTACGCGTAGTTTCTCGCGGCCGCACTTTCGTATTTGCGAATACTGGTGTATTTGAAGATGAAATCGAGCGAGTTGAAGATCCTGAGGACGAAGGTGAAGCGATTGGTGCGCACCTGCTACAAATTGGTGGTGAGTCTCATGTTGTGACGGCAGATATCACTGGTGTTTGCCGATATCGCTTTCACAATGAGCGGCTCGCGGACATGGTGTTGCTTGGTCTGGCGTGGCAATCTGGAGCAGTCCCACTCTCGCTTGACGCCATGCATCAGGCCTTGCAACGCATAGAGTCGGTTGGGGTGGCGCGTTTGAGGGAGGCCTTTGAGTACGGCCGAGCGGCCTTGCTCGATCCAGAGCGATTACTTCGTCCGCAGGAAAGGCCAATTGAACCGAGCGATCGGTCTGTTCGAAGATACAGACTCATGCTCGCCAAGATGAGGATGTCTGGTCCTGACCGAGCCGATCGATTTCGTCGTTTGGTTAAGCGTGCACTGGGCGAGGTTCCTGGTTTGCTTGAGACTGGGCCTGGTCGTGATGCGCACAGAGATTTCATCGTAGCCCTTCGCCGTTGTGTGACATGGGGAGGCTTTGATCTTGCCGAGCGATTTGCGGATCGTATTATTTCTCTTTACAAGGCAGACCGCGGTGAGACAGGCCGAGCGTTGACGAGGGCTGCAGTGCTACCACTCGCCGAGTCATTGCTTATCCGAGATCCAATTTACGTTGCATCGATGGCCATCGGCAGCGAGCATCGACGACAGACGCGGCAGCGATTGAATGTGCGGCGCGCACGGAGTGATGTGCTGTCTATTCGGTATCTCACTCGACTTGAGTGCACCATGGTTCGTTGGCGAGTTCGCGTGGATCTACGCTCGAGCGACTGGATGGCCCATGTCTTAGCAGCAATGCGATGGGTGCTGCCCCATCGACTTCGTGGCAAGCGACCTCAGCGGCTTGTCAGGGATCAAGTACAGGAAGTCGTGATGCAGGCAGCGAGCGCCAGTGAAGATCAGTATGAACAGTGGCGGGTAATTTTGGAGTGGTTGCATACCATCGCGCTCGATGGCCGACTTCGCCGCATTAGCCCTGCCGCCTTCCGGCGTGAAATTCGTAAGTTACGCGAGGCCTGAGTGCTGCCTACTTGGACCCGGCAGTTTCGCGTCGGAGTTGTCCGCAGGCTGCTGAGATATCCCGCCCACGGCTTGCGCGGATATGCGCGTTGACCTTGCCGTCTCGTAGGGTCTGCTGAAAGAGGAGTACATCCTCGTCGATCGGACGCCGATAGGGGAGTCCATCGACCTCGTTGTACCGGATGAGATTGACGTTGCAACGAAGCGAACGAGCGAGGTCAGCGAGTTGTCTCGCATGTCTGGTTCGGTCATTGACACCACGAAGTAGCAGGTATTCAATTGTTATCTCGCGGCCAGTAGCGTTGAAGTAGTCATTGCAAGCCGAGAGAATCTCATTGATGGAGGCGTGTTCCGCCCATGGAATAAGTTCACGCCGGAGATGATCATCTGGGGCATGAAGACTCAGGGCGAGCGTGACGGGAATCGGGAACTCGGCGAGTCGGCGAATCGCAACTGGAAGGCCCACGGTCGAAACGGTAATGCGTCGTGCGCCGATGCCGAGGCCCCAAGGGGCGTTCATGGCGGTGATGGCCTTGGTGACTTCGGCGTAATTGGCAAGTGGTTCGCCCATGCCCATGAATACGACATTGCTTATTGGGCCTGTGGTGAGCCGACCAAGACGGTGGGCCTGCTCAACGATGCGCCCGGCACTGAGATTTCCTTCGAGGCCGCCAATGCCAGAAGCACAGAAGCGGCAGCCGACGGGGCAGCCGACCTGACTGGAGACACATGCTGTTCGCCGCTCATTAACTGGAATCATGACAGTCTCGGTCGCTGGTGCTGCGCCGGAGATTGGAAGTTGGGTTGACTTCGTTGGCCACTCAATGAGGAGCTTTTGTGTTCCGTCGCTTGCGGTTTGCTCTCGAGTTGTTTTGCCTTCATCGATGGGCAGTGTGGCTTCGATCAGCGCACGGTGGTCACGCGAGAGATTAGTCATCTGTTGTGGATCAACTACTCGCTTGCGATACACCCAGTCCATCAATTGATTAGCGGTGTGTCCGGGAAGACCGTGATCGACGCACCACTGGCGTAGACTGTCTGGATCATGGTCAAAGAATCCGTGTCCCTTGCTCAAGAGGATGCGCCAATGGTGACGTCAATGACTTGATGATCAATGTTGTTGTCAGCTAAGAACTTTTCAGTTGCGGAAATATTGTCCATGGTAATACGTCGCCCTTCTGGGTCGACCCCTCTCGTCCGCATGAACTTTTTGAGTGTGCCAGGAAGCCCGAACTCGATGGTTTCATTGAACACATCATGCTGTTCAACTTTGCCGCCAGAGATATTGATCAGGTGCAGTAGGAGATCTTGGACAAGATCTTCGGGGGCGCTTGCGCCAGCTGTCACAAGAACTGTCTCGATGCCGGACAGCATGTTTGGTGTCAGCTCCTTCTTGTCATCGATCAGAACAGCACGTGTGCCAGTGGTTTCGGCGAGTTCACGCAGCCGTTGTGAGTTTGAACTGTTGCGAGAGCCCACGACGATGACCAAATCGCAATCAGTCGCTAACTGGCGAACAGCCAATTGGCGATTCGTGGTGGCGTAGCAAATATCATCGCTTGGTGGTTCGTGTATGTCTGGAAAGGCTGCTCGGAGTGCGCGAATAATGATCGATGCGTCATCCATGCTCAGTGTTGTTTGCGTGAGATAGATAAGCTTTGTTGGGTCATCAATTTGAAGTGTGCTGATGGCTTCTACAGAATCAACGACCTGAATCGAATCTGGTGCTTCGCCACGGGTGCCGATGATTTCCTGATGGTCGGTGTGGCCCACGAGCAAGATCTGCCAGCCTCGATTGGCGTATCGAATGGCTTCGGCGTGCACCTTGGTGACCAGCGGGCAGGTTGCATCGATGGCGATGAGGCATCGATGTTCTGCCGCTTTCCGAACGGCAGGGCTCACGCCGTGGGCGCTGAAGACGAGAATCGATCCGCTTGGGACGTCCTCAATAGATTCGACAAAGATGACTCCCCGATCGATGAATCGTTGCACCACATACTTGTTGTGGACAATTTCGTGATAGACGTAGATTGACTCATCGCTCACGAAGTCAAGCAATTGCTCGACCACATCGATCGCCATGTAGACCCCAGCACAGAAGCCGCGTGGGTTGGCTAGCAAGATTCGCATGCCTTCTCCTGTTGTTCGAGCCGCCGTGGCCCGCCACATGAATAGTCCCCCATGATAGCCTGCAGCCCGCCATGGGCAGCGAGATCATCGACAAGTTGGAACAGTGGGGGCCTGAGCGATGCGAGTCGCTTGGGCTTGAGGACGCGATTGCCTATTGCCGGCGCCTGACGCTCGGCCAATATGAGAATTTTAGCGTCTTGAGTCGGTTCGTCCCAGATCGGATGAGAGACGGGGTATCCGCTGTCTATGCCTATTGCAGGTGGGCAGACGATCTCTCTGATGAGTCGGGGGATCAAGATTTAGCACTGGAGCGACTGGCATGGTGGCGAGAGGAACTGAACGCATGTGTTGCCGGCGATTCTCGACATCCAGTGTTTGTAGCGCTCGGTTCTGTGTTGACACGACACGCGCTAGATCCTTCTCCCTTTTACCATTTGCTGGATGCATTCGAGCAGGATCAACGAGTCAGTCGCTATGCCACTTGGGATGAACTCTTCGGTTATTGCCGTGGCAGCGCCGATCCCGTGGGGCGGATAGTGCTTCAACTTGCGGGGTCGTCCATGGACCAGAAGCAGCTAAAGATGAGTGACGCGGTGTGTACGGGTCTCCAACTCGCCAACCACTGGCAGGACGTCCGTAGAGACATTGTCGAGCGAGATCGAATCTACATTCCGCACGAAATGACCGATGAGCCTGACTTTCAGAGTCGTCTCATACAAACTGCGACAAATGGACATGCGCCTGATCAAGAATTCCTTGAGATCTATCGTGGCGTCATGCGATCGCTTCTTGAGCGAACATCTCCGTTGCTCAGACAGATTGATCCATTGCTTGCTTCGGTTTCAGCGGATGTTCGACCTATGCTTTGGCTCTTTGCAGCAGGGGGGCAAGCAATTCTCAATCTCATTGCAAGGTCCGATTATGAAACAGTGCTGTACAGGGTCTCTATGTCGAAGTTCCAGAAGGCATGGCTTGCACTTCGGGCATCTCGGCAGGGGCGAGTGAGTTGATGGGTACCATGATGACAGTCGAGCCGACTGAAGCGTTGAACTGGTGCAGGCTGCTCGTGCGACGCCGAGCTGGGAACTTCTATTGGGGGCTTCGGCTGCTACCCGAGCCGCGTCGTTCTGGCTTGTACGCCTTGTATGCGTGGATGCGGCGGGCTGACGACATCACAGATGATGCTGATGACCCCGCCACAGCGATTCAAGCACTCGGTGCATTTGAGCGCACAACTCTAGAAGTGCTCGATGGCGGATCCGTCCCGGATGAGCCTATTTGGCAAGCTCTGTCGTGGGCCGCATCTTCTTGGAATCTTCCGCGGCAACCATTTATTGACATGATCCGCGGTCAGCGCGACGACCTTTCGGGCAGAGTGATTGAGTCCAGTGAAGATCTTTTTGACTACTGCGAGTGTGTGGCGTCAACAGTTGGGCTTCTCTGTATCAGCATCTGGGGCTTTGACGACCCCGCCGCAGCTGGGTTGGCTGTGAAGCGTGGTATTGCGCTGCAACTGACCAATATCTTGCGCGATGTCGGCGAGGACGCGGCTGTGGGGCGGTGCTATATCCCCGCGAGCGACCTGCGGGCGCGGGGGCTCGATCAAGCTTCTCTCATTGCATGGCGCCGACCAGAAGCCTGCCATGCACTTATTCGCCACTGGATTGATGTCGCATCGTCTCATTATGAGCAGTCTCAACCGCTTGATGCCATGGTGTCTGCGGACTGCAGGCGAACGCTTCGTGCGATGACTGGAATCTATCATGCGATGCTTGAGAAGATTGAACAGGATCCACGGCGCTGCTGTGGCATTCCAGGCGTATCGCTGTCGAAGTTGAAGAAGATTCGCATTGCGTTGTTTGCCGGACGGGCATCCTCGTGAATGGGAAAGTTGTCGTACTCGGCGGTGGTCTCGCTGGCTTAGCTGCCTCGCTTCGTTTGGCGGATGCTGGCTGGTCTGTGATCGTGCTCGAATCGCGGCGACGGCTTGGTGGGCGAGCTTCAAGCTTTGAGGACGTGTCGACCGGGCGGACACTAGATAATTGCCAGCATGTGTTAATGGGTTGTTGCACCAACTTACTTGACTTCTACGCTCGGCTTGGTGTTGAAGATTCAATTGAGTGGTACTCCCAGACACATTGGTTGAGGCCTGATGGTGGACGTGATGTCATGCGGGCGAGTCGGCTACCTGCTCCGTTTCATATGGCTGGGTCGCTTCGGCGTATGCGGCTCCTTGATCGATCGATGAAGCGACAAGTACGACGCGCCATGTGGCGTATGCTTCGGATGGGCGTGTCTGGAAGGTTGACACTTAGAAATCAAAACTTTTCAAATCTGCTTGATCAATGGGGCCAAGATACGCAAGTCCGCAAGCTTTTTTGGGAACCGATTATTCTCAGTGCATGCAACCTTTCACTCGAACGTGTCGCTGCCGTACATGCTGTGCAGGTATTCCAAGATGGTTTTCTCGCTGGCGCCTGGCATTCAACGATGGGGGTGCCAGCGATTCCACTCGCCGACTTATACGCCCCTGCAGCAGATATCATTTGTCAGGCCGGTGGGGAGGTTCGGTTTGGATGCACCGCGACCTCGATTGGAATTGAACATCGTCGTGTGATCGGTGTGCAGACCAAAGATGAATTTGTACGAGCTGATGTTGTGCTATCTGCCTTGCCATGGGAGCGTCTGGACGCCATTCTCACGGATGCAGATCGAGATACCGATGCGCGTCTCGGCGACCTCTCAGCCCTCGGGCATAGCGCAATCTTGGGCGTGCACATTGTGTTTGATCGAGTGGTCATGGATGAGCCACACCTGGTACTGCCAGGTCGTGGCGTGCATTGGATCTTCCGTAAGGGCATTGATGCCGACGGATCCCAGCACTTACATGCGGTAATCAGTGCCGCTGATGAGTGGATGGGTCGTTCGCCAGACGATATACGCGATGCTGTTCTGAGCGACATTCACGCGGCGTATCCAAGCAGTCGGCAGGCGTCGGTTCTGTTGTGTCGGCCAGTCAAGGAACGTCGTGCTACGTTCGCTGCCACGATGGAGGCCGAGTCTTCTCGTCCGTCTGCTTCGCCAAGTCCGGTTGGCCCACAGGGCGGCGATATTGAAGGCCTTTATCTTGCAGGAGACTGGTGTCGCAGTGGGTGGCCAGCCACGATGGAAGGGGCAGTGCGAAGTGGATATCTCGCGGCTGCGGCGATTAGTGGAGTGGGTGAACTTGTTCCTGATGCGCCTGCAGGCGGCCTTGTTCGCTTCCTTGCAAAAACGCGGTAGAGGTCGCTATACCTCGCCGATACTTCCGCCAGACTTCAGTGGAATTCGGATGCAGTGCGAGACGCCGGTAGGTGCGTGCTGCAAGCTAATTGTGCCACGTAACTCGCCTTCGACAAGACCTCTAATCAGGGTGGTGCCTGTGCCGGCTTCGGCGTTTGGGTTGGGTGCCGTGCCTCCTGTCTCCTTCCAGTGGATGACAAGCAACTGACCGCTGGTGCCCTCGCCTACATCCCACTCCACGCTGAGCCATCCGGTGCCTGAACCAAGTGCGCCATGGGCCATTGCATTGGCGAACATCTCTTGTAAGACCATTGCTAGGGGAGTTGCTTGGCTTGCACTTACCGCCACATTGTTACCGCGTAGGGTCATTCGTTCGGCGCATTCGATTGGCGCAAGCTGTTCAAGGAGAGATTGGACCGTAACTGGGGCCCAGTGACGCTCTGAGAGCAGGCTGTGTGCAGATGACATTGCTTCAACTCGGCGATCAATCCGGCAGGCAAACTCTGCGACATCAGTGTCTTGGCTTCGAGAAATTGCAATGAGCGAGCTTAGTGAGGCGAGATTGTTGCGAATGCGATGGTTGAGTTCTCGAAGCATCAAACGTTGAAGCGAGTTTGTTTGCTGCATTTCTTCGCTTGCCTGCTCACTGAGTTGCAACTCTGAGGCCATGTGCTGGCGAACAGTTTCGAGGCTTGTGTTGATTCGATCAAACTGGCCAGTTCTACGTTTTAGAACGCTGGCTGTGAGATTGCCCGCAGCAAGTCTAGATGTGAATTCGGCAATGTCGTTGATTGGTCCGCCAATGAGTCGGCCAACCACCACAACGAGAAACACACTCATCAAGAGAAAGAGGATGCCAAGGCTGACTAAAATACCCATCGTGTTTAATAGTCGTGCAGGTCCGCCTGTTGTCGAGGTTAGGGTCGCTTGGATTGTTCGGCCATCTGGTAGGGGGACGGCTGCCCAGCCGGCATCAGCAATGCGTTTCGGGGCAACGCCCATAGGCAATATTCGAAGCGTGTCGATGTCCTGAGTGGCACTGCGTACTGCTTCAATCAGGTCGGCTTCGGAAGCATGCTGATGCCCATGCTCAATCTGACTGAAAATGAATTCTGCCAAGAAATGAGCTTGTGCGTCCTGGTGTAGTCGAATCTGTCGTTCGCCAACGAGCGACATAACGACAGCAGCGATGAGTACGACAAGGACGAGCCACACAAGGGTCACGCTAAGCATCCCAGCTTGCAAACTGCCAGTTAATTCTGGTGAGAATAACTCAGCTTCAGTTGTGTCATTACCCGTGTGATTCTGGTTCGTTTCGATCATCCGAGGATGGTCATTGAGTGTGATTGGAAGTGAATAGAGGCCTCAGGCATATTGATGTTCGCGGGCTCAGCACGCAGTGTATGAACCAAGGCAGGCGACATGCTTTGTTGGTACAGCCAGTCCACTGCGTCTGGGTGCATCTCAGTCAAATTGGGATGAAAGATGTTTGGATCAGCCTTTGTGCCTGTTCGTGTCCTCGTTTGAAAGTGATCAATATGTGCTTGTTCGATGATCGGTGTTGCCGGCTTGCTGTTTCTTTCATGCAAATGAGTTGTTTGCAAGAAGCAAGTGTCACCAGAAAACATGGCGATCTCAGGCGGCTGAATCACCGAAACTCTATCAGTCACAGGCACGGCCCATAGGCATCAATCATGACCAGAATATCGGCCACATCGACAATGTCTAACGGCGGAGCCGTGTCGGCAGCAGAACCATCTCCGCCCCATTGTGCAATCGCGGCTAACAGGTCGCTGACGTCAACTTCTCCATCGCCATTCGCATCAGCGGGGCACGTATTTGGCTGGGTAATCGTGAAACTGCCTACGCAGGTTTGCCATCCAAAATCCATGCTGAATTCGCCGACGTACCAGAATGTGGCATCATCAACTGGATCAATGGTCATGTCGTAGTAATCCCCGTATCGTCCATCAGCACCATCGGTGCCGGTTTGTGTTTCCGTAAGCGCTCCCATCGTCCCTGCGGGATCATCTGCCCGGCGGCCGGTCACCTGCACGCTTGGCACATCATTGGCCGAGGCCATGGCCATCGCAAGCGCAACATCGCCATAGACATTGACGCCAATGGCTGGGAAGAAGTTATGTACGCCAGAGGGCGTGTCAATGTTTCCGCTTTGCTGTAGCACTGGATTTCCCGGTGATTGCACATCAAAGGCGTACCACCGCGAGACGGTATTGTTGGCTGGCCCGTCGATTGCATGGCATGTATACAAGGTGTCGTCTCGCCATTGCACATTGAGCATACGTCCATCAAGCGTGCTAATCGATCCGCCTGGATTGGGAGCACTGGACGATGGAGAACTCCAGCTAGGCACATCGACACTTGTTGTCTGCACTGTGGGGTTGGTGTAGTCGTTGATTCTCGAGACGCGGAGACGTGTTTGGTCTTGTGGGGAGACGAAGAAGGCGTTCGCTGATGATCCATAGTGCTGAGCGCATTGGGCGGAAGCATGGTTGCCCTTGCGAACGTCGTGAATCGTTGCCGTGCCGCCACTGAGCAGGGATGACTTTTCAATGACGCGATATAACACGCCGCCCCAGCCACTTGGACCAGTTAAGTTAAATAGATTGCCCGTGACATAGTAGGCATCGTCATCAAAGCCAAAGCCGGGGTAATCCACCCAGTATGTACTGCTTAGATTGGAAACGACGGACCATGTTCGGTACTTGTACCAGGTTCCATTTGGATCGCTGTCATCACTCACTGCAAAAGTGATCCACGATTCATCTGTGTCGTCGTAATATTCGAGCGCGAGGACAACAAAGCGTTCTGCAATGGGGTCATAAAAACACTTGGGGTCGAATGTAAAACCGCCGCTTCCAAGTTCTTCAAAGAAGCCCGGGTTGCCGGTGGAATCAAGATAGGCGCTGAATTGCTCGTTTCCGCTTTTGTCATACCAGGCAACGGCCATGTTTACTGTGACGAGCACGTGGTCAGGGCCCACGGCAATGGATGGGTCCGGTGGCGTCCAAGGTGTCGCGGCGATTGCATTGAAGGTGGTGTGATTGCCAGTGACGTTTCCTCGAGTCATTCCGCCGGGGCGCAAGTCATTCGGTGGGCCGTCGATGGACGTCGCTGGCTTGAGATGCTTATGAGTTCGAAGCAGTTTTCCAGGTCGTTGGGTAGGGCCGGTCCAAGCGTCGGTCACTTGATGTTGACTTGCAAATGTATGCGTGTTGATGATGCTTGGCTTGCAGGTCCATGTTGCAGGCACGTTGTCTTGTGTCACATCGATGTGAGGCACATCGGTTGGGCGGGGGTGCCCCGTGGTTGGCCGCCAGTCGCTGGGCCAATCGGGTCCTGCTGTGGGTGGCAGTTGAGGCCCCGTGGATACGGGCGTGCAGGCCGCGAGGAAGCATGTAAGAAGTGACGGGACGGTAATGATTCGTATCATGATTCCACGGTATCGGAATTCGGGATATAGGCCAATCGATTGTTGTCCCTGGCGGTCCGAAATGCAGTTCCGGTGATGTCTGTGCCGATCAGCAGCGTGGCCGAATGGCATTGGCTAGGCCACCGCAAGAGTCCTTTCCCAGGCCCAAGAGAGGGAATTTGACATAAGAGTCATTATCGGCGGGCACGGGGGAGGTGCCTCCCAATGGCCTTTTCGAGGTTCTGGACTGCCTGTGTTGCGACTGCCTGAGCCAAATGGGAGCGAATGGCCTCTTGGGCTACGCCGATGTTTGCAGGTGGATTGGCTGGAGACAGCCCCATGTATTGCGACGGCACCAACTCTGGATAACTCAGCCGATCGGGCAGCCACGGCAGGCAGCCAGCAAACATCGCCTCAACAACGCCTACGCCAAAGAACTCGTGTCGAGCCGTTGAAAGCACCCAGTCGCATGCGTGAAGCCATGACTCATACTGTGCCCGCGGCGCCCGGCCGGCGTGGATGATTCTGTCGCCCGCTTGTTGCTGCAAAGCAGTAAATGCCTCTGGGACTGTATTGAACTGTTCTCCAAGCAAGACCCAGTCGAGTTGGTCGCGTTCTCCGCACTCGGTATCGATCGCAAGTAATTCTTCAGGCCCCTTGTCATGTTCCCAGCGGTGCGGCCAGGCGACCAGCGTGAGCCCCCGTTCCTTAGCCTGCGACGAGTTATGTAAAACTTCTCGGTCCGATCCCCTGGGTACTTCAACCGGTGGCCAGGCAATAGATGATCGCTCAGCAATCTCAGTGATGACATCTCGTTGCACTGGCGCTCTTGCTTTGATGAGCACTTCCTGAGCTTGCTCGAGAAATGAATCACGGTTCCATAGGCTATTCCACAGGATGCAATCTGCGGTAAGCATGGACATCAGGTTCGTTGCCACAGCATGCGCATCTCGTGGGTCCCCTCTTCCGTCGGCAGGTGGATACGCAGCTTGGTTCTCATGCATATAGAGGACACGCGGAAGTCCTGCGATGTGCTTGGGCAGCAGAGCAGCCAGGTCAGCAAACGACACCATCGATGTTGCGAAGAGGACATCCCACCCCTGCTCCAGCACGCCCTCTCCTGCTGCTTGGGAGATCAAATCAGCAGCCCCTAATCGCAGTCGCCACCGCCAATTCGCTGGCCCAAGTGTTTGCCAGTGCCAATCAAATCGACCATGTCTTTCGATCGCCTCCCGAACCGCGCGGTGCGATCCCCCATCCCACGCTTCAAATGCAAGGATGCGAACATCGCTTGCGGTACAATCGCTGACTATGACGTCTGCAAATTCATCAGACACGGGCGAACTGTCTCCTATCCTGGCACCCTTGTGCTCTGTCTTTCGTCGCTTCCTGAAGGCTCAGTCGCTCAGGTATACACGCGAGCGAGCGGAGGTGTTGGTTGCTGTCATGGAAGTGGATGGTCTTTTTGATGCAGATTCGCTCCTGCTTCGGCTACGGGGCGAAGGCAAGGACGTCTCGAAGGCGACAATTTATCGAACCCTCCGACTGCTTCAAGACGCGGGCATCATCACGCCCTTCATGTTGCTTGATGCCAAGGTGACCCACTATCAGCTGGTGTACGGTCGTGATCCATCCGACTACATCGTGTGTGTGAAGACCGGTCGATTTGAGGCACTCGATTGCGATGATGTTGTTGAACTTCGCAACTCGATCGCTACTAGCATTGGATGGAAGACGGTCGGCCACCGCTTTGTCATCTACGGCGTGTCCCCTGAGGCGGCCAGCGATGAGAGTCGAGACTGATCAGCCCATTGCAAGATGGCATGACGCCCGCCCTGCGTATGCGTCAATTCAATTTCTAAGACACATAAACCAGTCAGTGCTGCTTCGATTCGGTCCGCCCATTCAATGCAGATGATGGTGTTGGCATCGATGATCCAGTCATCCCAGCCTAATTCAGCAAGTTCATCGACACTTGTGATGCGCCATGCATCAATGTGCACCAGCCGCAACCCGAGGTTGGTGACATGTTCGTGTGCCAACGAAAAGGATGGGCTTGCGATATCAACTACGCCCAGCGACTTACCAATGGAGGTAACCAAACTCGTCTTGCCAGCACCGAGTTCCCCACGCAAGGCGAGTACATCGCTGCCACGAAGACAGGCGGCAATTCGCCGGCCGAGATGCACGGTGTCCTGAAGGCCAAGGAGATCGCAATAGAGAGCATCCATCACCCGTGATCCCATCCAAGGTGGGTGCCGTCGGTGGTGCTGCCGTCAGGGTGCTCAAGCAGGACTCGACGTGTGTCCGAATCAGGCATGGCCGAGAAGACACCGATGAGTGAGATTGGGCAACGCGGATCACCAGTGCCAAGATCAGTCGGTACGGCGGCGTTCGGGGCGACGGCGCACAGCAATTCGTAATCCTCGCCGTCGCGAAGCGCATCTTCGATTGAAGCGCCAACTCGGCACGGCACAGCCGCTGTATCGATGCGCACTTGCAGGCTCGACGCCGACGCAACGCGGCCTGCGTCTCGGCCTAGTCCATCGCTGATATCGATCATGGCGTGCAGATCGTCGCCAAGAGCATCAAGCAACTCAAGTGCCTCCGCTACGCGAGGGTAAAAGTCTAGATGATGGCCGGTGCCGTCTGGCATCAAACTCCCCCCAAGCGTGCCCGTGACGTAGAGATGATCGCCCGCCTTGGCGCCTCTACGCTCAATTGGACCATGCTTTGTTGCCTCGCCCAGAACGGTCACTGAAAGAGTCAGTGGATGGTCTTTGCTGAGATGAATAGCAACATCACCTCCAACGAGGGGGGCCCCCACCGCTTCTGCTGCTTCGTGCAGGCCCGCGCAAAGCAATTCCACATTGGCAGGGGATGTCCCGGCAGGAAGCACGACCGATGCAAGGGTCGCCAGCGGTGAACCTGCCATGGCTGCAATATCACTCGCACTACGGTGCACGGCTTTCTGTCCAATGCGATTCCACGGCACCCGATCGGCGAGCACATGGAGCCCATCGATGATCTGATCGACGCCAGCAAGCAGCGTGCCCGCCGGCGAGCGGATGGCGGCCAAATCATCGCCTGGGCCGAGGAGCACGCGAGGATCCTTGGTCAGGACGCGATCTTGAATCAACTTGAGTACATCGGATTCTTGCACGGTGGCCATGATAGGTGGGTTTGCAAGGGGGTTCCGGGAGCTTTCAAGGGAGAAATAGTCTTGCTGTGGAACCACCCTGCAACGAAGCCCGTATGACGCTGAGTAGTGGTTTATTCATCCGCGATCTTTCAACAAGCCCTTTCTCCCCGCATCGCCGCCGAGTCTCTGTAGAGATTGGGCGGCGATGTACTTTGCTATCCCAGTAGCAAGTGCAAGGACCGTTCTGTCGCCCCCTGTTGGGATTGGATGACCTCGGCGCCACGTGAAGCGATTCTTGTGCGTGCCGCCTCATTGCCAAGCAACTCGGCGAGTACATCAGCAAGTTCTGAGGCTTGGCATTGGATCAGCCCATTACCGCGGCAGAGTATCTCAACGGCATCTCGGAAGTCTGAGACTGCAGGCCCGATGACTGTGGCAGCACCACGGGCAATCGGTTCAATGGGATCGGATCCGTGCAACTCGCCAAAGCTCCGGCCAACGACGACGACATCCGCGAGTCCGTAGGCATCGCTGAGATCACCGATGGTGTCGAGTAAGTATCGGTCTGATGGCGATGGGCTTGTGCTTACCGTGGTGAGCCGTTGGCATGGCGACAAGGCTTCGGCAGCATCGTCCCACCATTCAGGGCGGCGTGGCGCACACAGGAGTTGTACGCCCGATGGGCAGGCGTCGCGGAGCATGGCCTCTTCGCCCGGCGCTGTCGAGCCGCCCACCAGTAACAGACGGTTTCTGTCGATGCCAAGTCGCTCAGCAAGTTTGGTGCTTCGCTCAGGTCCTGCAAGTGGCACGCAGGCACTATCCCACTTCATATTTCCAGTGACATCGACACGGGTGGAATGAACGCCCAAGTCGATAAATCGATCTGCAGTTGAGCGGTCCTGAGCACCGACCGCATCAAGTCGTCCAAACATGGCGCGTATGAGCGGTCGAATGAGTCGGTATCGACGGTAGCTTCGTTCGGAGAGTCGTCCGGTGATGACCACGTTGCGAATGCCGCGTGCGCGGCAGATCGCGGTCATGTTGGGCCAGACTTCCAGTTCAACCATTCCCACGACCGTTGGTTGAACGGCCGACAGAAAGCGACGCACACTGAACGAGAAATCCAGTGGCCATCGCACCACTGTGTGCCGATCACCAAAGAGTGTTTTTGCCCGAGCAACACCGGTGTCGGTTGTGCTTCCGATGACGACATCCAGATCAGGCACTTTTTCAATCGCCTCAACAAGACCGCGAAGGGCCCCCACCTCTCCTACTGACACAGCGTGCAAGACGATTCGTCCACCAACTGGCGGAGGGCAGAGACGAGGCGTTCGGCCAAAGCGACCACTCCAGTCGGTTCGGTGGCGGCCGCGAAGAAGCATGCGAGGGAGCCACCAGGGGGCGGCAAGCACCCCAATCAAGACGAAAATAGCATCCACCAGCAAAGGCATGTGGGGAGTGTCCCAGCCCTGACTACAGGCTGCAACCGAAGATAAAGGCGATATAGGTGGACAATTGTGACAAAATGCTTTGAATTGGGACCAAAATGTACAAAGGCAGACCCCCTTTGATGTGGGATACTGAGTTGGTCCCGCAGTGTTCAGGAGTTCGCTTCATGATGATGGAACTGCATGTCATTAGCCGCAAGACCGGCCAGCTCATGCGAGCATTCGCCCTTGGCGATGCAGCAGAGGTTTTGATCGGGCGGGACGAGAATTGCGACATCCGTCTCGATTCGCCAACTGTGTCACGCGAACACTGTGTCATTGAGTCGATTGATGGTGTTTTGCACCTGCGGGATCTGGAGTCAACTGCAGGAACGATTCACGGTGGCCAGCCGATTGGAGAGGTTCGTCTTCAGAACGGTCTTGAAGTGCAGATTGGCCCAGCCATTCTACGATTCGTGGAAGACTAAACTCAACCTCATGGGTTGATGATCCATCACGCAAGCAGGCTACTTTGGCTGCCGCGACTACATGCCGCCAGGGCCCCCAAGTCCACCGCCGCCACCGCCGCGACCACCGCCACCACCGGCGCCGCCTTGCTTGCGTCTGCGAATAGTCTCTTTGAGTTGCTCTCGCATCATGTCGAGTTGTAAAGTGTTCGTTGGTAGACGCTCTAACTGCATCCGAGTTCTTACGGCCTGGTCAGTTTTGATGGCTGAGATATAGCTACTGATCGCTTTCAAGGCAGCCTGCAACTGGTACATATACTGGCCACCGTTCATTCTTGTGAACAGCATAAAGTTGTCACGAGCACGCTTCGCTGACTTTCGCCACGCTGTGCGGTGTGCTTCAACCTGATCAGAGGCGTGGCCAACAATTTGATAGCGACGGTGGCCAAGTTGGGCCAAAATGTCCTTGACGAAGCGATCCGGTGAGGCAGTGCCGTCAACGACGAGCAATTTTTCGGCTTGCTCGCCGCTGAGATTGATGGTTGCTTGTAGCAGTGATTGAAGGGTCGGCTTACTTGGCAACTCATTGATCGGGTCGACCACAAAGTCACCTCGTCCGTCGCGATACCAAATGGCATCACGACCACGCCACGTGGTGCTGGCCATTTCTTCGGGCACAACTAAGGCACTGATAAATTCGCGTTTGTCTGCGTCGTCCCATCCACCATATTGCACAATTCCGCGAACATCTCCCATGATCGCCCGCAAGTACTTGCCATATTTTTGTGAGTCATTCATGACCGGTGCTGCCATCCGCATCCATGGAACAACGGCCCCTCCGAGTTCTCCATCAGGATCGATGTAAATCGTTTTCCATGACAGTGCCAAGAGTGACGCGACGCTTTGGGCGTCTTCGACGTAGCACACTTGCTCAATATCACCAAGTTCATCATGAAACGCTTGCCGCAACTCAGCCATCGGCTTGAGCGCTGGATAGGAACCGTCTGATTGTCCAGGGCGCCCCGTATTCTCCATGATGTCCACGGTCTCATCATCGACGTCCTTGTAGTCGTGGCTGTCGATATGAAAGACAATCATGTCGGGCTTGATTTCTTTGATGTCCTCAATGATCGGCTCGTACAAATCTGGCAGAATGTCTGTGCCGATTTGTCCACGCATTGGAACGATGTAAATAGCAATGGCATCGTCGGAGTCCGCTTCCTGCACAAGGTCGGGGTATCGTCCAACGGTCTGGGCGGATGTTGTGGGGACTGCTGCAAGTGCCACGGCCGAGCACGCGAAGATCATCATCAGTTGGCGACGCATAGATATGGCTCCAGTGTGCGGCACGCGAAGTTCTTGTGTGCCGAGGCCTGAGTATAGCCGCTGGGCAGGCGTCTAACGCCCTGCGAATTGCCGAGCCAAGGCGATGGCCGCTTCACTGGTGGTAATTGTGCCTTCGAGTTGAGCGTCGTAGACCGCCTCGAGCACGCGACCGAAGTCGGGGCCAGCGTTCATGCCGTCTGCAACCAACTGGTCGCCAGTGAGCAGCCGCGGCGGGGCAATCGGTGTTGCGGCAAGATCATCCAGTTCGCGGCAAATCCGGTCCGCGTTTGTCTGATCTTCCGCAGACAGAATGGCTATGCAAGATGTGTTCCAGCCCTCTTGGACCAGCCGCTTTCGCTGCGCGATGCCAAGAGAATCCCATTGGCGAAAGCGTTCAACTGCCTGTAGGCAGGACCGCATGTCATCACGTTCTTTGTTGGACAACGAGAGTGCTGTCCGCCACATTTGGACTGTGGCATTGGGTTCCATACTTGAGCCGCCTCGATCTAAGGCCCAAGCGGCAAGTTGCGATGGCAGAGACTGGCCTTCAGACTTGCAGAGCCGTAGGCACTCTGGTGACTCCGTGGTACTTCCAAACATGACAGCAGCGAGACCATATTCCTCGAGC
>JAQWLT010000018.1 GCA_029247205.1 Phycisphaerales bacterium | reverse complement strand
CGCCAAGGTCAAGCGACTGCACGTGGTCAACCTTGTATTGCATGGACTCAGCATCGTCATAGGAGATGAAGTGCCCGCCCTGTGCCGATGGGCTGTACAGCCACGGCACCTTGGCTTGTTCGTCCCAGTGGCGGACGTAGCTGCCACTGCTCAGGAATGACTGAATCTCAGTGAAGTCATTGATTCCAGTCGCACCGCTGGACCAGTCATCCCAGCTTCCAGGTGGCACGAAGGACGCCGCTTGAAAGAGGCCGCCGTTGGCACTCGACACGCCTCCCCAGGCTCGACCGTAGAAGGGCACGCCCATCACAATCTTGTCGGGGTGAACGCCTGCGTCAAGCCACAGCTGTACCGAACTTGCCGAGTTGTAATACATGCGCACATTGTCATTGTCGGATGGGTTACTTGGATTGGCATGTAGTCCAGAGTGGTGGCCAGTAATCGAGAGGTCCCATGCGCCCATGAAGTCGTAGGACATCGTGTTGACCCAGTTGCACTGTTCGGCAATGGCTGCCAGCTCGTAGTTTGCAAGCTTGTCAACGCCACCTGCAGCAGCAATCGTCAGGAGATACTCGCGCCCATCTGTTTCCGCAGCGAGATCGAGTTGCGAGCGAAGTTCTGAGAGAAGTAATGTGTAATTTGCCCGATCCTCTGGGCGATATGTGTTGCCAGCAAGACCGCAACAGACAGGATATTCCCAGTCGATGTCCACGCCGTCAAAGTTGTAGGTGCGAATGAATTCGACGCAGGACTCTGCAAACACAAAGCGGGACGATTCAGTCGCCGCCACATCGCTGAATCGAGCAGACCAAGTCCATCCACCAACTGAAATGAGCGTCTTCAGGTGGGGGTGCTCGGCTTTAAGCACATTGTTGATCTGGTTATATGTGCCGCGATACGGTTGATCCCAGGTGTCGCCAGGATACGACTTATCAATCGCTGCGTACGGGTCACCAATGGCAATGCGACCATCGGAACTGATATTGGCAAAGGCGTAATTCAGATGTGTGATTTTCTCAGCAGGGATGTCACTCGGTTGATAGTCGCGCCCGTAGATGCCCCACTCGATGTAGTACGCGACGATGCGATCGTCGGAATCAATATCGCCACCCCCGGAACCATCGCCGCCACCTTCGGAACCATCACCACCAGATCCATCACCGCCACCATCCCCGGAGCCGTCGCCTGCGCACACACCAAACATATTCAACATGTCCATGAGGTCAACGATGTCGACTTGTCCATTGGCGTTCAAGTCACCAACGCACACTCCTTCGGGGGGACAGTCGCCCCACCTTCCGAGAAGGGACAGAATGTCGAAGATGTCAACAAGACCATCTCCTGTGATGTCCTCATTGCAACTACTTGCCGGGTCTCCGCCGTCATCCATCATCGCAATCGGCGCTCCATTGAAGTGCAGCCCGCCAAAGGTTGGCGGCCACTCACCGCTTGCAGTAAATCCAACAGAGTGTGATTCGCCAGGTCCAATCTCACCATTCCAAGGCTCATGAGTGACAGTCGTCAGGCCGTTCTGTATATTCAGAACTCCACTCCATAGGCCCGTAATCTGTGGACCATCCGACCACTCGATTGACCAACCATCAATGGCTGGTCCGCTTTCAGGATTCACAATAGTGATGGCTGCGGTGTACCCACCACTCCAGCCTGATGCTTGACTCAATTGCAATTCAGGCCCCGCCATTGCCACAGAAACGAGCGATGTGCTTGAAAGTGCTGCACCAAGAACATTGTGAATCGTCGACATATGTAGACTCCAATAAGTGCTTTAAGATCGCCGCGATCAGCGAGGCTGAAAGAAGATCTACTATTCACGCCCCAGTGGGGGTTCGAGGAGCATTGGGAATTCCTCGCCGAAGTCTCTGTACTCCCAACACAGATGGTCTGCCGGGCTCTGTATGATTGCGCGATCCATGCAATCCCTACAGACAGAATTGGATTTCACATGCTCATTTATGCGATCACAACGATTTCCGCTGTAGCTATTGCTGGGTCAACCACCACGCCAGAAGCACGTGAAGGTTGGCACGCCCAGAGGCATCAACAGATCAATGATGTAGTTGCCAAGAATGCTGGCGACGTAGATATTGTTTTCGTCGGTGATTCCATTACGCAGTCATGGGAGTCTGCAGGCGCCGATGTTTGGAAGAAGTTCTATGGAACCCGTAAGGCCGTTAATCTTGGCATCAGCGGCGATCGAACCGAACACGTACTGTGGCGACTTGACAATGGCAATCTCAAGGGGATTGCGCCACGGGTCGCTGTTGTCATGATCGGAACAAACAATATTGGACATGGAACACATGAGACCAGCGAAGTCCTTGCAGGCGTACGCCGGGTAGTTGAGCGAATTCATGAAATAAGCCCTTCGACACGAGTGCTTTTGCTTGACATATTTCCACGTGGACCCGAATTCAACGTTGCCCGCGGACGCATTATGCAGATCAACCAAGCGCTCTCTCGTATGGACGATAGTGAGAGCGTTGTGTTCTTACCGATCGGGAAAGATTTCATCGAAGATGACGGCACGATCAGCACCAGCATCATGCCTGATGCGCTGCATTTGTCGCCAGCAGGATACAAGCGGTGGGCCGTTGCAATTGAGCCAACGCTCTCTCGAATGCTTGCTGCACCACCCCTGAAACCGAGTACGCCATGACAACAGGTGGCAACATTGCTGCACGCATTAAGTGGGTGTCGAAGTTATTCACCCACGGCCGGACCATTGCAAGCTTGACACCATCAAGTCGCTGGTTGTCCCAAGCGATGTGTCGCGATGTGGATCAGAGCCGCCCACAAACTATTTTGGAACTTGGTGCTGGCATGGGACCGGTGACGAGCACAATTCACAAAATGATGCACCCAAAGAGCACACTCATCTCCCTTGAGATTGATCCAGAACTACACACACTTGTATCGCAGCGATGCCCCGATGTTGATGTGGTTCATGGAAGTGCTGAAGATCTTGAAGACATTCTTGACGCTCGGGGTATCGAGTCAGTCGACTGTTTCATCTCATGTCTTCCAACACCAAGCCTTCCGAAGGAAGTCAATCAGCATGTACTCGACGTGTGGTCGCGGCGATGTGTCTCCGGCGTGTTCACGCAGATCACGCAGATTCCGTGGTGGTACCAGTCGATGTATGGCAAGGCATTTCATGATGTCTCATTTCAATTGGTGGGACGAAATATCCTGCCAGCAGGCGTGTACCACTGCCGAAATCTAAGAGCTGATTACAAGTCAGCAGAACGGCAATACGGCAAGTGATGACCCGACTCGGATGCTGTTTGTTCGTCCTGTTGTTGTTTGGGTGTGATCCCCCCGACCCTCTGCCACAGGCAAGAGGTACTCGCATTGCCAGTCTCAGCCCTGCGTTGACAATGACCTTGATCCAGATAGGCGTTGAAGACAAGCTCGTTGCGAGATCTGCCTTCTGCCGCGACGTCGATGCACTGCCCGTTGTCGGTGATCTCCAACATATTGATGCAGAGCAACTCGTCAGAGTTCGACCAACACATGTGTATACACAGCGAAGTGTCGAATCTATCGACCCAACGCTCTTGGGACTGGCTCACCAGCATGGTTGGATAGTGGTGTCGCAACCGCTTGTTGGCTTTGGTGACGTGGACGACTTGCTTGCGAGCCTTCCCCAGCAATTTCCACAAGAGCGCGTCGTCGAACAGTGCAGTGAGTTACGTGAGTCGCTGCGACGGGCGCTTCAGCCGGCCGATATCACACCACGGCCACGGGTGCTTATTGTTGGCGGTGGCGACACTCCACTCGCATGGGGGTCCGAGACGTACTTGGGTGAGCTTGTCGCTGCTGCTGGCGGCGACAATCTTATTGACGGTCGTGTGTGGCACTCGTGTTCGCTTGAAGACATCGCCCGTTATAGCCCTGATTTAGTGATTGTCCCTAGCGAGTCTGAATCGATCGATCTCAGTGGGCTCGCCGCAGCAGTGGGCGAGGAACGGCTTCGCCCGCTTGTGTTCAAGGACATCGAGATTCCTGGACCACACCTCGCTTTACTCGCGGAGCCACTTCAAGGTTTGTTTTTCTCTCACTCGGCGTACACTGAAGCACCATGAGTGAACGCAAAGGGATCATCCTCGCGGGAGGCTCCGGTAGCCGCCTGCACCCAGTCACCAAGGCCGTCAGCAAACAACTGCTGCCGATCTACGACAAGCCGATGGTGTACTACCCACTGTCGGTTCTCATGCTCGCGGGTATCCGTGAGATCTTGGTCATCAGTACACCGGAAGATCTTCCACGATTCCAATCACTGCTTGGAGACGGCGATGACTGGGGCATCTCATTTACGTACGCAGAGCAGTCGCAGCCAGATGGGATAGCGCAGTCACTGCTCATTGCGGAGCCCTTCCTTGATGGTTCGCCATGTGCGTTGGTGCTTGGCGACAACATCTTCTTTGGGAACGGGATGAGTGGCAGGCTACGCCGGGCAGATGAACAAGATGTCGGCGCCACAATTTTTGTTTATCCAGTCGCGAATCCATCATCCTTCGGCATTGTTCAACTCGATGTCGATGACCGACCGGTCGAAATTGTCGAGAAGCCAGAACGATCCATGTCCAACCTCGCTGTGACGGGCCTGTACTTCTACGACGAGCATGCATGTGATATTGCCAAGCGAATCGAACCGTCTGCTCGAGGTGAGCTTGAGATCACGGCTGTCAACAATGCGTATCTCGAGGCGGGGAAGTTGAACGTTGAGCAACTCGGTCGCGGTGATGCGTGGCTCGATACAGGCACGCACGAGCGGCTGTTGCAAGCCTCGATGTTTGTTGAGACGATCGAAACACGGCAGGGCTTGAAGATTGCATGTCCCGAGGAAATCGCGTGGCGTCAGGGATGGATCACTGACGCCGAATTCGGCACGCTCGCCGCTGCGATGGGGCAGAGTAGTTATGCCGTGTACCTACGGGCCCTGTTTGCAGAGCGGCCTACTCCTGCGAGCGAATAGCCTGCCACCATCGTTCGTGTTGGCCACAAAGAGTGAAATGATCTTCTCGGGAAACTGCCGAGGACCATAGGTATTCGATCCACGTGTGATGACGGTGTTAAGACCGAGTGTGTTGTGCGCTTTGGCGACGAGTTCTTCGGCAGCAGCTTTGGAAGCGGCATACGGGTTACTCGGTGCATCGGTTCGCTCTCGAGCAAGCACCGTGTTGTACCTGCATATATCGCCGTAAACTTCATCAGTGGAAATGTGCACTAATCGATCGACACCGTGTCGCCTACTTGATTCCGGAAGGACTTTTGTGGCAGTGATATACGTTCTCTAGAACTAGAAATGGTTCACGATCGGCCAAACTGCGATCCACATGGGTCTCAGCAGCGGGAAGACGTGCGTGCAGCCCTCGATGATCTGATTGACGGAATCTGGATTGGCGCCATCACAACGCACAAACTCGATTGGATCATCAAACTGAGCAATATTGGCAAGGGTTCCTGCGTAGTTTCGTACGTCAAGAACGCGGATTGTTCAATTTGGGTGATCTCGGAGCATTGTGTGGACGTAGACAAGAGTCGATGCACACAGCCCCATCTTTCATGAGCACCACGCCTTCTTTGGCATTCGTATGGCTCTCTGAGACCAGAAACCGGCTCCTTACTGGCTGGGAATCGTAGTCATATGTGGCACTCAAAGCCCCGATATCAATAGAATCGGTCAGTCTGGCGGGGTTGAGCCGGGGTAGAATTGAAGTTGCGGGCTGCGAACTTATCGCCGGTCCCACCATAGGAGGTTTGCAATCCAATGTCTCAAATCATGAGCAAACACGTGGTACTGGCTTCCGCTGTGTCGTTGGCTATGGCCGCAGGGGCACTGGCCAGTCTCGAGAGTATGGCCGACTTTGGAAAATCCAGGTGGGTCTCTCAGCCAGATGGCACGCCCGACCTTCTCTTCCACGACCGCAAATCGAGCCAGGTTGCCATTCTGTACATGCACCCCACGCTTGGCCGTGTGCTTGAGCCGGCCGACCTCAATGCACTCGGTGGAGTGTATTTCGGCTCAGGTACGATTGGTGCCGTCGAAGTGATTGGCGATGACGAAGAATTGACAGTTGGGGACGACAGCGGGGAGATTTATGTTGATGACTGGGGCACGGGCGGCTCTGGGTTTGCGGCGAGTTACACGGTGGCCGGACCAGTCGTAGAGATTGAGGTGCTGGACGGCGGTAGTGGTTTCGACAGCAGTATTCTCGGCGACTTCGAGATTGACGAAACGGACACCGGTGGATCTGGGCTAGATATTTTCTATACAGCGCTCAGTGGAACTGCGGGCGAAGTCAGGCGTCTCATCGTGGCTGATGGTGGCCGCGGGTATGAGCCAGGCGCTGAACTGCCAGTACTCGCCGGCTTGTTTGATCATTCCGGTGATCCGGTCGTTGGTATTGCGTATGTCGACGATGATGGAGTTATTGATCGTGTTGATCTCGTTGAAGGCGGAAGTGACTTCACATCGACGCCCAACGTCACATTTTTTCCCACACCAGAACAGGGAAGCGGTGCTGAATTCCGCGCATTCCTTGCCGGTGCTATCGACCATGTCTACTTTAACCCCGCCAATGCTGAGCCCGGCGGCAGTGGCTACGAGCAGAACCCTGTCATTACGCCAATTGGAACCGGCTCCGGATTTCAATACAAGATGTCACGCCGAGGTCCAATTAGTGAATTGACAATTTCGAATCCCGGCGGCGGCTATGTCGTCGCGCCCACGCTCGGCCTTGATGTCGATGGCTTCGGCGAGGATCTTGCAGCTGTTCTGTGGCAAGACCTGAGTGAAGAAGACCGTCCGATCACCGATACGACGGGCCGCGTCATTGTGAAAGACTCCAGTGGTAAACCACAACTTCTCACAGGCAAGAAATGGCTTGCCTTTGCGGGTGATCTTGACGGCGATGGCGACACCGATCTGATGTGGCATCGCGGGAAGAGCCGTTCAAAAACCTGGGCGTATTGGTCTGACGAAACGCTTCAAGTGTGGTTGATGGACGGGGCAGTTGTCTCAGATTCGTTCGAATTGCAATACCCAGCGTCAGGCTGGAAGCCCTGGAAAATCGCTGACCTGAACGGTGATAGCCAGAAGGATCTCGTCTGGTGGGACCCCACGACCGGCGACATTGCTGTGTGGGAGATCGATCTTGACGCGAACGGAAATATCGGTGAGGAGAGTTGGACTACGGGCAATAATGCAAACTGGAGATGGCGACCGAGCGCGGTCATTCTGGGCGTCGGGACAGGCGAGAATGACCAAATTCTGTGGCAAAAGAAGCGAACGGGCGAGATGGCTGTCATTGACTATGCCGAACGTAATCCAAGCGAGATTGCGTCATGGACACGGATCACCGACGCTGATGGGACCATATTGTTGCCAGGTAAAAATTGGCAGCCGTGGTTTGTGGGCAATCTCAATGGCGACGGCGACGAGCGTGACCTGCTTGGCTACGAAGGAGCTACAGGCCGCATTGGTATTTGGCAAATGGACGACACAAGATTCATGCATGGCGGCTATCTGACATGGGATGGCAAGGAAATACGCACTTCTGGCTGGCCCCGCGGAGTGGCAACGCACGGAGAAAATGGACAGGTATTGATTGCACTTTCTAAGGGTGGGTTGGTAACAACCAGTACGCAAACGTCAAGCCTGCTCCAACCAACGACTGCAGAACTTGAGTCGCTGCTCATACTCATTGATGAACTGGCTGCAGCGCCAACCGATGACGTGGTTGAGATTCTGGACGAGATTCTCAGCCTGCTTGATCAGACACCGTCTCTTGTGGACTACTTGCGAGACTCTGCGCAAGCAGCAGACGCGTTGGCGGATTTGTCGGACTACGAGCGGCACACCATCGAGATACGAGTAGCGACTCTGGCGAGGCGTGACACTGTAATCAACACAACCAACACCTACGCCATATCGAAGTATCGCATAGCGGACTACAAAGGCCGGGTGCGCGATGCCGTCCCAGCCCTGCAGCCCGAATCCGATGCCGGCGATGGGGCGGGGAGCGGTTCGAGCGGAAGTTCCGATGGCGGCGGCTCAGGTAATTCAGGTGGCTCTGGCGGGAGTGTGCCTGGCGGAGGCGGTAGTTCTGGTGACGGAAGTGACGGAAGCGGCGGCAGTGGTGGCAGCGGCGGCTCTGGGGGTGACAGTGGCGGTTTGCCTGACAATTTCGACCCCAACGACTCCACGACATGGCCCGATGGTGTCGATACCTTCGAGGAACTGCTTGAGTGGTTGATTGCGAATCCTCAGTAGGGGATACGCAAGAACATCGCCATCGAAGTATGGGCAATAGGTACAATCCCTGTTTCTCCAACGAGAGGACGAGGCATGGCGTACGACCCGATTCCACTGCTTGATCTCAAGGCCCAATATCGCTCGATTCAAGATGAAATCGAACCACTCATGTGCGAAGTTGCGCAGAGCCAATGGTTCATTGGAGGTCCACACCTTGAGGCCTTCGAGAACGCGGCGGCCGACTATTGCGGCGCATCACACGCCGTCGGATGCGCGAGTGGATCAGATGCCTTGCTATTGTCATTGATGGCCTTTGGTGTTGGTCCGGGCGACGAAGTCATTTGCCCCTCCTACACGTTCTTTGCGACCGCAGGTTCAATTGCGAGATTGGGCGCGAGGCCTGTATGGGTCGACATCGACCCGGTCACTTATAACTGCACTGGCCAAGCAGTCAGCGACGCTGCTGCAACCTGTACATCATTGAAAGCCATCATGCCTGTGCACCTGTATGGTCAGGCTGTCGACATGTGCAATATGTTGACAGCGGCAAAGGAGGCGGGCGTTCCATTGATTGAAGATGCAGCGCAGGCAATTGGCTCACGCGACGCATGTGGAAAGCCGACTGGATCACGTGGTGATGTGGGCTGCTTCAGTTTCTTCCCATCGAAGAACCTTGGTGGATTTGGCGATGGTGGCATGATTACCACTAACAATGCCACCCTCGCTGCACAGCTCAAACGTTTACGTAATCACGGCATGGAGCCGAAGTACTATCACCAAGAAGTCGGCATGAATAGCCGGCTCGATGCCATGCAGGCGGCAGTCTTGAATGCAAAATTGCCGCACCTCGACTCGTGGGCTGTGGGCCGATCCCAAAATGCTGACGACTATGATCGAATGTTTCACGCCGCTGGCGGCGGAGACACCAGGTCAAGTCTCAATGATGTGACCCTGCCCATCCTGACTCCAGCCCGGCCCGCTTCGCCGTCGAAGCATGTGTTCAACCAATACGTCATTCGTGTTCCCGCTGCCATACGTGACGATCTTCGTACTCATCTCAATGAGAAGAAGATCGGACACGATGTCTATTACCCGGTGCCTCTGCACGCACAAGAGTGTTTTAAATCGTTGCCGGTTGTGTCACTGCCCAATACCGACCAAGCAGCGGCAGAGAGCATCGCCATCCCGATTTATACTGAACTCACAGCTGAGCAACGAGCTCGCGTTGCAGAGACGATCATCGAATTCGTTCGAACCCACGTACCGGTTGGCGCCTGAGCGGTATGAGCGATTGTGTTTGGTCATGGTCCCTTCTTCGGGCAGGGTCGCTGCGACTCGATGGTGGCGGCATGTTCGGTGTAGTTCCAAAGGTGATGTGGTCACGGCTGACACCGCCAGATGAGTCCAATCGGATACCGCTGCAGACGAACTGCCTGCTGCTGAAGTCTGGCGAGCGACGAGTGCTCATTGAGACTGGCTGCGGAGACAAGTGGTCAGAGAAGTCACGACGAATCTTCGGGATTGAAGAACGCACGGTGGTTGACGCGCTTCTGGAATTGAAGACGACCCCCGACCAAATTGACGATGTCATCGTCACGCACCTTCATTTCGATCACGCTGGCGGCTTGACTCGTATGGGGGAAGGCGGCGAAGCGACACCGGTATTCGACAAGGCTGCTGTGCATGTACAAGGGAGAGAGTGGGAGGATGCATTGGCAAACCGTTCAACAATGACCGGCACCTATCTCCGTACGCACCTTGATCCAATTGTTGATGATGTGCAATTGCTCAGCGGGGAGGAGGAAATTTTGCCAGGCATTCGTTCGCTGCCCATGCCCGGGCACACATGGGGGCAACAGGCTGTGCTTGTTGAGACCGAGCAGGGCATCGTTTGTTTCCCCGGAGATGTCATGCCAACGCGGCACCATGTGGGAGCCCCGTACAGCATGGGCTATGACATGCTGCCGTATGAAAATATGCTTAGTAAGCGTCTGTTACTTGAGCGAGCAGCCGATGAGTTGTGGACACTGGTACTCGATCACGACCCCGTACACCCTGTCGTTCGGATTCATCGCGATGGTGACTGGTTTGAACTTGAGACCTGCTCAGACAGCGGGAAGTAGTTTCTCTGGGGCCTCGAGGCTACGCAGAATTGTATTCAGGAAGCGTGCTCCTTCAGCCCCGTCGACAACTCGGTGGTCACAGGAAAGGCTCAGCGGCAAGACAAGTCCGGCGTAGAAGGCCCCATTCTTCGTTAAGACACGTTCGCGAGCACGGCCAATGGCGAGGATTGCCACCTCTGGGTAATTGATGATTGGCGTAGCGAATTGTCCGCCATAACTACCCACGTTGGAGACCGTAAATGTGCCGCCAGTGAGATCTTCACGCTCGATCGAGCGGTCTTGGCAGCCCTTTGCTACCTCACGGACACGATCGGCCATTTGAACAATGCTCAAATCGTCCGCATTCTTGAGCACCGGAACCATGAGCCCATGGTCCGTATCCACAGCGCAGCCAAGATTGATGACGCTCCGAATTTGGATCTCTTCCACAAAGTCATCGACGGTCGCGTTGATCGCGGGGTGTTCCCGGAGTGCGCGGCAGACGGCGGTCATGATGAATGGAAGCAAACTCAGACGTCTACCAAGGAGTTCCTCAAAGCCCTTGCGGCGACGATCGAGTTCGGTCACATCAACTTCATCGACGACCGTGAAGTGCACCGCTGTTTGTACCGAGTGCTGTAAGGCCTGCGCAATCTTGCGGCGGATGCCGCGGAATGGAATTCGCTCCGCAACACCTTCAATCGGTTGGGCGACCCGAGTCGCAAGGGGCAGTTCATTTTCCGTCGGCTGCGTGGCTTGAGCCAGTGGCTGGGCAGCGACTGGCGGCGTGGCATGTGCATTCACATCAGATGCAGTGACACGCCCACCGCGACCCGATGCAGCGACGCTATTAATGTCGACTTTGAGGTCCTTGGCGATGCGGCGAACGGCCGGGGTCGCCATAGAACGGCATCCATCGTCTTCTCTCGTTGCCGGTTCGGGGTTTCTCTGGAAACTTGATGGCATCGAGAGCGTTTCGCTGACATTGCCGACGACTGTTCCGGCGTCTTCGGTTACGGGTTCGGCAGCGACGGTTGTTGGCGCTGAAGGCGTAGCAGCAGCACCGCTAATGTCATAAGTCACCAGAATGTCACCGACTAGGATGATGTCGCCAGCTGTCCCATTGAGGTCTTTGACGACGCCGGCCCATGGACTTGGTACTTCTACACGGGCCTTGTCAGTTTCCATTTCAGCCAAAGTCTGGTGCTCAACGACTGTATCACCAGGGCTCACTTTCCAGTCAATGAGTTCAGCTTCAGCTACTCCTTCGCCAAGATCAGGCAGAAGGAAGTGCGATCGATTGTCAGGTTGCTTCATTGCCATGGGACCAGCAGCTCCGTGGGGGTGCGATAACTTAGTACGCCGCCGTCTCGACGATTGCCTTGCCGATGCGTTCGGCATTGGGCAGGTACTCGAGTTCAAGCTTGTAGTAGGGCATGAGAGTGTCGAATCCAGTGACACGTTGCACTGGCGCCTCAAGGTGCAAGAAGCATTGTTCCATGATCCTGGCCGACAACTCTGCTCCAACGCCACAGTTCGACGGGGCTTCATGAACAATGATTGCGCGGCCAGTCTTGCGTACCGATGTCGCAACTGTGTCCATATCAAGTGGATTGATCGTCCGCAGATCGACAAGTTCGATGTCGCGGCCCGACTCTTCAATGGCATTCATGCACTGCACAACCGAAGCGCCCCATGAGACCATCGTCATCTCGGTGCCTTCGCGGGCTACACGAGCCTTGCCAATCGGGATTGTGTACTCCTCCTCTGGAACCTCTTCGCGGAATGCGCGGTAGATTCGTTTTGGCTCGAAGAAGATGACAGGGTCAGGATCGCGAATGGCGCTGATGAGCAGGCCTTTGGCGTCATAGGGCGAAGCGGGCATAACAACTTTGATGCCAGGATTGTGACTGTAGATTGCTTCGGGGCTGTCGCTATGGAGTTCGGGGGCATGAATGCCACCACCCACAGGTACACGTACTGTCATCGGTACAGTGAGACCTCCCCGCGTGCGGGATCGCATCCGACCAGCATGAGTGCAGAGTTGGTCATAGGCGGGGCCAAGAAAGCCCTCGAACTGGATCTCGGGAACTGGACGTAGTCCGCCCATCGCCAGACCAATGGATGTGCCGATGATGCCGGACTCGGCGAGGGGAGTATCAACCACCCGATCGCCACCGAAGCGATCATGCAGCCCTTCGGTCACGCGAAAAACACCACCATTGGCGCCAATGTCTTCACCGAGCAGCAACACACGATCATCCTTCTCCATCTCTTGGGTAAGGGCGAGGTTGATTGCCTGTACAAGCGTGAGGTTTGCCATGTCGTATCTACTTCCTTCCGCTCAAACGCCGTCAAAGCCTTGGCCAAGGCTGCTCGTTCGCATTGTTTTTCGTTGTGTTTCGAGCACCTTGGGCGTTTCAGCGTACATCCAGTTGAAGATGTCGTTGGTTGTTGGCGGCTCAATTTCTTCTGCTCGTTTGACGATGCCTGACACGATTGCTTCGTTCTCAATCCGCTGAGCTTGTTCTTGGTTCTCATCCCAGAGATCTCGCTGCTCAAGCCAGTTGCGAAGCCGGATCATCGGATCACGGGCTTCCCAAAGCTTGAGTTCCTCCGGATCGCGATAGCGACTGGCATCGTCTGCGGTCGTGTGATCCCCCAGTCGATAGGTGACTGCCTCAATAAAGGTTGGGCGGTTGTCACATCGAGCTCGCTCGGCCGCTTCGCGAACAACCTTGACCATTGCAAAAATGTCGTTGCCGTCTACTTGCACACTATGCATGCCATAGGCCAAGCCACGCTGCGCGATGGTGGGCGCTGAACACTGGATTCGTGTTGGTACCGAGATGGCCCACGAGTTGTTCTGGCAGACGAATACAACCGGCAAGTCAAGATTGGCCGCAAAGTTCATCGCCTCGTGGAAGTCGCCCTCACTTGTGGCACCATCACCAAAGAATGTGCAGCCGATGCCGCCATCTCCGCGGTACTTCGACGCCCACGCGAGCCCAGTGGCATGCAGCATCTGGGTGCCGATAGGAATGGCCAGTGGAGTCGCTCGTACGGGGATATGGTTGCCACGTTCGTCGCCCATCCAGTGCAGCAGAATCTTCTCTGGATCTACGCCTCGCCAGAAGAGCCCCGCGTTTTCGCGATAGCAGGTGACCAACCAGTCCTTGTCTTCGAGTGCATATGCAGCGCCAAGAGACGCTGCTTCTTGCCCTTTGTTCTGCGGATAAGTGCCCATGCGGCCAGATCGCTGCAGCTTGAAGGCAATTTCGTCAAAGTGTCGGCACATGGTCATGTGTCGATAGAGTGCTACAACATCGGAGTCAGGGATGAGGCCCTCTCCGAGTTGCTCGTCATACACGCCGTGCTCATCAAGAATAGAGATTCGCTCGATTGTGGTCTGGAATGCGCAATCAACCGGCATGGGCGGTCTCCCTTTCGCTTGTTGGCCCTTCAACAAATCGCCGCTGCGCCACTGCGATCGCAGCATGATGGGTCGAGGGAAATGAGCGGCTCTCTTCGAGAATTTCCAATGTAGTGTGCTCAATGGCGTCGTTCCGGGCATCGAGTTCTTCGCGGCCCATTCCGAGCCATAATCCAGCGAGCCAGATCAAACCACCAGCATTGACTACAAAGTCGGGTGCGTACAGTACGCCCTTTGCATGAAGTGCAGCAGCGTCACGTTCTGGATCAACGAGAATGTTATTGGCCCCGCCGCAGACAATCGGTGCCTGCAGCCGCTTGACTTGCTCTGGTCCGATCATTGCCCCAAGTGCACACGGTGCGAGAATGTCACACGGCACTTGAAGGATGGCATTGACCGGGACACGCTCGGCACCAAACAGCTCGACGGCCTCGCAGACGCAGGCATCGTTGATGTCGGCGACCACCAACTTGGCCCCGGCGGCGTGCAGAATGCGGCAAAGGCCCATGCCAACATGTCCAAGTCCTTGCACGGCTACCGTGAGCCCTTCGAATGTCGGCTCGTCACCGCGATGGCGGAGACAAGCTTTCATTCCGTTGAATGTGCCCCTGGCTGTAAAGGGTGATGGATCACCACCGCTAGAAATTGTTTCGCCACCCATGACGTGGTTGGTTTCCGTGGCCATCCAATCGACAAACTGTGTGTCGATACCCACATCCTCTGCAGCGATGTATTCGCCCGAGAACGTGTCGATGAATCGACCCATGGCTCTGGCCTCTGCCTCAGTTGTGGGCACACCAGATTTTGGAAGAAGAATCACACTCTTGGCGCCGCCCATTGGCAGGTTGGCGCAAGCAGCTTTATAGGACATGCCTTCAGAGAGGCGAAGCACATCAAATATCGCTTCCTCTTCGGTTGCATAGTGCCAGCGGCGTGTTCCACCTAGGGCTGAACCCAGTTTGGTTGAGTGGATAGCGATGA
The DNA here is from genome assembly GCA_029247205.1 of Phycisphaerales bacterium. GTDB lineage: Bacteria > Planctomycetota > Phycisphaerae > Phycisphaerales > SM1A02 > UBA12567. Next base: position 4,125 of record JAQWLT010000018.1, on the reverse strand, counting down.
TGGCACGAAGACCGGTGTCTGCGTCATGGTGGAAACAGATCCGCTCGTGTCCTCGTTCAATCATTTGGCCAAAGTTGTTCATGCGTAATTCTCTCTCAGGGGTCCCTCAATCACACTGTTCGAATGTTCTTTGAAATTCGACAGCAAGTGAGCCTTCGCCGAATTGTTGAATATCCTCAGTGTTTACTGGCTTGCCGTGCCCACGGGCCTCATTGACCGGGGTTTTCTCTGGAATGAAGTAGTCGCTGTGCGGCATTGAGTCGAGTTCACTCCAGGCGGCATCTGCACAACGATGCATCGTGTCATCAATATTATCATGAAGTGCCCGCAGTTCATTGCGTATTTCCTGAGCGCCCATCGCTAAGCAATGATCGACGATCGCTCGGTCGTGTTCAAGGGATGCACCATCAAGGCCCTTACGAAGGTCACGATCGAATTTAGAGAGCACGCACGTCATTGCGTGAATCCATACGACGGACCAACTCAGGCGCCGCTGCACCATCTGCCGCGAAATCAGCTGCTCCTCATGTTCCTTGAATGCCACCTTGACTTGATGACTGAGTTCACGAGTGAGCGATTCAAGTTCATCGGCATGGCTGCGGAGGGACTCATGAAGGTTGTTAATTGACGGAGCAGGCGGGCGAATGCCCAAGAACAATTGTGCTCCGATCTTCATAGCATCACCCATATGCTTGAGTGGCGCGCCCTTGATGCCAATCATCCACTCGCCTAATTGCTTTGAACCATAGGCAAACACAAAGGAGTGCATGACCTCATTCGCACCCTCGACAATCGTGTTGATTCGAGAGTCACGCCACAATCGTTCGACAGTGTTCTCGGTCATATAACCTTCGCCACCCATGATCTGCACGGCGTTGTCGCACGTACGGAAGCCAAACTCCGAGCAGAAAATCTTACAGATAGCGGTTTCAAGCATGATGTCTTCGTCACCACGATCCACAATGCCAGTGGTCATATAGAGCATCGCATCCATTGCATAGCAATAAGCAGCCATGTTGGCGAGGCGATCACGAACAAGATCAAACTCGCCAAGTGGTCGATCAAATTGGTATCGCAGTTGTGACCATTTGAGCGATTGCTTGTAGGCCGAAATGCCAGCACCGACCATTCCTGCCGAGAGTGTGCAACGTCCGTAATTCAAGCAGGTCAGTGCGATGTTGAGGCCGCGGCCCTCTTTGTGCAGCAGGTTGGCTCGTGCCACTTTGACATTTGTAAACCGAATGCGGGCATTCCATGTGCCACGAATACCGCACTTCGAGCGATTGCGGCTGAAGATGTCCACGCCTTCCATGTCAGGGGTCACGATCAGTGCGGTGACCTTGTCTTTTTCATTACCCGTCTTGGGATCCACAAGGCGTTGCTTTGCCATCACGGTGAACATGCCAGACATCGCGGCTGATGTGGCCCACTTCTTCTCGCCATTGAGAATGTAGTGTTCGCCGTCTTCCGTGAGCTCACACCTGGTTTCTTGCCCGCCCGCATCACAACCGACGTTTGGTTCTGATAAACAAAATGCACTGAGCATATTTTGTGAGATGCGAGGCAGCCAGTATTTTTTCTGTTCTTCTGTTCCAAAGAGGCTGATGGCGCCGCACCCAATTGATTGATGAGCAGAGACCATGACAGCAGTTGAACCACAGTTTCGGCCGATACGCTCAAGCACTCGGTTGTATGACGTGATGCCATAGCCACCGCCGCCGTACTCCTGCTTGACGATCATGCCCATCACGCCAAGAGAAAAGAGCCGCTTGATGACCCAGTGCGGGATCTCTTGATTTTGATCAATCTCTTCCGACGGGTGTTCGTTGTCGAGGTACTCGCCAAGTTCGGCGAGCAATTGGTCACACCGTCCAACCTCCTCGGCCGTGGATTCCGGGTAGGGGAATACGAGTTCCTCACGAAAGCCACCCCAAAAGAGATTCTTGATGAACCCCATGGTCTCTGGATCCGGGCCAAGCATTTCCTCGGCCGCCTTGATCTGCTTTTTGTCTTGCTCTGAGACATTCTTGAGGCTGTCAGCGAGCGATGTTTTAGTGGTCATGAATCAACTCCAGGTGGTGTTCTCTACGGAACAAGAGTGGGTGCGAAGTACGGTCTGGCCTACGAAAGAAAGGCCTGAAGTTTGGCGCGGGCATATTCAGTTGCTCTCAAGGAAACAAGCCCTTCGCGTTCCATGTCAAGCCCGGCAGCAAGACCAATTTTGACCCCGGTGGAAATGCAATGGGCAACAACCCCAGCAGCTTCGTCGGCATTGGGGTTATGCCGGATGTGGTCGACTTCTGCAAGCACCATCTCTTCGTCACACGAGGCAATGGTGCGGGGAAGGTCAGATGGGTTGATCGACGACGCAAGTGCAACACAGGCCGCCTCGAGTTCATCCGCTGAGTCTACTGTCGCATCCACCAAGTCTTCGGGCATTGCGTCACTTGTATATGCAGTGCCGGATGCAATTGCAGGCACGCTTTGGTCAGGGGCAACGCGAGCAGGCAGTAGTTGCGTGCCGCCCCAGCCTGGCACCAAGCCAAGTGATGCTTCAGGAAGTCCGATGGCGTATGGCTTGCCTCGCATCGATGTGGTCGTTGCGACGATGCCGTGGCAGTGCATGGCAAGTTCGAGCCCGCCCCCAAGGGTGGCTCCAGAGATTGCAGCGATAACCGGGAAGGGCAGGTCCGAGATCTTTGCAAAGACACGTTGTCCGTCGGCAAGGTAGTGCTCGAGTTGCTCGTCAGAGAGCGCGTCGATTTCCTTTAAATCAGCACCGGCAACCCATACCCGTTCATCACGGCTTCGAATAATGAGCAGTGACGGTGGTTCTGCTCGCAGGGCATCAAGCGTTGCGTCGAGCCGAGCGAGCATGATGCGGTCCATGACCACGACGCTTTGGTGGGGCGCTTCCAGCCAGAGCGTGGTTGTGCCGCTTGAAGACTGCTCAAGCGGAAAGGTTGTGGCTGGCGAGAGGCTTGTCACTGGTCAAACTCCTGATGGGTGTACGCAAGATCATTGGTGGGGAGCGATCACGCTCTCCGGGGGGGCACTCATATGAACCGTGCCGGTCGCTGAGGAATGGCCTGAGATGCAGGCGGTCAGCGATTGGCGGGGGAGGCCCCAAGAGAGCCGTTTCCACCCTCGAGGGCACAAGGAATCCCCCTTGCTTGGGGGCTCGTCATTGTAACAGGAATCCGCCCAGATTTGACTCCTCCACCAGTCATCCCACTCGCCGGGCAAGCAATGATTTTTATCTATTTCGTAGCTATTTGTGAGGCTACTAGGGTTGTCCATAGAGCGGCTGTAGCCGCGACTGTGCTTCATCGCCAGCGATGACCTGAGCTGACAACGCGGCACCTCGGTCGAGCATTTCTGGGTCGATTGAGCCATCAAGTTCGTTCAGCCACTTCTTGGTCACAGCCATTGCATCCCGTCCACCCTTGGCTAGCGTGCCAGCCATGTCTTGTACGACCTGATCGAGGTCTTCCCGCGGCACCACCCGATCAACCAAACCCATCGCCAAAGCGGCCTCGCCTGAACATGTTCCCCCCTGAAGCAGCATGGCCCGAGCAGGGCCGGAGCCGATTTTGCGAATGAGCCAAGGTGCGACGACCGCGGGACACACGCCGAGGGTGACTTCGGGATAGCCGAGTTTGACCTCGGGATGTGTGACTGCGAGATCAGTGACAGCGGCAAGGCCGCATCCGCCACCAATAGCCGCGCCGTGCACGCGAGCAATTGTTGGTACTGATAGGGCCCGCAAGCGTCCGGTAGCCCGAGCAAGTTCACGCAGCATTTCGCCCATCGCGGCCGAGTCGTCGAGCACGCCGCGCAAATCCATGCCTGCGCAGAAGCACTTTCCGAGTCCACCGAGAATGATTACACGAATGCTTGCGTCCTTCTCGACTACATCGAGGGCACGGTGCATGCCCGTAATAAGATCAGGCGACAACGCATTGCGTTTATCCGGTCGGTTGAGTTCAAGCGTGACGACATCGTGCTGCCGTGTTGTCTCGATGAGGGACATACGCGAAAGGGTACCTGCCTGCTAGGACCAAGGTGTTCCGAGAAGTATCCGAAGCGCTTCACCGGGCTTCTCGTGCCGCAGCAGGCTCTCAC
>JAQWLT010000014.1 GCA_029247205.1 Phycisphaerales bacterium | reverse complement strand
ATGACGAGACGAGGTCAGGCAGCTGGATGCCACATTTGCAGTAGCAGGATGAGGTCACGCACGCCAACCGTGCCATCCCCATTCAGATCCGCTGCTGGGTTTGAGCTGCCCCATGCTGTAAGCAACATCATGAGATCGTCGAGGCCGACCACACCATCGCCCGCGATATCGGCAAGTCCTTCACACGAGTCAATAACGCCATTGCCATTGGTGTCGAGCCCGCCATCGGCAGCAATATCGCAAGAGTCAGGAATGGCGTTGCTATTGCAATCTTTAGCGACGTGCATATCAATACTGCAACTGTCAACGATGCCATCATCATCGCAGTCCAAGGCCATGCCAGACCCAAGAGCACAGCTGTCAAGTTCGCCATCGAGATCGCAGTCGAGCAGCAAGCTGATAAAGGCGGCCCCAGAATCGTTTAGAGCCCCATCGGCGCCAGGAGCACCGATGATGGCCCTGCCGCCCTGCAGGCTGATAGCAGAGCCCGCAAGCATGCCAATCTCTGGAGACAATGGCTGCACGGTTCCGGACTCGGTCCATGTGTCCTCTTCGAGGGCGAATACGTAGACCTGACCGGTGTTGCCAAGCAATGGCTCAATGCCATCGTCATATGGGGAGCCGATCAAAAGAATGTTGCCATCGAGTTCTACTTGGCTACCGAACCGATCACCAGCACGAGCATCACTGGCCATCAGCGTGTCGTGATATGTCCAAGTCCCATTCACTTCACGGAAAATCACGACCGAGCCTGCGTCCGAATATCCCGCCGTGCTTGAGAGTGGCGATCCCACTGCAGCCCACTGACCTTCGAAGTCAGCCGCCGTGCCGAAAGCATCATGCGTCAACCCATTCGGGTCAGTCAGCATCATGTCACTCGGCTGCCAGCCACTAAGGTCATAGTCAAAGAATCGAGCGGCACCTGCATTGAGGGCGATGCTGTCGTCCCCAGGGGAACCGATCAACATGTGGTCACCATCAAGTGCGATGGACGAGCCGAAGGCATCGCCTTCATCGCCGCTCACTGGCGAAACCACATTCTGTTCTGTCCACGACGTGCCATCGTCGCCAAACACATAGACCTGTCCGGCGGCACCAGTCATTTCATCAGGTTCGCCCGTAGGGGCAGCCACTGCCAAGCGGGTGCCATCCAACACAAGTGTGCTACCGAATTTGTCGCCCGCATCGATGTTTGATCCGTGTAAGACTGCCTCTTCAGACCAACTCGTGCCCGTCCACTGAAAGACGATGGCCGAGCCAGCGTCATTGCCCATGTCATCATCGCCTGGGGCGCCAGCCACAACAACGCCTTCCCCAATAGATACTGCAGCGCCCAAGCCATCATTATTCGAGGCCGCTGCGGCCGTCAGTTCATCGACCAAACTCCACTCGCCTAGGGCAGACAGTTCAAAGACCGAAATCGCGCCTGCATTGGCGGCGCCAGAGTCATCGCCCGGGCTACCCGAAACGGCAATGCGGCCATAGATCGAGGTCGAAGTACCGAGATAAGCGTGCCAGTCTGGGTCCTGGTCGGTCAACAACTCCGTCACGCGGGCGAGTGATTCCTCGCAGGAATCCGGCGTGCCACTGCCATCGCAATCCTCCACATCACCAGACAGAATGGCGCAAACGTCAAGAACGCCATCGCCATCACAGTCCAGGCCGGGGCTGATCACCAAGTCGCAACTATCAAGTCGACCATTCGCATTGCAGTCGGTGGCATTACCTGATTCTAGATCGCACGAGTCATACACCCCGTTGCCATCACAATCCCGTTCTGGATTCGCGGCAAGTTCGCAACTATCCAGAACGCCACTTCCATCACAATCGGTCTGCGCTCCAGAGAGAATTTCGCACGCATCAAACTTGCCATTGCCGTTACAGTCGAGTGACCCATCCGCTGCCAGTTCACACGAATCGAGCAGGCCGCTGCCATCGCAGTCTGTTTCGTCCCCCTCCTGAATCTCACAAAGGTCGTATCGACCGTCAAAGTCGCAGTCCTGCGTTGGGTCTAGGATGATGTCACAGTTGTCGGGCCGACCGTTCTCATCGCAATCGGTTTCTAACCCGTCAGCAATTTCGCATGCATCGATCTTGCCATCAGCATCACAGTCAAGCCCAGGCGACTGCTCTATATCACATCCATCTGGGCGACCATTCCCATCACAGTCCACGGTTTCTGGATACCACAGCGACTCAATTTCAAATGTGTCAGGAAGGTCATTCCCATTGCAGTCAACATCGGTACGAATGTGGTCCGAAAAGCGGAACTCAAGTGTGGCACGCATGAGGCTGAGTTGCTCTGCAACAAACCTCGCCTTGGAAGGGTCACCCGGGCTGTAGTACGACATGATGTTTTCGGTCATCGGCGTGTACTGAATGCACTGTTCTGGTGCGTCAGGATCTTCACAGTCGTATGGACTTACACAATCTGCGCCCCGATCATCACAGTCAACATCAGCCCACACACAATCAACTTCCTCAAGCCCACCAGCGTTGTCGTTCAGGCCTGGGTCGTAAGGGTGTGTAAAGGCCTCATCACAGCGATAGCAGTAACCCGGGTTGCCGCCCCCTTGGAAGTTACCCCACCAGTCGGTCCCTGGATCGGCAGGAGTCTCGCAGATCAGGTCGCCACCAAATTGGCAGCCATCACCGGATGCGCATTCATCACCATTGGCATCCCACTCAAAGGTGTGGAGGAGTCCAAAATAGTGACCCATCTCATGTGACAAAGCGCTTGTGCCAGAGTTCGCTATAGCCATGCCCTTGGGTCCGCCGCCATACGGCAGCGTGGAGACACCGGCAATTGGCTGATTCACTTGGAAGTGCGGGACAAAGTAGGCATTGACGGTTCCAGGGATTGGATCTTGCTGGATGAGGGCGCCAAGTTCACTGGACCCGTAAAAGTCCATGTGGAACCATGCGAACTCGTCCGTGTCGTGAAACACGACGTTCTCACGGAAGAACGTGTAACCGAAGTAGCCGGAATCAGGATTGTTGTATTGCTCATTCGCCGTTGCGATCGCAGCATCTACCGTACTGATGTCAATGCCCTCAGTACCGGCATTCGTTCGCACAATGTGCAGCGTGATCGCCACAAAATCTTTGGGTGAATTGGCAGCGCGTTGATCAGCATCGGTGGCGAGCGGCCAACTTGTGCGAATCCCCCACTCGCCGCTGGTGAGCATGTCTTGAATCTCGCGTGTCGCTTCTGGTGTCAGAACGTATTCCGCCGACACGCCAGATACAGCAGCCAGCGTAAGTCCTGCACCAACTAATCCTGTAAGGATTCTCATCTACACACTCCTGTCAGGCCTACCCATTCGGTAAGCCAAGCACCATTGCCCCCACAGTAGGGGACCCCACCTCATGAACTAAACAACACAGGCTGCCTAAGCACAAGACCACCCTCAAACGCCGCAAACGGGCTTGAAACGTGGAGTTGCACCAGCCATCTGATGGATCGTACCACCATTCGAGTGCCTGTGACGATAGTTCTGCCTTGGATCTACGACCTCAATCCAAGAAGTTGAGACCCCCAAGCAGCCCGCCCCAACGCCAGATACGCTGCCTCTCATGACCGACGGCCACTATCGAGACGATGAACTTGCACACTATCCAGAAGCCGCCCTCTTGGCCCTGCGAAGGTGGACTCGTGGCGATTTGCGGCACGATGCACTCACGACCCCCATTCAGTTCGCAGCAGCCCCCGATGGCCGCCTGATTGCAGCGGTCAGTGCTGACATGCTGGCGGCGGCTGACTGTGCATTGTCGATTCCGGATGAAACCGAGCCCCAACTCGAACTCTCGGTGACCCTATTTGGGTTTGAGGCGATCGGCGGAGCCGAGTCCAACTCAGACCGATGGAAGATCTACCACGGCACACCCCCGCATGGAAAGTGGGCATTGCTGGACATCGATATGGCTCGGTTCCAAGGCGCTATTCTTGATGGCGACTGCTTGCAACAAGCCAACCCGCTTGCTGGCGTAGAGCCTCGTCTCTGCGGGCTGCTCAATCGTGAGCATTCGGACAAGGTGAATGCCACACTTCAGTCAACGCTCGGAATGAAAGCCGAAGACCCACGTGTGGTCGGACTCGACCCACTCGGGCTTGATATTCGAAACCGGTTCGACATCGTGCGGCTGGAGTTCCCTGAGCCGATCACCGACCCAGCCCATGCCGAGCAAGCGGTGCTTGCGTTTATCGCCCAATAGCGAGCGACTCACACGCCTCGAACTTGGTCGACAATGTCTGTGCTGCCAAGGCCAGGGCGATGAGCAAGCACCCGGCACTCGATCCCAAGTTGCGAGAGCAAGTCGTGTTCGTTGATCTGCTCAACCGAATAATCGCCGCCCTTTACATAGAGATCCGGCCGCACAGCCTCGATGAGTTCATGGGCTGTTGGTTCATCGAAAGCAACGATGTAGTCAACGCAGGCCAATTCACCAAGAATCGTCATACGGTCGGCGAGTACGTACACCGGTCGCCCATCGCCTTTCATGGCATGCACCTGCTCATCACAATTCACGCCGAGTACCAACACATCTCCTTGCTCGGCTGCATCCCGCAAGTATGTGACGTGCCCAGCATGAATCACATCAAAACAACCATTGGTAAGCACGATTCGGTGCCCAGCTTCACGGTGAGCAGAGAGCTCAAGGAGGAGATCGCGGTGGCTGCGAATCTTGCCCTCTTGCTGCGAAATCGAGCGAAGAACTTCTTGGCCGACGCGAGAAAGCGGTATCGGATGCGCCCCAAACTCTTCTACCTCCAGCCCAGCCGCCGCATTTGAGAGTACAACCGCATCGTGCCAAGCCACATCATGAACACGAGCAGCAGTCACAGCCGCCAACACCATGTCGCCTGCACCAGTCACGTCATAAACCTTACGTTGTCTCGTTGGAATGAGTTGAGCTTCGCCACCGCGTTCAAGCAGCAACGCACCATGGCGATCAAGCGTAATAACAATCGCCTCGAGATCGAGCGATTCAAGTAGAACTGACGCCATGTCTTTGGGAGATTGCGGTGAGCCAGGCAGTGACGCGCACGCCCGCTCGGCCTCGGTTCGGTTCGGTGTCAGAACCGTGGCGCCTGCATAGGCCGCGTAGGAATCTCGGTTCGCCGGATCGACAAAGACGGGGATGCCCAAGTCCTTTGCTGATTCAAGGATGAACCGGCAGCAAGCCTCGTCGCAAACGCCCTTCCCATAGTCCTCGATACAAACAGCATCGACCCCTTGCATGTGCAATGCAATCTGCTCGCGAAGTGCGGCAGTCGTTGAGGCAGAGTGGGGCGCAGAGCTTTCAATATCGACTCTGAACATTTTTTGTGGATGACGATGCTGTGCCAATCCAACAAGATTTCGCTTCACGGTCGTCGGTCGGTCGGCATCAATGACCAATCCATCGATAGCGCATCCCGATTCCTTCAATGCGGATCGAAGGTGGCCGCCGGCACCATCGCCACCAATAACACCACAACACTGCACCAAGCCCCCAAGCCCAGCAAGACAGGCCGCAACATTTGAGGCCCCTCCGGCTGCGCGATCAATTCGATCCACAGTCAACACAGGCACAGGAGCATCCGGGCTCAGCCGCGAGGCGTCGCCATGCACCATTTCGTCCAACATAAAGTCGCCGATGACCAGAACCTTGAAAGGGCCAAACGCAGCCAACGATGTCAGCAGATCACTCATGTTTGCTCCAAAGAAACGGCGTGCAGCATTCGCTCAAGAAGTTGGCCTTCTCCCTCGGTAAACACCAAGGAGAGGTCGGGGACAATGATGTCAACACCGAACTTGTCCAAGTCTACCACTCGCGCCAGCTTTACCCAATCCTTCCCAGTGACCAGCACGGCATCGGCATCACGGGCGGCAGACTCGATGGCTTGCACCTCGGCCTGCCCGAGTGGCGCATGATCTGCTGCTGGAATATCTGCCACCACTCGCGCCCCGGCTGCGATCGCCTGATCTCGCGGCCCCTGGGGGTGCGCGACGCCGAAGCAGGTCACGAGTTTCAGGCCATGCAAATGCTCAACCGGAACACGAGCGACGCCTTCGGCTGAATGCACGTGCAGAGCTTCCCATTGGTGCCTGCACCACGCCACGGGTGCCTGACCATGAAATGATGTGATTGCGGCGTTCATCGCATCCCGATCAGCCACATGCTCGCTATGGGTCACCACAACATCAGTCGCTCTTGCCATCGATGCCACTGGTTCACGCAGTCGACCAGATGGAAGTAATCGCTCGCTATCCAGTACGCGTCTCCCGTCAACAAGTAGTACGTCCACTTCTCTAGCAACACGACGATGCTGAAAGCCGTCGTCCAAGATGACGACATCGCAGGTGGGGTGCTCGCTGCGAATCGTCTCAATTGATGCCACGCGATCTGGACTCGCCAGTACCGGCACACCCTCAAGTGCCTCGCGATGTTCCATCGCCTCGTCCGAGGGTTGACCTGGCCGGCTGCCGTATCCCCGCAGAGCGATGGCTGGCCGATGTCCCGCTGCAATGAATGCGCGAGCAGCCCACTGCACGCAAGGTGTCTTACCGGTGCCGCCCACTGTCAAATTGCCAATCGACACAACTGGCAACCCAGTCTTGACGACTCCAAGACCAGCGTCGAACCGCGTATTGCGTCGTGCGACGACCGCGCCGTACAGCAGCGATGCGGGTCGCAAAAGCGTGTTCAACACGTGTGATCTCCAAGCAGTCGGTCCAGTAGTGCCAGCGGCATTCCCATTATCGTCGAGTCGTCCCCGTCAAAGGTAATCGGCCATCCGGCCTTCAGACGCTCGGACAAGTTGTAACCGCCTGCCTTGCCTCTCCAAGCCCCTGTTGCGATGTACTCGCTGATGTCACTGGTCGACAACGCCCCAACACGCACGATGGCATGATCAACACCGAAGAGGCGAGGCACACCCGGAACCAGCACGCACAGGCCCGTCCACACTCGATGCGTGGCGTCCGCCATTGCCTGCACCATCGTGGTCGCGTCGCCGACATCCAAGGGCTGCCCAACGAGTTCGCCGTCATGTTCACATACGGTGTCCCCCGCAACGATCGGCCAAACCGCAACCGGATCGCCGTTTGCTGTGAGCATCTCCCGCACGGCGCTCGCCTTGAGCCACGCCAGTGCTGTCGTCCAACTCGCAGCGTCCGCATTGTGGGGGTCGAGGTCACTGTCATCAATGTCTGCCACCCGAACTTCAACCTCCCAGCCTGCAGACTCGAGCAATTCACGCCGCCGAGGCGACCTGCTTGCCAGAACAATATGCCGCTTGCTCACGCCTTCCACTCCGCCAAGAGTTTGACCAGTCGAGCATACACATCACTGACACTGAGCCGACGCATGATGCTGTCGCCAAGGCTTGTGTCTCGGTACGCAGGACATTCGCCGGGCTCCAGGGTGGCGCGGATCGCTGACTCTGGCCGCCGCCAAGGCCCCACGATCGCGGGGTCGGTTGGTCCGAATAGGCCAAGGCACCGACCCCCAAGTCCAGCAGCCATATGCAGTGCCGCTGAGTCATTCGAAACTGTCATGGCCGCACCATTCAAGAGCGCCATCAATTGCCCGATGCTCGTGCGCCCCGAATAGTCAATCACATCAATGCCTCGCTGACGCAGTTCTGCCGCAATCGGCGCCACCACAGTTTGCTCCCCGCTGCTACCTGGCAGTGCAATCCATTCCGCATGCCCATCGCGAATGATTCGCTCGCCAAGTTCAACCCAGTGCGACGCTGGCCACGCCTTGGACGCCCAGCGACTGGTGCTTGCCAGCACCGCGTACCGACCGCGACTGCCAACAGTGTCAGACCACCATGTGAGATCAGTCTGAGCAACGTGCAAACGATCGTCGGTCGAAAGAGCTGCACCCGCATCCTCGGCAAGCGCCAACATCCGATCAACTTCATGCACGCCCTCGGGAACAACCACTCGCCTCGTCCCAGCCAGCCATGCACCCTCTCTCGCGGCCCGGTCGACTACCCGCACGCTCGCGCCGGAGGCCCGTAACATGAAACCTGTACGGGCTAGACCCTGACAATCGATGGCAAGATCCCACTTGATCGCCCGCAAACCGCGCAGCCAACTTCCAACTGCCGCCCACTGCATCGGGCGACGCCAACTGCCTCGAAATGCCTCACGAGGGAATGGGATCACGCCAGTAAGCGCCGGATGCGATGCGATGGCGGCCGCAAATTTGGACTGCACCACCCAGTGAATCTCGGCCTCGGGCCATGTTTGCCGAAGACTTGTGAGCACTGGCACAGTGCGGCAGACATCTCCGAGGGCACTTGGCCTCAGAAGCAAAATTCGTTGTGGTGGTATCGTGCCCGCCATGGTTGCTCTTTTTGCCGGCTGACCTTGCATTGGACTGGCCAGCCACGTCAAAGGCGATCATACTGCCCTGCTTCGGCCTAACACCGAGTTCTCACTCTTATGACTGCCCCACCTCCACCACCACCGCTTGCAATGCCCGACGATGACGATGACGTCCCGGGGCTCGCTGACTCACAGGCCCCAATAAAGAAGACCCCCCGCACTGACCCGGGCTCTACGGATGGCCTCTTCCCAAAGCGCCCATCGAGTTCACAATCTGGATCAGGGACTGGTGGCTTCGATACGGTGCTTGGCAAACGCATCGTTGCCAGCGGATTGGTCACCGAAGACGAGCTTGAGCAGTGCCGCGCCGAGTTAGACGGCGATAGTGACGACTGTGATCGTACCTTGTCAGACCTACTGATCGAGCATGAGTTTCTAACCGACCGACAATTGCAGCGACTCCGCAAGGAGTTTGATGCAAGCAAGTTGAGCCAGAAGATTCCGGGCTATCGCATCATCAAGAAACTTGGTTCCGGCGCGATGGCGACCGTCATGCTTGCCGAACAAACCAGCCTGCGTCGCATGGTCGCAATCAAAGTCTTGCCTCGAAAGTTCTCTGAAGATCACAACTTCATTGAGCGGTTTCACAAGGAAGGCCACGCCGCTGCAAAACTCAACCATCCCAACATCGTGCAGGCCTATGACGTTGGGCAGGCGGGCGACCACCACTTCTTCATCATGGAATACGTTGAAGGCCAGACCGTTTACGAACGCATTCAACGGGCCAAACGCATTCCTGAAGACGAGGCGATCAACATCCTTATTCAGTCCGCAAAGGCACTGCAACACGCGCATATGAAAGGCTTTGTGCACCGCGACATCAAGCCCAAGAACCTCATGCTTACCAAGAGCGGCCAGATCAAGGTTGCCGACCTTGGACTCGCCCGAAACCTCGAAGATGCCAAAGCAGCGGAAGAGGAAAAGGGGCGCGCTTACGGCACACCGTTCTATATCAGCCCCGAACAGATTCGCGGAGAACTCACGATCGGTCCCCCCGCAGACATCTATGGCCTTGGCGCGACGGCCTACCACATGGTGACTGGCCATGTGCCATTCTCAGGCAAGAACCCTAGCGATGTGATGCGCCAACATCTCAAGACCGATTTACGTCCACCAGACCAACTCAACCCGGCACTCAGCAGTAGCTTCTGTCAGGTCATTGAGATGATGCTTGCCAAGGATCGCAGTGATCGGTATCACACTGCCGCCGACCTGCTAGAAGATCTTGAATGCTTGCGCCGAGGCGAAGAACTGATATTTGCCAAGCCCAAAGTTGACCTCGGTAATCTGGTGGTGCAAGTCACCCCGCCGCAAGAACAACTTGAGATTCGATCCAAGCCGAAGGCCGCTCAAGGCAACACTTCGCCGACCATGATTGCGAGCATCATTCTCAATGTATTGCTCTTAATCCTGCTCGTCGTCGTGGCACTCGGCTAACACGCACTCCCGCCAGTGGCTCAAGGAACCTGCGAGCACTCAACGGTCATTTCAACCTCAACTGTGACCCCAAGTGGCAGCGAAACCGATCCGACTGCAGCGCGGACATGCCTGCCAGCTTCGCCGAAGATTTCAACAAGAAACTCGCTTGCCCCATTGGCGACCGCGGGCTGTCCGGTGAACCCAGCATCAGATGCCACAAAGACGCCGAGCCGAACAATGCCCTTGATCCGATCGAGATCTCCGAGGGATTGACGGAGGGCCGCAAGACCGTTGATGGCGCATAATCGGGCTGCTTGAGCGGCGTCTTCTGGAGAAACAATTGAGGGAACTGGACCCTTTGCCATAATTTTGCCACGAATCATGGGAATCTGACCGCTGACATAGGCAAGGTCGCCAACAACGCGAACAGGCACGTAGGCGGCGACTGGGGCCGGTGGATCGGGCAGATCGACCCCTAGACTGCTCAATTTTGCTTCAATTCGGCTCATTCAGGGGCTCCTCTCGCCGTCCGGCACTTGACCCGACCAAAAGAGCCGGTACTCTTATTGAGTCGGGCTCCTCCGACAGATCAGGCGTGTGCTCCTATATATACCGGCCCTCCCCGTTCTTATCCCGCCGAACCAGTTCTCCATCGATGAACAGGTACATACTCGGCACCCTTCTCTGCCGCCAGGTCGACAACCCAATGGTCCCCCGCAGTTGGCTCCAGCTTCCGCTTGGGCCCATGCTTCACACCCCATGACATGTGGGGGTGACTCTTTGAGGCATGACAAAGGGCACCGATTCGACCTCCTGCATAATTCAAGGCAGGTAGCGAAACCGTTTTCGGTTTTGCACCGAATCTGTTTACCTGCGAGTCCCTTGTGCGGACCGTGACCAAATATGCTGGCGCTCCATGGCCCTGTGGCCATGAAATCATTGTTCTTTATTCCTTATCCCGGTTCTGTAGTCAACATTTGAAGGAGATTTCTCGTCATGAACACCAACACAAAACCCCGAAGGGGCTTCACGATCGTCGAATTGATGATCGTGGTCGCCATCATCGGCCTCTTGATGGCTCTATTGCTTCCAGCAGTAAGCTCAGCACTGCGCAACGCCCACGCGGTCAGTGACAAGGTCGCCATGAAGGGCATGGGCGATTCCCTATTCAACTCAGCCGAAGACTTCAACACGCGATTCATCCGCCCCAGCTTGGTTGCGCGATGTGATGTGGTCAAACGTGGCAAGAATCACGGTTATGTTCCTGGCCAAGGCCTCGAAGGCAAGCCATGGGACTCGACTGAGAACCTGCATTCAGTCATGATCATGAAGGGCTACATTGGCGTGGAGAGCACGAACAGCCCCGTTGACAACAACCCATATCTTGGTGTCAAAGGGCAGGTCGAAGAGGACAGCGGCGACACGATCCCCTATGACTTCACCTCATGGGATCCAGGGAACAGCGACAATAATGTGGCAGACAGCCCCGTTGGATTCATGGACACCACATTCTCTGGTCAACTTGACGATGAGTCGACGGACCACTGCTCGTGGGCCACACAACTCCTTGCTGGCAACCGCTATCGACTCTGGGAAGCTAACCCATCCTCCGAGGAGCATGCCTTGATATCGACGCGCTTCGTCACCGACAGCGCCGACAGCGGTTCATGGGCTGCCGACTTGACCGATGGCATCACGAACACCAGCGAACTTGGCTACAAATTGTCGCCCGTCCTAGAGCAACTTGGCGCCACCAACCAGTGGGTTGGCCACGTCTACACCAGCCAAGGCACAGTTACGCAGGAGGACAGCCACCTCGCGTTCAAGTTCCACGCCTCTGGCCAGGATGACAATGACAGTTATGCCAAAGCCATCGCGGACAATATGTTTGAGTGTGAGTTCACCAACAGTTGGAGTCCCGATGGCCTCGAGGGAATGACCTCAGGCTTCGGCAACGCCGACAACTTCATGGCCTTCTCCAACAATGGCAATAGCACTGGCACATACGCCGCCAATGACAAGTTCTGCCTTGCTGATGGCAACAATGGTGGCGTCCCCACGAGCTGGAAGTATCTCAATGACTCCGTCTTCCTGAAGTCGCACCTCTCGTTCGACTACAAAGAAGATTGACCCAACGTGCATCTCGCGCCGCCGCCCCGAAAGGGGCGGCGGCGTCTTTATTCGGCTTTCTCATATTCACTACGCCCGGCACTCTCTCAGAGCGCGGGACCACGGACACTCAATCATGCGGACACGAGCAAACGGATTCACTCTCGTAGAACTGCTTGTGGTCATCTCGATCATGGGCATTCTGATGGCCATCATCCTGCCGGCCGTAGCTGGTGCGCAACGTAGCGCTCGCGAGACGCAAGAACGAAAGCAACTCACTGACCTCAACCTAGGCTGGAAAGCATGGGCCTCCTCTCACGCCAACAGGTATCCCATTCCAGGTCTTGTTCGCCGACAAATGCGAGATCTTGATGGCGACGGCAATGGCGATGCCTACGTCAATGGCAGTGGTCGCGAGGATGCTCAATGGAATAGCCATGATGCACTCTTGTCGCTCTGCATCATGGAGAACTTGATCACCCCAGGGCAACTCATGTCGCCGAATGAACCCAGTGAATCAGTCTACGCCTACGACAGTTACCGGTACAACGCCCTTGGAGCGGCAGACCCCTCGGACCCAGGAGCGACACTGAAATGGGACCACGGGTTCTCGAATGATCTACTTGGCGAAAACGTGGGGTATTGCCACAACTCATATGGCATCATGCCGCTCGTTGGCGAGCGTCGTCGTGACCAATGGGACCGCACCGGCAGCTCCTCCTTTGTAGTTGCAGGCACCCGAGGGCCGCTCGCTGGTGAGCAAGGCCTGCTCAATGCGCAGGATGCGTCAGGTAATGCCCAAACGCCATCCAATACAGCCTTCCTTATGGCAAAGGCTGGACTGTGGCGTGGCATCTTGGTGTATGCAGACGGACATAGCGATTTGTCTGAGGGTTTTTATCCCGATGGCGCCACGTGGCAAAGTGTCGACAACACATCCGGGAAGAGCATGCAACTCCCAGACAATGTGTTTAAGGCCGATGACGAAGAAAATGGCGAGTGGAATAGCGGTGCAACTGAGATGCTTGGGTCCGACATTCTGCTGACGCACACCCAGGGCACCGATGGTTTATGGACGTCCGAATCAGTAATTAACCCCTACGACGTCACGTACACACAACTACACGACTGAGTTGCTGATTCGGGGATAGGCTGGCAACTATGTTGCACTTGATTGCTGCACTCTTCCTCGCTGTCCAAGCTGTTGAGCCGTCGCTGATCCCTGCCGCGCGCAAGGCCACCACTGTTGCGGTCATCCCCATTCGGGGTCCCATCGATGCCATCACGGTTGCCTCGCTCAAGCAGCGACTAGCAGCAGCCGAAGACGCTGGCGCTGACGCATTGGTCATCGAACTTGATACGCCTGGCGGAGAGTTAGTTGCAACACTCGAAATCACGAATATCCTGCGAACGCAGGCCCCCGTCAATACGGTGGCGTGGGTTAACCCATTTGCTTTCTCCGCAGGGACCATCATTGCGCTGAGCGCACGTGAAATTGTGACTGCGCCTGATGCCATGATGGGAGACGCCGCACCGATCACTGCACTGGGCCCCCTCCCAGTGACAGAGCGAGCAAAAATCGAGTCGCCACTGCTAGCGGAAGTAGTCGATGAAGCCAGACGCCATCACTACGACGAGCGGCTTGTGCAGGCATTTGTGAGTGTGGGCGTGGAACTATGGCTGCTACAAGATCAGACTACTGGCGAAGCTGTGTTTGTAGATCGCGCAGAATTTGCAACTGTGTTTGGCCATGAACCCAGTGAGACTATCACGCCAATCACTCCACCTACCAATGGGTTGCCGTTTCAGATCAGTCCACTCTTGACACTGTTCTCGAGTATGCAACCCGATGATGCAATAGCTGCGGATGACATCGCTTCCACTCCACTCCTTCCGCCGACCCGTTCACTCCTCACAGCAGAAGATGCGGAACGACTCATCATCATCGGGCAAGTCGTGTCGGATGATCGTCTATTGACACTCAAGCCATGGCAGGCACAGGCCTATGGCTTGTCCGTTGACTCTATCGCCGATGACGAAGAACTCCTCGCCTTCTTTGGCGCCGATCGCATCATTCGCCTTGAGCCACGTTGGTCGGAATCATTGGTGCAGGTACTCCTCTCATGGCCAGTCCGGGTTGCGTTCATTGCAATCTTTGTCGTATGCATACTCATCGAACTGGCTGCACCGGGCATTGGTTGGTTTGGTGGTGGAGCCGTTGTAGCCCTCGCTGTAATTGTCGGAGCACCGATGCTCATTGGACTTGCATCATGGTGGGATCTTGCCGCCATTAGCCTCGGCCTCGGACTGATTGCTGTTGAGTTATTTATCATTCCTGGAACACTCATTTCCGGCATGTGCGGCGCTGTACTTATTCTGGTTGGGCTTGTCGGCTCAGCGGTATCCGGAGATCTGGCCTCTACGGCAACACAAGAACAGATTGTGCGTGGCGGGCTCATTGTCATGATTGGGTCGATATTGGGCTGGGGTATTGCATGGCTCATCGTGCGACAACTGAATACCGCTGGACTTGGCCATGGCTTTGTGTTGCGTGAAGCGGTCGGCCCAAATGAAGGGGCGGTGCCAGCACAGACATTCTTAGGAGCCCGAGGCGTGGCAGTGACAGATCTTCGTCCATCTGGCCGAATCGAAATCGATGGCAACACGGTCGATGCGGTATGCTCGGGTCGGTGGATCGAGGCCGGGACGCCCGTGCGTGTCAGTCGCGAAGGCCTCGTAGTACAGGTGGAGCCCTACAAGTGACCATACTGCTTGCCCAAGCAAGCGAAGAAGCTGCCAACACATTGCTGTGGGCTTTCTTGCTCGTGGGCGCAACCATCTTTCTGATCTCGCTCGAACTTGTGGTCCCAAGCGGCGGGATATTGGCCATCTGCGCCGCGGCATCGCTCATTGGCTCTATCACCGCATTCTTCATGCATGACACAACCACTGGATTTATCGCCCTCGCTGCGATTGCGGTGCTTGGGCCACTTGCAGGATGGATTGGCTGGAAATGGTGGTCTGGGACGAGCATGGCCGATCGACTCATCCTGCAAACGACAGAAGATCCTGCGATGCCTGCGCACAGTGATCTCTTACATCAAACTGGAATCGCCGAAACTGATCTACGCCCAATTGGGGTAGTTCGCATTGGCGACCAACGCCATGATGCTCTATCTGACCTTGGAGTAATCCCCGCTGGCACCCGGATTACCGTCATAAGAGTGCTCGACAATCAACTCAAGGTCCGCCCTGCCGAGGTGGACGATAGTGAGGAAACTTCATGATCACCCTGCTTTCCATGGACCCCGTCATGCTCGGCGGACTTGTTATTGGCGGAATTGTTCTGCTTATTGTGTTCTTGTTTGCGTTTCAATACTTCGGGCTATGGCTACAAGCATGGGTATCTGGGGCCAAGGTTCGCTTCATCGATCTAGTCATGATGCGATTCCGAAAAGTGAAGCCAAAGTTGATCGTAGAGAATCGCATTGCAGCCAAGAAGGCAGGCATCCAACTCTCAACCGCCCAACTTGAGTCGCACTATCTTGCGGGCGGTCATGTCACTGCTGTCACACGGGCAGTCATTGCTGCTGGCAAAGCCAAAATAGCACTCGACTGGGATATCGCCACAGCGATCGATTTAGCCGGGCGAGACATTCTAGAAGCTGTCCGAACAAGCGTGAACCCGAAGGTGATTGACTGCCCTAGCGCCGATAGCCCGCGATCGACCATTGACGCGGTCGCCAAAGATGGCATCAAGCTTTGTGCCCGAGCTCGCGTGACGGTTCGAACCAACATTGATCGACTCGTGGGTGGTGCGACTGAAGAAACGATTATTGCCAGGGTTGGCGAAGGCATCGTCTCAACCATCGGTTCTGCACCAGACCACTTGGCTGTACTCGAGAACCCAGATGGGATTTCTCGCACAGTGCTTGACAAGGGCCTTGATGCTGGAACGGCATACGAGATTCTCTCCATCGACATTGCCGACATCGATGTAGGCGAAAACATCGGCGCCCGATTGCAGGCTGATCAAGCTGCAGCAGATACCAAACGGTTTCAAGCGACAGCAGAACAGCGTCGTGCCATGGCGGTCGCGATGGAGGCCGAGCACAAAGCAGAAGTTGAGAAGAATCGTGCCCTCGTGGTACTGGCTGAAGCCAACGTGCCCAAAGCCATTGCAGAGTCATTCAGCAAGGGACACCTCGGCATCATGGACTACTATCGAATGGAAAATATTACTGCGGATACCAGCATGCGATCATCGATTGCAGGAGGCGAGTCGCCTGATAGTGGAGCCAAGGGCCGGGCTTGATGCCCGACCAGAACAGTGAGCGACGCTGCCCATCCTGACTTTTGGGAACCTCTGAACATAGTGCTGGCTATCGCCATGCCATGTTTGCTTGCTGCAAGCGCATTCTTCAGCGGAGCCGAGACAGCAATCTTCGGCATGACCGCGCGGCAACGATTCGATCTGGCCGCGACACATGGCCAGCACAGTCCAGCTTTACGCCTCTTGCGTGAGCCACGGCTATTGCTGATGACGCTCCTACTTGGAAATATGGTCGTCAATGTTCTCTACTTCGTTCTTGCATCGGTCATCGCATGGAGTCAACCGTGGGGCATAACAGGTGCAATCCTGTTTCCTGTACTGACACTGCTCGGTCTGGTGTTGCTGGGCGAAGTAGCGCCAAAGATGATTGCTTCCTCACGCAATGTGGCCGTCGCAAGACTTGTTGGCCCTCCATTGCTCGCAATGCATGGAGCGATTTTCCCTATTCGCGCAGTACTAGATCGACTTGTTGTGCAGCCACTCGCTCAACTCGCGACGCCTTCCAATTCAACTACCGCCTTGAAACTAGGGGAACTTGATGCACTGATCAATTCATCTGCCGATGATGGCTTAGTCGATCGGAATGAACAGCGACTCTTAGCCGACGTTCTCTCACTTGGCCGAATGCGGCTCGGAGCGGTGATGACGCCGCGAACAAAGATGGTAGCCGTCCCAATTGACGGCGACGCCAAGACGATTCGTGCGCTCATTCACAAACACCGATTGATGCGACTTCCCGTTCGCGGCAAAGATCTTGATGACATTCTTGGATTCCTACACGTCAAAGACTGGCTTCGTAAACCATCCGAACTACGCGCACTTCTTCGCACGCCGATTTACCTTCCAGAAGTCACGACGGTTGATCTCGCACTGGAAACCATGCGTGCTGCAGAATGCCAGACCGCTGTCGTTGTAGACGAGTATGGTGGTACTGCTGGCGTTGTATCACTCCACGATCTCATTGAACCGCTCGTGGGAGAGATTGCGGATGACACGTCTCCACGTGAGCAAGAAGCTCGCCCACTCGGTCCGGGCCGTTGGATTGTTCCCGGTGACTTTCGCGCAGATCGGCTGGTCACAGCCCTATTTAGACAGCGTCCTAATCTCGAGCTCGCTGCGACTGTTGGCGGGCTATTGACTCGACGACTTGGTCGTCGTGCTGAAATTGGCGATCGTGTTGTGATTGCCAACGTCACAATTGAAGTCCACCACGTCGACGACACTGGTCAAGTGGAGACTGCCATCGTTTCACTTGAGGACGATGCATCATGACGCCGCTGGAATGGACACTACTATTCGGTGCTGCCGTAGCCGGCACGGTACTCAGCGCACTCTTTTCTGGCATGGAGACCGGGCTTTACACACTGAACCGCGTACGTCTAGAACTGCGGGCAGGAGAGCATGATCGGCCGGCTCAAATTCTTGCCAACTTACTTGCCCGCCCGCAACGCATGCTTGCGGTCGTACTCCTTGGCACGAATGCTGCTAATCAATTGGCTGCATGGAGCATTGCCGCAATGCTGCACGCTGCAGAGGTCGGTCCAGTGGCGTCGATCATTATCGATACAGCAATCCTCGTTCCAATCTTGTTAGTGGTTGCAGAAGTCTTGCCGAAGGATCTCTTCCGAGCGCATGGAGACGTGTGGTGCTATCGCCTTGCAAGACCGCTTCACGCTGCAGATCTTGCATTTCGATGGGTGCTTGTGGGGCCACTCACCGAGTGGTTTGGCAGCGGCGTGTCCACACTTGTAGGCGGAGACGCCAGCCAAGATCAAACGGCCCGACAACGCATGTCAGACTTACTCAAAGAAGGAATCGGTGCAGGTGTATTGACTGCAAGCCAAACCAATCTGCTCGATCGTGCCATGCAACTACGCGAACACAGCGTGTCCGACGTAATGGTCCCGTGGGACACTGTGCACACGATCTCTGTCGACGCTACTCGTGAGCAAAGACAAGCAGCGAGTGACTCACGCTGGTCGCGGCTCCCTCTTCTAGACTGCAGCCGCAAGGTCCTTGGCATCATCTCAGTGCTGGATCTTGACGCCCAGCCCGATGCCGCGATGACAACCCACTCTCAAGCGGCCATGAAACTCCGGCCGGATGACAGAGCAGACGTTTCCCTTCGCACGCTCAAGGCCCACCACGCGACCATCGCCATTGTGGAAGACGACCAATCAAGGCCGGTGGGCATCGTGACAGTGAAGGACCTCATCGCCCCACTGCTTGCAGCGGCAACCCCATGATGCCTTCAAAAACACAGAAACCTACGGGCGCGTGCATATCCAAGTTCTCAGGCCAGGGTCAGCACGATCGCAACGGCCACGGCAAACAAGAGGACAGAGAGACTGCCAACTGCGAAGATCTTTGATGGCGATGGTTGGGCCACCACTTCGGCTCCAGCATGCCCTGCGTGCCCAGAACTTGCGTGTGACATATCCGATCCGGCGTGACTCTCGCCCATGGAAGCGTGGCCGTGCCCTTGGTGCTGCTCGTGCATCGAAGGCATCTCCATCCCTTCTGAGGAAGCGGCCATTGAAGACATGGCCGGCGAGTCCTTGGTCAAGGGCCCCTGGCGAACCGTCATCATGCCATGCTTGAGGCCCCTGGTGACAAGCCACCAATTCATTGGGTAGGCAAAGAGGAACCCTGCCACAAGGGACATCGACATGATGAACCAGAACGCCGGAACTGCAGGGTTGCCGGCCCCATCAACTGCCGACATCCAGAACTTCGACAACAACAACATGCCCACCATGAGTAGGTTCATCGAGAACAACTCTGGAATAAAGGTCATCTTCAGGGACTTGATGTAGTTCCCACCAGCCATGTCCCGCATTGCAAATGCTTGAAAGAAAGCCCAGCCAAAGCCGAAGCCAAACACATATTCAATAGCAATATCAACCGCCATCGATGTGTCAAGCAATGATGCCAGTACCGCCCCCGCCAAGATTCCAAGTCCATCCCCAGCCGCGCAGTGCATGGTCGAGCCAAGCACTTGCCGCCATGTCGCCGAAACATACTGCTCGTGCGTACCAGGCAGTGGTTCACGACATCCCAGAACATAGAAGAAGGCGCCAAGCGGACCCGCGAAGGCCGTCAAGATGATGAAACCCCACTTCAACACTGTGGCCTCTGGCGTACGCCAGATGTCAACAGACACAAAGATGAGTGAAGCTGCTGTCAGAATAAACCACAACAACATGACGCCATCAAGCATGGTGCACCTCCATCAGAAGCATACTGCATCGAAGAACAACTCAGAATGCCCACTTACTGGCGGACAAGATCCTTGATGTGCAAGTCGACGCTGGTGACACCTCGCCACTGGTTGAGCTTTGGCTCAACAACGACATCAATCGTCGCCTTGCGGGGCAGCATCTCGAGTAATTCACTTGGATCTCTTGGCCGGAACCACACGCCACGCGATCGAGATCCTTCAAACCCCACACGCACATGCGAGCCGTCTCCAAATGGTTCGGCTTGCTGTACTCGCACGCCTCGCAGCAAGATTTTTGGCGATTCATTGCACCGGCCAAACGGCTGCATTTGCTGCAGCGAATGCACCAGTGCAACGGTCAGTTCGTCAAGCGTTGCTTCGCAATCAATCGTAATTGTACGAATGAGATCCGCTGGCTTGATATGTTCGTTGGCGTATTGCACAAGTACGTCACGCGCTGCGTCAAATGAATCTACCTGCAGCGTCATGCCCGCCGCCATGGCATGACCGCCTCCACTAATCAGGTGCTCCTGGCACACCTGTACTGCATCGTGAAGAGAAAACCCATCAATGCTTCGGCCGGATCCTCGATACACACCCTTCTCGGCGCAACCAAGAAGAACCACTGGGCGACCATAGCGCTCAACAAGTCGCGATGCCACGATGCCAACCACACCCGGATGCCATGACTCTTCCGCGAGAACAATCATCCGTACTTCGTCGCCATCCATGCCCGCAGTTTCGGCCATGCGGCACGCCTCTTCCTCGATCTTCTTGGCAAGCTCCTGCCGCTGTTTATTGAGCACTGTCAAACTGCCCGCAATCTCCTTTGCCTCAATCATGTCATCAGTCATCAACAGATCAAGCGCAACTTGCGCATGGCCCAGCCGCCCTGCAGCGTTCAGGCGTGGCCCGATGCGGAATCCAACAGTCTCTGAGTCTGGCGTCTCGCCCTTCTTGAGGCACTCAATCAACATGGCCTGTACACCTGCAAGCGAACATCGCTTCATCAAGTGCAACGCCTTTGCTGCAATTCGTCTGTTCTCCCCGACAAGCGGCACGACATCGGCGATCACACCCATACCTGCCATGCAGAGCGTGTTCTTGAGGAGTTCTCTCGTTCTGGGCCCGGGAGAATCGGTGCCTTCATGCTGTGACAGAAGATATCTCGAGAGCTTCCAAGCCACGGCGGAACCACTCAGAATGGGCCACTCATAGGCACTGCCAGGCAGGCCCGGGTGCACCACTGCAGCGACCTTCGGAATCGGATGTTCGCCGAGCGGATGGTGGTCGGTGATGATCAGTTCGAGCCCAATCTCGGTTGCCCTTGCAATCTCGGCCGCTGCAACCACTCCACAGTCAACGGTGATCACGAGGCCAACGCCGCTGTCGTGAAGAGACTCCAAGGCTTCGACATTGAGGCCGTAGCCCTCCTCAAGGCGGTGCGGGATATATGACTCAACTTGAACCAGCGGCTCGATGGCCCGAAGCGTCCGCATCAGGATGGCCGTCGAAGTCACCCCATCCACGTCGTAATCACCATAGATTGCAATGCGTTCCTTCCGCTTCAGAGCAGCCAGTATGCATTTTGTCGCTTCAATGACGCCGGGCAGACGGTCTGGAGGATCGAGTTGGTCCTTTGCGGCTTCAAGGAAAGCCTGCTGTGCCTCGGGCTCAGCATGCCCTCGCGTCACCAGTAGTCGATTGAGCAAATTCCCGGCCCCAGGCACCGGCTCTTGTAGTTTCCAACGACACAGCATGCCACGCATCACGGCACTCTATCAGGCCCTCTTCCCCATTCCCCAAGGAGCGGCGAAGTCCCTATCCTGCACATCCCATGGCTGCACCCCTCAAGACAATTCTCCTCTTTGGCCAGCCCGGAGTCGGCAAGGGCACACAGGGCGGAATCCTCGGCACTGTTCCAGGCTTCGTACATCTCGCGACTGGCGACATGTTTCGAGGACTCGAGCGGGAAAGTGAACTTGGCCAAGCATTCTTGCAGTACTCCACACAAGGTCTGCTTGTTCCGGACGACCTCACCGTTCGCTTGTGGCGGCAATATGTGCAAGGGCTGATCGACACCAATCAGTATCGACCTGACACCGATTTGCTTGTCCTTGATGGCATCCCACGCAGCGCTGCCCAAGCAGCCATGCTTGATGAACATATTGATGTGCTTCGCGTCGTCCATTTAGTGTGCACAGATACGAACGCGCTTGTCAAGCGAATGAAGACTCGCGCCCAGCACTCTAATCGACCCGATGATGCAGACGAGACAATCATTCGGCGGCGGCTAGAGGTCTATCAACAAGAGACCAAGCCAGTTCTTGACTACTATGATGCCTCACTCATTAGCAATGTTGCTGCAGTTGGTTTGCCTGGAGAGATCTTGATGAACGTGCTCGACACGATCATTCCAGCTGCTCGCGGTGTGATTGGCAATCCCTTTGGATGATTTGCCTAGGGCTTACTCGCCCTAGCGAAAGCGATCCCACTGACATTCTTGCTTAATCTCGCCTCGGGCCATGGCGATCTACTGCGCTGCAGCGAGTTGGTCTGATGTTCTCGCTGTTCGGGCTCGCTCAGGATCGATGATTGAAGACAATCAAGCAGGCATTCATCAGGTTGCTTTCTCACTTCTCGGCCTCCGGCCTGCGGATAACTGATTGCCCCTTTTTGTTGCGTAAGATTGTCATCGGGCTACAATGACATGTCGACCCATCGGGGTCTCTGCTCTTTCTCATTTAGGTGAATTCGAACGGTTCGTGGCAACACCAGTGGTTGCGAACGATCCGGACGAACACGATCTCACCCATAGGTATCGGGGCCGACTGGCATCGACCGGGCGGGGAACGTATGTCGTTGCGTGTCGCGGTGCATCCAACCGCGTTATCAAGGGTGCAACACTAGTACCTGGCAACACCCAGTACGCACTCGCGGCTTGACCGCGACGTTCAGTGACTGACGTCCGATAGGACATTGAACGAAGCATCGGACTGGCTTCAATGGGCTGGCAGCCCTCTGCGAAGCGAGAAATTTGTCTGCCATGGCTTGCAGGAAGGTCGTCGCTTACCGTCCTGCAAGGCGAGAGTAAATAGCGACTACACACGAAGACGCGGCATGCCGATCGTCACGGCACGGGGGTTCGAATCCCCCCGGCTCCATTATTCGGCGCACCTGCGCCCACGCGCATATCGTTGCAAGTGCTTGCACTTGCAACGATTTCGTTGTTTTTACCAACGTCGTCTTTTTTACCGTGCAAGCCTGCGCAAGGCCTTGCGGGCACATGCTGCGCCGGATTCTGCGCCGCTTTGTGCGACACTTCTCCGCTTGCCCATATTCCTCCACCACAACCTCATCTATACCCCCCACCACCCCACAGCACCTCCGTATTCACGGGGGTGTTGTTGCCTGGGGGTTACAAGGACGACTGCCGAGATCTACTTTCGAGGAACTTTCACCCTCACTCAACTTGGTGCCGAAACGCTGATCGATAGGCGACCGAGATTGTTCGCGGTTGGCCTGATAGCCTGCCGCCGTGATTGCACGAACCGATCCGAGATTTATTGCTGTTGCCAGAGGTGATGAGCCAGCTGACTTGCTGCTTCGTAATGCTCGGGTCATCAATGTATTCACCCGCAGCCAATCTCTAGCACATGTGGCGGTTGTTGATGGGCGTATTGCATCTCTGCAAGGCACTGATGCAACCGAGATCCTCGACTTACAAGGCACCACGCTCGCGCCTGGCTTCATCGATGCACATATGCATGTGGAGTCGACCATGCTCACGCCGCGAGGTTTCGCCCAACTCGCGCTGCCGTGTGGAACTACCTCTGCAGTACTCGACCCCCATGAAATCGCCAATGTGCTTGGGCTTCCTGGAATCGATCTTGTGCTGCAAGATGCAATCGATCTCCCGCTTCGGTGCTGGTTCACCGCCAGCAGTTGCGTTCCGGCCTCGCCAATGGAGACTGCCGGCTGCTCACTCAGCATTGACGATATTCGACAGTTGCTTGCCCGAAACGAAGTAATCGCGCTTGCGGAAATGATGAACGTACCGGGTGTCGTCAATGCAGATTCCAACATTCTTGCCAAAATTGCCGCGGGACTCGAAGTGTCACAAGTTGATGGACACTGCCCAGGTCTTCGTGGTCGATTACTGGACGCCTATGTCGCCAGTGGCATCAACTCAGATCATGAGAGTACAACTGCAGAGGAAGCCGCCGAAAAACTAGCTGCAGGAATGACAATCTTTATTCGCGAAGGGACGGCCGCTCGAAATCTGGAAGCACTTCTTCCAATCGTCACACCTGGCAATGCGCATCTGGTGTGCTTCTGTACCGATGATCGACATCCAAGTGACATGAAACAGGATGGACATATCGACAACATCATCCGACGAGCAATCAAGATGGGATTAAAACCAGAAACAGCGATTGCAATGGGATCGCTGCATACCGCTCGGCACTTCGGGCTCCGAGATCACGGCGCAATCGCCCCAGGCATGAGAGCAGACATGGTCGAACTCCATGACCTCCACACCATGGAACTCGGTCGCGTATGGGCTGGTGGCTGCGATAAGCACAGAATCGAAGAGACTACCGCTGACTGGTCTTTGGCTTCTGGAGCCATGCACTTGCCCGATGACTTTTGCGTGGACTCGCTACTGATCCCCGGAGCTGAAGGATCAATTCGTGTGATTGGCCTGCTAGAAGGACAGTTGATCACAGAGTCTCATACCCGCAATGCAACTATTTGTGATGGACACAGGGTCAGCGATCCATCACGTGACATCCTGAAGATTGCTGTCATCGAACGTCATGGCAAGAGCGGCAACATCGGGCTTGGCTTTGTTGAGGGGTTTGGCCTTCAACGCGGCGCCATCGCCTCGACCGTTGGGCACGATGCTCATAATCTTGCTGTCGTTGGCTGCGATGACGCCTCTATGGTGACCGCCGCTCAAGCACTCTCCGAGTGCGGCGGAGGATTGTGTGTGGCGATTGGAGATACCGTGGTGTGCCGCTTGGAGTTGCCTATTGCAGGCCTCATGACAACAGTGGCTCCTGAGACACTCATTCAGAATGAACAATCGCTCTATGCGGCGGCGCAAGCAATCGGATCTTCGTATAGCAACCCATTTATGCCACTGAGCTTTCTACCACTCAGTGTCATTCCACACCTCAAGATCACGGACCGAGGGCTCATCGATGTTGATGCGTTCAAAATCGTAGGCTTGGATATCACGCCGCCACTATGACTGCGGCTCTTCAGATTTTGGTGAGCGCCTAGCCGACCACACACCAGCCACGATCAAGAGCAACAGAACGACAGCTGCGCTATGCCGGAACCCCTCCGTGGACATTGCCCACGACATGGATGCCATGGCCTCATGCTCCAAAATCTTCACATCGGCCATGACCCCTGAGCTATCAGCACGTGGGCTGGATTTGCAGCCCACCAAAAGAGTGCCGATTACTACTAGACTCGCTACTGCATTTCGCACTGTCATCTCTCCTTGAGGTCTGACGCTCTGCTGCTCATCTTAACGGGAGCGAGGCAATCTCCAACGGCAAGCTGTGAACATGTTGGTGGATATCCAGGATTCCAAGCAGCCGCGAGCAAATACCCCTTTGGCGCTCCGAATGCTGCCCGGTGATCACAAAAGGCGTTCCCACTCCATACCCACTGCAAAGTCGATTGCCGGAAAAATTTGAATTACTCCCCGCTGCCAGTTCGTACCGGTGCCCGCAGCGAAGCAACCCATTGCAGATCGATCACCACCGCCCCATGATCGGACGGGAATTCCCGCTTCGCAATCGGGATCGACTCATCTTCCCAGACCAGGGGTAGGACGTGCCCGGACGTAGCGCGCAGCGTCCAGCCGTGAACGGGAGTGGTCGGGTTCTTGAGGTACAGTCGGTCGATCCGCTCGAAGCCCTGGGCCTTACCGGTGCCATCGTCGCCTTCGCCGCGGTTCATCGGCGACCAGGTAATACCAGGACGCTGCACGGGGTTCGGGTACGTAGCGCGGAACGTGTCGGTGAATCCCACTCGTTCCATCGCCTTGCTCACGGGCAACTGGACCGTGCGGCGGTTCCGATAGACGCGTGCCGTGTCTGCTGTCCAGTCGAGGTGCGAGGGACAATTCCAATCACCGCCGACCAGTAGCGGTATGTCGGCTGCCAATTGCCCCGACTCCTGCAAGTGAGCGATCAGCGCGTCTACTTCCTGAAGACGGTTCGAACGCTCGTACTCGGCAGCCACCAGTTCCGCGTCGCTCATCTCCGGATGGTCCCGAAGCTCATACGTGATGTAACTTCGGTAATCCAGCCATGTGCTCCAAGCCAGCAGTTCGCGGCCATTGGTATCGCGCAGTTTCGCGCCGATGCCGTGCCACTCGTGGTGGAAGAACGTCGTCTCTATCTCTAATGGCGTCAATACACACAGGTGCTTGCTCTCGGCCTGGTATTGATGCCAGCCGAGTTCGCCCGCCAACCATTCACCGAGGCGGGGCCGATCGCCCTTAATGTCATAACTCTCCTGCATCAGCACGATGTCTGGCTGGACGCTACGAATGATCTTGAGTGCCTTCTCAGCACCCTGCTCGACGTCGTTTCCGCCGTGCAGCACGTTCCAGACAAGCACACGGAGATCATTCGAGTCAGTTGGTGGCCCCACTAAAGCCGCCACAAGACACACAGATAGAGTCAACATGGTGAGTGCTCCTTCAGCGAATGAAGTTTAACACGTCGTCATGCTCCGGCGCGAGCGGCCTTTTCGTGACGAGTAATTTGCTTTCGCTTTCCTTCGTCGAGGATTCGTTTGCGCAGCCGGATATCGTCAGGCGTGATCTCGACCAGCTCGTCGTCTTGGATGTACTCC
>JAQWLT010000063.1 GCA_029247205.1 Phycisphaerales bacterium | reverse complement strand
CCTGCTTCGTACTCGACGTCGGCAAGGGCGCCATTCCGGTGCTTGTGGCTGGCTGGTACTTTCAACTTCTTGGCCACGACACCATTGCCACACCAGCAACCGACTCATGGTGGTGGCTTGGCGTTGCCTTTGCCGCGCTCGCTGGGCACATGGCGTCCGTCTTTCTTGGCTTCCGTGGCGGCAAGGGTGTAGCGACCGCATTTGGTGGCCTCGTCGCAATGTGGCCAACACTCGGGCTCGCCGCCTTAGCCGCGTTTGCTGCTTGGATCATGGTGGTACTGCCAACTCGAATGGTCTCCCTTGCAAGCATGGTCGCAGCAATCGTCTTGCCAGCCGTCACCGTTTGGATTCTGCTGGCAGCCAATGTCCCCGATTCGATCCCGCCAAGCGACATATGGTCACGCCGCCTACCGGCCATCATTGTGTCTTCATTGATTGGAGCGATGATCTTGTGGCGACACCGCAGCAACCTCGCCCGCATCATCTCGCGGACCGAATCGCGAATCGGTCAGTAGCACGCCGCAAGCAAAACCGACACGGGAAAGAGAAGGTCAACGAGATTTCGTACACGATTTGGTCGCGCGATATGCAGTGACACCACTGCGACAAGCGGCAAAATTGCAAGCGGCCACGCGAGACTCCATGCAACGAGCCCCCCTGCCGCTGCCAAGACGAGCAAAAGACCTGCAGCAAATGTAAGGACTTCGGCGGTCCACCATGTTTTTGCTTCCCCAAGGACGTTGGGGATTGTTCGCGTACCTCGACGCGCATCGGCGACAGCATCATCGATATCGCACAACATGGCACCAGCGAGTACATGCAGCCAAAGCGTGCCGCCCGCTATGGCAAGTGTGGAAACTTCCCATGAACTATTCGCTGCCACCAGAACGCAGGCCAATGCCACCAGACTTGTCGCGACCGCAACATTCTTCAGTAAGAGAAAGTCTTTGATGCGACTTTGGCCAGGGCCATGACTGTACGCAAGCATGCCCGCAACCGAGGCTGGCACAAGCAAGGCAACAAGCAAGCCTTCGCTCGCTGCCATGGCTAACCCAACAACAAGCAAGCCAAGCGCGATGCTTCGTATACGCGGGACACGTCGCCTGAGAAACCGCACTCGGCGAGGCACCGATGCGACGTCCGCACGATCTGGCCATGCTGGCCATGGGCCAACTCGATCGAGTAGATAGGTGCCGGTCGTGACAAGGAATGCGATTGCAATCACCCGACCACGCATGGGCTCGCCGGTAGCCACGAACACGAATACCACGCAGCCCACTGCATAGAGCCCAGCCCAAACGGCCAAGTGGCCAAGAGCTTCGGTGGCGTTTCGAAGTGGGGCAATGAAGTACATCTAGTCGCCGAGGATACGCAGACTGCGGTATCATGCCTCACTTGAGCAACGAGGCTGCGAGATATCGATCACCGCTATCCACCCGGTACGCCTCCGCACCCATGCAGGCCATTTGGTCTGAGGAGCGGAAATTTCGAACCTGGCGACGACTCTGGCTTGCCCTAGCTGAGTCAGAACAGAACCTCGGCCTAGATATCACTGATACGCAACTCGAGGCGATGCGATCGCATCTGGACGACCTTGACCTTGCGGCAGCCGCCACGTATGAGCGGTCACTCCGGCACGATGTAATGGCTCATGTACACGCGTGGGGCGACCAGATCCCAGAAGCACGCGGCATCATTCATCTTGGTGCCACAAGCCAATTCGTCAATTGCAATACCGAACTCATCCTGCTTCGTGAGTCGCTTGAACTGATTGCCGCTAAGACGGCAGGCGTCATCTTGTCTTTGTGTGAGTTTGCTCAAAAGTGGAAGTCTCTTCCCACGCTTGGAGCCACGCATTACCAACCTGCCCAACCGGTCACGGTCGGCCGACGCGCCGCAACTTGGGCACAAGATCTCTGGCTTGGCCTAGAAGACCTAGAACATCGAATCGCAACGCTTCGGTTCCGCGGTGTCCGCGGGGCAACTGGCTCGCAAGCGTCCTTTGTCGCTCTCTTTGATGGCGATCAAGACAAGGTCGAAGCCCTTGATCAGCAGGTGTGCGAGCGAATGGGGTGGGCCGCTAACGAGCGTTATCCAGTCACTGGCCAAACCTATCCACGAGTGGTGGATGCTCAGATCCTGGGAGCTTTGGCAGTGGTCGCTGCTGCAACGCACAAGTGTGCAACTGATATCCGACTGCTTGCAGGCGTGCGTGAACTGGAAGAACCCTTCGAGAAGAACCAAATCGGTTCGAGCGCGATGGCCTATAAACGGAATCCCATGCGTTGCGAGCGGGCATGCGGCATGGCTCGATTTGTAATGACTCTCGCGGCATCACCGCTTCAAACCGCGTCCGTACAGTGGCTTGAGCGGACCCTTGATGACTCGTCCAACCGGCGGCTGGTCTTGCCTGAGGCCTTCTTGGCCTTGGATGGCACCCTTGATGTCATGCGAAATGTGGTCGATGGGCTCATCGTCAGGCCCGCCGTCGTGGAGGCTCGGCTTCGAGCAGAACTTCCATTTATGGCCACTGAGGACATCATGATGGCAGCGGTCAAACAAGGGACCGACCGCCAAGACGCCCATGAGTCGGTCCGCCAACATGCTGTGGCTGCAGCGGAGGCCATCAAGGAAGGCGGAGAGAATGATCTCTTGGCTCGATTGGCTGGCGACCCACTCTTTGCGAGCATTGATCTCGACGGTGTATTGGACCCAAATCGCTACGTTGGAACCTGCCCCGAGCAGGTCGACCGCTTCGTTGAGACGATCGGTGAGACCATTCAGGAACGTTGGCAAAGTAGGGTCGAGGGCACCGTTGACCCCGGAATCTGAGCCGAACTGCCTCACAAACACCGAACAAACGTATAGAATTGCATCCTAACGGCGCAAAATAGGCGAATATGAGGCTCAATGACCGATACAGTCGCCTGTATTGGGTCCTTAAACCCCCCGGCGTTCGGGAGTGGCGTGGAGGATCAGACCAGGCGGAGGACGTCTAGCAATGCAGTCGTACGAAATGCTCAAAAATCTCATCGAGGCCT
The DNA here is from genome assembly GCA_029247205.1 of Phycisphaerales bacterium. Lineage (GTDB taxonomy): Bacteria > Planctomycetota > Phycisphaerae > Phycisphaerales > SM1A02 > UBA12567. The sequence continues at coordinate 16,588 of JAQWLT010000063.1, read as the reverse complement.
CGGCTGACGATGTCGCAAAATGTGTTGGTGGCAACAAAGCCGCAGGCACGCGTGTCCGAAAGGCCATGCAGGACATCAAAAATGCAGCCCAAGAGTGTCGCAAGGAAGTCCTTACGATGCGTGTCGGCGACTGATCGCCGGCTTGGGAATGATCAGAATTGACGGCCACCGGTCCCCACCGGTGGTCGTCCCATTCTGTCATGCAGCAATCACGGAGTTGTGAGCCTTTGGAGAGGGTCGGCATCCTGCCCACCACGATGGCAGAACCCCTTATTGATATTGCTGGACATGACCTGTCCAACGTTCATGTTGCCCCTGAGCAACTTGATGCGCTCTTGCCACAGTGCGGAGACATGCGACAGGTCAATCGTGTCGTATGGATGAATGATGAGTACACCCAAGCCATTGGCGTGAAGGACGTTCGAGCGGACGAGTTTTGGGTGCCCGGCCACATCCCCGGGCGGCCACTCCTGCCAGGCGTCATCATGATTGAAGCTGCTGCCCAACTGAGTAGCGTCCTGTACCAATACAAGATGGGCTTTGACAATGCAGGATTTCTTGGCTTTACCCGCGTCGACCACTGCATCTTTCGAGGAAGTGTTGAGCCCGGCGACACACTGGTGCTGCTGTCTGTCGAAAAGAAGTTTCAGCGACGACGATTTTCGTGCTTTGCCCAGGGGCTGAAGGATGGCGCGGTCGTATTTGAAGTGCAGTGCACTGGCATGCGAATCTAGTTATTGGAATCGAGGCAGTTCTACAAACGGAATTGATCCGTCAAGCAGTGAAAGCTCTTCAGTATGGTCGCATCAGGCCGGCTGAACCAAAGAACATGCTCGAACCCGACCAGTTACAGTTGCGTTGAGAGATTTGCGATGTGGTTGTACTGCAACAAGGTGTGATGCAGACCCGTACGCAGCCGCCCCATCCATAGCCATAGCCACCCCAACCATATCCGTAGCCGTAGCCGTAGCCGTAGCCACCCCAGTCAGACCCTCCGCCAAATTGCGGAGTACGGTTGACTTGGTGGAGGATGACCTGACCAGCGGAGTTCTTGGCAGGCTGCCCAACTGCAAATCGCTGCAGGGCAGTCACTGGCGTTACGGGATTCGCAGCAACGACTGGCTGCATGGGCGCGGGCGGCATCTGCAAGACCACGCCACCAAAGGCGGCGGGCGAGAGCATGAGCAGCATGGCACCAAAGATACGCATCAGCCTTATCCTACGCTCTCCACCCCGCGATGCAAGGATCCTTCATGCTCGATGCCCCACTCCAGTTTGAACCCATCCTCGTACCCAAAGTGTGGGGAGGCAGACGCCTGCAAACCCTTGGCAAGTTGATTCCGCCAGACACTGCGATTGGCGAGTCATGGGAGATCGCCGACATGCCAGGCGATGGCCCGTGCAGCATTGTCAGTGGTGGTCTTCATGATGGCCAATCGCTGCGATCCCTGATCGAAGACTGTGGCAATGAATTGATGGGCGAAGCGGAGTTGAGCAATGAAGGCCGGTTTCCGTTGCTTATCAAGTACCTCGATGCGTGTGACAATCTCTCAGTCCAAGTTCACCCAGACCAGGCGTGGGCAGCCGCGCATCCCGACGCGCATCTCAAGAGCGAAGCATGGGTCGTCATGGACGCCGCCCCGGGCAGCCTCATTTGGGCTGGCGTCAAGCCGGGCACGACCGCCGCGTCCATGCAAGCAGCCCTTGACACGGGCACACTGACCGACACCATGCTGTCACGTGAAGCCCGTGTCGGCAGTTGCCACACGCTGCCAAGCGGAACCTGCCATGCACTTGGTACCGGCGTACTGGTTGCCGAAGTGCAGACCACCAGCGACACCACATTCAGGCTGTGGGACTGGGGGCGGACTGGTCGGCAGATGCATGTCGAGCAAGCACTCGCCTGCATCGACTATGACACGGCCCCGCCCGACGAAGTGAGTATGCCAGAGAACACAACCGGTCTGGCCGAGACAATGCTGGCCGACACACCGTGGTTCACGATGCGTCGAATCGACACGCCGGAGGCCTCCACCTGGCGTTCGGATCTCAGTGGAATGCCGATGGTGCTCATGTGTTTGAGCGGAACGGCGCACGTCACGGCCAAGGGAGGAGCGGCACGGCTGCAAACTGGCAGTACGGCCTTACTGCCTGCGGCGATTGAACAAGCAACCGTCGAACTGGGCGATGGTGCGTGCTTACTCGTCGCGCAGCCGCACAACTAGGCCGTACTTCCACTGACTCATTACTTCACGGTCGCGTTTACCCGTCCGGATCACATGGGCCCCACACGCCAAGCATGTACAACAGATCGGCCACATCCACAACGTCGTCTGGCACTAAGTCGCTCTCGCACTCCTCTGGAGGCATCGCATCATCAAGCGGGTTTCGCCCGAGCAATACGTCACCGAGCGAAAGGCCAGCGGCAATAGTGGCGGCATCGGAGATCGCAATGCCGTCGCCAGAAATCTCAAATGCATCGAGTGCCACAACGGCTGCATCAGCATCCGCACGAGCGAACTCGTCAATTTCTCGTCGAACCACAGGCAGCCAGGCGCCTCCAGACTGCGGGAGCGTGGCAACAATCGGCAACGCACTGTCAGCAAATTCCGTTCGAATGGCGGCCGTCATCTCAATCAGGTTCGCCCCATACATCGCAGCCGAAGCTTCATCGCTGGTGTCGGCTGATCCATGAATCCAAACCAACCCAATCACCCTCGACTCAACCCCACCTGCTGCCAACTCGCCTCGCCACAACGCTACACGGTCGAGCATGGACTGCATCACACCAGTGCCGCACTGGGCAGGATGCCAATCGCAAGCGAGGGATGCTGTGCTCATACTGAACCGCATAATGCCGAATGAGTTGTTTGGGTAACTCGCAGCCAAGGTGTGCGCCAAACTCATCTCCACACCAAAGGCATCGCCACTCGGGGCTGCCTGTAACCATTCGGATTGATCATCAACTCCATTGGTGGCACCTCGAAGCAGCACGGAAGGTTGCGAGATTACAAATTCATCGAGTGGGGAATTCAGCGACAACACACTGCCGACCGGGCCGGCATTCACGTCGCCGGCAACGAGTACAAGATTGATGGGGTCGCCACTTGCAACTGCCGAAATAGCAGCGATCGCGACAATGACCGCCATGTGAATCCGATGGTTCATGGCCCGCAAGGCCCCCAGAATTCAAGCAACTGAAGCAAGTCGCTGACGCCCAAATGGTCGTCGCCATCAAAGTCGCCCAAGCAGTCGGGCGCGTCTTCGACTGAATCGAGGCACCCCAGTGCCAAAATTGCATCGGCCGCCCGAATTCCAGTTCGAACCATGCTGTCCGCGGTCAAGTGAATATTGTCGCTCTTCAATGCCAAGTCGCTGATGCCGACACTATCAATCGCCGTGTCGATCGCAGCCAAGTTCCGCATGGCTGCTCGTACCTGCGGTCCGTACTGATAGGCACTCGCTCGAGGATGCACGCGAACCAACACAAACGGCAGTGTTGCTCGGCGCGTATCGATGCGTAGGTTCCGAACGAACTCAAGTAAGTTATTGAAGTAGGACTTCGCGGCCCAATTAGATCTGCTATCCGACTCGCCTTGCACCCAAACCACACCTGCGAGCCGACAATCAACACCCGTCGATTCGAGGTCCTCCATCCAGTCCTCAATAATATTGACAAGGGTTTCATAGAGATGCTCCCCACACCCGTCTGCATTCCAAGAGCAGCCAAGATTCGTTCCGTTGTATGCCATCTTCAGAATCGCAACCGACTCGTTCGGACGCGCGGCCGCAATTCGATGGCCAAAACTCATCTCCGGACCAATAAACACGCCCCGCGGCCGGAGGTGATCGGTCCATCCAACGGGGCCATATTCACTCCCGTTCAGCCACTGCCGGCATGGAATTGCTGGCAGCGGATCAGCCCACGGCTGGAGGTGCTCAGGCAGTAGATCGACATTGCCCGCTCCAACCATATTGGACTGCCCGGCCATCACAATGACATGAACAACCTCCCCTGCGGTCGCCACAGTGGCACAGCAGGACAGCGCTATCACACTTGCCAATACTCTTTGGTGGGTCCTCATCAATACAATCTCTCACTCGAGCCTACTCCCGAGCCATCTTCACGCAAGTGGATTCATGCTCAATTCATCAAGTCAATGATGCCTGTAATGCCCAGAATGCACGACACAACGCCGTTGAGCGTAAAAAAGGCGAGAGCCATTCTGGCCGTGCCCCATCTGCGTACCGTTGCGTGCTCGATCACAAGCAGTATTGCCACGCAGGCCACCCCGACGAGAAATATCCCCCCAAGCCGCTGATCGAGCCACCAGGCGGCAACGAGAAAGCCCACAGCAAGTAGATGCAGCACGGCACTTGTCCACAAAGCCCCAGTCACACCAAGCCGAGATGGCGCTGAATACAGCCCTTCATTGACATCAATCGTGACATCTTGCAGGGCATAAATCATGTCAAAACCCGCCACCCAACACAGCACCATGGCGGAAAGAAACCAGATGCTTGGCACCGCCGGAATCGCCTCGCCGTGCACGGCAAGCGCAGCGGCCGGAACGCTGATCGCCAGAGATGCGCCAAGCCATACATGGCACAAGGAAGTAAAGCGTTTGAACAAGCCATAACTGCAGATCCAGGCGAGCACCGGTATGGAGAGCATCAGTGGCCAAGGATTCGCGAGCACCCACCAGAAGAGCGAAGCGATGCCAACAAAGAGCAGCGATGATGCGAGCAACCCAATCTTGTATGAGCGTACCGATGCCTCACCAGATGCCAGTGGTCGCCCTGCCGTGCGTGGATTGCGAGCATCGAGTTCTCGGTCGAGCAGGCGATTCGACAACATGGCAGCGGTTCGCGCCGCAACCATGGCGGCGATGACCAGTACAACGGCAATCGCCACATGACCACCAGACAGTGCCTGGACCCCGCTGTCCTCTGGTGGCCAAGCAACCATGGCTGCGCCGAGCAAGGCGAAGGGCAACGCAAAAACACTATGGGCAATCTTGATGTCGGCGAGCATGAGATCGCATCGGAGGCTGCTCACGTGTGGCATAGTACGGGTCGGTGTGCATTTCCTCTATCCTCCCCACCATGGCAAAGCAGGCGAAGACGGCAATTACCCCAACTCGGGCTGAGAATTATCCCGAGTGGTATCAACAAGTAGTCAAACGCTCCGATCTGGCCGAGAATTCTGCCGTTCGTGGCTGCATGGTGATCAAGCCATGGGGATGCGCGTTGTGGGAGAACTACCAGCAGGTCCTCAATGGCATGTTCAAAGCAACCGGACACAAGAATGCCTACTTTCCGCTATTCATCCCCAAGCGATTCCTCGAGAAGGAAGCCGAGCATGTTGAAGGCTTTGCCAAAGAGTGCGCTGTCGTCACGCACCACCGGCTCGAAGCCGGCCCCGATGGCACGCTTGTGCCATCGGGCGAACTCGAAGAACCACTGATCATCAGACCAACGAGTGAAACCATCATTGGCGATGCCTTCAGCCGCTGGATTGAGTCGTATCGCGACCTGCCCCTGTTGATCAACCAATGGGCCAATGTCGTGCGATGGGAAATGCGAACCCGGTTGTTTCTGAGGACAAGTGAATTCCTATGGCAGGAGGGCCATACAGCCCACGCATCAAGTGAAGAAGCCATGGAAGAAACCGAGCGGATGCTCGATGTCTATGCGGACTTTGCTGAAAACTGGATGGCCATGCCGGTTATCACTGGCGAGAAGACAGCTGCCGAACGCTTCCCAGGAGCCATTCGAACGCTGTGCATCGAAGCCATGATGCAGGACCGCAAGGCGCTCCAGTCAGGCACCTCGCACTTCCTCGGCCAGAATTTTGCCAAGGCGCAGGACATCACCTATCAAAGCGAAGAGGGCAAGCTCGAGCATTGTTGGACCACTTCATGGGGTGTCTCGACACGATTGATCGGCGCGATGGTGATGACTCATGCCGATGACGATGGCCTTCGATTGCCGCCGCGTCTTGCTCCATCGCAAATTGTCATCCTGCCGATGACCAGCCGCGCCGATGACCCTGAAGCGGTCCTGAACTTCTGTCGTAAGATTGCCGATGATCTCCGTGTCATCCCCTATCACGGCCGCCACATTGAAGTGGAAATCGACGAACGCGATCTTCGCGGTGGCGAGAAGAATTGGCAGTGGGTACGGCGCGGGGTACCCATCAGGCTTGAGGTCGGCCAGCGTGACATGGCGGCTGACAGCGTATTCATGGCAAGACGGGATCAAGGACACAAGGACAAACAGACCATTGAACGAACAGCCTTTGTATCTCGTGTGCATGACATCCTCGAGGAGATCCAAGCCAACCTCTACGACCAAGCCATTGCATTCCGAAAGAATCACTCGTGCGAAATAGACTCCGAAGAAGACTTTCGTGCCTACTTTGCACCGCCTAGCGGCGAGCCAACCCCGCCCCACGGCGGGTTCGCGTGGGCGCACTTCTGCGGCGACGAAGATGTTGAGAAACGCATCAATGACGAACTCAGTGTCACGGTTCGATGTATCCCACTTGCAGATGGCGAGCCAGGAACCTGCATCTTTACGGGCAAACCAAGTCTGAAGCGGGTGGTGTGGGCAAAGTCCTACTGACTCTGAACAACTTCATAGAGCCGCTCGTAGGCTGTGCACATGTGATTGACTGAAAATCGGTCCATTCCCTCACGTATACCAGCCCGAACCCCCTGCATGTCGCGGTCGTCGATCACCCTACTGGCTTCCTTGACCATCGCATCGACATCATCTATTGGAACCAAGAGGCCGCTTTCTTCATGCTCAATGATCTCAGGAACGCCACCGACGGCCGTCGCAACCACCGGCACATCACAGCGACGCACTTGAATGAGGCTCGAACACAGCCCCTCAAAGCGAGACGTGTTCAAGAATAGACTCGCGCACTTCATGATGCCGATGATGTCGGCTCGAAACCCCAACCAGTGCACCCGTGTGAGTGACAGTTCGGATGCAAGCGATCGTAGTTCCGCCTCTCGCTCGCCCGCACCGGCAATCAATAGGTGGACATGCGAGTACCTATGCTCGAGCGCGGCCCAAACGCGAAGCAGCATGTCCTGATTCTTCTGGGGGTTCAACGCCCCGGCATGGAGCACGACAAACGCATCGTCTGGAAGGTCAAGTTCGGTGAGTTTCGCAGATGGGGTGGCATCGATGGACCCAAAATCTGCAGCACTTGGAATGACGTGCACACGATCGCCGTCGACACCACCCTTCATCAATGCATCGCGCACAGAATTTGAAATGGCGCCGTAGGCAGCTACACCGGCGCCGTACTTCCATCGCGTCACCACACCACGGCTGAGTGGGAATTCAACTCGACGAGTCACGACCAGCGGAACGCGAATTCCCATCATCGCAAGCCTCGCAAGCTGATGCGACTTGCTTGCGTGGGCATGCACAATCGATGGCTTGAGGCGGCGCACGAGCCGGCGAAGGGCCAACACACCACGCACTCCTCGGTCAGAAGGCACCGACTCAACCACCAAACCTTCCTTACACGCTCGGCGGAGAAGTTCCGATCCCGCGCGGGCGACAACAACACGGTCCCCATCCATGCCACAAGCGAGATGCAGCGTCTGCTGCTCGCCACCTCGCCAGCCGGCCTGCGTATTGAGTTGAAGAACGGGGCCACTCATCCTGACTGGTCCCGATTCAGCTGGGCCAGCAACATATACCGCCGCCACTTGCCACTCGCGGCGGTTCTCGCAATGACCCATCCGGCATGCTCGTCGAGAAAGCCTCGCTTAATCACATGGTTGCGCAGGAATGTCGTACTGGCTTTGATTGCAGCAATGATCGGGCCGCCATAGCGGCCCCGCTTGTGCAACGACTGTGCAGCTGCCAGTGCATAGAGCTCTGATTTTTCTCGAACATCGTCCATTGTCTCGAAATTCGCGTGCAGAAGTGGCTCACGCAATGTCTCAACGGGGCCATCAAAGACAACATGCTCGTGCACCAAGTCATCCGAGAATCTGGTATCGCCGCGGAGAAACAATCGCAGCACGTAGTCGGGCCACCATCCACTATGGCGAATCTCTCGACCAAGCAAACTGGTCAGTCGGGGCATTCGAAATGCTTCGTGCGTTCCCGAATCAATAGCTTCAAGGATCTCTTCCCGCAACGCACCATCCACAATCTCATCAGAATCAATCGATAAGACCCAGTCTTTCGTCGCAAGGTCCAATGCACGGTTCTTCTGTGGACCAAACCCTGGCCAATCATCGGTCACTACGACAATGTCGGCGATTGAACGGGCGATAGCGACAGTATCATCGGTGCTTCCTGAATCCACGACGATGATCTCGTCGGCGAATCGCACCGCCTCAAGTGTCGCGGCAAGCCGGTGAGCCTCGTTCTTGCAAATCAAGATGACGGAAAGAGTTGGTGCCATGATCGATATCGCCGCTCGGGGGCTGCTTGGTGCATGGTACGTCGATCTTGCCGTACTCAGCAGGGGCCGAAGCTGCCAACAACCTCAAGTAGGTCATTCACGTCAACAGTACCGTCCTCATTGGTGTCACCATCTGGGCCACTCGTTCCAAAGGCTTCTATAACGAGCAGAATATCATCGACATTAACATGGCCATTGTCGTCAATATCAGCCGGGCATGAGTCATCGTCAACACAGTCCAGTTTCACAAGTTGCACGCCATCGAAGCCAGCTTCGACGACCGACCCTGTACCTTCGTCACTGGCGATCACGCGAAGGCTGAATGACTCGATACCCGTCATACCCATGGCATCTAGGTCAAAGCTCTGATACATCCATCCACCTGAAGCTCCGGTCGGGCCAACTTGCTCAAGCATGTTCCAGATAGACGACCCGTCTTCGGACCATTGGATGCGCATGTCGTCCTCGTTTGGCCCGGAGCCAAAGTCATTGCTGAACCATCGCCAGTACGAGAGCTGCCAACCATCGCCGGGAGTATCGAGCACAGGAGAGGTAAGAATGGTGTCGCCGCCGTCGACATCACTGTTGCCAGCAACATTGTCGGTAAGCCAGCATGCGCCGCTTCCGTCGCCGTCGACCGGCGGATCACCACGTTCACCGCCACCAACTGGTACGCCGCGTTCCCAGTTCCCGTCGCTGGCACTTCCAGATACAACCCACCCTAGGTTTGTCTCGCCATCATCCTCAAACGCAATATCGATAAACGACACCACATCGGCAGTCAAGAGATCGGAAGGTGCAGTGAGTGGGTATCGCACTTCGATGCCCGACACACTCGCAGCCGCCAGATAAAACTCTGGCGTGTCAGTGCAGTCAAAGGTAGGCAGTGTTGCCTCGTACGTATCGCCGCCAACATAAACAAGTGGAGACTGATCGAACGCGCCGCCATTACCGCGATATCGCACGTAGGCAGATGAGCCGTCGGGGGCTTCGCCGCTGTCGCTGAGTTGCACAGCGAATGTTGTTTCGGTGTCTGTATAGACGAGTGACGGATGGCCCCCAGGAAGATCAATTCGAATTGGCGTCGCAATGTCTTCGATCAACTTCAAGGCTGATGCGTAGTTCTCCTCGGCACATGGAACAATCTCACTCGGAGGCGGATCAAATCCGGCACTGTCGCCAGAACCAGGTCGCAACTCAATGGTGTACGAAGCAGCACCGTAGGTGTCATAGGGCCAGTCAATCAGCGTGCCACTAGCGCAGTAGAGAATATTGCATGGGTTGTCATGCACATAGTTCTTGCCATGCGTATCAAAAATAGCTTGGGCCATCAAACCACCGAGCGCGTGGAGTTCGTCCCAGTCCACGGGTGGTACGGTTGTGTAGCCGCGAGGCTCAAGAATAAGCTGCGAATACGCGTGGAAGTCAATCTGTGCTCGGATGTCACCGTGTGACGTGCAGAAATTTGCAAGTGCCTGCACTTCTGGTTCACTCATTGAAGCTGGACCGACGTAGATATCACTGCATGGGTCGGTGCTGGTGCTCTGGCCACCATTCCAGTCGGATGACCAATTGCGATTGAGATCAACACCTTCGCATGACCCACTGTTATCGCGGCGGTTCTTTCGCCAAAAACGGTATCCGCCCGCTGCATAGGTATGCGCATAGCCATCTGGATTTATGATGGGAATAATCACAACCTCAACGCGATCCAGCAATCCTGTGATATGAGAATCAACGCCATAGCCATCAGCCAGTTGATCGGCGATGTACCAAGTGGTCATCGGCGAAATCCACTCGCGGGCGTGTTGACAACCATTGAATAGAACCGCGGGCTTGGGCGTTCCGTCTACATTGATGACAACGCCTCGAATGTCGCGACCTTCATGACTCTGCCCGAGCACAATACCCATCGCAATATCCGCATGATCAATAAGGAATTGGTCCATCCTCGCATCGAACTCAGAAATCGTCCTGAAGTCGTTGTAAAAGATGTCAGCACCACGCGTATTGGCGCGAGCTGCTCGACGCTCAGCATTGCGAATCGCTTGATGAGCTTCGAGATCTGGAATGAGCGGCGTATGGTCGAGTCCAAGCGTGTTGAGTAGTTCGATGTCATCGGCATCAACCACCCACGGGCCAATGCCAGGGGCTGGTCGACAAGCAAGACCATCAAGCCCACTTCGAAGCAGCAGGTTCACCAAGCCGTCATCGGGGACGTCGACTTCAACGACTTGCAGCCCGGCAAGATCGCCTGGCTCGGGCATTGGAACTGCGATCGCAGCAGAAGCCACGCACAAGGTGCTCAACGAAATAATGCAACGCACGATCGGCTCCTCTTCCCCTCGTCAACGCACCCACAGGTCCCCCAGTATGGCAGCAATCGCCAACTACGCAAGGCTAGAAACTGACACGACAGCGAGATCGCACCTCAACCGGCCTCTTGCGAGGCCAACGCGCCCATCGGGTCCCACGGAGCCAATACCTGAGGTGGCTCACTCAACGCTGCTTGCAGTGCTGCTGGCAACTTGGATCGATGCGTCGCGATCTCAAAGACGTATTGCTCAAACCATGAGTCGTTCATCAGTTGAAAACCCTTGCGGCCGACATGATCGTCGCCCCATGAATTCTCGACCCGCCACTTCTGCGGAATACCCTCGAGTACATCGACACCAGTGAACAGCATCGCATGCGTCATCGCGGTGTGATGGAAGTGCAAGCGTCCGGCTTTATCAAGGCCTTCGGCTTCACCGTACAGAACGTCATAGTCAAAGAGCTTGGCGTCCCACAACCCAACCTGTCGCTGAAACTGTTTGCCGACGTCGCAGCCAAACCACACGGGCTCGCCTTCTTCAAGCGTCTCGACTGCCGCTCGCTTCATGGTCTCAATATCAACATTGAGATACACCACCTGCTCACCGCCAACAATATTTCCGAGGAACTCAACCGTATACGTCTTTCCATATGGATGTTCCGGACGTGGGTCATGCACTAGACACACATACTCGTCCAGTGGAATATCGACGTACTTCTGGGCAAACTCAACCGGCGTCATCTCGCCCTCACGGTGAAATGCACGGTCTTTGTCGTTGTACTGCCAGAGGAAGGATTTCGGAGGCTCACCGAGATGTGTGCAAAGCACACGCCAAATCGTTTGTAACTGTGTCTCTTTGATCGAGCGGGCCTCGTCTTCACTTGCGCCATCCTTGATGGCAGACCGAAGATCGCTCGCAAAGCGACGAAGAAATCCCTTGCAGACTGAGTTCATGCGAGCCGTATTAGAAGACGACTGCGTCTCTGGCATCAGGTCCTTCGGAACAAGGCCATGCCGGCGAACGAGGTTGACAAACATATTCCACTGTCCGCCATCATCGATTGGATAGTCCAGCAGAAATGAAACATGGCGGTCACCAAGATCACGCGTGGCGGTCTCAATGATGCACTCCAGAAACCAATTCGCACGTTCAAACTTGTCCCAGAAGAGCGTGTAATTCTGGCTGAACTCAAACTTTTTGACATTCAGATTCTTCATGACGCTGGCGCGAAACAAGTTCAGCGCTGCAAACATCCAGCAGCGACCAGATTTCTTTTGATTGGTCACTGGCCAGTCATCGAGCCAAGTACTAAATGACCAATCGGCCTGCGAAACCACATCGCGATTGAACGCCGCATCATCAGCGCCGACCTTGGTCACCGCGTTGCGAGCAAGCCGGTAGGTCGCGTCGCACTCAAGCGAGAGTCGGAGTGCCTCAATCGTTTCGGCGTCAATCACGCCACGCTGCTGTGTTGCGGTCGTTGTCATGGGGAGCGATGGTAACGTAGTGAGGCCAATGGCTTGCATGATCTCTGTGGATGACGACTAATCTCCCTGAGCGGCATACTCCACAGACCCCCACTGCACTTTGGAGAGGTCCGCGGAGAAAAATAGCACGAGGCCGAGTCAGCAACTCGGCCTCATGCCTATTCCAGATTGCTTGATCGGAGGAGAGAAATCAAGCGTTCGGAGTGTCGTCTCGAACTTCGTACTCGGCGTCGATGACATCGTCACCGTCCTTGCACGATCCATCGCCACAGCATCCTTCTTCGGCTTCGCCCTCGGAAGCGTCCTGCTCCTGAGCAGCCGCCTCATATGCGGCCTTGCCGAGTTCTTGGGCCACTGTGGTGACCTGATTCAATGCCGCTTCGATGGCGGCCTTATCGTCACCCTTGACCTTCTCTTCAAGATTGCTCAAGGCTGACTCGATGGTGCCGCGAACCTCCGCGTCTACCTTCTCGCCGTGCTCCTCAAGTTGCTTGCGGGTGGCGTACACGATCTGCTCTGCTTGGTTCTTGAGCTCAATCAACTCACGCTTCGCCTGATCTTCAGCAGCGTGCGTTTCGGCATCGGACTTCATCTGCTCGATGTCGTCCTTTGACATGCCGCTTGAACCGCTAATCTCGATGTTCTGACTCTTGCCAGTGGCTTTGTCAGTGGCCGAAACCTTGAGAATGCCATTGGCATCGATCGCAAACTCAACCTCAATTTGCGGCATCCCGCGAGGCGCCGAAGGAATATCCATCAGGTCGAACTTGCCAAGCGTTCGGTTGTCCTTGGCGAACTCACGTTCACCCTGCAGAACTTGAATCGTCACACTGGTTTGGCTATCAGTCGCGGTAGAGAACGTTTCCTTCCGCGAGGTCGGAATCGTGGTGTTCTTTTCAATGAGACGCGTCATCAGGCCACCAAGGGTTTCAACACCGAGGCTCAGTGGCGTCACGTCGAGCAGGAGCACATCCTTGACATCGCCCTGCAGGACACCGCCCTGAATCGCTGCCCCAACAGCAACGACTTCGTCAGGGTTGATCGACTTGTCTAGTTCGGCGGTACCGAAGAGCGACTTCGCGATCGCCTGCACCTTGGGAATACGGGTCGAACCACCGACCATGGCGACGTCGCTGACGTCACCAAGACCGAGTCCTGCATCGGCCAGGGCCGTCTTGCACGGGCCTTCGAGCCGCTTGAAGAGATCAGCTGCGAGTTCCTCGAACTTCGCGCGGCTAACCGTCACCTGGAGGTGCTTCGGGCCATTTTGGTCGGCCGTGATGAAGGGCAAGTTGACACTGGTTTCGAGTTGCTGCGAGAGTTCGCACTTGGCCTTCTCTGCAGCTTCCTTGAGTCGCTGCAACGCCATCGCGTCGGTGCGAATGTCGATGCCCTCGGTCTTGCGGAACTCATCCGCGATGTAGTCGATGATGACCTGGTCGAAGTCATCGCCACCAAGGTGGCCATCGCCACTGGTCGAAAGTACTTCGAAGACGCCATCGCCGATGTCAAGAATTGAGACATCAAAGGTGCCGCCACCGAGGTCAAAGACAACGATCTTGGTGTTGGTCTTCTTCTCAAGGCCGTATGCAAGGGCGGCCGCAGTTGGCTCATTGATGATGCGCTCAACCTTGAGGCCGGCAATTTCACCGGCATCTTTGGTGGCTTGACGCTGAGCGTCGTTGAAGTAGGCAGGGACCGTGATGACAGCGCTATCGACGGTCTCTCCGAGGTACTCCTCGGCGATCCGCTTCAGTTCACGAAGCAGCATGGCGGAGACTTCTGGCGGCGTAAATTCGCTGCCGTCTGCGCCAACCTGAACCTTCACGAGTTCATCCGACCCACCGGTCACTGTGTATGGGACAAGCTTCTCTTCGCTTTGGACCTCGTCATGGCGACGGCCCATGAAACGCTTGATCGAGAAGACTGTGTTCTTTGGGTTGGTCACCTGCTGGTGACGAGCGGGCTCACCGACGAGTCGGTCACCCTTGTCGGTGAATCCGATCACGCTTGGCGTTGTACGGTTGCCCGATGAGTTGATCAGGACCTTCGGCTGATCGCCTTCCATAACGGCGACACATGAGTTCGTAGTACCGAGGTCGATTCCAATGATTTTTGACATGGTCAATTTCCTTCCTTGGGGTACGGCTTCAGCCGCATGCCCTGTGTCCCAGACCGCTACCAATTGGCGGTGGACCATGGAACAGTTGCAAGTGGCGTGCCGAAATCCGCGTGGCCTCATATCAAAAAAACGGTGCCTCGCCCCGCCGAAGGGGGTCTATGGCCGTTTCTGGACTGCCAGATTGGCCGTGGCGGGTCCTTGCAGCGGATATGCAGCATGTGTAGCTGCATACATACCCACCAAGGGGCCCAAAGCAGTCTCTTGACAAAGAAAAAGGGGGGCCAGAAACGCCTCAGCCGCCCCAGAGGCTTGCTCACTTGTATGTAGTCGCACCATCCTCGCGCACAAAAGTGAAAAAAGTGTGTTTCGCAAGCAAATTAAGCGGCGAATACATTTGCGACTCGGGCGGTCCCCAGTACATTGGCAGGTGAACACTTCGAGTAAAAGCCGACAGAGAGAGGGCTTTTTCTTGAGACGAGTAGTAGTAGGGAAGAGAACAACACAGCTCTCGTGAGGCTTGGAACCCTGTCAGAGCATTACCCCGAGGAGAAGGAAACAATCATGAAATCAATCAACTTTCTATTGTGCTCTGGATGCATCGCAGCCCTGAGCAGTAGTGCGGTCGCTAGCGTCTGGATCAATGAGTTGCACTATGACAATGCTGGAGGAGATTTTGATGAAGGCGTCGAAATCGCAGCTGATTTCGTCATGGATGCAACTCTGCTCGAAGTCCACGCGTACAACGGCTCAGCCAGTCAGCTCAGTGTCTATTCCTCTTGGTATGAAGATTCGTTCTCCATGGCCGAGGTTGATGGTGGAAGTCTGATCTGGTTTACCAATGAAGGTTCGTTGCAGAATGGCGCGCCCGATGGAATAGCCATCGTCTATGACGGCTCCGTCGTTCAGTTCATCAGTTATGAAGGCAGTCCGTTCACTGCAGCAGACGGCGCCGCTATGGGAATGACCTCGGTAGACCTAGGCACCTCCGAGAGCAGCAGCACGGCCATCGGAAGTTCCCTACAACTCACCGGTACCGCCGATGATTTCTCCGGCTTCACCTGGGCCGAAGAGAATACTGCAGCGACTTGGGGCGCACTGAATGCGGGTCAGTCAATCGGTGCTGTTCCAGCACCAGGCGCCATTGCGCTTCTCGGCCTTGCGGGCATTGCCGCACGCCGTCGTCGACGACACTGATTCGCCCCCACGCTCATACTCCTTGACCTACTCAGGGCCGCAGTCTTCGGACTGCGGCCCTGTTCGTTCCACCCCCACGGCTGATGTGTCTGCCAGCACACCAACAACGTATGAATCGGCGTTGCAAGTGCCTGTCATGCAACAAGATGATTCGCTGCTTGGGGTGAATGCCGTAGGATCCAGAAATGCTGCTGATCGGATCAGTCCAACTTGACTCCAATGCATTGCTTGCGCCGATGGCTGGCCACTGCGATCTACCCTTTCGGCTCCTGTGCCGGGAACTTGGCGGCGTTGGTCTTGCGAGCACAGATCTGCTCAATGTGCACAGCATCCTTCGGGAGGCGCCCAAGGCGATGAAACTGGCAGCCACGTGCGAAGCAGACTCACCGCTTTGCATGCAGGTGTATGGCAATGGCGATGACCCGCTGGCAGAAGCCGGGCTTTGGGCCGTCGATCACGGCGCCGTCCTCGTCGACATCAATATGGGCTGCCCGGTCGACAAGGTCGCCAAGAAGCATGGCGGGTCGCTATTGCTATGCAATATTGATGACACGGTGCGACTGGCCGAGCGTATGGTCGAGGCGATCACACCAAAAACTGGCGTGCCAGTAACAGCCAAAATTCGTTTGGGGTTAGATGACGGCCGAATCGTCGGACCGGAACTTGCGCAGCGATTGGAACAAGTCGGCATTGCCGCCATCACAGTACATGGTCGCACGACCGAACAATTCTTCAAGGGAAGTGTGCGGCACGAGGGCATTGCTGAAGTCGTTGCTGCTGTCGATTCAATTCCCGTGATCGGCAACGGCGACATTCAATCACCCCAAGACGCCGCAGACATGATTGAACGAACTGGCTGTGACGGCGTGATGGTCGCCCGCGGGGCCTTGCGCAAACCCTGGCTCTTCCGCCAAATTCAGGCCAAGTTGCGAGATGGAATCGACCTTGCCGAACCAACCCGCTTGGAGTGGCTCGACATCATCGAGCGCCACCTCGATCTGATTCTGGAACACCACGACGAGCGGGCAGC
>JAQWLT010000060.1 GCA_029247205.1 Phycisphaerales bacterium | reverse complement strand
CGAGTCGCCTTTTTGCGAGTCGCCTTCTTGCGAGTGGCCTTCTTGCGAGTGGCCTTCTTGCGAGTGGCCTTCTTGCGGGTGGCCTTCTTGCGAGTGGCCTTCTTGCGAGTGGCCTTCTTGCGAGTGGCCTTCTTGCGGGTGGCCTTCTTGCGAGTGGCCTTCTTGCGAGTGGCCTTTTTGCGAGTGGCCTTCTTGCGAGTGGCCTTTTTGCGAGTCGCCTTCTTGCGAGTCGCCTTCTTACGAGTGGCTTTCTTGCGAGTTGCCTTTTTTCTCGTTGTGCGCTTCTTGGCCATTGATATGACCTCCATGAAATCCGCTCGGGTCCGGCTAACGTCGGAAAGCCGGATGCACGTACACCCGGGCGGACCCGTTACACAGGTTCTACCCGTATCGGACGCTCAACTGAAGACTCTTTACAGAATTTTTTTCCCAATCTCAATTACCCCTGGTTGCCACACCACCTACACAAGAGTTGATTCACTTGTTCTATGCTCCCCATCCGAACGCTTGAACAAGGCAAGGACACGACCCCAACCATGATCTCTACACACCTCATTTCGAACGGTCTTCGGGTCGGCCTGGAGCAACTTGACACCGCCTCATCGGTATCAGCACAAGTACTGATACCGGCAGGATCGATGTATGACTCCGACAAGTTGGATGGACTTACGGCCATCTTTCTTGAGATGCTCTTCCGTGGCGTAGGCTCACTTGATGCGAAAGCGCTCGCGAAGGAATTCGATCGCGCGGGCATGCAACGAAGCGGAAGTGTGACGTCACGTCATATTCGAATGAGCGCCACAACAACTGGTGATCGACTTGAGCCTGCATTGAAACTCTTGCTTGGTGTCGCATTCTCGCCAAGCCTTCCGCCGACTGAATTGGAGAGCGCAAGACGACTGTGCGCACAGTCGCTCAGCCACCTGCAAGACGATCCGAACGAAGAAATCGGCCTTCTGATGCGTTCAGCCCACATATTGCGCCCATATCATCGCAGTGGACTTGGAACAAATATAGGTCTAGAAGAGGTCTCGTGGACCGACTTGGCGTCGCGGCGGGAAGCCTGTTGCGTGCCGAGCGGCGCGATCATTACGATCACCGGCAACATCAATCCATCGAATTGTGTGGACATGCTCACGCAACTCACTGACTCACTCACCGGAACGGCGCCACCGTCACCCACCGAGTCGGCTCCGCCTGGCGGCCAATGGTTGGTATCACGCCCAACCTCACAAGTGCATCTTGCGATGGCGTGGGATGGTGCCCAAGCGGGCTCAGCAGGCGAACCGCTGGACCGGCTTGCGATCGGTGCGCTCGGTGGAACAACGAGCGGGCGACTGTTTACCGAAGCGAGGCAACGCCGCTCGCTGTGTTACTCAATCGGTGCTCGATATGCGGCGACAGCCTTCCAAGGATCGTGCTCGATCCGGGCGAGCACAACGCCTGAGAATGCCGAAGAGTTGCTCGATGTGTGCGTAAAAGAAATTTCAAGAATTTCTTGTGATTTGAGCCGTGAAGAGGTCAATCGCACAAAACAGTCCCTCATCAGTTCCATGGTCATGTCGGGCGAATCAACGAGGGCGCGGGCTGCAATTCTTGCTCGTGATCTCTGTGAGATCGATACATGCCGCTCACTCGCAACCCGAATTGCGGAAGTAGAGTCCACCTCGGTTGACGACATTATCGAGCATGTTCAGCGTTGGTCGAACATCTCACCGAGCATCATGGCTATCGGCCCTGAGGGGTGTCTACCGTTTCCGGAGTGGCCACACTGAACTTGCTAGTCGATTATTTCGAGCACGCTAAATTGATCGAGATTCAACACAATCAACTCGCCGTCATCAAGCCGTAACTCGAGTCGATCCAACCAGAAACGATCCCCGAGTGCATGAGCAAACCAAGATCCAGTTTCGGCTTGGCGGAATTGGGTAATCTCACCCTCAATAGCCTCAGACCACGTGCGATCTCGCAGCGGTGTCTGTTGGGTGACCCGGATACGAGTACCCACTGGCGGCAGAATGACATTCATACTCATGAACCGGGAATCGTAGCGGACCGCGGGGCAGCAGGCAGCTTTTCGCTTGGTGCGAGCGTTTCCAAACTGCGTGATGCTCGAAGTGGCTCATGGCCTGGGCGTTGCAACGTGGCAGTCAACATGGGTGCTTGTGGCACTTCGCCGAGTTCCAACGTCAGTGGCACAATATAAGCTCGTATGGTTTCATCGAATGAGGCCGCATTGACTGCAGCATCGTCAAGATCACAGGACCACGACTTTCGCATCATGACCACCTCGCCAAAGCGTCCGCCCTGATGAAATTCCAATTCAAGGGCCCCTATACCTCGCACCGCAAATCCGTCGACATCAATCAATTCAACGGCCGCCTCCACGATAACGCTCCCATCATCACGAATACGCACATGTGACAAAGGATGGACTTCAATACGTGTTGGCACGAATCGATCGGCCTTCTGTCGCATGGGACGCGACTTGTCAGACTCACAGGAAGTCGCACCAAGACTGAGTAGTCCAAGTACGGTTGCCGTAAGAAGCGTTACACACGTTGAATGGACGTATAGTCTTGCCATGGCGAAGTGGCCCACTTCCTGCGGGCATGCCCGCAAGATACGTCTTCTCGGCCGCTTAGAAGGCCTACTGCTGGTCAGATAAGTCGCGAAGCAGGCCATCGACTGCAGCATCAATCCGATCCTGCGTGAGGTACTCTCCAGCATCCATGGCTGATTTGGCTGCGCGGACGCGATCCCAGCGAATGGGCTCCATTCGCTTTAATGTGGTTTGCCACCTTGAGAAATCGCGGTCTGTAAGCCCTTGCTCCTCACCTGGACGGCAAGCAACTTGGGAATTGGCCACGGGCGATTCGCCCACAGGCCTAGCCGGATGTCCCACCAATGCAATATCAGACATCGAAACAACTCCTCGACGAGCGATCTCTCGCTCGTCGTAACCCCATCCAAGGACCTACACTGCCTCGCGATTCTTCCCTGAATCCCGCAGCCGACCAAAGGCACCATGGCCGACCTGTACCCTCTTCATCGGCCTGCCTAGGCGCCACCCTTGAACTTTGAGAAAACAATCACAAGTCTATTGGAGACAGCGACTTGCCTAAGACCTCTAAGCAGACCAACCTGAGAACAGATGTAGTAACTCGAGCGAGCCTTCATCTGGCAACCGCTCTCGCCCTCTGTGGCTGTGCCTCTCCGCCACCTGCACGGCCGCAAGTGCCCACACCACGAATCCAAGAGGCTGATGAAACTCACTCTCGGGTCCAAGACCCCGCCCCCGTGACTGATGAATGGCTTGCGATGGAACAAATGCTCAGCACGAACGGGGCAGACCCCACGCCTGCCCCCAAGAGCACCTCAGCGACGATTACCCGACCGGTGTCATTTCATACCCTCGTGCTACGAACCTTTCAAGGCGACGATGGCACCGCTGCCCGCCAGTGGCACAAGCAACTGGGCACCCTCGTGCCACCCCTACAACCCAAGTTGGCCGTGCATGTCGACCGCAAAGGATCTGTTGTCGTCTTTGGTGTCTACGAAGGGTGGGAAGACCCTCAGGCCACCATCGACATGAAAACGCTGCGTGACGTACGGGTGAATGACAAGAAGATATTCGGGGCCATCGTGCGAACAGATGTGCGGCCACGACGAACAAAGGAACAGATTCATCCACAGGAGTTGATTGCGTTGCGCGTGCGTTACCCGGATGCAAGAACGATCTACACACTCGAGATTGGCGTGTGGGGCGACTTTGACTCAGGACAACTCACGCCCGAAGTACGGCGTCAGCGGGCGGAGTCTCGTGTTGCTGCTCTTCGGAGTGAGGGGGTACCGGCCTTCTTTCACCACGATCCGACAACGGAACTCAGCACGGTCACAGTGGGTGCCTTTGGTGAAGACGCTCTGGATCCCTCATCCGGTCTGATGAGCGTTGAGGTTGAGCGGTGGCAACAACAATTCCCAAATCGGCTCACCAATGGCGAGAAACTCAATCTGCCCATTCAGGGCCAGCCACAACTCGATGCTGTCCCTCAACGCTCCCGGCTTGTACTCGTCCCAGAGTGGTGAATAGGCCAGCGCCTTTACTTGCAGCTAGCAAGCGGCTGGATGCCAAAGTGTCTTGAACTCGACAAACTGCTCGAGGAACCAGGGCGAGCAGGTCTCATCGTTATCTTCCCACGCCGCTCCGGTCCATGGCACGCAATGGACGCGGCGGATGCCATCTGCCGCAGCGACACGCAGCTTTGTTCTCTGTGACTTGGCAAGCCCAGCAGCGACAAATACAGCCACCTCCCGGTGCCCGCCAAGTGGCTCAATCAGTGGCAGCAAATCGCCAGTCAATAGATTGACCGCCCCATTAGGCACATCAGAGACTGCCAACACTTCGCCAAGCAGTACCGCCACCATCGACGCCTCTCGCGGCACAACAGCAACGACCGAGTTGCCCATGAGCAAGGTCGAGCCAAGCAGCGTGACGAGCCCAAGAAGCGGCGGCGTAGGCGGCGAGAAGACAACTGCCACACCACAAGATTGAGGCACGGTGAAGTTGTGATAGGGACCTGCGACTGAGTTCTGACAGCCAAGTACCTGATGAATCTTGTCGCACCACCCAGCAAGCATCACCATTCGATCAATGGACGCATCGACCTCACGGCGAGCTGCTGCGCGTTGCATACCGCCATCGATGAGTACGTCGCAGAATTCACTGGCACGACTCTCAAGCATCTCAGCGGCCCGATACAAAATCTGACCACGCATCATCGCGGTTGCGTCCCGCCACGCAGGCAGCCCCACCCTGGCCGCTTCGACGGCGTCTCTCGCGTCCTTACGGCTGGCGAGCGCGTATCGAGCGATGACATTGCCCTTGTTATCTTCGACCGCAAATGTCTGCCCCGATTCAGAACGTGGCCACTTACCGCCAATCCAAAGCTTGCCTGTCTTCACCACTTCAAGTCGACTCATCTGTCCACTCCATGATCAATCTGAGTGTGCGTACTCATCGGACATAACCCCGCAATCCATGAAGCCCACCCTCACGACCAAAGCCCGACTCTTTCACGCCGCCAAAGGGCGAACAAGCATCGAACTGGTTGTAGGTATTGCACCACACCACACCCGCATCCATCCTGCGAGCAATCTCAAACACCTTTGATCCCTTGTCCGTCCATACACCTGCCGCGAGGCCATAGGGTGTTGCATTTGCGCGACGCACGGCCTCGTCTGGGGTCCGAAAGGACATGACAGAAAGCACCGGGCCGAAGATTTCCTCACGAGCAACACTATGTGAGGGTTGCACTCCTGTGAAGAAACATGGGGGAAACCACCACCCCTTCTCCGGCAGCGGTGTGGATTGCATGTCATGCAAAATGGCGCCCTCGGCTTGGCCCTCGCCTACCAATGTGCGAATACGATCAAGTTGTGCCTTGCTGTTGATCGCCCCCACGTCAGTGTTCTTGTCGAGTGGATCGCCTACGCGAAGTTGTGCCATTCGCTCACGCAGAGCAGCAACGAAGGGCTCGAGAATCGACTCCTCAACGAGCAATCGTGAGCCCGCACAGCAGACATGCCCCTGATTGAACCAGATGCCACTGACGACCCCTTCGACTGCTTGCTCAATGGCGGCGTCCGCAAAGACGATATTCGCACTCTTGCCGCCAAGTTCCAGCGTCAGTGGAATTTCTCGCGGCGCGAGTTCCTCCATGATCCGGCGTCCAACAGCGGTCGAACCCGTGAAGGCTACCTTTCGCACTGCGGGGTGCGTCGCAACCAATCGTCCGGTGTCACCTGCGCCAGTCACAATATTGACAACGCCAGGTGGAAGATCGATTTCCTGAATAAGCCTGGCCATGTGCAGAGCCGTCAAGGAGGTTGTCTCGGCTGGTTTCAGCACAACCGTATTGCCACACGCAAGGGCGGGCGCCAGTTTCCAAGCAGCCATCATCAATGGGAAGTTCCATGGAATGATCTGCCCACACACACCGCGTGGCCTTGGCTCACGACCGCCAAATGCCCATCGCAACTTGTCGGCCCAGCCTGCGTGGTAGAAAAAATGCTGCGCGACGAGTGGCAAATCAACGTCGCGAGACTCCTTGATCGGCTTGCCACCGTCCATTGTCTCTAGTACCGCTAACTCACGGGCACATTCCTGCAACCTCCGAGCAAGACGGAAGAGGTACTTGCCTCGCTCCGTACCTTTGGTTTTTGCCCATCGAGGCGCTGCGGCCCGCGCTGCGGCCATGGCTGCATCAACATCGTCTTCACCCGCCTCGGCAATTCGGGCAAGCCGATCCCCGGTCGCAGGATTAATCGTGTCGAACATCTTTCCCGAGCGAGGCTCCTTGAATTCACCGTCGATAAAGAGGCCATATTCAGCATCAATCTCAGGACGAAATCGTTCTGGAGCCGGGCTGTACTGCCAGTCGGCGCCGCTGAGCGGCTCTGGCGTATCGGTGCGTGTCATCAGATCACCGCCACATCGTGCATCGCCGCGTAATGCCCGCGGCTGGTCCAAAGAAGTTGCCTGATCAAGTCATCAAGGAGGCTTGAGGCCCCAATGCGGAAAAGCTGCGGGCTGAGCCACTCAGGACCCACTGTTTCACGCACCATTACAAGCATGTGGAGAGCAGCCTTCGACTTACGAATGCCGCCCGCAGGCTTGACGCCAATCCGAACGCCGGTGTCGCGGAAGTGATCGCGCACAGCCTCCAGCAAAAGTAGGATTGATGGCATGGTCGCGGCGGGGGAAATTTTACCGGTCGAAGTCTTGACAAAGATTGCACCATCTGCAACTTCGCGCCGCTTGGTCGCAGCCTCGATCGCAAGATCTGCACACCGGCGAATATTGTCCGGCGTTTCAACTCGCCCGTTTCCAGAATAATCTTCAGATGCGTCTCACCGCACACATCTTGTACAGCTCGAATCTCGGCGGCAACCTCTTCGAAGCGGCCGGCAAGAAAGGCCCCGCGGCTAATCACCATGTCAATCTCGTCGGCCCCGGCCGCAAGAGCCGCTTCGGTTTCTCGCAACCGCGTGTCCAATGGGATTTGGCCACTGGGGAAACTCGTTGCCACGGACGCGGTCTTGACACTGCTTCCAACCAACGCTTCGCGGACAATTGGCACCAATCTCGGGTAGACGCATACTGCGGCCACTGATGGCACCGGCGGATCGATGGGCGATGGAGCGGGGCTAATGGCTCGGCGACACAAAGCCCGAGCGAGCTCAGGTGAGTCAGCACCTTCAAGTGTGGTCAGATCAACCATTGAAACGGCCAATCGCAGACCCATATTCTTCGACTCTGCCTTGATAGACCGCCGAGTGAACGAGGCTGCCCGTTGAGCCAACATGACTGCATCGACCGGATGGTGCATCTTCAGAGGGTATCAGGGCCAATCATACTGTGGCTGCATGATCGCTATTGATCGCTGCGATCAGAGGACTCACGACTACCCCCACGAGCCCGCTCAAAGAGCACTTCGATGCGTCCCCCATCGAGCATCTCGATCTGTGGTGAACTTCCCAGATTGGCGATGGTGTACACCAACATCATGTCCCGGTGGTGGTCAAGCACATAGATGGCTTCGGCCTGGTCGGGCACTCGCTGATCGCCAGATGAGGCGCTCAATAAAGTAAATCCACCGCGACTGGCAACTTGACCAGCCATCGCTGTTGGCAACATTGTTACACCTGGCTGGCGAACCCACGTTGCGATCAACAGTAGCACCACCAACCACAGTGTCGCAGTCAAGACGCGTTCGCGTTCCATATCAACGACCCCTCGCCGCTGCGGCGATATCAGCGGCAAGATCGCGTCGACCAACTGGACGCATCATCTTCAATTGCTCATCCCAACCCACAGCAATAAGTTCTTCTGTTCGCGTGTCAAGCATCCATACAATGCTCTCGTTGATGCGGCCACTTCGACCGGTTACGGCAAGGTACTCGCTGCGATCATCGAGCAGTCCAGCAGCAGGTCGTGCGCCCGGAACAAGTACGGTCCAGATTCCCACAGCTACCAAGATCGCAAGCGGCATCGCCGGGCCACGCCACCGCATCAGTCTTGATGCCCTCGCTTGGATGGCATCAGGCTGACCCCAACAACCATGACGGCGAGAATCAACGCGATGGCAATACCAAATAGCGGCGCTGGGCCGCCGCCAGGCACACCAGGCTCGATGTACACATCTTCGGTCACGTGCTTGAGCAAGTCTGGCTCATCGGCCAGAACACTTGTGGAGAGCGTGAGCAGAGGAAGCGTCATCATCCAAATCAAGCGGGGTGTTCGTCGCATCGCGGAAGGATAACAGGGAGTCGTGAACCAGTAGCCCATCAAAGTCGGCTACGTAGTGCTGCTGACGACGATCCAGCCCCGAGCGCCTCAAAGATTCGTCTCGTGGCATCCGATTTATTGAGCGTATAAAAGTGAATTCCAGCCACTCCTTGATCCAACAAGTCATTGCACTGCTCAACAGCCCACTGAATGCCCGCCTGCTCTACTGAGGCTGGATCATCCTGATACTGGGCCAGTCGACGTTGCAGCCGCGCAGGAAAGGTTGTCCCCGCCGCCAAATCTGACATTCTACGCATCGTGGCCAAACTCGTAATGGGCATCAGTCCAGCAATCACCGGTACATCGATGCCGATCAAGTCGCATCGATCTCGCCAGTCAAAGAAGTGGCTGTTGTCGGTAAAGAGCTGTGTGGTAATCCAATTGGCCCCAGCATCGATCTTCGCCTTGAGATGCTCCATATGAACCAATTGGTTTGGTGTATCAGGATGCCCCTCCGGAAAGCCTGCCACGCCGATTCCAAATCCACGCGTGTCCGGATGGCCACCCGACTCATTGAACCGCACAATCCGTTGAACCAGATCGATTGCATGCGGGAACTCTTCTTCTCCTAGCGGAGGAGCGTCAGCCGGCTGATCGCCACGGAGTGCCAACAGATTGCTAATCCCCTCACTTGCATAGCGATGAAGAATGGCGTCAATCTCGGCTTCCGTGTGACCGATGCAGGTGAGATGAGGCACCGGGT
The DNA here is from genome assembly GCA_029247205.1 of Phycisphaerales bacterium. Taxonomy (GTDB): domain Bacteria; phylum Planctomycetota; class Phycisphaerae; order Phycisphaerales; family SM1A02; genus UBA12567. Next base: position 4,373 of record JAQWLT010000060.1, on the reverse strand, counting down.
CAAGTAACTTCCGTTGCCGCATCCGCACAACAAGATCGTGGGTGTGCATGCGTGTGGAGCCGCCCGCCCCATAGGTGACCGATACAAATGATGGCTCAAGTACAGCGAAGACTTCAAGCCTGGCCTCAAGCGAGGCTACCGCTTCAGGACTTTTGGGCGGAAAGAACTCAAAGCTCACAGTCCGACCATCACGAGTGATGATGTCTTCGATGTGCATGCGGACAATGGTACGCGGATGCTCAATCCCAGACGAGTTACATATCAAGGCGATCTAGCCTCTACCATTGACATGTGCCGCTCCCAACAGACATCCCCCGACCGACCGTCAAACGACTCAGCCTCTATCTGCGAACGCTCGACTTGGCCGTTGCTGATGGACGCACCACAATCAGTTCCTCGACCATTGCTCGGACCTTTGACTTCACTGATGCGCAGGTTCGGCGTGATCTGGCCTGCCTCGGTCAGGCGGGTCGGCCCGGGGTCGGCTATTCGCCGGCCTCTCTGGCCACCCGCATTCGGGCGGCGTTGTCACTTGACCGGGCATGGAATATCGCCATTGTCGGCACAGGCAAGATTGGTACGGCCCTGATGGGCTATCCCCGGTTTGCAGGCGGTGGATTCAAAGTATTAGCCGCATTTGACACCAACCAAGAGAGAATAGGCACGACGATTTTTGATGTTGTCATTCATCCCTTGTCCCAACTCCACGAAGTGATACTCGAGGCCGGAATCGAATTGGCCGTGCTCGCAGTACCGGCCGATGTCGCCCAATCTGTCGCGGAGCGATTGGTGGAAGCAGGCGTTAAAGGCATTCTGAACTTTGCGCCTGTCCAACTCCAAGTCAATGTGCCAGTGCAACCCATCGACCTCTCTCGCGTTCTTGAACAGCTCGCCTTTGAAGTCAGTTCGACATCGCCGTCATAGCGGCTGGCGAATCCGCCATTAACAGCACGCTTCGTCGATCTCGTCCTCGGCCAAAGGCTCGCCATTCATGGCTGCTGCATCGACTACTTCAGCCGCGGAGTTTCCAAAGATGGCTGTCCCCACGCGGACGATATTGGCGCCGCACTCGATCGCAACCTCATAGTCATTGCTCATGCCCATCGACAAGAGGTCGAATGTGCTATCGCCAGTTGACTTGCGAATATCGTCGAAGATCTCGCGGGCCCGAGTAAAGACAGGACGTGCGGCATCAGCGTCTTCGCTCAATGGGGCCATGCACATCAACCCCCGCACTCGCACTCCGAGCATTGTGCGGACTTGATCGACCAGGTGTCCCGCAGCAGCTGGCGCAACGCCGAACTTACCACGTTCGCCCGACACATTGACCTGGACCAAAATCTCTGCTGCCGGCGCGTCGCCCTTATGAAGAGCGTGAACCTCCTCAGCCAGTTTCAAAGAGTCAATACTGTGAACGAGCCTTGCAGACCCAAGTACACGCCTGACCTTATTACGTTGCAAGTGCCCAATGAAGTGCCACCGAATGGACTCCGGCAGATCTAGGTCGCCATGCAACTCACGTTGGCGACTTCGAAAGTCATCAATTTGGCTCGCCATTCTCACAAAGTGCTGCATCCGACTCTCGCCAAAATCGCTGTGGCCCTTACGGTGAAGAATGCGAACCTGCGCAGGTGTGGCATTCTTGGTCACTGCAACGAGATAGATACTCTCCGGACTTCGCCCCGATCGACTTGCAGCTGCGGCGATCCGCTCCTTCACTTCGTCGTATCGAACCCCAACATCTTCAGCCCCATTATTCATATGCGTGCTTAGCCTCCTCACCGAGCATACGGCGGGGCGCACATTCCCTCAACCCGAGGGCGGCATTCAGAACAATTAGTTCGCAATCAACTCGCCGGGTGAACCTGAACGATTTTGGCAACAAGTTGTACCGGCTCACCACCCTCATTCATTTGGGCTGCCACATATCGGCGACTGGCCGCAATCTCTGACTTGGTCAGTCCGGCTCGGTAGAGATCGCTGAATGTTGCGTCGAGACTTGCAAGAATTTTGCTCGCCTGCTGCTGAATCGGCGAATCACCACTGGCGAGCCATGCTCGATAGGTGGTTTGTGTCTCAGCAGTAGTTGACTGCTGCGCATATTGCTCTTGAGCGTCCCGCAGTACGCTGCCTGCTGTTGCGAGCGACCCGGCAGAATCACCAGTGCTGATTGCGTCTGCGTACGTCACGACTGCTCGCTGTACGTATTGCGGGCTGAGGCGGGATCGGACAACTTGCACCAGACCGCTATCGGGCCCATTGATGGTGGCAACCATCTCATTCTCAACAAGACCCGCTCGGGAAAGTCGGCCATTACCCGATGGACGTTCGAGGCCGTCGACGACCTGAATACCCATTTCCGCAAGCACGGCTGTTTCCGTTTGCACGAGCCGCAGGTCGAGGTCGCCTGCCGCTCGTTTGAACTCGACCTCGCCGAAGTGCGTTTCCTCTGCGACGAGATCAGGGTTGCTTGGAGCCGGGCTCGTCGATCCCACCGGAAGCAATGCCAGCCGTTGTTTGTTATCGAAACTGAGTTCCATGTCGGCGGCCCCAAATGCATCCGTGCGGCTGATTTGCCAGGGATTGACGCCACTGACGCCATCAACGCCCGCAAATCTCGGCGCGGTGCCTTGGCCATCACTGGCAACCGCACCAGACAAACGGAGCACGCCGCCGGAGATAAGTGATGTCTGAGCCGACGGGGTGAGGCCAGAATGGCCATCCAAATTGATCGCCTCTCGACGATGCAACATAATCGAATCGGCACCAATCGTGAGGTCGCCCAGCGTCGTCACATCACCTACAGCAATTTGGCCGCCAGCAGTCAGCGAAAGATCGCCAAGGCATGACAGCCCTTGATAATTGCCAATGGAGATGTCGCCGACATTTGACGTAATGTCCAGCGAGTTACCAAAGCTATACACCGATGGTAAACCATGTGCCATTGCACTGAGGTTGGTTGAGTTCAAAGCGATATCGTTTGTTGCTTTGATGATGTCGACACTGAGGGCATCACCGCCAAGCACCAAACGAGGCGCGGCGAGCGTGATGGAATCGAGCGCATCATCTTTGCCGATGTTTCCACCTAGAAGAAGTTGATCCCCAGCAGTCGCTTGTAAACTTCCGCCACCATCGATGGCGGCGTTCAGCGTCAGATCATTGCCAGCGATCATGTTCAGTGATCCTGAACTCATACTGATAGTGGAGCGATTAATCCCATCGTGTATGTTGATGTTGCCGCTTGCACTCAAAGAAGTCTCACCTGCTGTGGTTAGTTCGACAACATCAAGTTTAAGATCGCCTGCAGTAACCTCGATGGACCCGTCTGAGAGACTCAGGAGATTCCCTGCATTGATCGCAACTGTCGCGCCCACCACGCTGCCATCCTGAATGGTCAAGTCATCGGCAGCAGTCAAAGTAACGCTCTGGCCGTGAACAGCACCAACCAGCACAGTGCCTTGATCAGAACCCAACGCAATTGAGCCTGTCGCGTCGACCGGGCCTGCGAGGTTCATCGCATCGGTACTCGTCATATTGACATCGTTCGCACTAGCAATCGCACCATCAGCTGAGATCGTGCTGCCAGCGATATCTACATCGCCAGAAGTCGACTCCGCTCCAGCAAGGGTGATCCCCTGCCCGGCATTGATTTCGACAGACGAGCCTGTCACGCTGCCAGCCTGAATATCGCCCTGACTGGCCAACACCTGCGCGTCAGTGATGGCGGTGAGATCTCCTGTACTGGAAACCGATCCGCCGGCCGAGGTCACTTCAATAGATGAGCCTGAAGCCACGTCTCCGCCCAGGCTGATCGTGCCTGGAGCCAAGATCGCAACGCTTGCGCCGCTGATATCGCCAGCGACACTCACAGTGCCTTGATCGGAGTCCAAAGCAATCGCGCCATCCGCGGCGACTGTGCTCGCGAGGTCCATCTCATTCGTGCTCGTCATATTGACATCGTTCGCACTAGCAATCGCACCGCCAACTGAGATCGTGCTGCCAGCGATATCTACATCGCCAGAAGTCGACTCCGCTCCAGCAAGTGTGATTCCCTGCTCTGCATTGATCGCAACACTTCCGCCACTGATCTCGCCACCAACGCCCACACTGCCTTGATCGGAGTCCAAAGCAATCGCGCCAGCCGCGGCGACTGTGCTCGCGAGGTTCATCTCATTCGTGCTCGTCATATTGACATCGTTCGCACTAGCAATCGCACCGCCAACTGAGATCGTGCTGCCAGCGATATCTACATCACCAGAAGTCGACTCCGCTCCAGCAAGGGTGATCCCCTGCCCGGCATTGATTTCGACAGACGAGCCTGTCACGCTGCCAGCCTGAATATCGCCCTGACTGGCCAACACCTGCGCGTCAGT
>JAQWLT010000038.1 GCA_029247205.1 Phycisphaerales bacterium | reverse complement strand
AAAGTACGACCTTGCTCGCCTCCAACTTCATCTGCTGCTGCTCGATGGCCATCATGTAGCGGTTCTCAAATTAACGGATCGTGGTCTGGAATGCCTGACACTTCGCGCGTGCCCAGTTGCACAACCTCTACACCGCGTTCTTGTTGCAAGTTGCGAGCCTCATCATCATCGGCTAACTCACTATGACAAGCAGCTTGCCCCGACTCCGAGGCTACCTTGCCACGCGTCTTGGCAGCGAGTCTGTGAATTTCGGCGGGGTCCAAGACACCTCGCTGCTCCAGTACAGCCTTCTGCTCGTCACTCAATGCATCACTGACTTTCGGAATATCCCACGCATAGTCCTCATCCTTACCAGATGCAAACTCTTGGATCTCTTTGCTAATTCGTACCGAGCACCAATCGTGGCCACACATGGCACAGAAGTCAGTATCGACATCAAGATCTTCGTCATGCATTGCCCGGGCGTAGTCAGGATCGAATGAGAGATCGAAATGTCGCTGCCAATTGAGCGCCGCTCGAGCCTTGGTAAGTTCGTCATCTGCATCACGGGCGCCGGGAATACCAAGAGCGACATCGGCGGCGTGAGCTGCAATCTTGTATGCGACGCAGCCCTGCTTCACATCGTCCTTCTTCGGAAGACCGAGGTGCTCCTTTGGCGTGACATAACAGAGCATGGCTGCTCCGTGCCAGGCCGCCGCGGTAGCGCCGATGCATGAAGTAATGTGGTCGTAGCCTGGGAAGATGTCGGTCACAAGAGGACCAAGCACGTAGAAAGGCGCGCCGTGGCAACGACGTCGCTGCAACTTCATATTGAATTCGATTTGATCAAAGGGCACATGGCCAGGGCCTTCCACCATGACCTGTACGCCTCGTCTCCACGCCCGCTCGGTCAACTCGCCAATTGTTTCAAGTTCGCCCAATTGAGCTTGGTCGGTTGCATCAGCAAGACCACCAGGACGCAATCCATCGCCGATACTGAACGTAACGTCATATCGACGAAGAATGTCGCAGATGTCGTCCCACGCCTCATACATAGGGTTCTCGGCTTCATGGGTAATCATCCACTTAGCAAGCAGCGAACCACCGCGAGACACAATGCCAATCAACCGATCACGCACCATTGGCACATGCGCTCGGCGAAGGCCAGCGTGCACCGTCATATAGTCGACGCCCTGCTTGGCCTGGTGTTCAATGCCTTCCAAAATGATGTCGCGATCAAGATCCTCTAACTTCCGCTTAAGAATCATCGCATAGATCGGCACTGTCCCAATCGGGACCTCCGAATCACTGATGATGGCTGTACGGCAAGCATCAACATCACCGCCAGTTGATAGATCCATAACCGTGTCGGCGCCCCATCGAACAGCCCATTCAAGTTTTTCTAACTCGTCATCAGTTCCACTGCTGACAGGTGATGCGCCCATGTTTGCATTGATCTTTGTCAAACTCGCCCGACCAATCGCCATTGGGTCAAGCGACCCGGCAAGGTGATTGATGTTTGCTGGAATCACCATGCGCCCCGCTGCAATCTCGTCGCGAATCTGCTCGGCCGTCAAGTGAGCCTCTCGCTCGGCAACCCGAGACATTGCATCCGTGACTTGACCAAGCCTGGCAAACTCCAATTGTGTAATCGCCACAAAGCCCGCGGGCGGCACGGCCACAATCCGCTCAGTTCCATGATTGTGACCAAGGCAACCCGCATCGCTCGTTGTAATTGACCAGCCTTCCGGCATGAAGTCCCACGCGGTCTTCTCACTCGGTTGTGGCATACCCGGCGTATCCGGACTGGAGTACATCAATGGACCGCCGACATTGGCCGGGTTCGCAAAGCTACCGGGAGTAGTGCCCTCGGCCTTCGATGATGGATTCGTCGCCCCAGAAAGTGGCAAAGCGGCCAAGAATTCTGCTTCATCCGCAGTGGTCATCGTGATATCGGACGCGTGTGGTGCTAGTGGTGGCATTTCAACCTTCCCTCCGCCGGTACGAACCGGATCAGGTTTGACGGGTACATCTCAGCCACGTTACGCGTGGCGCCCCGAGGCGATCAACAGACTACCAACCCTCGGGCACAGGCGGGGGGCCGCCTGCTGTTGGTGGACCCGCTGGGGGCGTATCGACAGGCGGCCCACGGTATCCATGAGCAATCACAAAAATCTCGGTTGACTCCTTGCGGGAAGCATCTGGCTTGAAGGGCTTCACCTTCTCAAACTGCTTGCGGGCATCTGCGAGTAACTGCTGCATAGCAGCGCCCTCGAGCACCTTCATGACCAGTGTCCCTCCCGGGCGAAGCCACCGTGGGCATATATCCATTGCCAATTCACACACACTGATGCTGCGAAAGTGGTCGGTGTCGCGGCTTCCTGTGGTCGACGGCATCATGTCAGACAACACCACGTCAAAGAGCATTGATGCTGGAACGCCTGCCCCCTCGGGGTCTTCGGCATTGCCTTCCATCGCTATCACATTATCTGGCAGGCCACTAGCAACAACCTTGAGATCGATGCCCCAACCCCGGCCACTGGCGCCCACCCGCTGCGATACCACTTGCAACCACGATCCTGGGGCGCACCCAAGGTCCAAAACCTGGTCGCCTTTCTTCAGAATCCCGCGGCGATCATCAATCTGCATGAGTTTGAACGCTGCACGCGAACGATAGCCCTTGCGCTTTGCCTCACGCGACCAATGATCATGGATCTCCCGCTCAGCCATAGAGTCAAGCCAGACTAAGTTGACCGCCTCGCGCGGTCTCAACAATGCGTTCAGCCACTTGGACCGCAAGAGATCCCGCTTCGGCATCAACCGGAGGGCGCTCGCCAGTTCGAACTGCGCTCAGAAAGTCTTCCGCTTGCAGTCGAAGAGGCTCGGCGTCGATGATCTTCAAGTCCTCAAACTGCACAAGGTCCAGATAATTGACGCCGCTGAGATCTTCGCCAGTGGCAAGACGTTTGCGTAGTTCATCAATCTGTTCTGCATTCGCGGACTTGCGAATGACCTTTACTGTTCGTTCAACGAAGTCAGCCGATACATACATGTCCTCAGATATCAACCGAAGCGTACGCTCCGTCTTCATCGCGAGTCTCGATGCCGTGACATTCGCAACACACCCATGGCCACTTTCATCGGCCGCATAAGTCATTCGAACATTGCATACATCCTCGGCATCGCCGAGTACAGCCACCGCGTTGGCTTGAATATCCTCTGGAGCATCACCAACAAGCATGGTCAATAAATCGAGATCGTGAATCATCATGTCAAGTACGACACCGACATCAACGCTACGAAATGTCATTGGGCTGATGCGATGCAGCTCCAAGTGCCGCGGACGCAATACGCCAAGCGACTTAATTGCCTGCATGACTGGGTCATATCGAACCACATGGCCAACCTGTAACGCTACCCCAGCCGTCTCTGCTGCTGACGCAATCGCCGCAGCGTCCTCGGCGGTTGGCGCCAGTGGTTTTTCAATCATGCACGCAACGCCCGCGGCAAGCAATTGCTCAGCAGCGGCACGGTGATGCACAGTTGGTGTTGCAATGGTGACTGCATCTACACCCGCTGCAAGCAGGCCATCGATCGACGTCCACGCAGTGCCGCCCCACTCCTCGACAATGTCAGCGCCACGTGTGGCGTCATGATCAACCACGCCGATCAACTCAGCGCCGGGCATTTGCGCGTACACACGTGCATGATGCCGACCCATACGGCCGACACCAATGACTGCTGTGCGAAGAACGTCGTTACTCATGAAGAGCCTCCCAAGTGAGCTGCATATGGTAAGGCGAGAAGCCGGTAGGCGTCAGTCCTCGTGCTGTTTCATGCGATCTTGCCAGCCCGCTGCCCGCTTTGAATAGTCCCGATGAGCCCGCTCGGTCCAGCGGGCTTCCGAAGCCAATTCCAGCACTGAACGGGCGACCCGCAGAAGCAACCAATACCACGGCAGGATCGAAAACAACACAAACACGACGGCAACGAAACCAAAGGCTCCTTGGTCGATGTTCACCCTGCTCTCAGGAAATGGCATGACAAATGTGTATAAACCAATAGGAATCAACAAGACCGCCGACGTTGTCAGCTTTCGAGCCACATGTAACAACTCAAGCTCGCGGGCGACCGACGCTAAGACTGCAAGAAAGAGCATGCCGCCGACTAGGCCGATGAGTTGCATGGCCATCACGGCCCTTCCTTCTTCGGTCGACAGCGTGAACCACCACAGGCCAAGAGCCCAGCAGGCAAGGCCAACTCGCCCGCCAAAGCGGACAAAGAACCAAGCAGGACGTTCACGATCGAGTGAATGTGGGCTCAGCGGCCAGATGGCGATCGCAGCAACTGTCGCGCATATTGCCAAGACCGAGTTATACGTATTTGAAGAGATACCGACCATCGATATGATCCCGATCGACCCAACAACTACGACACTCCAGAACGTTGCAAGCAACGCGCCGCGAAAGAACCATGATCGAGTACGACGATTTGAAATTCGAAACGAGAGTTCCCCTGATGCGAGCACGGTCTTTCGGAATTCCGATGTTCTCCCCCCATCCGTAGTGAGGGGAGGTTTACCACACTCAGGACATGGCGCACCAACAGGCGTGGCTCGCAAGTCGTATCCGCAGCCATTACATTCGCGATTGATTGGCTCCTCCGCGAATCGCCTTCCGGGTGGTGGTAATTTCTGCGCACAACGTGCGCAAAGCGCACCGACAGGTAATCCCGGTGTTGGCGAACTGCATCGAATACAGGACGTCCCGCCGCTCGGCGTACCACTCGGTGTGACCGAGACCGTCGCTTCTTCACTGACATGACCACACTCTGGACACGGGCGATACGCAGGGAGGGCACGTAGGTCATAGCCACAACAGTCACATGTCCGAGACGATGGCTCACTCGGCCCGTCTTGTGGCGTCAAAAAGAATGGATCAATTGGAGCCATTCAACCTCCCCCGCGGCCGCTCAGGCCGGCGCCGATGCAGCGGCGCGAACATGCGCCACAGCAGATTGAAACATCTGCAGCCCCGGTGGGTCGCCCGCCATTGACCCGAGTCGGGTCCACGCTGGGTGCCTCGTCCAGTGCAGGTACCGCTCTGGATGCGGCATCAAGCCCAATACCAAGCCGCTGTGATCACAAATCCCCGCGATGCGACCGAGCGATCCATTTGGGTCATCGCCCTGGGCATAACGAATAGCAATACGACCTTCCGCTTCAAGGCGGGCCATCGTCGGCTCGCTTGCGTGAAATCGCCCTTCGCCATGGGCAATTGGAAGTATGGCTGCTTCGGTGCCCATGCCCCGCGTCCAGATGCACCGCGATGTCGGATACTCAACCGACACCCATCGATCAACGAATCGCCCACCGTCATTCTCAAGCAGCGCCGCTTCAGTCACAGCGGGACTGTCCGGCCACGGGCCTGGGAGTAGGCCAGCCTGCACGGCAATTTGAAACCCATTGCAAGGCGCAATCATTGGAACGCCACGGTCAATCGCCGCTCGGAGTTGATCGATAATGGTGGACTGCAGCACGACCGAGAGAATTCGACCGGCCGCAATTGCGTCGCCGTACGAGAATCCGCCAGGCAAGCCAATGAGATCAAATGCATCGATGCGACTTGGGTCACTCGCCAACTCATTGAGGTGCACACGATGGGCTGTGGCACCAGCGAGTTCAAAGGCCTCGGCAAGTTCAAGATCACAATTGATGCCTGGAGCGGTCAGTACCAATGCCTGTGGTCGCATGCTCATGTCATCCATAGTATCGACGTCCATCACAAGTTCAGCCCGCCACGCCACGCATCGAAGAGCGAAGCCATTGAAATATCTAACTCACCAAGAACCAAATGCGGATGCTGAGTAATCGTCCCGATCTGTGTGACTGTGTGTGGCGCTAGCCGATCTCGAACCTCATCTACACGATTTGGGCAGACTTCAAGCAAGTATCGCGAGGGTGTCTCTGCAAAGTAGGCCGCCGCTACAGGAAGATCACCAACAATCGCATTGTGGTCAAGATCGACTCCAAGCCCACCGGCCATTGCCATTTCAGTTGCAGCAAGTAACGCACCGCCCTCGCTGCAATCGTGCGCTGCGTAGACCAAGTTCTCGGCAATCACTGACGACACGGCACGAGCACGAGCGGGTCCAGCTTGGAGATCAGTCACCGGCAGTGAACGGTCACCGACAGCATCGGGAACCACATAGAGCAAGTGGCTACCGCCAATGGCCGCCGTCGTATCGCCTACAAGCAACAAGGCATGTCCAGCATGCTTGGCGTCCATGGTCACACATGAACCTACGTCAGGCACGATCCCAAATCCGCTGATCAGCATGGTTGGAGGAATACGAATAGTCTCGCCAGCATCGGTCGTGAATTGGTTATTCAGCGAATCCTTGCCGCTGATAAATGGCGTTCGGTAGGCCAAGCCTGCATGCAGACAGCCGACAGAAGCACGTACCAATTCGGCCATCCGCTGCGGATCTTCGCAGCCGGGCCAGCAATAGTTATCGAGAATGGCGATGCGTTCTGGATCCGCCCCAACACAGACGAGATTACGAATGCACTCATCAACTGCCGCAAGAACCATGAGGTACGGGTCCTCGCACCATCCTGTCGCAAGGCCACTGCCAATCGCAAGGCCGCGGCTTGATCCACTCACCGGCGTGATGACCGCCGCGTCGCCAGGACCATCGCCGCCTGGACCAACGAATGGTTTCAAGACGGTTTGACCTTGCACTTCGTGGTCGTACTGGCGAACGATGTCCTGCTTGGAAGCAATATTTGGATGCGACAGCAAGGCGTGCAGCGTGGCCGAAACATCAGGATCGGTATTTCCAGTAACGCCAGTCTCTGGTGGAGGCGTCCAGGCAGCATCCCGCACCCGATCTGGAATCCCACCGTGCATAAAGTCCATTGAGAGTCGGCCAATCTCAGTTCCATCAAAGCGAAGTATGAGTTCACACTGTTCAGTGCCGAACACACCAAGATCGCACCACTCGACGTCGTGCGACTCACAAATTGCCGCAATCGCTGCCACTCGATCAGGATGCACCGAAAGCACCATTCGCTCTTGGGCTTCGCTAATCCAGATCTCGGTTGGAGTCAGACCCGCGTATTTCAACGGCGCCTTGTCCAGATTCACCTCAGCGCCAAGCTTCTCGCCCATTTCGCCAACAGCGCTGCTGAAGCCGCCCGCCCCGCAGTCGGTGATGGCAGTAAAGAGGCAACCATCTGGATGGTCACGGGCTTCAAGAATGGCATCGAGCGCCTTCTTCTCAGTAATTGGATTGCCAATTTGCACTGCATGTGAAAACTCATCGGCATGCGTATCGGTCAGCTCCGCTGATGAGAAAGTCGCACCATGTATGCCATCTCGACCGGTGCGCCCGCCAATCGCAATGATGCGATCACCAGTCTGTGGGTCACCCTCCACAAGATCTCGTGGCATCACACCGACACAACCACAGAACACCAATGGGTTCCCAACATGGCCGGCATCAAACCAAACAGTTCCATTGAGCGTTGGAATGCCCATGCGATTGCCATAGTCGCGAACACCGGCAACGACACGCGAGAGTATCTGCCGTGGAGGCAAGCAGCCGGCGGGGACCTCCTTGAGGTCCAGCGGCGCAACACAGAATGTGTCGGTTGCGGCAATAGGCCGGGCAGCGAGACCTGTGCCGATGATGTCACGAATACATCCCCCGATACCGGTCGCGGCGCCGCCATATGGCTCGAGCGCCGAAGGATGATTGTGGGTTTCTACTTTGAAGCACACCGCATGGTCATCGTCGAAACCAACAATGCCTGCATTGTCAACAAAGACTGACAAGCACCAGTCCGAGAGCCCCTCATCCATAAGCCGGTGAGTCGCAGCCGCGACGGTCGACCTCAATAAGTTGTTAATGCGAAGCCGGCCGTCGGCTAGCCGTTCAGCCCCTGGGATGTCATCGGCCCCCGGGAGTTCACCTGCGTACTCAATGGTGGCCTTGAGTGTCTTGTGTACGCAGTGCTCAGACCATGTCTGCGCAAGCGTTTCAAGCTCGATGTCTCGTGGGTCCCGCTGTTGCAGCCGAAAGTGCTCGCGAACAGCCTGCATTTCATCGAGCGACAAGAATAAGTGTGCTTCGCGGCTCAGCCGTTCGAGCCCAGGATCATCAAGTTCTCGCAGCGGCACCTCATGCACGCTCATGTCATGAGCATGCCCCGCTGGAAATGCAGTGGGGTGAGCAGAACCAATATGCACGTCATGAATCAAAGGATTCGCAAGGCATGCTGATGCAATTCGGTGCGCCGCAGCATCGTCCACACCGTGCATGTCGTAACGAACCGCCGTGCGCACCTGTACCGAGCACTCAAGCATCAATGCAATCGCCGCCTCAATCGCTTCGGCACCAGGGTCCATCACGCCGGGTAGTGGATGCACTTCAATAAGCGATGAGGCACGTGGTTCACTTGCACCAATGACAACGCTGTCGGTCACTGGATGTGAAAGCAACTCATCGGCAATTCGACGAATAGAACCTTCATCAAGATCACCTTCAATAAGGTAAACCGATGCGGTTTCGATGCGCGCAGGCGGCGTTGGAATCGCCGATGCGTTTACGGTTGCAAGCGCTGCTCGTCCAGCTGGGTCGCCGACTTCTTCGCATGCTCGCACTTCCACTCGATGAACCGTCACATCAATTCTCCTGCTGAAACATCTCTGCTTGCTGTTTGGCAAGTGCGTCACAGCGTTCATTGTCAGGATGTCCCGCGTGTCCTTCTACCCATACGTACGACAATTCCAAACGCGTGCGTTCGATGTCGAGTGCACGCCAAAGATCCTCATTCTTCACAGGCTTACGGCTGGCGGTTCGCCAGCCACGCCGCTTCCAGTTGTCGAGCCAGTCGGAGAGGCCCTTGAGCACATACTGGCTATCGGCAGAGACCTCGACATGGGCCCCATCAGGGAGCGAACGAAGACCTTCCAGCACGCCCGTGAGTTCCATGCGATTATTCGTCGTGGCGGCATCACCACCGACAAGCACCTGCTCATCCGTTAATTGCCCCAGTGGCCTGAGGATACAAGCCCAACCACCCGGCCCTGGATTGCCCAAACACGCCCCATCCGAATGCAATTCGACATGAAGAAAGGGGTTCGTCAATGCAGCGGGCCTCCTGTAAGTTGGCAGTCTATTCAGAACGGGCAACCAACGTGTTTCTATGATAAATCATGCCTCACTCACCCATGAACTCCGTCTTTGCTTCACCAAAAGCCCTTGTCCACGAGTTGCCCACAGGCCCGTCGCGGCAAGAATGCGATGGCCATCCGTCCTGCAAGGTCCGATATCCAATTGCATTGAGCAAGTCGCCACCACACCACAGCTTGGGTGTGCTCTGAGCCCCCTTCGCCGCGACTGGGTCTTGCCCAATACGCTGGTCCTGATACACTGCTCGGCTCGCCTCTAAATGGCGATACCCGGAGTTCCTATGCCCACGATCAACCAACTCGTCCGCAAACCACGACGCAGCCCCAAGGCGAAGTCGAATGTCCGAGACCTCTTTGCATGCCCACAAAAGCGTGGCGTGTGCTTGCAGGTCCGCACAGTGACCCCCAAGAAGCCAAACTCGGCACTTCGCAAGGTCGCTCGTGTGCGTTTGTCTAACGGCAAGGAAATCACCGCCTACATCGGCGGCGAAGGCCACAACTTGCAGGAGCACTCCATTGTGCTCGTGCGTGGTGGTCGAGTGCGTGACCTTCCTGGTGTGCGATATCACGTCGTTCGCGGCAGCCATGACACGCTCGGTGTTGATGGCCGCATGAAGGGCCGCTCGAAGTACGGAACTAAGCGAGCCAAGAAATAGGCTCGAACAATTCGTTTGCTCCACCAATGGGGCAATAGCAAGTAATCGGCGAAAACCAAAACACCTCGCCGGTGAACAACTGGCCCGCACCGCGGGCGGATGAGCTACAAGGAGGCCCACCATGGCCGGTCGTATTACTGCATCTGAAAAGCAACTACAGCCTGACCCGCGCTACGGCGACAAGGTCTTGGCGAAGTTCATCAACTGCATCATGCTTGATGGCAAGAAAGCCGTTGCTCAGCGTGTTGTCTACGATGCACTTGACAAGATCAAGGTGCGGATGGACAAGGACAAGCGAGAGGGCATGCCCGAGAACGTCATCGACATCTTCCGACAAGCCATTGAAAACGTTAAGCCCAACGTCGAAGTCCGCTCGAAGCGAGTTGGTGGTGCCAACTACCAAGTGCCTATGCCAGTGACCCAACGCCGCCGCCAAAGCCTGGCATTCAGATGGATTATCACGGCTATCCGCAGCGAAAAAGGTAAGCCCATAGCCGAACGCTTGGCCAAGGAACTCTATGACGCTGCCAACGGCGATGGCAAAGCATGCACCGTTCGCGAACAGACGCACCGCATGGCTGAGGCCAATAAGGCCTTCTCGCACTTCGCTTGGTGAGCCCGGACGGTACGGACCAGAGTCAGAATGCTGCTGGCCGCTACCACCGGCAGATGCTGCTGCCTGACATCGGCGATGCCGGTCAGCAACGGCTTTCGGCTGCACGTGTGCTCATTATTGGCTGTGGCGCACTTGGCTGTGGAGTCGCCGACTTACTCGCTCGAGCAGGCGTTGGAACGCTCCGAATTGTCGACCGCGACATTGTGGAAGAAACAAATCTTCAGCGGCAAGTGTTGTTTTGTCAGGCCGATGCTGATTCAGCTCGCCCAAAAGCGATTGCCGCTGCCGAGCGGCTTCGGGCAATCAATCCACGTATCAATATTGAACCGCTCGTCGATGACTTTCGTGCTGCCAACGCTGCTTTGATCACAACAGACATAGACCTGCTGATAGATGGCCTCGATAACTTCGACGGCCGGTATCTGCTCAATGACATCGCGGCGAAGTACCACCTTCCATATATCTATGCTGGTGCTGTTGGGACAGGCGGCGTCGTAATGCCAGTGCTTCCGCGAGGATGTCCTCCAGATCGAGCCGTCCGATGGACTGATGCCCAGGCGACTCCATGCCTGCGCTGCGTGTTTCCAGAGCCACCCCCAGCTGGATCAACTCCAACCTGCGACACCGCGGGCGTGCTCGGTCCGACCATTGCTGCGGTCATCGCAAATCAAGCCGCAGCAGCAATGTCGATGCTGGTCGGACGAATAGATGAATTCGACCGCTCGCTGCATTCGATCGATCCATGGCAAGGCGAAGATCGCCGACTGCATACTGGCTCGCCCCGAGACGACTGCCCATGCTGCCATGACCGTATATTCGAGTGGCTTGAGCATGGCCGCGGCTGCGATACATCATCGCTCTGTGGGCGAGAGATGGTGCAAATCCTGCCTTCATCTTCAAGCTCGCTTGATCTTGCAATGCTGGCACAACGGCTCGCCCCGCACGGCACCATCAAGTGCGACGAGCACACGCTTCGAATCGATCTCGCACAAGAGTCAACCAGCATCACCGTCTTTGCTGACGGGCGGGCGTTGATTGGGCTCGCCGATTCAACTGCTGCCCGAACACTCTTCGACCGCTACATCGGATCGTGACCAAGCCTTACCATCGCCGCACATGAATCCAGTTACAACTCAAATGCATGCCCACCGCTCGATCCGCTCCTACACCGGCGAGGCGATGCCACATGCAGAACTTCAAACCGCGATTGAAGCGGCGCAGTGCGCTGCAACCAGCAGCAATATTCAGGCGTACTGCGCCCTGCGTGTCACCAATAAGGAAACCCTCGCAGCCCTTGTTGGCTTGACCGGCGGTCAAGAGAAAGTCGCAGGGTGTGGAACATTCCTCGTTGTATGCGGTGATATTCGTCGGCATCAACTGCTCGCCAAACAAGCTGGTGAACAGTGCATTGAAAATCTCGAGTCGTTCTTGCTTTGCGCCATCGACACCTCGCTCTTTGCGCAAAATCTTGCGTTAGCAGTGGAGTCGATGGGATGGGGCACGTGCTTCATCGGCGGTCTACGAAACGACC
Organism: Phycisphaerales bacterium; assembly: GCA_029247205.1. Lineage (GTDB taxonomy): Bacteria > Planctomycetota > Phycisphaerae > Phycisphaerales > SM1A02 > UBA12567. The sequence continues at coordinate 41,361 of JAQWLT010000038.1, read as the reverse complement.
TGGCCGCGGTCGGTGCATTGCTCTCCCTTCCACAGGGCGTGTACCCGTTCTTTGGAATGTGCATTGGTCGGCCGGACGAAGAGCCGTGGGCACGACCGCGAATCCCTGCACCGGCTGTTCTCTTTGATGACCAATACCCGGACGACGCGAGCATGATGGCCATGATGCAAACCTATGACACCCAAATGGCGGCGTACTACGAGCAGAGAGGCGCCTCAGGACGTCGCTGGTGCCCTCAAATGGAGGCCTTTTTTGCGACTCCACGCAGAACAGGTGACCGTTCGTTCTATGAGTCGCAAGGTGCCTGCCTCGACTGATCGATATGGAGGTAACCTTGGAAGTCGCAAGGAGCCACTACGTATGCCGATCACTCGCCGCACCGTTGTTCGAACAGCAGCTGCCAGCCCCCTTCTCCTTCCTGCCCTGAGTTGGGGACGCGTACTGGGCGCCAATGAGCGGCTCAATATGGCGGTGATCGGAAGCGGAGGCATGGGCACAGGGCACTTGCGGAACCTGGTCAATCGATCGAAGGACGAGAACCTTCATGTCACGCGTGCGTGCGATGTCTATCGGCGACGACTCAACGCAGCCGGTCGCATTGCGTCACTTCAGCCAGGACAGCTGACGATGGAATACGAACGCGTGCTTGACGACCCCAACATCGACGCCGTTGTCATTGCCACACCGGACCATTGGCATACCAAGATTGCGATCGAGGCAATGGAAGCTGGAAAAGATGTGTACTGCGAGAAGCCACTTTCTCACACCATTCCCCAAGCCTTAGCGTGCCGCGATGCCGTGCATCGCACTGGTCGCACCTTGCAAGTTGGCCCACAGGGAACAAGTAACGGCGCCATGTGGGCCGCTCGACGGGCAATTGCCGAGGGGAGAATCGGCAAACCGACGTGGAGCCAAGGCGCCTATTGCAGGAACTCGCGTGGTGGCCAGTTCAATTGGCATATCGACCCCGATGCTGGTCCCCACAACCCCAAAGATCAAGATGGGTATGTGTGGTGGGACCGTTGGCTGGGCCACGACCATGGACTCGCTGAAGAGATCGACTGGAATGCCGACCACTTCTTTCGCTTCCGAAAGTACCTCGCATACAACGGTGGCCTCGCAACTGACCTGCTCTACCACCGGCTTGCACCGCTCTTGTTGGCAATCGAAGGCCACGACGGCGCGTATCCCAAACGGGTCGTTGCGAGTGGTGGGCGATACCTGGAAAAAGATGAACGAGATATCCCTGACACGTTCTTCATGATGGTTGACTATCCAGCCGAGCACACCATCTGCCTCTCGAGCGTGATGACCAACGATGACACATGGCCGACAATCATTCGCGGCCAATACGGCACGATGAACTTCGGTACTGCGCTTTCCTTAACCGAGCAATCGCCCTGGTGGCGAGAATTCAGAACCGCCAATGAACTCGATATTCAGATGGTTGATGATGGACAGGGTGGAGAACGCCCCGAGCCCAATGCTGGCAATGCAACTGCGTCGCTGCCCGCTGACCAGAGGCGAGACCACATGGGCAACTTCCTTGATGCCATTCGAGAAGGGGCCCCACTCGCCTGTAATGTCGATCTTGGCTGTGCCACGATGGTGGCCATTCGCATGGGTGTTGATGCGTGGAAGGATGATCAGGTCCTCCGGTGGGACCCTGAGCAAGAGATTGCCGTGACCGCCTGAGCCGCCCGAACATTTGTCCTCTGCTGTACGTAGGCCTTCTCAGGCATCCTTCTCGCAATAAAACGGGGTAAGATTGCCGATGACAATTTTCGGGGGCACTCATCCACCTCGTGTTCAGGAGACACACCTATGCGTACTGCACTCACACTGATCGCCATCGGCGGCCTCGGAATCGCTGCTGCCGCCCTGGCCGCTGACGAGATCGGCCAAGGCGAAGTCGACTTTGATCCACGTATAGCCGCCACCAATGGTGGCAGTAGTAAGTCGGATTTCCCGAAGTTCGACTCTGTGATTAAAGACAACTACAAGAAGGTCATTTCGACTGCCGACGGCAAATCTGGCATGTACACCTTGTACGTTGACCACAAGACCGGCGACGTGATGGCTGAACTACCACGTAACTTCAGCAAGCAGAACGTGTTCTTTGCGTACACGATCTCCGGTGGCATCGCCCAGGCTGGTGTGCAAGCAGGCGATATGTATGCCAAATGGAAAAAATTTGGTAAGCGTCTGGCCCTGATTCAACCAAACTACGCCGTTCGCTCGACGGGTGACAAGCAGTCACGTGCTGGCACCAAGCGTGTCTTCACAGACCGCGTCATCTTGGACGTTCCGATTAAGACGATTGGGCCAGGCGGCGGACCGATCATTGACCTCTCCGAATTACTGGTCAAGCAGTCGTCAAAGTTCTTTGGCAACGCCACAAGCGGCGCCAACACTCGACTTGCCACAGTTGAGAAGGCGAAGTCCTTCCCGAGCAATGTTGAACTTGCATTCCAACTTCCATTGCGTGGTGGAACACTCGGCACACTGGCATACTCAATTGCAACGATCCCTGAGAACACTGGCTACAAGCCACGCGTTGCGGATGAACGCGTTGGCTTCTTCACGACCGCTCACCGAGACATCGGCGATGCCTCTCGCGAGAACCCGTGGATCCGATACATCAATCGTTGGGATATCCAAAAGGCGGATTCAAAGCTCAAAATGAGCCCGCCAAAGGAACCAATCGTCTTCTACATCGAGCACACCGCGCCCGTGCGATATCGCCGCTGGGTACGTGATGGCATCCTTGAATGGAACAAAGCATTTGAGAATGTCGGCATCGTGAATGCCATTGAGGTCTACCAGCAAGACTCCGATACCGGCGCCCATATGGAGAAAGACCCCGAAGACGCCCGCTACAACTTCTTCTTATGGACCAACGCTGACATGGGCTTTGCCATTGGCCCAAGCCGCGTACACCCAAAGACTGGACAGATTCTCGATGCCGACATTGTCATGGATGAAGGCTTCATCAATGGCTGGTCCCGCACATGGAAGGATCTTGTGCCAGAAACCGCTCTAGAGGGATGGGGGCCAGATGCGCTCGCGTGGCTCTCTGAGCATCCCGAGTGGCACCCTCGCGTACTGCTCTCCAGTCGCGCCGAACGTTCCAATGCACTTCAACAAGTACAACGCGAGGCCGCACTTCGCGCCTCGGGCGCATTACCCAGCTTCGCCACGCCAACGGTCACAACCTCTTTGCTCGGCGACGACCAGTATGACGGCCTCATTGGCCGGGTAAGCCAAGTGAATGGCAACTGCCGTCACGCAGCGGTCAAGGCAATGGAAGTTGCAATGATTCGGCTCAACCCCGAACTCATCATGAACCTCAACAAGCCACTCATCGCAGTGGTCAATGCAAACGATCCGATTACAGGCACATGGTTTGGAACGATTGAAATGGAGGGGCCTGATGGCAGCTCCAACTCTATGGATCTGACCTTGGACTTGACCATGTCCACCGACAATACAGTTCAGGGAACTGCAGAAATGGGCATGTTCGGTACCGTCGAACTTGTCGGCAAATGGTCGCCCACAGACAAACAGCTCGTCCTCAATCCTGCTGATGAAGAACGGGGCGGCGACCCATTGGTCTTGACCGTCGCAGACGGCTCAATGAGTGGTGGCATGTCTGAAGGCCCCATGTCGATGACTTTAACTGCAACACGTTCAAGCAGTGATGATACGAGTGCCTCCGAGGATGGCGATGAAACTGATCATTCAGCGGATGAGGAATCCAATGAAGACAACGACAACAATGAAGATCAGGCCACTGAAAAAGATACTGACAAGTCCGAAGACAATGACTCAGCAAGCCCATCAACGTCAATGTCTTCTAAGAGTAACGAGCAGTATCTCGATGGCGTTCCCGAAGAATTCATCGGTCCACTGTTGAGGGAAGTCGTCATGCACGAGGTCGGGCACACGCTCGGACTTCGCCACAACTTCAAAGGCAGCACCATCCATACGCTTGCCGACATCAACTCGGATGAATTCTGCTGTCAGTCAGTGTCGGGCTCGGTCATGGACTACCTACCCATCAACATCAACTACGAACTGGGCGAAGCCCAGGGCGACTGGACCCAAATGACAGTCGGCCCCTATGACATGTGGGCGATCGAATATGGCTACACCGCCAAGAACCCAGAGAAGGTCCTCAATCGCGTGGGCGAGCCGCAACTCATTTACGCAACTGATGAAGACACATGGGGCCCTGACCCGCGTGCTCGTCGATTCGACAATGGTGAGAACCCGCTGATATATGCCGAGTCGCAGATTGCACTCGCCAATCACCTCCGCGAGAAAATTCTCGAAGAGATGGTCGAAGATGGCGAGAGCTGGGCTGAAGCACGCAAGGCCTACAACATGCTTCTCTCCAAGCACCTGAGTGCCATCAACATCGCGTCCAACTGGATTGGTGGCAGCTATCTCAACCGTGACAAGAAGGGCGATGCCGGCGACCGCGAGCCAATCACGCCGATCGAAGCTGCCCAACAGCGACGAGCAATCCAAATCGTGCTTGAAAACACGATGCGCGACGAGGCCTTTGGCTTGTCTCCTGAATTGCTTCGTCGCATGACGGTCGATAAGTGGTGGGACGAGGGTGGGCAGCGTTATATATTCCAGGACGAAACCTTCCCCGTGCATGACACAATCGCTGGTATTCAGGCGATGGCCATGAATGGAATTCTCAACCCACAGACACTGAATCGTGTCTATGACAATGAGTTCCGTGCTCATGAAGGGGAGGATGTGCTCACAGTCCCCGAAGTGCTCATAACGGTTCGTGATGCAGTGTGGACCGAACTCGATGGTGGCCCGCAGGGCAGCTACACCGCACGCGATCCATACATCACCAGCCTCCGCCGCAACGCGCAGCGGAAGCATTTAGAGCGTTTGATTGACTTGAGTATGCCTGCTGGCGGCGGCTTCTATACCGCCCCAGTCACGAACTTGAGTCGAATGCAGTTACGTGAACTCAAGGGCACGATCGACAGTGCGATGCGTCGCAAGGGATCAGATCTTGATCCATACTCTCAGGCTCACCTTGCCGAGGCAAGTTCGCTCATTGATCGAGCACTGAATGCACAGTATCTCTACAACACCGACGACATCGCCGGTGGTGGCGGTGGTTTAATGTTCCCATTCATGGGGCAACCAGCCACCGAAGACAGCTCTAACTGATACCCGTCTCCTGACGGTGGATGACAACGGGCTCGCCCTTCTGGGCGGGCCCGTTGTGCATGAATTCGAACAATCACGCCAACCGTCGCCTTCCTTGCCGTACCCTCCCGCCATGACCATCACATTGATTGCGGGCATTCCCGCCACGAACGACACGTTCTTCCATGCCATCAGATTTGCCGCTGGCGATCCCGCAGCGCTGATTGAATGCGATGGCCACCGGATGCTCATTATCCGGGACATCGAGATGGCTCGAGCGAAAGCCAGTGCACGAGCTGATGAGGTTCGCTGCCCTGCCGACTTCATGCCTACTGGCGGGCTCTCGGGTGATCGGGAGACCGCCACTGCACAAGCGACCGCCGAAGCGATTCGCCAACGCGGCGTCGATGCTGTCCGCTCAGACCGCACCCTACCGTTGTCCTTTGTAGCCGCGCTTGGCGAAGTTGGAGTCGCTGTGAACTACGACGCAAATCTCGGCGTCGAGGAACGTCGCGTAAAGGATGAGGCAGAACTTGATTCCCTGCGGGAAGCCCAAATCGATACCCAGGCCGCGATTGCTCAGGCGTGCGAGACAATTGCTCACGCAACGGCCGATTGCGATGGCTTGCTACAGCACGATGGCGACTCACTCACAAGTGAACGCGTTCGCACGCTCATCGACATCCATCTGCTCGCCGCCGGCTATCAGAATCCGACATGCATCGTTGCAGGCGGGCCACAAGGCGCCGATTGCCATAATGTCGGACAAGGTGCTTTGCGCACAGGTGAGCCGATCATCATCGACGTGTTTCCTCGCTCCAAGTCGACCAAGTACAACGGCGACTGCACTCGGATGGTCGTCCATGGCGAGGTACCGCCAGCAGTTGAGAGAATGCATGCTGCTGTGCTTGCTGCCAAGATCGCTGGCGAACAAGTGGCCAAGGCAGGCGCCACAGGCGAAAGCGTCAATGCCGCAACAACAGCTGTAATCATTGAGCACGGGTATGAGTTGGGACTCCCAGCCGAAGACGCCGATGCTGGCCGCATCGCCATGGTGCATGGCACCGGGCATGGTGTTGGATTGTCCGTGCATGAGCCGCCGCTGCTCGATATCGGCGGGCCCCCACTACTCACAGGAGACGTCATCACGATTGAACCGGGACTCTACGGCCCAGCCGTCGGAGGACTGCGGCTTGAAGACATGGTGGTTGTCACCGAGAGTGGCTGCGAAGATCTCGGCAGTGGGCTGCAACTCGGAATGTGTTGGACCTAACTGCGACTACGCCGCCAGCACATCAGGCTGCACAGGAGGCATTGGCACAGCCAGTACTTCTGAGACTACACGAACCATTTCAGCTTCATCAACAGTTGTCTTCTCGTCATGAGCGACAACGTCGACCACGGCTTCAAGCAATCGCTTGCGTTCTGCAAATGCGAGTGTGCGAAGATCATGCACAGCTGCATTGATCGATTTAATCGATACCGATTCAAGGCCACGCTCCGGAGGCTGAATACCCAAGCCCTGGCACGCAGTTGCCACAGCAGCAATGGCCTCATCACGATTATCCGTGCCTGCCGTCGCGGTAACAGACAAGATAGATCGTACCGCTGGCACAATCGACTTGATGGTGCCCGCCGTACGGTGACTCGCCTTGCCGCTTCGATCGAGCATGGCATCGACAAGAATTGCGACAATCCACTCGAATCGGCTCACATGCTTGTCCGCTGCGACCAGTGCTTCAACAAGTTGTTGAAGCTCCGCAGCCTGGGTTGGCGAGAGCGCCTGCATTGCTGGAGAAGTCAAGTCAAGCAGTGGAACGCGAGCTGCGGGCTGAAGTTTCTGTAGCAGCGGACGAAGAATCTCCGCATTCTGAACTTCCGCTGTGGGCAAGAGTCGTTGCATCGCTGCTCGCTGTGATGCCAATGCTTCGTCGTCAGTACCGCCCTCATCCATGAGCATCGCAGCAATCAGCGCTCGAGCCGATCGTGGCGTGCGGGCAGCAATCCGAAGTTCATCAGGAATCGACTCCAAAATAGAGCGTGTCCAATCCATTGAGATCGCGCCAATTTCACCGGCATGTGCAATAGAATTTCGCATGCCGGCGATCGCAACCGCACCCGCTGCGATGCCGAGTCCTGCTCGGCTTACCTCGGGCTGCATCGATGCTGTTGCGCCTGGAGCGGCAACTGCCTCTCGCGGTGCTGTGTTCATATCCGGGCCTGTAGTTGACCCCGCGATGCGTTTGATTCGATCGGTGAGCGGAGGGTGCGTGGCAAACGCTGCATTCATCGCTTGTGAGAAGAACATGTGGTTGAACTGACTTGCCTCTGCAGCAAACTTGGCCTTCTTCGTCGAACCGCTGATGCGACGAAGTGCTCCGGCGATGCCATCGGCGTTTCGAGTGAACTGCACTGCCGATGCATCTGCGAGATACTCCCGCTGCCGCGAAATAGCCGCCTGAATGAGTCTGGCCATTAACGTTCCAAGGAATCCAACCGCAGCCACGAGCGCACCAAACACAATGATGGCAAGTGCTATGGCCATGCCATTTTTGTCTTTGCCACTTCGACCACCGCCACCAAAGAGCATCGAGTATGCGACAACTCGAATCAAGAACAGTCCTGCAATACCAAGAACCATCACCCCATTAATGACTGCGACGAGCCGTAAGTTCAATCGCATATCGCCATTGAAAATATGGCTGAATTCATGCGCCACCACTCCTTGCAATTCATCGCGTGGCATCTCGATACAACCCTTGGTCAGGCCAATGGCCGCTTGGTCAACCGTGTGGCCTGCTGCAAATGCATTGATTGAGTCGGACGGAATCGCAAACACAGGGGGCACTGGAATGCCCGAGGCGATGGCCATTTCTTCAACCACATTCAGTGCGCGACGCTCATCCGGATTACTCGTGTCTGGCTCAATTCGAACACCGCCAAGCATTTCGGCCACGACCTCGCCACCGGAACGAAGTTGCAAATAGCGAAAGAGAAAGCCCCCGCCAACGAGCACGATCATGATTCCAAACGTCACCAACGCCAGATCAAAGTCCCACCATGAACCTACTTCGCCCTCAAGCCACTGCTTAATTTCAGAAGGACGAGTCGACTCGCCCCGCTGGGCCGCATCACGGTCTTGGGCCTGCTCATACATGCCCGCAATTTGCACTGCCAACATCGTGATGAAATACAGCCCGACCGTCATGCCAATCAGACCGATGCCAAGCGCCCCCACCAGCATGCCGGTCCGCTTGTGCGCCTTGTCCTGCGCTTCGAAGAAGTTCATTTGTTCACCCCTCTCACATAATTCAAGTGAACTGGACCTTCGGAACTTCCTTCTCGACAGCGTTTTCGATTTCGAAAGAGGACGCTTGGTTGAAGCTGAACATGCCAGCAATAATGTTTGATGGGAAGCTCTCTCGCTTCGTGTTGTAGCCCATGACGGAATCGTTGTAGGCCTGACGCGAAAATGCGACCTTGTTCTCGGTGCTCGTCAACTCTTCCTGCACCTGCATCATGTTGGCGCTGGCTTTGAGATCTGGATATGCCTCGACCGCAACATTCAAACTACCAAGTGCTCCTGCAAGTGAGCCTTCCGCACCAGAGAGCGTCTTCATTGCGCTCCCATCAGTTGGGTCAAGGCCAACGGCCTTGGCTGCCGCCAGAGCCTGATTACGAGCAGCGGTGACGGCCTCGAGCGTGCCAGCCTCGTGCTTCATATAGCCCTTGGCGGTCTCGACAAGATTTGGTATCAAGTCATAGCGACGCTTGAGTTGTACGTCTATCTGCGCCCACGCATTCTTCACACGATTACGCATTGCCACCAGCGCATTGAAGATGCCGATTACCCACACAATCAGAACCAGTGCAACGCCGCCAATGACGATAAACACAGTTGCAATTGCGGTAAGAGCTAGAAAGTTACTACTCATCATTTTCCATCCTTTCCATGTTCGTTTTCTTGATTTTTGTTCTCTTCATGCCGGCTATCTTCATGTTCTGATAATCGACGACGCTGTCTTTCTTCCGCGTAGCGAGCAGCCTCTCTCGCACTTTCAATCGCTGGCAATGCCATGCCGATGGCGGCTGGAGCCACAAGCGGAAGCATAGAAGACAAATTCGCGACTGCGCTTGTCATCAAGACATTCATACTAGAATCGCACGTGCCTGTATACACAAGATCATTGCCCATTGACCGCACCACTAAGGCGCATGGCCGAGCGCCCTTGGCAAGTTCGTTATACGTTGGCAAGGTCATCACCACACCGCTTTTAGCAGCAGTTCGGGGCCGCGTGTAGTTTGACACTGCAGTCATCAATCCTGCCATCATCCCGTAGCCTTCTGACAACTGGGCTGGCCCGTCGTCGAATGAAACTTGGACCGCTCCGAGAGCCTTATTCCCAATGGAGGACGCAAACCGAGGATTGTCAGCGATCGATTTTTTGGAATCAAGTTGCTGGCACGCAGCGATCATGGCCTGTGGTGTCAGCGTCGTGACAAGCCAATCGCCCTTCACAACCATTGATAATTCGATCGGAACTGGTATCCCTGGAAAGACAAGTGCAATGACTTCGCCGCAATCGGGGTCGGACCAATTCGAGAACTGAACATAGCCCTCAGTCATTGGTGATGCCATCGCGTTGATCCGAGATGAAAGCGTGCCAAGGGTGGTCGCCATTCCATCTGCGTTGGAAAGTTCAACCAAGAGCACGGTGCTCATCAAGCCACCGCCACCGGTGGACTGTGAGCGGTAGTACGCCATCGTGTCGCCGAGATAGTCAATGAGCTCTGTCATTGGATCAATTCCAAGCATCATTTTGGACATCGAGCGGGCTTGCTCCAATGGACTCGCCGACTCCTTGTCAGATGCTGCGCCAATTGGGGAGGCCATACTGCCAACCATCTCAAGCATGTTGTTGAGGAAGGACGAGAGTTGAAACCGTGTAATCTGTGCAGACACGGTGTCTTGTGGAAGCACTGTAAGGTCGGCGGGGCGAATTCCACCTGCCACCAGATCATCGCCAAAGTGCTTGCCATAGTTGGTGATGCGACCGCCAAGGTGCATCCGATCACTGCCCCGACCAATACCAAACTCAAGCTTGATCGCATCAGGTCCGACTAGGCCAAATGATTTCAGCATGCCAGCTGCATTTGGGACCATCATTGGTGCCATTTCCATCAAAGGCTGCATCTGGTTGAAGTCGATCATCATTCCCAGCAGCGGGTCAACGCCCGTGGGCAAATCACAACCAGACCAGTCGACTTCGCTGGTCTCAGGCGCTCCATTGATGCCGACCATGAACTGATCACTTTCGACGCCATACCAAATCTGCGGCGCGTTATGGCCAGGCTGGAATGTCTTCAGTGATGGGTTGTCTGGATCAGTCTTCGATTTCGATACGCGAGCATCCTGCAGAATCGAGTCCATGCGAGTCTCAATCGCGTCAACTGACCACCCGGCATTTCCACCAGATGACATCGTCAGCGCAAATGGCGGTTGGCCCTGCTTGGCCAATGATGGATCTACTCGCAGCCGTAACTCGTTCTGACTGAGCAACATATTGACAACGGTGTTGATGCCGAGGGCATCCGTTGAAGATATGTCTGGCGGTAGGCTCAGACCATGCTTTTCCATCAGAAGGAGTGCCGCGTGTAGACCGGCATCCTTCGAGTCGTCCAGCATGCCGTCCATGCCCGCTGAATAGAGCACAATTGCGTCTGAACCCGCTGACGCGGTTGGTACCGCCCAGAGTCCGGCTGTAATGGCCGAACCAATAAGTATGCAATGCTTCAACATGGGCCTCGCCTCCAATTGCTCATAGGTTCATAGCGCGTATTCTCAAACGCGCAGGGTGCAGGATACCACCCCCCTGATTGGGATTTACCTCTATGGGGTTATGTTCGGCGAAGAACGAGCATGCTCAGATCGTCTTCAACATGCCCGCCATGCCAATGCTCTGCGATGGCAATGCCTTGTTTTGAAAGCACTTGCGCATCCTTTGCCTGATGAACCTGGAGCCCCTCCCGTAGGCCTTCCGTATCAAGCATTGCTCCGGTGGCGTTTCTCGCTTCAGTGATTCCATCGGTATAGAAGCTCAGCCATTCGCCAGCGTGGAGCGTTCCGCAACGTGATGTCCAAGTTCCATCTGGAATGACCCCAAGCAGCGGGCCGGTTGAATCCCCCTCCTCGCTCACCTCGCCTCCGCGGCAAATGAGCGCGGGAAGATGACCGGCCGAAACCAATTCATATGATCCATTGGTCAAGTTGTACCGAACGATCACGCCGGTCACAAAGATTTGTCGATCGTTGTCATCACACAATTCCACATTTGATCTCGCGACGACCTCAGCGAGTGGAACATCTGGATCATCGAATAGACGAAGCAAGGTCATCGCCCGCACCATGACGAGCGCTGCTGGCATTCCTGAACCAGCCACATCGGCCAGGACAGCTGTAAGCAAATCGCCACGCACCCAGTAATCGTAGAAGTCACCGGCAACATGCCGCGCCGGCACGTTAATGGCAAAGAGATCGACCTCTGGATGCCCTGGAAGTACGGGATACTCATGTGGCAACATTTCAGCTTGAATCTCGCGAGCGACACTGAGTTCACGCTCGACCGCGAGGCGAGCAGCAGCCTCTTCGGCCGCTTCAGCAACAGTGTTCTCAAGTTGGCGAGTCATGGTGTTGAAATCCTGAGCAAGCATTCCAAGTTCATCTCGCCGACGAATATGCTCAACCGTAGCGTTGAGTTCACCGGCAGTCACCCTTGCAACCGCGACACCGAGCCTACGAACATCACCGGTCAATCGAAGCCCCATGACAAGCACAATGCTCGCCATCACGACTCCGCCAATCACAAGCACACCGACATTCCACGCCAACTGGCGTATCACGGGGCCGAGCACGTCCTGCTCTGGAATGGCCGCCGCAAAGATCCAGTCGGCCGTTGGAATAGGTTCAAATGCCACGATGTGGGGCTTGCCATCCGGCCAATCAGTGGTTTGCAGAAGCGTGCCCGACTCAACTGAGGCTAACTGCGTTGGCCCTCCGCTCATGCTCACGGGCTGCATGATGAGTTTAGGATCTGGATTCGAAATGAATCGATCGCCCGGCCCGACAAGATATCCGCTGGATTTGGCAAACCCGCCAACTGCCAATTCTGCTTGCAATGGGACCAGAGGGACGTCAAGCGATAAAACTGCCACCACGGATCCTTCTCGCACAACCGGTACCGAGTAGGACACCAGCAAACCGTCGAAGACTGGTCCTTCATAAGGGGGTGTCCACCCAGAGTTGCCGGTTGCCGCCATTTGATACCACTCACGCTCGGTATATGGGGCGCCGCCTTGCTCTTCGTACGCCACGCGAAGATCTTGGTGATGCATGGTGCCATCTCGCCGCCACACATAGGGAGCCGCTGGCCCATCAACGCTGACGTGCCCTGGTGTCCACGCAATGGAAGCGCCCTCGACAAGTGGAATTCGTTGGACCAGTGAGTCCAACATCGACCATGTGCGATCTCCGTTGATTTCAGGCGCTTCAGCCAACACGGCAGCGCCTGTCTGGGCCACATGCACCGCCTTTGCTAGTTCACCCTCAATCTCGCCGGCCGTCGCCTGCGTCAAAAGCAGCGTGTGATTCTTCGCAGCTGTAATTGCTGCATCTCGCATCGCTACGTACTGCATATATCCAAACACCGTAAACACAACGGTCAGAGGTAATAGAAGCAACACCACCAGCTTCGTGCGAAGTTTCATGCAATCTCCAGTTCACTTGCTGCAGCAACATCAGCCAGAATCATCGCTGCGCTACGCCGCACGGTGGCGGCGGGGATCGATCGATCTTGGTGAACCAACTTTTTCAACATGAGAGACTTATCACTCCCAACAACTTGCCACAAGACATGTTGGGCACAATCAATCGTTGGCAATGTGAGCGTCATGCGCCGCCGCCCCATGTACGGCTGATTGGTAACGGCCACCGCGCGGTCCTGCACATGCAATACTTCATCGCCCGGAAAGAGCGATGCCGTATGCCCATCGGCACCAAGTCCAAGATGGACAATGCCAATTCCATTTCCTTCGGTCAGCCTATCTAGAAGATCCGCGTAGAGACCTGCGGCAAGGCCAAGCGATTCCTCCTCAACTGGCATCGGATGCAGATTGTGCTGTGGAACAACAACGCCAAAGACCTCACTTGCAATCGTCCAATTTCGGTCTACATCGCCCGCAGGTGCCACTCGCTCGTCTACTTGCACAATATGCACATCTTTCCATGCAATGGCCTCGTTCAAAACAAGACGTCGAAACATCGGCCATGGTGAGCGGCCCCCGCTAATCGCAAGCACCGCAAAGCCGTTCGCTTCAATCAATCGGATGAGCCGGTCCGCCAGCCAATCAGCGGCGCGGCACGCAACTTCCTCGACGTCTTGCAGAACTTCTAAACGAAGTCCATCCTCAAAGACATGACAAGCATTCATCTTGATGGCGTCGCGATCATTCCAACTGGAGACAGCGGGTTGTGCCATGCACCACAGTCAGCCATGAGATGATCTGCTTCGGCTGGGCCCCATGAACCGGGCTGGTACATGTGCACGTCTGTATCAGCAGCCAGTGCGGGGTCGATAATCTGCCAAGCACTTTCAACTTCATCAACTCGCGCAAAAAGACCCGCCTGTCCGAGCATCGCGTCTTCAATGAGTCGCTCGTAAGCACTCATTTCTTCAGGCTCCTGATGCAATGCAATCATCTCGATTTGCTCACCAGTCATCTCTTCGCCCGGCTTCTTTGCCCTCGCCCCAATGGAGATGGTCGTAAATGGCTTGAATTGAAACCGGAAGTAATTTCGTTCACTGCCATCAGCATCACCAAAGAGCGTTTGGGGCGGTCTCTTCAGGTCAACAAGCACTTCGGTCGCGGTGACCGGCATGTGTTTGCCAACCCGAACCAAGAATGGAACGCCAGCCCATCGCCATGAATTGATGTGGAACCGAATGGCGGCATAGGTTTCGGTTTGTGAGTCAGGTTTCACGCCATCTTCATCAAGAAAACCTACATATTGGCCACGAACAAGGTTGGTCGGATCTACCGCTTGTATTGATCGCAACACGCGAACCTTGGCGTCTCGCATTGACTCATCATCTGCCGACGCCGGTGGATCCATGGCAAGCAACGCAACCATTTGCAGCATGTGGTTTTGAATGACATCCCGGATAGCCCCCGCTTCGTCGTAGAAGCCACCCCTCCCCTCGACACCAAAGTCCTCGGCCATAGTGATCTGCACACTACGTACATGCTCGCGGTTCCAAATCGGCTCAAGGAAGCGGTTACCAAACCGAAAGTATGTCAGATTGAGCAACGCCTCTTTGCCGAGGTAGTGGTCAATTCGGTAGATGCGTTCCTCTGGAAACACTGCATGTAAAGCCGCATTGAGTGCCAACGCTGAATCAAGATTCCGTCCGAAGGGCTTCTCGACAACAACCGAAGCGCCATCAGCACATCCGCCTGCTGCGATATTGGCCGTGACAAGCGGAAACAAACTTGGAGGGACCGCCAGGTAGTGCAGCGGATGCTTGGCATCACCAATCGCCTTGCGTAACCGATGAAAGCTATCCAGATCGGCGTAGTCACCGACGACATACTGCAGTCGCTCTGCAAGTCGATTGAAAACCGTGTCATCAATTGGCCCATCACCAAACTGCTCTATGCCATCACGCGCGTGAACAAGGAGTTCGTCAATGGTCATTGATTGCCTTGCAATTCCAACAACGGGCACATTGAGTGCTCCTCGCCGCTCAAGTGCATAAAGCGAAGGAAAAATCTTGCGGTGTACCAAGTCGCCGGTAATGCCAAAGATCACCAAGGCATCCGCCTGCTGACGACTCATGCCTTCTTCTCAACATGACCACCGAATTGATGTCGCATTGCCGATAGCACTCGACGACCAAACTCATCTTCACCACGCGATGCGAATCGCTGAAAGAGCGCCGCGGCAAGTACCGGTGCAGGAGAACCAGTTTCAATTGCTGCTTCAAGCGTCCATCGCCCTTCACCCGAATCAGACACGCGGCCAGCAAAGCCATCTAATCCCGGGTCCTCATGCAGAGCTGCTGCAGTGAGGTCGAGTAGCCACGAGCCAATGACACTGCCCCGTCGCCAGAGTTCGGTAATAGCAGGAAGGTCAAGGTCATACTGAAATGCTTCTGGCGTACGAAGTGGTGTTGTCTCCGCATCATGCTCACGATCATGGGCCCCAACACCTGCGTGCGAGAGGATGCCCAAGCCTTCTGCGTAGGCCGACATCAAGCCATACTCAATACCGTTGTGCACCATCTTGACAAAGTGTCCGGCGCCGCTTGGGCCGCAGTGCAGCCAACCAGACTCGGCAGATGTAGGTTCACCTTCATGGCCAGGCGTACGTGATGCGGAATCTGCCCCGGGAGCGAGCGCCTCAAGCGCAGGCTGCACATGCGAAATTGCCTCTGGTTCGCCGCCAACCATCAGGCAATAGCCTCGTTCCTGTCCCCATACTCCGCCACTAACGCCAGCATCTACATAACGAATGCCACGCTCAGCCAACTCAGCATGACGACGAAGATCGTCTCGCCACATGCTATTTCCGCCATCGATAAGTACATCGCCTTCGCCAAGATGCGAGACAACGTCTCCGATGACTGTATCCACGATGCCTGCAGGAACCATCATCCAGACAGCCCGAGGCGACTGCATTTTTTCTGTCAATTCTTGGACCGTTGCAGCTGGTACGGCGCCTTCTGCCGAAAGTTCGGCAACGGCATCTGCGTTGACATCCCATACGACGCACTCATGCCCCGCGGCAAGCAGCCGCCGAACCATTCCCGCACCCATCCGGCCGAGCCCAATCATTGCGATTTGCATCGTGAACGCTCCCGTCAGCTTGCCTGCATGTTTCCGACTTTGGTGTCAATTGTCTGCAGAAGATTCCGCCATGACTTGACGAATGCGTCGGCGCCTTCACTCTGAAGTTGCTCGGCAAGTGCTCGCACGTCAATGCCTGCGGCTTGAAAGCCTGCAAGAACTTGATCCGCCTCTAGCCATGCTGCTTCTCCAAGCGTACCGGCCATCACACCATGATCTGCAAAGGCAAGCAGCGTTGCTTCTGGAATTGTGTCAACTGAGTCAGCCGCCGCAAGTGCAGTCACATAGAGCGTGTCCGGTAGAGCCGGGTCTTTCGTGCTCGTGCTCGCCATCAGCAACTTCTGCCGATGGCCGCCTGCCTCACGAACCTTGGCAAACCTGTCACCAGCGAAAATCTCCTCGCATGCGCGATGGCACAGTGTGCCGCACGCAATGCCCAGCCGGTTCTTGAGGTCGTCCCCCACCTTCCCAGCAGTTGGCGTATCCCACCGCGAAATGAAGACCGATGCCACCGAGAAGACGTTGGCATCGAGCCCCGCTTCGAGTCGCCGCTCGATGCCCCGAATATAAGCTTCGGCCGCGCGGCGATACTGCACGTCATCAAAGAGCAATGTGACATTGACATTCACGCCCTGATAGATCAATTCTTCAATTGCCTCTGGCGACTCAGGCGTGCCGGGCACCTTGATCATGAGATTTGGGCGATCCGCACGCTTAAAGAGCTCAATTCCCTGCTCAATGGTGGTATTCGCATCGGCCGCAAGTAGCGGCGACACTTCCAACGACACGTACCCATCGGTGCCACCACTGACATCCCATGATGTTCTGAGCAGATCAGCGGCACGGCCAAGGTCGTCAATCGCCAAGTCGAAAAAGATCGTCTCGGCATCGCCGCCAGATATGGCTTCGTCGTAGAGATTGCTGCCCGAAATCGCCTTATCAAATATCGACGGGTTGCTCGTCAATCCAGTGACACATAGGTCAGATATGTATCTCGCAAGGGTTCCATCGTCGAGAATGTCACGCCGAATATAGTCGAGCCAAACGGCTTGTCCTGCCGCACTCAAGTCATGGAGCGGATTCATCGTCCGTTTCCTTTCTATGTCAATGATCTGTTGCAATCGACGTCGATATCGATCTGCAGTTTGGAACTCGGCTTTAAGATACGCCCGTACGATTTCGGCTGCGGGCTCTGGGCCGATGACTCGCGTGCCAAGCGTCAGCACATTTGCAGCATCGTGTTCAACCATTTGGTGAGCGGTATATGTGTCGTGTGCGGTTGCGGCGCGAATGCCCGGAAATCGATTCGCTGCCATACACATACCCGCACCAGAACCACACAAGAGGATGCCTCGATTTGCGCGGCCAGCCATTATTTCTCGGCACAGGGCTTCAGCGGCAATCGGAAAGTCCACCCGCTCGCCCTCGCATGGGCCAACCAGTACGACCTCGTGTCCCATCGATCGGGCCACGCTTGCGAGATCGGCTCGCATATTCAGCCCAGCGTGATCTCCAGCCAAGACAACTCGCATGAATGCATCTCCTGCACGCAAGATAACGCCCGCGGCCATCGGCTATCGTGCTCCTGTGGACATCCTCGTAATTGACATCGGTGGCACGAACCTCAAGATTCTCCGATCTGGCGAGGAGACACGCCGCAAAGTGAAATCGGGCTCACATCTCTCTGCTGAGGTGATGGTCGATTCAGTCACCGTGGCATGTGAAGATTGGACCTGGGACCGCGTTTCGATCGGCTATCCCTCGCCTGTCGTCGGCGGACGACCCTTGCTCAACCCCACCAATTTGGGGGGTGGATGGGTTGGATTCGACTTTGAAGCTGCATTTGGCTGCCCTGTTCGTGTGATGAACGATGCCGCCATGCAGGCACTTGGCAGTTATCACGGTGGCCGCATGCTCTTTCTTGGACTCGGAACTGGGCTCGGATCAGCGATGATTGAGGACGGCCAGATCGAGCCACTTGAACTCGGGCATATGCCCTTTCGGAAGCACTGCTTCGAGCACTACACCGGGAAAGCCGGACTGAAACGGCAAGGATTTGATATATGGCGAGATACGGTGTTTGAAGTAGTGAATCAATTTGTTGACGCGATTGATCCTGACTACGTCGTGCTCGGCGGTGGGAATGTCAAAAAACTTGATGACCTACCGGAGCGATGTGAGCGTGGTGGAAACTCAAAGGCCTTCATTGGAGGCTTTCGTATGTGGGAGGATGAGGCATGAGCGACGCGTGGGCCCAACTTCACTCCCATCGCAACGAATTTGATGATGTCTCTCTTGGGTCGCTTTGTGACGCCCAAGGGCGAGACGATCAGTTTGTTCACACTGTTGATGAACTCGTCGTGGATCTCAGTAGACATCTCGCCACTGAAAAGACCTTGGACCTGCTGCTTGGGTTGGCGGCCGAGCGGAATGTCACTGGCATGCGAGATGCCATGTTCTCCGGCGAGCCCATCAATACCACCGAGCATCGCGCGGTTATGCATGTGGCACTGCGAAACCAGTCCGATCGGCCTATGCATGTGGATGGCATCGATGTCATGCCGGACGTTCGTGATGTACTCGCCCGCATGAAGACCTTCTGCGACTCGATACACGACGGATCATGGCAAGGGTCCACCGGCAAGAAGATCGAACATGTTGTCAATATTGGCATCGGTGGATCAGACCTCGGACCTGTAATGACTACCGAAGCTTTGCGCCCGTGGTGGGTGAGCAGTGTGCGTACCCACTTTGTCTCGAACGTCGATCCTTCGCACTTGGCTGACACGCTCGCAACGCTCAACCCAGAAACGACACTCTTCATCGTTGCGTCCAAGACATTTGGTACGCAAGAAACGCTTGCCAATGCGCACGCCGCCAGACTTTGGCTTGTAGAAGCACTTGGCGAGAACGCCGTAGCAAGCCACTTCGTCGCTGTTTCGACGAATGCCCAGCGTGTGAATGATTTCGGCATCGGCACGATGTTTGAGTTTTGGGACTGGGTAGGAGGCCGGTACTCGATGTGGTCTGCCATTGGTCTCTCTATTGCAGTTTCCATCGGCTTTGAACGATTCGAACAACTGCTAGGCGGCGCGCACCGCATGGACATGCACTTCCGTAATTCTCCACTGGAAAAGAATGTTCCAGTCTTGCTTGGGCTGCTTGATTGCTGGTACCGGGAGTGTTGGAATTGTCAAACTCGAGCGGTGCTTCCTTATGATCAACACTTGCTTCGACTGCCGGCGTACCTGCAGCAACTTGAGATGGAAAGCAATGGCAAGCACACGAGGCTCGATGGGTCGCAGACGACACATGGAACAGCGTTTGTGGTGTGGGGTGAGCCAGGAACAAATGGGCAGCACTCCTTTCATCAGATGCTGCATCAAGGCACGACCATGGTTCCATGCGACTTCCTCGTAGCGGCTTGCTCCGAGACCCCAAGCCCAGACAACCGGCACGAAATATTGCTTGCCAACTGTCTCGCACAGGCTGAGGCCATGGCGCGTGGGCGGACACTCGAACAGGTTCGCGAGGAACTCGCTGCTGCGAATCTCTCGCCGATTGAGGTCGATTCGCTTGCGCCCCACAAGGTAATGATGGGCAACCGGGCATCGACCACCATGCTGTATCCACGGCTGGACCCAGCACAACTTGGTGCGATCATTTCTCTGTACGAACATCGCGTATTTGTACAGGGGGCCATCTGGGGAATTGACTCTTTCGACCAATGGGGTGTAGAACTCGGCAAGGAACTTGCAAACAACATCCTGCCAGGTGTTCTCGGGGATGCGCCGCCATCTGGCGACGCCACAAGCCGCAGGCTGACTGAACATATCGCAGCGATGCGGGCGGAGTAGTCGCATCAATGGGTACGCCGCAGCAAGAATCTGGCCCAGAACTCGGCCGCGAGTGGCTGCTGACCAACGGTCTTGGTGGCTTTGCCATGGGGACGGCATGTGGTGTCCCCACTCGCAGATACCACGGGCTCCTCGTCAGCGCTGCCTCCCCTCCAGTTGGCCGAATCGTTGCCCTACACGGCGTAATCGACTCGATTGAGCTACCTGGCAGCGGCGAGATTCCGCTGGCAAACTTTCTCTTTCGTGATGATCCCAGACCTCACCCAGATGGCTGGACCAAGTTGCTTAGCTTCGAGTGTGATCTCAATGCGGCAATCTGGCGATGGGGTTTGCCGTCGGGCATCACCATCACGCGAACGCTCACGCTTCGGCATGGTTTTAACGCCTGTTCCATTCGCTGGGACATCGACACGCTGCCTGATGTGGCAGTACTACGCGTCAGACCACTGGTCTTGCTACGAGACTTCCATTCACTGCAGCACTTGCCAAGTGGCATTGCCATGAACAGAAGCGGTCGGACACTTCGGTGTACGCGAGATGAAAACGAACTTACTTTGCGCTGTTCCCGCGGTGAATGGCAAGATGATCCAGAATGGTGGCACGAGTTCGAATATCCGATGGAAAATTCTCGTGGCTATGACCATCGCGAGTCATCCTTGGCCGCATCCCTTGTTGAAGTGCAACTCTCGACCGGGCAGCCTTGGTTTGAGTTGACAGCCGAGATGGATGCATTCGTGCCGCAGACTCCAGAGCGCGTTCGGCATACCAATCGGTCCTTACCTATTCGGCTTGCCAAAGCAGCAGAGCAGTTTGTCGTCGCCCGCGCAGGAACCGACACAACAATGATTGGCGCATCGATCATTGCCGGCTATCCATGGTTTTCTGACTGGGGGCGGGACACCATGATCTCGATGCGTGGGCTGTTGCTCAAGACAGGACGAGTCGATGAAGCTCGTGTTGTCCTTGAAACATATGCGTCCAACATCCGAGATGGACTGATTCCCAACAGGTTTGATGACCTCGACCCCGATGCCGCACACTACAACACTGCCGATGCAAGCCTATGGTTCTTGCACGCAGTGCATGCATATATTGAGTACGCAGGCGGAGTTGATCGTGCGCCAGGGGCAACCAAGTTACTCGCCGCCACCATGACCATCATTCGATCGCATATTGATGGTTTATGCCCAGGTGTTCGAGTTGCAGGTGACGGCCTGATCGAAGCGGGCATAAGAGGCGAAGCCCTGACATGGATGGATGCCCGAATTGACGGCGTAGCGGTGACGCCTCGCATCGGTAAGCCCATCGAACTCTCTGCTCTCTGGCAAAGTGGGCTGCGTTTGATTGCATCACTCATGCCAGCTGAATCGTCCATGTTAATTGCGCACGCAGACGCAGCCGCCGCTTCATTTAGTCTGTTCTGGAATGAATCGCAAGGCTGCTGTTTCGATCTGCTTGAGTTGCAAGATGGGGCATGGGTTGGCCAAGAGCAGATCCGGCCGAATCAGATATTTGCAATCTCGCTCCCGGGCTGTCCACTCGGTAAGAAGCGGCAGCAACAAGTGCTTGATGTCATCACCGAGCACCTGCTGACGCCTTATGGCCTGCGAACACTCAGCCAGGAGGACCCCGCGTACCGCGGGCGCTTCGACGGCGACATGAAATCACGAGACATGGCCTATCACAACGGTACCGTCTGGCCGTGGCTGATTGGACCCTATTGTGATGCATTACGGTCACTCGCAACTTCGAGCGAAGACGCAGACGCCGCTGTGCACGCAGCAACGACATCATTAGTGGCCTCCCTTGAACACGGATGTATGGGTCAGATCGCCGAAATCTACGATGGCAATCTCCCGCACGAACCGCACGGATGTCCCGCTCAGGCATGGTCCGTTGCAGAACTGCTGCGGGTACTGGCACCCACAGCAACCGTCGTCCTCGAGCCGCTGCACACAAATGAGAACTGCGCCTAGAACAGCAGTTGCAATTGCGTCCGAACCAGCCACTGGCCATCGTTGAGATCTGCATTCCAGCCATTGCCAGAACTGTTGTAGTCGGCACTTGCGGATCCAAAGGCTGTAGAACCCCGAGCGATCGCTGTGAACGCATATCCGAAGTCAGTTGTCCACTTCAAATTCTTGATTCCAACTGGCCAGTAATTGATGCCCAAGGTCATCACACTCAGCTTGTTATTGGGCGGCAAAGAGTTGATTCGTCCGATGGTGCTGTACTCCCAGCGGCCAAACAGTTCGACATCCTCTTGAATGAAGTACCCGCCCTGAACAAGTGCTCCCCATGCCGAGTTCCCATTATTGCCGCCCTTGTTGTCAGACCATACAAACGCGGCGTAAGCCGTCCACGACTCGCCGCCCATGGATCCATCAACAGTGAATCCATAACTACGCGTGCCGTTCATCCCGCCGTACTCGGTTGGGGGCATCGCGGCTGCGGCCGCGGCCTTGTCACTCATGTTGAACCACTGCACCGCTCCACCAACGAATGCATAAAAATCGCTGCGGTCACCATATCCTGACAATGACTTCCAATCGGACCACTCCCCCGAAATTCGATAATCGGCCCGCGCGACCATCGATATGGCATCGCCTACTCCAGCTGACTGTCTATTCGAAGAGTTTGGCCCGTCTAAGTACATCGCCCGCCACCAGAGGCGGTCCGACTTGCTGCCAAGCTCAATACCTTGTGTCCATCCATAGGTCCACTGATTATTGATCAATGATCGCTCCACTGCGAGTTGAGCGCTACTCGACACAAGTTCTTCACGCAAGAACGGGGCTTTAAACTGACCGACACGAGCATACATGCCATTGTCGAACGTCTTCTTGATCCATGCATCCTCGACATACATGCCGGAAGTGCTATTAGAGCCCTGTGCATTTCGCTGGTTGATAATGCTGATCTTGTATCCCCAACTTGGGTCGATGATCGTACCGCTGAACTTCAATTTCAAGCGCCGCATTTCAAACCCATAGTCAACAGCATCTGGACCAGTTGGATCCGACATACTGTTGTACATGAACCGAGCTTGAATCTGACCATTGATCTTCATGCTCCAATTGCCATCGGCAGAGTTAATGAAGAAGCCACCGTTGTATCCGCTCGTCGCACCACCACCCTGCAACGCAGCACGAGTGTCTGCATCGGCCAGCACGTCCTGGACGAGGCCACGAATCTGTTCGGTGCGTGCCTCATTGAGCCACTGGTCTGAGTCGTGAGCGCGGAGCACGTCAACCTCAGTCCGAAGCGTGTTAACCATAGATCGGAGTTCAGCGATCTCGTGATCACGTACATCCTCTGCCAAGGCAGGCACACTCATGCTCGCTGCCAATATTCCAAAAATGACGCCTGTCTTCATGACGAAATCTCCTGTAATCATTGGATGGATGCTCCCCGCCTACTGTTCAGGAAGGGTGTAGGACATGTTGGAAGTGTCTTTATTTACCCTCAACACTTGGTATCACGAGATCTCAAAGTGCGGCAATTGAGTGATCAGCCACCATTTCTCCACACACTCGCTGATGGAGCAACCGCGGCCAACTTCCCTGGGCATTCAGAGAATGAGCACCAGACGCCTTCTGGCTCGCACTTCTGCCACTCACAGTTACAGCGAGACGACGATTCCGCAAACACATTGCGTCATAGAATGCTCCGGTGCATGCGTGAACTTCCCGATGACATCCTGCTGCTTGATGGCGCAACGGGTTCCGAACTTGAGCGACGCGGTGTAGACATTGATCTTCCACTCTGGTCAGCAAACGCAATCCTCAATGCACCAAGCATCTTGCAGGACGTGCACGCAGCCTATCTCGCGGCCGGAGCTGGCGCCATCACAACCAATACGTTCCGAACCCACCAACGCTCGCTCGCCAAGGCGGGCCTCGGGCATCTCGCCGCTGACCTCACACGCCAAGCCGTAGCGATCGCGCAAGCCGCCCGCGACGACGTGAATTCTGCCGCCATGGTGTTTGGCAGCGTGGCGCCGCTAGAGGACTGCTACAGCCCAGACCATGCACCGGACACCGAGACATGCCGACGGGAACACGCAGAACTCATCGGAAATCTGATGGATGCAGGCGTTGATCTTGTACTGATTGAAACCATGTGCAGCGCACACGAAGCGCTCGCTGCGATCGAGGCGGCCAAGGAACTTGCGCCTGGTTGCTGGAGCATCTGCTTCTGCCTCTCGCCCAATGGCGCACTGCTTGATGGCACGGCGATAGGCGAAATCGCGCCAGCACTCCGCGGAGCGACCTTCATAGGGGTCAACTGCGTCAGCGCCCCCTCGCTCACAGAACATGTGGCAAACCTACGGGCCACACTCCCCAACGACATGCGAATCGCCGCCTATGGAAACATAGGCTACGCAGACGAGCATGGAGCTTGGGTCAGCACTGACGCAGTCGACCCAAATCGCTTTGCTGAATATGGGATGGCATGGATAGATGCAGGCGCCTCGGTTGTTGGTGGTTGTTGCGGCACAACCCCTGCAACAACTTTGGCAATGAGCGCACGTTTAACCGAAGAACGTGGCTAAAACGCCACACAACAATAACCGCCCGCAAATCGAGCGCTCGAGCAGAACTGCGAACAAGTTTCAGATCTTCGGATTCGCTCGTTCGGTGTGATCTGCGACCTCAAAGTAGCCCGCCGCTTCGACTTTAGCCATCCCTGCAACGATGCTCGAGGGGAAGGACTCGCGCAAGGTGTTGAGTTCACGAACATTTCCATTAAAGAAACGCCGCGCTGCAGCAATTCTGTCTTCAGTGTTGCTCAGTTCCTCTTGTAGATCAAGAAAGTTTTGATCAGCTTTAAGTTCTGGATAAGCCTCGGCTACAACGAAGAGCCTCCCTAGTTGACCGACCAAGCGTTGCTCATCGGCTGATTGGTGAGAGGGATCGCCTGTGTTCGCAACCGCAGCTGCGCGTGCCTTGGTAATTGATTCAAAGACACCATTCTCATGCGCGGCATAGCCCTTCGCCGTTCGTACGAGATTCGGGACAAGGTCGTAGCGACGCTTGAGTTCAACGTCGACGTCAGACCAACTCTCTTTGAGATGATTTCGCAGTGAAACAAAACGGTTGTACACAACGACATACCACAACAACCCGACCAAGCCGACGCCAACGACAATGCACAATGGAACGACCCATGCCATGTCAATCGGACTCCTTGTAACGGCCTTCGTTTAATCCTCGAACGACGTGATCAGGCCAATGATCAAGGAATCTTCCTGCAAAGTCCAGGCGCTCACTAAATGTTTCAGTCGACCACACTCTGGCATCGGCCAAACACATCCAACCCCCTTCCATATCCACAACCGGCGAGTCCTCCGTCATCAGAAAATCCATCATGCGCGGGTCGATTAGATCCCATGCAAATCGCTTGTGGGAACTAGACACATGAAAGCGGCGACTGAATTCACTTGACTCAAAATCAATGTCGTCGAAGCCGAAGAAATTACCGATGCGATCGAAAAAGTTTTCGCCCCGAAGAAGGAGTTCTGGAACATCTGAATGCGGCATCGATACAAGTACATAACTGAATCGCTTGGTCACGCGACGACGGTTCTTGCCCGATCCAGATTCGACGGTGTATTTGAAGTCACCGAGCACAACTGACTGAGTAAATGGTCCGATCGCTATCGATCCGCTCATTGTGTTGTAGGCGATGCGCCGAGTGCCACTGCGGAATATTGCAAACTGAGCGAAGCGGTCATCGTGGCCATGGTCTTGGCCCTCCGAGAACTGAAGACCCAGTTGTGATGCCAACGCCGCCATGGCAGCAATCCGCTTCTGTCGCTGTTGATACGCAAAGTATGCGACAACACAGACGAGACCGAGCACCACAATGCCAAATATGATTTCCATGGCTCCATTGACCCAACGGTTTATTATTCCCCATGCACTGCAACGAGTTACGTCGCGGTATTATTGTAAGTGCTGGCGTGACAAACTACTCAATTGCCCGCCTGATCAAACCTACGAACACCCATGACGCCGTTCATCATTTGCCAGTGCGCTGGGTAGGTGCATACATATGGGTAGCGGCCAGGTCGGTCGGGCGCGAGGAATCGTAAATACTCCGTCTTTCCTTCGAGCACCAGGGGCGAAGCGTGGAGTATTCCATCGACGTCAGGTACATAGTGGCGTTCTGCTGCTTCGCCATCGAGTCCCTGCGCATCGGCCGCTCGACCAATCCGCCGCAATGACCCTGGCTTGGCGATGATGAGATTATGAGGCATCTTGTCCGTGTTCACCAGTTCCAACTCGACGGGCTGACCGGCAAATACATCGAACCGTTTGATGTCGTACATCATCTTGTGGGGAACCGTCCCGATCTTTACTCGCTTCAGTCGGTGCTGCGATAACTTCTCGGGCCACAAAGATTCAGGCACCCGATCCATCGCCATCGCAGATTGCAATCGCACGTGCTCCTCACCGGAAGCCGCCCATAGCGCCAACGTAGTCAGTGTTTCAGCCGACGGCGCAGTCGCCGCCATCGCATCCATGGCTGCAACGCGGACTGGCAAATCAGTATCGCCACCTGGCACAATCTCAACGCGGTACTCAGGCGCTGGATTGTCGTCCTGACGCCACACCTCATCGCCAGCAGAGTTCAGTACGACAAGACTGAAGCCCTCAAGACGCTTGTGATATGGCCGATCAATGCGGTTGTGTAGAACCACTCGTTCGATGCCGACATCGCTACCAAGATCAACTTCCCACCACGGATCAGGTGCACCCTCAGTTGTATGAGTGGATGCGCCGTCCTCCCATGCGCCATTGGCGTCACCGTCTACTGCCCGACTCGCCACACCCTCCCACCGCGTGGTGGACTGCGAACAAGGCTTGCCGAGGGCGACATTTTGCCCGCCACTGATTACCTCAACCTCAGCCAACGTCAGTGTGGCATTGCCGTCAAGTTCCACTCGAATGCGCTGCCCCACAACTGCCCCGCTCTGGTCCTGCGGCCCGTCCTTAAGCAACAAGGACATGGTCGTGGCTCCAGGGGCACCAGCAATCACCGGCCACTGAGCGGCAGCACCCAACAAATCCACTCGCCGCATCGTCCCTCGCCCAACTGACGCAGCCGACCATGCTTGGTCCCAACCATCGACCTGTGCCAGACCGGCCCAAGCATTGCGTCGCATCATCGGATCGCGATCGTCGAGCATTAACTGCATTG
This sequence comes from Phycisphaerales bacterium, assembly GCA_029247205.1. GTDB lineage: Bacteria > Planctomycetota > Phycisphaerae > Phycisphaerales > SM1A02 > UBA12567. The sequence continues at coordinate 14,212 of JAQWLT010000038.1, read as the reverse complement.
ACTCGCGCAGCGGCAACAACTCTTCCGGTGTTAACGAGAGAAGCACCTCGATGCCGCCTCCCTCTGGCGCTCCACGAACTGCATCCCATACCTCAAACGCCACTGGTCGGTCCGACTTCGCCGCAAGCCAGTCCGCCGCTGAGCGGCGATCGGCAATGGACAACGAACTACGGATCATCATCTCTACAGAAGAGAAGTGACCGAGTGGCTCAGCAAGTAATTCGCTATCAGATAGTTTGGCAAGCCGCCACGCCTCGGTGCCCTCGCCACCTGGCGTACCGAAGGGTTCAAGCATCGCAAGTGAGCGGGCCAAGACAGCTCGTGTCCCGGCATCGACTGGCTGGCGCATCGCAAGACTCAAGAGTTCAACTGAGCGAGGGTCTTCAACAAACCCCAACGCTAAAATCGCTTCCACACGCACGCCTGCGTCAACGTCCAGAACAGCTGGACGAAGTCGATCGATAACATCGATCTCATCTCGCCATGTTCGCAGCACTGCCACTGCCGCAGCCCTCGCTCGCGGCTCATCCGAACTCAAGACACGATCGAGCAAGCCTTCATTCACAACACCATGGGCCTGATGCAACCAAAGTGTTTCTAGCAGCGCGTGTGAATCGTCCAAGCGATCCGCCCAGGCCACCGCCTCTGGCAGAACTTCGTCGGCTGGCCGCCGCTGCAACTCAATTCGACTTCGCCGAACAGACCATGGTGCCTCGCCCTCGAGATTGGCAAGCAAGGCAGGAATCTCCAACTCGCCAAGTGGCTCCCACTCGAGAGGCGGGGAGTCGTTCTTGGTAATGCGCCATACACGACCATGCGTGTGGTCTCGCCGTGGGTCTCGCACGCTGAACTGCATATGCCCAACAATCGGGTTGGCCCAGTCAAGCATGTAGATCGCGCCGTCTGGGCCGACTTCTACGTCAACCGGCCGGCAGGTTGGGTCGGTGGAATACACCAGGTCAGGGTCCACCGCAGTCGCCGCATACCCAGAGTCGACTTCATCAAGGTCATACCAGTGCAGTCCGTAGTAGCCGATGTTCTGTGGAATAACCATTCGGCCCCGTGCCTCGGGTGGAAGGTGTGAGCCACCAAGAATTTCGGTGCCGCCTGCTGGCCGGCGGCTAGACGGCGTAAACGATGGAACGCCGCGTACCTCAGGTGAACCCTTGAGGGTGTCTGGATATGCATGCGCCCCAGCAATATGCGTCAGCCGTCGGGACGATGCGCTGGTGCCATCAGTGATGATGCTGCGCCCCCATACATCAACAACATGCCCCCACGGGTTCGCCCATGGCCAAGATGAAGCAACCTCGACCTCAGCAGTGTCGGGGTCATAGCGATACACCGCCGCATTGATCGAACGCCTCGGACCGTCCGGTGACTCAATTTGTGAATGATGGAAGGTGCCTTCTTGAAAGTAGATGCTTCCGTCCGGAGGCCGAGCAAACGCGCTCATTGCATGGTGGCTGTCCTCAGGACCAAAACCGTGCAACACGATCTCGCGGAAATCTGATACGCCATCGCCATCTGTATCGACGACATGCAGCAGATTCGGTTGACTAACCACCCACGCCTCGTCGCCATTGGTTGCGAATCCAGTCGGGATATACAAACCGTCGGCAAAAACCTTCAGCGTGTCGGCGTGACCGTCATGGTCGGTGTCTTCGAGCACAATCAGTTTGTCTGCAGGCTTCTCGCCTGGCATGACATGCGGATAGGTTGGCGCAACAATTACCCAGAGTCGCCCCTCACCATCAAAGTTCATGGCGATTGGATTGGCGAGTTCTGGAAATTCGTCTTCGCTTGCGAAACTATTGATGGACCAACCATCTGGAAGCACAAAGTTGTCAACCTGATCGGTGGGTGCAGGCACCGGTCGATCTTGTGGCGGCGTAGAAACATCGTCCCAATCGGGCTCGGGGACTTGGGGAACAGGTAGCGGCTCCATGGCAGCGAGCAATGATCTGCCATCAACACGCTTGCCCTCTGCGATCGCCACATCGGCGGCGGCCACGAGATCTTCTAGCCGCTGCATTTCGGCAGGGAAGTTGTCGACACCAAATGGCGCATGCCGACGTCCGTAGACATACTCGGTATTGGTCGGACGAAATCGCTCAAAGACCCAGCGATTTTTCTCGCGCAAGTTTGCCAATCGTTCGGGCGTCGCATCAAGGCCAGAAGGATCGATGCCAAGCCGCACCAACATCTCCCGAGCGACCACCTTGTAGCCGGCATCATTAAGATGAATGCCGTTGATCGTCAGTTCACGATCACCTGCCATCGCTTCTCGCATGGGTCGATGGAGATCAATGAATGGCACGCCGCGACGCTGCGACTCGTCTCGCATGACAGCCGTATATCGCGCAATGTCAAACGTGTGCGCGTCCCCCTCACGCATGCGACCGCCGAGTGACTCGTGGGCAATGGGGGAGACAAGAATGATCCTGTACTTCGCGTGCTCATCAAGCCATGTGCCAAGATCACGCCGAAATTGCAATAGGCCGTCCTCGCCGGCAAATGATTCATTCATGCCAAAGCACGCGATTAATACATCAGTCCCGACACGATCGATGTGAGTGTCCATGCCTACAAAGTTCAGTGGCCGCGGCTGCAACGCAACTTCGTCGGCGCTCCATGCGAGGTTACGGACATGCACATCAAGATCAGGATAAGCCGCGCGGAGGCCCGCTTCGAAATACGGGAAGTGTTGCATCCGCTCGGCGAATGTATTACCAACGATGGTGATCGTGTCCCCTGACTCGAGTTGCAGCAGCGACGAATCTGAAACACCAAGCATCGAGCAACAGAGCAAGAGTGGAATCATTGAGGAGCCTCCTGACATGTCGTGAGATAGGCCACAATGTGGCGTACTTCAAGTGGGGTCAGTGTCTCTTTCATCTCAGGCATAGCGGAGACATGGCCGTACCCTTCCGCAACAACTGCTTGTGGATCGATAATCGATTGCAAGATTTCTTGAGGCGAGAGACGACTGCCCACATCACCCAACGATGGCCCAGCAATTCCGCCGCGACCCTCTGTGATATGACATCGAATACAGGAGGCTGACGAATGATTCTCAATCAGCCACAGACCTCTCGCCGGGTCACCCCCGATCGCAGCTGCGGCCCACTTGGCATCGGTTACAACACCTGGTTCACGGGCCTCTAATAGGTCAAGAAGCGTCTCTGCCGTTACGCGGTCATCGACACCAACAAGAGAAGCCGGACCTTCTGCCTGAGCAATAACCTCAAACGCGGCGCGATGCACCATTGGCTCGTCTCCAGTCAAGCCAACGCGGGCAAGGTACACACCCACTTCCGGTGCAGCCAATCGAATCGCCTGTGCATGCAACGCCGGAACGCCAGCCTTCAGGGCCAGATCTATGGCTTGGGTGTGATGTGATTCAATCCTCGAAAGGTGAAGCAGACAATCAACACGAGCAGAAACGGCCTGATCTCCACCACTCAAGATCGCAAGCATGGCATCAGGATCCAGTGACACGCCGAATACTTCGGCAGCAGCACGGCCTTGCTCGCCAAGTTCACCTTCTTGCGAAGCGATCATTGGCAAGAGTGACTGGATGTGATGCTTCGCATTCTGCGGGTTTCGTGGGGGAATGGCACGGTATCGTCCGGTCACGCGATCGCGTGGGCCTGGCGTTGCCCAGTCAGCAAGTGACCTCGCTGCTTCAAGCCGCACGATCAGGGACATCAACTCGTTGTTTGCAATACGAGCAATCGCCTCAGCATCGCGAGGTGTACCGCGGCGAGAGGCCGCCTCGACTGCGCGGCGACCGATGGATCGCGACTCAATCGTGTCGCCTGTTGGAAGATTGGCAGCAACATCAGCAAGTTGACCCATGGCCTCCCAGATTTCGGCGTCGTGCACGGCCCGCGCCGCCTCTGCTGCAATAAATGGGTCGGGGTCTCGAAGCGCCAACGCCACATCTGGATCGCCAGTCTTGCGAAGTGCGAGTACAGCTCCCAATCGCACTGAAGCTTGGGCGTCACCAAGAAGCGTGAGCAGGCGATCGTGGTCGTCGATGCCCGCAAGTGCCATCACGCACGCGTGCCGAATCCATTTGTCTTGGTTGTCATTGGTCCAGAGCACCTCAGCGACGACGTCGGTCGCCCTTTCATCGCCTATCTTGCCTAGGGCAATGAGGGCGTGGTACACGACCTGTAGAGATTCATCAAAGGCAAGGCCAAGAAGGTCATCGATCGCAGGGGCGTAGGCGGCATCGCCAAGAACCTTTGCAACTTGAGCTCGCGTCTGAGCATCTTCATCCCATGCGTGCTCAAGCACCGCCTGCATTGCTCGATCACCAACATCAAAGCGGCGGTTAACAATACCTAACCCCCAGATTGCATGCAGACGGGCAAGTTGATTGGACTCACCAGCCACAGCTGTCATCACATCAATCGCGTCTTCCCCTCGATCGGCCATCGCCCACTCGGCTCGAAGTCGAATTCGCATGTCGTCGTGCGTCAGAAGCGAGGCAAGTTCAGCCAAGTCCCTGTGGGCAAATCCTTCTCGCACAAGGGTGGCTGCCTCTGCAATGATTGGCTCATTGGTGCGTTCATCGTGCGTAACACGTAAAATCCGACCGGTCTCACTGCTCCCCCATCCTTGGACCCAGTCCGAAATGTAGACCGCGCCATCCCAGCCCATTTCCACATCAGTACACAGCACCCCTTTCACAAATGGGTGGATGTCTGCAACTTTGAAGCCTGCGCCATCGGGCTCTACACCAAAGGCAAGCACGCTACTTGCTGGTGGACTGCCGCGGAAATCGCACATTAAGAAACGAGTGTTGGTGTATCGATCAATGTGTCCTGGTCCAGGCAGATAGGTCAGACCTGATGGCCCACTTCCAACGTGCGATATCGGTGGCAATACCCAGGCAGGACGGCCTGGATGATCCATCTTCCAGACACCCTCCTGCACCCATGGGCCACGATCGTTGTCGCCGGTCAGCGTCTGATACGACATATCCCAACCAGTCTCACCACCTTCGGCGACATATACAACGCGTGCTCGGTCTTCGGAGTCAGAGTTGTTATCGCCAGTAAACAAATTGCCCCATTGGTCAAAGGCAAGTTCTTGTGGATTACGCAGACCCGTATGAAACACCTCAAGGTCTGTGCCATCGAGTTCGCATCGAAATACCGCGCCCGCCGCTGGATCTTCAAGTATGCGCCCATCTGGTAACTCGATGTGATATCCACGATCGCCGATTGACCAATACAGTCGGCCATCTGGGCCCATAACAAGACCATGCATGTCATGACCACGCAAGGCAACACGTACGCCGAATCCGCGATGGAGCGACTCCTGCTCGTCAGCGACGCCATCTCCGTCGACATCCCGCAGCCGCCAAAGATTTGGGATGTTCGTATACCAGAGGTCGCCGCCAATTGACAAAACGCCAGCGCCAGTGCCGTCGAGCACTTCATCAAAGGGGCCGGCAAATACAAGCCGTTCATCAATCACGCCGTCATCATTCGTGTCCCGAAGCTGCACCACCACGTCAGCCCACTCGCGATAGAAGTCGATCCCAGACTCTCGTTTATGGGCCCACTTTTCGTACAGGCGATATCGATCTTCGACCGTCCGAGAAGCAAGGTCGTCAATCAGCCAAAATGGCGAATTACGATTGTCTTCGACACCCCGCTCTTGGCGCTGGGTCTCGGCCACGAAGAGCGTGCCATGTTCATCAAAGCAGAACGCAACCGGATCAAGTACCTCTGGCTGCTGCGCAAAGACACTAATCGAGTACCCATCGGGCGCGGTTGGTGCGCCGACTAAAACCGCAGTGGCCAGTAATACATGCAGCATATGAGCGCTTCCCTCATGTGTGAACAAGCTGAGATGGTAGCCGTAACAAGTTCTAGGACCTTTGTTTGAAGCTTCTGAACTTTGCTCTTGATGAGCCTCAATCTTGCCGATGGACGGTGTTCACGAACTGGGAAGGAGTTCGAATGAGCCTCGTAGACCGTGATTCGCTCGCAAAGTGCTGTGCGCTGCTCGGCGGCCTCACGTGGATCCTCGCGATCCTCGTGGTCGCTGGCGCGCTCATGTTGCTGCATGAAGTCGCTGCCATTCCGAGTGTTGGGGCAGACACAATCGCCGCCGGTGATGCCTCAGCGGCCATTGCCTCGGCAACTCTGCTCGAAGCGAATGCTCTACGGGTCTTTGCTGTCGCCCTTGCAGCCTTCGGTGTGTTTGCCATAGCGCCAGTCATGGCCGGAATCTCGATCGCCACTGGACGACGCGCAATCCACGCCGGCGCCCGGGGCCCCACTGCCATTCTCGGCCTCATTGGCGGTGGCGCATACCTCGCCACGATCGGCGGGCTGCTGCTTGGTTCAGTGATCTGATCTGACCTGACATGAATCAGAACGAGATTGTGGTACGCCAACCCCAAATAACCGAAGTGTCGATACCGGCGCCAGGATCGCGTACAACTTGAATAACCGGCCCGGTGTTGATGGACTTCGTTGCACGGACTCTCCAGTACCACTCCAACATGTAGTGCTCGCCTCCCGGGATCGGCTGGTGTGTGGCGCCAAGCTTGCCGGCGAGAAGGCCAATGCCATAGATTCCACCTGGCAGCGGCGCATGGGTCGTGCTGCCCGACTCGTAGAGCCCAGCCGACGCCCGGCCAAGAGACGTGATGTGCGCGTATTCAACTGCGAAACCGGTCTGGCAACTCTCCAGACCGAATGGCGATGAGATCCCGAACCCGCAGGACACGGCGAAGTTCGAGACTGTCACGTCCTGTGATCCCCAACCGACTCGCGCAAATATGGTCGCATGATCTGCGACCGCGAGATCCATGTTGAAAGTCGTGCCCGGCCCGCCGATGTTGCCTGGGCCATTCGGGTTCTCGATGGCGTTGTACCACCCCATAAACCGTAGGTGCCCTTCCCGCTTCGTCCCGAAGACCTCGGGGAAAATGCGAATGTCCGCCTCGACGATCGTAAGTAGGTGGGCCCAGCTCAACCCGTCAAACCCACTTGTTGCGCCTGAACTGGCCGAGTTGAGAATCCCGGACCTGATTGTCAAATTGTCGCCGAAGTCCACCGAGAGCACCGTGCCGAATCCACGTGATGGAAATGGATTCGTCAGGCTCTGATTGAAGTCAAGCGACATGAATCCGCCGATGGGGTCATACGCAACTGCGTTGCGATCAAAGAAACTTGCATCACTGATTTTGCCTATTCGCCAACGAATGCGGTTCTCAAAAAATGACTGTTGCCAGTAAAGTTGAACCGTTGTGTCGGGGCTCACCAAGATGTTGTTGACAACGGTCGGATCGCCGACTCCCGGACCAAGGTATGGGGTCAACGGAGTGCCCACCCCAACATTGTTTTGTAGTGAGCAGGAAATCTGCCCGTAGTCGCCATTATTCTGCCACAACGTCCATGTGCTGGAGATTGCTTGCCACAGCAATGACTTGGCATGCGGACTGCCGGGCACGACTTTGGTCGCATGCTGGTACGTCCAGGCCGCCATCGGCTCCCAGGTCATACTGATTGGATCCGTAAGCTCCTTACGGAGGGCCGCTATCGCATCTGCAATCGGCTGCGCTGGGTCTGGATGAAAAAGTGGTTTGAGGTGGACCGGATGATCGACCACCGGGAAACGCCCAGCCGGATTAGGAAATCGTCTATCCGACAGGCCGAGCCCTGCCATCACGCGGCCTTCCATCAAGAGACCACGCCCTTCCATCAAAAGACCACTTGGTGATTCCTCCATTACTTTCATTCGTTCAACTGCACTGGAGGCCGGATCATCAGCACCCATACCAGGATCAGACTGAGACATGGCAGTAGTTGAATTGAGTAAAATGACAAGGCTACAAAGCAGTCTATGTCGCATAGTTGACACGATATCACGCCACTCTGATAGCGTGGGCAATAGAATCAGAATCAGGCAGATCGCAAGGACACACAATGACAAAGAGTACGCCTCATTTACAGCGAGGTCACTGGTATGGTTGGATCTTTTGGGGAGTTGCAGCTTCCTTCTTTCTGTATGAGTTCTTCATTAGAGTTATGCCGAGCGTCTTTCTTGAAGAGCTCGCTCGTGAACTCGATGCCACGCCCGTAGCCCTCAGTGGATCATTGGCTGTATATCTCTGGGTCTATGCGCCCATGCAGTTGGTCGTGGGCGGGCTCTTTGATCGATTCGGAGCGAAATTTTTGCTCGTTGGCGCAGCGGCAATCGTTGGCGGTGGCTCAATCATCTTCAGCCGCGCGAGCGGCCTAGATAGTGTGGCGCTCGCCCGAGGCATGGCAGGGTTCGGTTCAGCATTTGCATTTGTAGGTGCTGTGTATGTGGCGACGGTCTGGTTTCCGCCAAGCAGGCTCGCACTCATTGCTGGCATTACGACGGCCGTTGGCATGCTTGGTGAAATCATTGGGCAGACCCCGATGGTTGATGCTATTGCCGCATGGGGATGGCGTGATGTTGTCATGATTGCTGGCTGGACTGGAGTGGCGGTAGCGGTACTGATTTTTGCGGTCGTCCCTATGAGACCGGATTGGTTCCATGATCGATTCACGAAAGATGATGACGTTGGATTTGGTTTCTTCCACGGGATCGCAACCGTGTTGGGAAACTGGCGATTGTGGGCAGTAGGCCTGATCAGTTCGACGATCTACCTCCCACTCAGTGTGATTGCAGCCTTGTGGGGCAACACATTCATGGAAGTCGCAGGCGGCTACTCCGCCGAGCAAGCGAGTTTTGCAACGATCATGCTTGCTGTTGGATGGCTGATCGGTTGCCCACTCGCTGGCATTGTCTCAGACCGCATAGGCTCCCGCCGTTGGCCACTGGTCGTCGGAAGCGCAGGCGGCTTTGTCATGATGCTCCTGTTTCTATGGCCAGCCGTCTATGGATACTGGGGCTTGCTCGCGGTCATGCTGATCGGTGGATTAGTCACCAGCACGCAAGTCGTTTGCTTCGCTGTTGCAATGGAAGTCTGTCCGAAATCACTACGAGGTACCGCTGTTGCTTCGTGTAATTTCATCACCATGATGGTTGCAGCTGGCCTACAAGTCACCATCGGCTGGATTTTGACAGCCGAAGTGATGGCCCCTGCCGTCCGCCCAACCACAGCGCATGCCGCCCATGCTGCTGATCTCCTACAAGTTGCGGACCCCACGCAATTTCGGTGGGCCATGGCGATCATTCCAGCACTCTTTGTTGTGTCACTTGTGCTGTGCTTTGTGTTGCCGGAGACGGCGCCTCGGAAGGGTGATGGTGGTCCGAATCAGGCTGTTGCTTAACTAGGCCTTCACGATGCGACCTGTGGCAGCAATTCCATCCATCGCATTTCTGGTGTCCACGACAACCTTCGCGTAATTACCCAGCATGCTCCAGTCAATCACAGCGTGATCGGTCACGATCAACACAACGTCGGCGGCTGACACGTTCGCTTCATCAAGCGGGACGGACTGTAGATCAATCGTATGCCGCTTCATAGCGGGGAACTCCGGGCAGTGAGGATCGTGGTAAGACACGTCACATCCACGCTCTTGCAGCATCTCAATGATCGGCGCCGCGGGGGTCTCGCGAATGTCTGACACATTGGGCTTGTAGGAGACGCCTATCACCAAGACAGACTTTCCGGCGGCCGTCCCAAGTTCGTCGCAGGTCCGCTCAACAACAATGCTCGGCATGGATGTATTGATTTCACCAGCCAACTCAATGAACCGAGCCTCGGCCCCGCATTGGCGAGCCCGCCACGAGAGATAGAACGGATCAATCGGAATGCAGTGGCCGCCAAGTCCAGGCCCTGGCCAAAATGGCTGGAAACCAAATGGCTTCGTCGCGGACGCCTTGATGACGTCCCACACATCGATGCCCATTTTGTCAAAGGCAAGTTTGAGCTCATTTACCAACGCAATATTGACGCATCTGTAGATGTTCTCGACAATCTTTGATGCCTCTGCAATTTCTGCTGACGCAACTGGAACAACATCACATACAACGCGACCATAGAATTCACTTGCCAGCCTCAACGCGTCGTCGCCAATTCCACCAACGACCTTCGGAATCGAAGCTGTCTCGAACTTGGCATCTGCCGGATTTACCCGTTCTGGACTGTAGGCAAGGAAGAAATCCTCGCCACAAACGAGGCCGCCCCCTTCAAGAATTGGAAGCATGACTTCTCTGGTTGTCCCGGGCCATGTCGTCGACTCGAGAACAATCAACATGCCCGGTCGAAGAATGGATGCAACTGACTTTGTCGACTGGATGACGTACGACAAGTCTGGCTCATTCTCCTCACCGAGCGGAGTAGGGACACACAGAATGATGACATCGCAAACCGAAAGATCAGAGACGTTGCTGGTAGCAGAGAACCGATCTGAACCCGCCAACGCAGCGAAAGGTTCATCTGTCATGTGGCCGAGATAAGTCTTTCCTGCGAAGAGACGCTCAATCTTGATCGGGTCCACGTCGAAGCCACAGGTTTGATAACCGGCCCGATCTACCGCGCAGGCGAGCGGGAAGCCGACATAGCCCATGCCAACAACGCCAACGGCGGCCGAGGTTGTTTCAATCGCTTTGAGCAGGCTGATAGCAGATGAGGAAGTGGCCATGGGTGTGTGGGTAGGCATAAATACGCCTCTGTGAAGCCAGTGGGTGAAATGTCGGCCCTATAAAGTTCATTAGGATACCGAGGACAGGTCATTTCGTGCAGAATTGCGGGTCGCCTATCATCTCACTATGCATTGCTCACACCAGCAAACCCTCCCAATGATCCACAAGCGAATCACCGCATTGTGTCTGGCTGTAGTGCTCATTTCTCTGGTGTCCGCATACGCTTCGCAAGACACGCCAGACGAAAGTTCCTCACTGGCTCCAAACTTCCTCACACGCCACGGGGCAATCATCATTGAAGATGTGGGTATCCAGGATGTGTCGCAACAAGCAATCATCTTGCAACTCATTTATGACTATGACGCCATGTGCGTACAGAGTCGCTCGTCGCTCGCAAAGCGGATTCGCAATCTCCCTCGCAGTGGCATCGACAATCGAATCATACTTGAATCATTTTCTGTGACCAAGGACTTCCTTGAACAAAAGCATATTGAGGCGCTTTGGCTACACGACAATATTCAAATGATCTTGACGGATGAACAGCAGCCCAGATTCCAATCTTCTCTTCGTAGAATCACTCGGCAGCGACTGCTTCCCAAGGGCGGTGTTCCCGGCGCCAATATCGATCTTGTTGACGCAGTTCAAAGTACTTCGGGGGGCCACGATGCTTTACAAAAGCAAGAAGTTAAAGACATACTTGATGCGTGGATCATTGACATTGATGTAGCACTCTCGGACCGCGAGGCATTTGACGTCTCAAACGGCCTCGCCTTTCGAGCACTGATCACCGAAGAACGATGGCAAGATGCATTGGACTGGCGAACCGCATGGCTGCAATCTCATCTGCGAGTTCGCGACATTACTATTCAAGCGGCCCGCGAGATACTGCCATTTCTTGACTTGGCGTCGACACACCAACTGTCGACCGCAGTGTTTCAAGGCGGGATCACTCTACCATCCAAGGCCGAGGCCTTGGCGGGCGGCCTGCTTGAACAAGAGACCATGCATGACGTTGATATTCGAGAAGCTGTTGTAGAACTTAGAAATACCCTGCAGCCACTGAGAGATCAATTGATTGAATTGCAACTTGCGACTGCAGGCCTGCATCACCTACGACCACTGCGTCAACGGCTCGGAGTAGAGAGTGAAATGGATAATCTCGAAGCCAAGAAAATTGAGATCCTCATCGAGTTCAGGCGAGTGGACGATGAGTTTGTCGCTTTCTTGGAAAGCCTCGCCGGCCAATAGCCTTACCGATCGGCATCTAGCCAACCGACCAACATCAATACGCACCAAATGGCTGCAGCGTCATAGGTGCCGCCAGCCTGTAATCGGCTCCATGCATCGCGAATAGGCCGATGCAAGAGACCAACAGATTCCAATCTCTCCGTGGTCAACAAAGACTCGGCCCACTGACGTAGGTCTCCTCGAAGCCACCTGTGAATTGGTGCGGTAAACCCCTTCTTTGGCCGGTCCCACAAAGTTCGTGGCACCGAACGCTCGAGCAGAGACCGGAGTGGAAGTTTGCCGGTTGAACCATGGAATCGCCATCCCGTCGGCATCGCCGCTCCAAATGCGGCCACCCGGTGGTCGAGCAGTGGCACACGAACTTCAAGACTGCATGCCATGCTAGCGCGATCCACCTTCGTAAGTACATCGTCGGGCAAATACGTCGTTGCATCCGAAAGCGACAATTGATCTAATAACTCTCGATCAGAGAGCTCCTGCAGCCGTGACACAAGTTGATCGGTGTCATCCGGCAACGCATGCTTCACAGGTGGTGGGGACCATGTCGAGAGTAGCGACTCGTAGCAGTTCTCGCTGTTAGTTGATGAAACGAGTCGACGCATCAGCGCAGCGCGATCAGCATCAATACGAAACCGTCGTCCTGACAATCGTGTAGACAAGGCGGCCGACACATCCCATCCCGAGCGTGGCACACAGCCAATGACTGCTCCAATAATCTTTCGAGCAGGCAGTGGAATTTGTCCGAGGCGGCGCATGGTCTGCGTCATGAATGCATATCGGTTGTACCCGGAAAAGAACTCATCGCCGCCATCTCCGGACAACGCTACCGTGACGTGTTGTCTCGCGAGCCGACTGACCAACAATGTCGGAATAATCGACGAATCTCCAAAGGGCTCATCGGCGAGCGTATGCATCGAACCGACGACAGTGAGTGCCTCCTGCTCAGTCACAGTCAACTCGGTATGGGTCGTTCCAAGGTGGGCAGCGATACGTCGGGCATGTTCAGACTCATCAATATACGGATCGTCGGTTCCTATGCTGAAGGTACGAGTCTCCCCGCCAGCCTCCGCGGCAACACATGCAGCAATCAGGCTTGAATCAATGCCGCCCGACAGCAGAACGCCAACGGGAACGTCGGACACAAGGCGAATGCCGGTCGCATGCTGTACGAGCGACTCCAACTGGTCGACAGCATCTTCCTTCGACTCCGCCATGCCTGACCGCGCACACTCGACTTCGTGATCAATATGCCACCAGCGACGACCACTACATCGAACTTCACGATCGACAACCTCGACTTCAACGAGGCAGCCGGGCTCAAGTTTGCTGCATGAGGCATAAATTGTCCGAGGAGCCGGAACACACAAACGCTTCAGATACTGCTGAACGGCAATCGGGTCAATCGATTTATCTAGGTCTGGGCAGCGTTGCAGCGACCGCAATTCCGAACCAAACACCAACGAACCCGACCGCGTCTGCCCCCAATAGAGGGGCTTGATGCCGAGCCGATCCCGGACGAGGGTCAATACTCTTCGTCGCCTGCTCCAACAGGCAAACGCAAACATACCGTTGAGCATCGGCAGCGTTGTGTCAATTCCCCAAAGATCAATCGCTTCAGCAAGAACCTCAGTGTCGGCGTGCCCTCTCAACCGAATCCCTGCTTCTGCGAGTCGCGACCGAATCGACTCCAGTCCATACAACTCGCCGTTGTACGAGAGATGCGTATCGCCGCTTGCAGAAACAAAGGGCTGATGTCCGGCCTCGGATAAGTCGCGAATAGATAGCCGCCGATGCCCAAGACCAACACCTGCTTCATCATCCCGCCAAAGTCCATGCGAATCCGGACCGCGGTGCGTCAGCGCATCGCACATGAGCGACAGACTGTCCCGGACGCGACAAACGCCATGTGGAGCCGCGAGGTATCCTGTGATGCCACACACAGTAGGTGTACTTTCCTGGTTAAATAACGCTAGTGAAGTCCGAAAGGCCAGTATATCCCCTGCTGAATTCACCAAGCAATGAGCCGAAGTGTACCAAGTGGCGTGCACTTGCCGGGGCCAAAAGCTCACCCCCAATACGCACTGCGAATTCAACCTCACTTCCGCAACTCGCTTGGGACATCCGTCGTGCAAAGTCCAGGTTGAAGTAAATAGAACATCAAACAGGGAATGCCACCTCGTCTTTGGTTATCCTCCCTCAGATGACCAAGCAAGAGTCCTCCGCACAATTAGATAATGAGGCGAGCCTGATTCTTGATCGTTACGCAAGGCGAACGGTACGACATGCGCCACACCTGGAGCGATATCGAGCCATTACCAGAAGAGAGCGGCAAGAGATCTATAGATCTCTT